>JAYSSR010000065.1:0-28443 GCA_043720395.1 Acidimicrobiia bacterium
CAATGCTGCGCGCAACCCCCAATGCTGCGCGCAACCCCCAAGGCGCAGGACGACGGTGGCCGTGGGTGCGACGCCGTGCAACCGATCGGCCGGGCGGTAGCGTCGGGAGCGTGAGTTCCTCTGACGCCACTGCCGAGGCCATCGCACGGATCGGGCCCCGCCGCCTTGCGGAGGCACTCATGTCGCCGACGTCGTTGCTGGTCGCCGGAGCGATCGGCGGCGTCACGATCGCCGCCGCCGGGCCGATCGGGCTTGTTGCCGGAGGCGTGGCCTGGCTCGCCATGACGCTGCGACGCCTGCGTCCCAAGGAGGTGCTCCGCGGTCAGCTCGCCCCAACGACCATCGACCCGTTCGCGATTGGCGACCCGTGGCGTCGATCGGTCATCTCGGCCCAGCAGTCACAGGGACGCTTCGAGCGGGCGGTGCAGTCGACCGCCAAGGGGCCGTTGCGCGACAAGCTCCGCGACATCTCCGCACGGGTCCACGACGCCGTCAACGAGTGCTGGACGATCGCCGTCAAGGGAGACCAGCTCGACGACGCCATCCGTGACCTCGACGTGCGAACCAAGAATGGTGAGTATCAGCAGGCCGAGGCGACGTTGCGCTCGAACCGCGACCCGTCGCGTGCAGCGTCGCTGGAGGCTCGTCGAGACTCGTTGATGAGCCAGCTCGAATCGGCGCAGCGACTCGTGGATCTTTCGCAGCGCACGGAGGACAGGCTCGCCAAGCTCAACGCGCAGCTCGACGAGTTGGTCGCGCGAGGCATCGAGCTGTCGGTGTCGTCGGCGACGGGCGACGACGTGGGCGACCTTGGCGCAGGCGTCGACGCGGTCGTGCTGGAGATGGAAGCGCTGCGCCGGGCGATGGAGGAGACGAGTGCGATCAGCCGCTCGGGCAGCGTCGCCGCGCAACCCCCGATGGCGATGCCAGCCTGAACCTTCGCGTCGTGCACTCGAAGTTCCCTCTTACCCGATCGGTTGGGGGTTGCGCGCAGCATTGGGGGTTGCGCGCAACATTGGGGGTTGCGCGCAGCATGTCCTGAGCCCCCAACCGCTGCGCGCAACCCCCAACCCGTCTCGGGGAACATTCAGGGACGGCGGGCGGTCGCGGGCAGAGCGGTCAACGTCACTACGATTCCAGCCATGATCAAGCTCGTCTCTCGCGCCTGGGCCTACCTGACGGCCGCCCTCACCGGCAAGTTCAATGAAAAAGCCGACCCCAAGGTCCAGATCGAACAGGCGATCATCGAGGGCCAGGAAAACCATCGGCGGCTGCTCGAACAGGCCACCAACGTTGTGGCGAATCAAAAGACCAGTCAGCTGCGCCTGAACGCCAAGATGGAAGAGCTGGAGAAGCTCAACGCCAACGCTCGCCAGGCCGTGCGGATGGCCGACGAGTCAGCCAAGCAGGGCGACGCCACCAAGGCGACACAGTTCACGCAGTCGGCCGAAGCGTTTGCCGGACGCCTGGTCGCGGTGGAGACCGAGGTCGAGAACCTGAAGCAGCAGGTGCTGGCGTCGACGAAGGCGTCCGACCAGGCGAAGTCGGCGGTCGCGCAATCATCTGCGGCCCTGCAGAAGCGAGTCTCGGAGAAGTCGAAGCTGCTGAGCCAGTTGGACCAGGCCAAGATGCAGGAGCAACTGAACACCACGATGGGTCAACTCACGCAGACCATCGGGACCGACGTGCCGACCCTCGACGAGGTCTCCAAGAAGATCGAGGAGCGCTACGCGAAGGCAATGGCCCATTCGGAGATCCAGGGTTCAAGTGTCGAGTCGCGGATGCTCGAGGTCGAGCAGGCATCGCTGAACGTCGAGGCGCAGTCCCGTCTGTCGCAGATCAAGGCCGAGCTCGGACTGTCCGACGCTCCCGCGGTCACCGCTGCCGCCGCACCGGCCGTCGAGACGCCGGGCACCACCGCCACGTCTTGACTCGACTCGCGCTGGCGCGGACCGTGTCAGCGGAGAGTCCTGACGCTCGCGTACGCTGCGGGCAGATATGAACCGCAATCCCGTTCTCGTGATCACTTGCCGCGGCGTGCCGTTTCTCGGTGGCGCGCCCATCTCGGCCAAGCTCGACGACGAGCCGATCTTCCTCACGTGGGACAAGCCTGCGACGTTTGAATTGAAGGCGGGCACCCACGGCATCGACATTTCCTTCGAGCCGCTGCGCTATCCGCTCGGCGCGAACAAGCTGTCACGATCGATCGAGCTGAACGGCGGGTTCCGCTACAACCTCACCTACACCCCGAGGGCGCTGCCGATGCTGTCGCCACGGATCTCACTCACGGTGGATCGACCGGCCTGACGCGGTCCACGGCTACGGAAGCAAAACGAGGTCGTCGCGGTGGACGGCAACTTCGCCATCGGTGACACTGCTGCGCTGACCTTTCGCCGCCTCCAGCGTCGCCGAGCCCAGTCGAGCCATCCCACGGGCGAACGTGCGTCCAGACGGACCCGCGATCTCCACGAGGTCTCCCGCCTCGAACTCACCGGTCACGGAAACGACCCCCGCCGGAAGCAGCGACACCCCCCGCTCCCGCAGCGCCCGTTCGGCACCCGCATCGACCGACACAGAACCCAGCGGGTCGCCCGCGAACGCAATCCACAGCTTCCGTGCCGACAGCCGACGGTCGTTCGCTGCGACCGTCGTGCCACAGCCCGGGCGACCCGCGACTGCCGCCAGGAGCGCGTCCTCGCCAAGGGATCCGGCGATGACCGCCCGAACGCCCGACCAGGACGCGACCTTCGCGGCGCGAACCTTGGACGACATACCGCCGCTCCCCCGATCCGATCCGGTGCCGCCCGCAAGCGCCTCGATGTCGGCCGTGATCTCGTCGAGATGTTCGATGAGCGTCGCCGAAGGGTCCGTGTGCGGATTCGCCGTGAACAAACCTGCCGTGTCGGTGAGCAGCACCACAACATTCGCTCCGACCAGGTGCGCCACAAGCGCTGCGATGCGGTCGTTGTCGCCGAAGCGGATCTCATCACCGGCAACCGCATCGTTCTCATTGATGACCGGCACGACGCCGAGGTCGAGCAGGCGCTGCAACGTGGCCCGAGCGTGCAGGTACTGGCGGCGGTCGAAGAAGTCGTTCGGGGTGAGGAGCACCTGTCCGCTCACGAGGCCGTGCGATCCGAGGGCGGTGTCCCAATGGTGCATCAGTCGACTCTGACCGACTGCACTCACCGCTTGGAGCGTCAGAAGATCCGTTGGACGCTGCGCGAACCCGAGGGCCCGAACTCCTGAGGCCACGGCGGCCGACGTCACGACGAGCACGTCCGCGCCCTCGGAACGGAGCACCGCGACCTGGCGGCAGACGCGTTCGATCGCCGCAACGTCGATGACTCCGGCCTCGTCGGTCAGCGAAGACGATCCGATCTTCGCGACGACGGTTTGCGTCGGCGGACGCTGAGGCGGGGTCGTGGCGGAACTGGTCATGTCGGCGCTCGACGGTAGTGCGTCAAACGGCCCCGCCCCGTGGCATTGTCCGCTGGCGTCGGGCCCTATGTTTGGTCGATCGACCCCGCCGTGCGATGTGGATTGACCAAACATCGCGGTGGGACCATCGCGAATAGGGTCGACGCCCGTGACAACGTCTGATCAGCGCGCCAACCTGCCGACCGACCCGCCCACGGACCTGCAACTGCACATCAACGAATCCGGCAGCGGCCGCACGATGGTGTTCTCACACGGGGTGGGCAGCGACGCCAACGTCTGGTCGGACTTCGCTCCGGTGCTCGCACCGTCGTATCGCGTCCTCGCGTGGGACCAGCCGGGGCACGGCAGCTCTCCCCACGCGGCACCCGACGCGTATGGCCCGCGACTGGCCTACGGGTCGCTGGAAGGTGTGATCGGCTCGTCGGAGGGCGTCGTACTGGTCGGCCACTCGCTCGGTGGGTACCTGTCGTGCCGGTATGCAATCGAGCACCCGGACCGGGTGGCGGCGCTCGTGCTGATCGCGACGGGGCCCGGATTCCGCTCCTCCGACGCCATGGCGAAATGGAATGCAGACACGCGACGTGGAGCGGAGAAGGAGGGTCGTCCGGAGCGCCTCGTCGGCCTGCACGAGGACGCCTACGTGATCGACCACCTCGCCGATATCTCGTGTCCCACCCTTGTCATTGTTGGATCGGAAGACGCTGCGTTTCTCGGTGCCACTGACTACATCGAGAAGAAGATCCCCGGTATCGAACGCCTCACGGTCGACGGCGCGGGCCACATGATCCCGGCGACGCACGGCGCGCAACTGGCGGGAATCATCGCCGAGTTCCTCGACCACCGCCTGGCCTGACCCGCCGCCGACCGGCACGACACCAAACTCGCCGGTGTACCAACGGCGTTCAGCTGAAATAGGTCGCCGCGTCGACGATTGGGGCGAAGCCGTCCGCCGCGGTCCAACGGAGCTGCACGCGGTCAACCCCGAGTGCGGCAAGGTCGGCATGGGCGACGCTGCCCGCATCGAGCAGTTCTACCGCGAACGGTGATTCGACACTGACCTCAAAGCCCGCCCTACCGGCCTCGGCCGCCGACCCACGAGCCACTGCCACCATTGCTCCGAGGTCGCGTTCCCACGAATGAAGGTTGACGCCGTCCGCAAATCGTCCGGCCAGCTCCGCCATGCGCGGACCGTTCGCGCCGACGATGATCCGAGGTGGCGGGTGAGGTAGCGCCACTCCCTCAACGCCGTTGAAATGTACCTGCTCCCCACTGTAGGAAGCCGACCCGCTCCACAGCGCGCGTAGTGACTCGACGGTCTCGGCGACGCGCTGACGCCGCGTCGGAGCATCTTCGGCGGCGAGACCGAACATGAAAAGCTCTCGCGCGAACGACGACTCCGGCCCAGCCCCGGCACCGAGCCCGAGCACGAAACGTCCGCTGGACAGCTGTTGCAGGGTTGCGGCAGCCGTGGAGATATGAGCTACCTGGCGGGTAGTTGCGTTGACCACGAGCGAGCCGATCGTGATCTGTTCGGTGGCCTGGGCCATCGCCCCAAGCACCGTCCACACATCAAGCACCGACGTGCCGCGCAGCACGACCCCGGACACGTGGTCGTAGGTCCACACGGCGTCGAACCCACTCTGTTCGGCCAGTTGCGTCGCCTCGATCGCTGTGCGGGCGTCGATGTCGACCGTACTGATGACCAGATCGATGCGCACCGATCAGCCGAGAGCTGCCTTCATCCCGTCGGCCCCGGCCTGGAGCGCTGCGCCCTCGGCGTCGTTGAGCACCGAGAAGGCTCGCGTCACGATGAGGTCGGTGACCTTTTCGGCGGAGTCGAGGCGTGCGGCGTCATCGGGGCTTGCACCGGCAGCGACATCGTCGGGTGTGTAACCGAACATCTTCGCGTCGTCAGGACGCTTCACGAAGTGGGCGGAACGGGCTCGGATACCCGTCGCAACGACCGCCACCAGGTGCGCGCTCCCGCGCAGTTCTCGCAGGACCGCGGTGAGCTGCATGGCGCGGCCGGGCAGGTCGTCGACGAGCGGTTCTGCGGCGATGCCCGCGAACAGGCTGAGCCCATCACGATCCGCTGCGGCAATGACCTTCTCGGCGGCCGCGCAGTACTCGGCCAGGCCAGGCACGGCGGAGAACTTCGCACGGCCGTACTCCGCGGCGCAGAGGTGGTAGCGGTGACCGGCCTCTCGCGCCGGCACGATCGCCCGAGCGGAGTCCCAGAGCTTCGTGACCAGCTCCGGGCTGAAGTAGCCGAAAGCGGCGGACACGACGCCGGGTGCCACGTCGCCGAGCACGCCTCCGCGCCCGAGGACGTACCAGCGGAAGCCGTCGAGACCGAGAGCCTTGCCGACTGCGAGCGTCTCGGGAATGAAGTAGAAGCCCGAACCGAGCGATCCGATGGTAGGGCTGACGTGGGCGATGAGTTCTTCGGTGGTCACCCTTTCGACGCTAGCCAGAGGCGAACCTCGGGACCGCATCGGGTCGACGGTGCTCTCACGCCGATGAAGTCAGCATCGGACTTGAATCGTCTGGCTGACCCGGCCAGCGGTACGGTTCCGGTCATGCCAGCGTTCTCGACTCACCGATGACCGCCACGGTCGCGGCCCCGGTGCCCGGGTCGCTGATCCAACGGGTCCCACCGGTGGTGCTCTTTGTTGGCGTCGCCTGCTGCTGGGGCCTCAACTCGGTCGCTATGCGCGTCACGGGACGTTCCGTGCCGCCTCTCACCGTCGCTACAGCTCGAGCTGTCGTCGGGGGAGTGATCTTGTTGGCCCTGGCACGTCGCCATGGGGCGTCGTGGCCGCGAGGACGCGAGGAGTGGACCGGGCTCGCGTGGATCGCGGTGCTGATGACGGGCATCTCAACGGCCGGGCTCTTCCTCGCCGCGAAGAACGCCCCCGCCGGAGTCGTATCGATCTTCACAAACACCATGCCGCTATTCACCGCCATGCTGGCACCGCTCCTGCTCAGCGAGCGGGTCACCTCGCGAGTGTTGCTGGGCCTCGGGGTGGGAATGTGCGGCACGGTGATTGTGGCCTGGCGCGCCATCGAAGGGAACACCCGACCTGCAGGGATCGTCTACGGGCTGATCGGGGCCTCAACCAGCGCGCTCGGCTCCATCATGTACAAGCGTCATCCAATGCCGCGGCTCGACCGCCTGATGGTGGTGGGCATGCAGCTCGCTCTGTCGTCGATCGTCCTCGGCATATTGGCCTCCCCGGACAACCGGTCACACATGACATTTCCATGGACGTTCACCCTGTCATTTGTATATTTAGCGGTAATCGGGCTTGCACTCTCGTTCGTAATGTACTCCGAGCTACTCAGCCGGACGACGACGATGCAGTCAAGTTCGACTGCCTATTTGGCAACCGTTCTGGGCGTGTTCTTCGGTGCCATGTTCTTGCGTGAACGACTTTCCGGGCTCGTGCTGTTCGGCGGTGCGATCACGATCGGCGGTGTGGCCATCGTTCAGCTCGGCCAATCTCGTGGCAAACCCGTACCTTCCGGGCCCTAACCCGAGAACGCGAGCATTGGGCGGCAAAACCAACCCTGCAGCTTCGTTGCCATGAACTTCATGAGCGCGCCTTCCAAAAGAAGTCGGCATCGAGCTGCCCCGTATTCAGGAGGTATTGGAGCTGCTTGAGACGCGTGAAGCCCCTTTGCTCAAACATCTCCTTGTCGAGGCCGATTCGGCCGAAAATGGCGGCCAATTGCTCGGCACCGCGTCGAACATCCCACTCGCAGCTGAAGTCCGGAAGCGCCGCGTGGATCTTGTCGAAATTGACTTTGTAGGAGCGGTTGTCGGTGCCGTCGCCGAAGCTGAGCGTGCAGCCCGGCACCTGCTCTGCCACGACCTCGGCGATCTCCTTGACCTGGTAGTTCTGTTCGTTGGATCCGACGTTGAAGACCTGCGCGCGCACCACGTCGGCAGGTGCGGCGAGCACGCAGGAGATGGCTTTCGCTATGTCGAGTGCATGCACCAGCGGACGCCACGGAGAGCCATCGGAGACCATCGTTATCTCCTTCGTTGTCCAAGCCAGACCCATGAGGTTGTTCAGAACAAGGTCAAAACGCTGACGAGGACTGGCACCGAATGCCGTCGCGTTCCGCATGAACGTGGGGACGAAATCTGCTTCGGCCATCGGGGTGAGATCGCGCTCCACCAACGCCTTGCACTCTGCGTATGCAGTGAGAGGATTGATCGCGCTCAGTTCGTTGACCACCGGCTCCGTCGCGACGCCGTAGACCGAGCAGCTCGACATGTACACAAACCTGCGGACGCCATTCTGTCGTGCAAGGTTGGCGAGACGGACGGAACCCTTGTGGTTGACGTCGAAGGTGATGTTCGGCGCAAGTTGACCGAGCGGATCGTTCGACAGCTCTGCCATGTGGACGACCGCGTCGATGCCCTTCAGGTCCTCGGCCGAGATATCGCGGAGGTCCTTCTCCAGCGTCTTCGGGGAACAATCAACGCCGTTGTAGAGCCAGCCCTGCTTGTAGTAGCCGGTGTCGACGCCGACCACCTCGTGGCCTTGGCGCATAAGCACACCAGCGAGCAGGCAGCCGAGATACCCCTCGGTACCGGTGACGAGGATGTTCATGAAACAACAACCTTTCCGACTTTGACGGTGACAGTTTGGGTTGCGAGGCGCGCCGGGGTGGGTACCCGGCTCGCGATCTCGCGTCCGATCTCAAGTGATGCGGTCGCAGCAGGTGACGGAGCGTTGCACACATGCAACGATCCTTGAGCCTCGACGATCAGGAAGTCGTCGACCATCGCACCATCGGGCTTGAGTGCCTGCGCACGGACACCGGCGTGCGTTGGAACCACGTCGTCCTCCGTGATTTCCGGGATGAGACGCTGCAGGCTGGCCACGAACGCCTTCTTGCTCATGCTCCGCCACATCTCCCGTGCGCCTTCGCGCCAGTTCTTCATGGCGAGCTTGTGGAACCCGCGGTAGAGGAGGATCTCGGCGAGCTCCTTCGCGTCGAAGTCGCGCTTCTCGTAACCCTCGCGTTTGAACGCGAGCACGGCGTTCGGCCCCGCGTGGACGGTGCCGTCGATCATGCGGGTGAAGTGCACGCCGAGGAACGGGAAATCGGGGTTCGGGACCGGGTAGATCAGGCCCTTCACGAGGTCTCGTCGGTGCGGTGCGAGCTCGTAGTACTCGCCGCGGAACGGCACGATCTGAGCAGTCGGGTCGGCGCCATCCATTCGGGCGACGCGATCGGAGTACAGGCCCGCGCAGTTCACCACGAAGCCGGTCTCGACGTCACCGCGCGAGGTCGTCAGACGGTGCGAACCGCCGACCCGTTCGACGCGTTCGACTTTGGTACCCAAGTGGACCGCACCGCCACCGGTTTCAATAAGTCGCCTATAGGCGTCACACACGCCGCGGTAGTCGGCGATTCCCGTCGTGGGCAGCCACAACGCGGCCAGCGCGGCAACGTGGGGCTCGATCTCCTTCGCCCTTGCGGGAGCGATCTTCTCGACCGGTAGTTCATTGTCGAGACCGCGCTGATACAGGTTCTCCAGGAGCGGCAGTTCGCCTGCCTCTGTCGCGACGACGATCTTGCCGCACACCTCGTGGGCGATCCCGTTCGCCTCGCAGAACGCCACCATCGACTTCGAACCGGCCTTCGCCATCGTCGCCTTAAGGCTTCCCGGCTTGTAATAGAGCCCCGAGTGAATAACACCCGAATTGTGGCCCGTCTGGTGAGCGGCCAGCGTCGCCTCCTTCTCGAGCACAACGATCGTTGCTCCGGGGAAGCGTTCGCTGAGATGCATGGCGGTCGATAGGCCGAGGATGCCGCCGCCGATGACCGCAACGTCGACGCGGTCCTGCCACGGGGACGTCACTGGGTCGTGGCTGGTGGGTGCCGTCGCTGTTGTCATGTGTCGATCTCCTGTCCGCCGCCACTCTCGAACCGTTCGACGTCGGTGGTCTCAGGCGAACGCTCGCTCGACCTGCGCGAACAGCCTACGACCCGGCTTCGTTCACGAGGAATAGTCCGCCCGCCCCATTCGTCCACGACCGACGCACATGACTGTGGCCCCAAATCGGTCAGTGTGGCCCCAAATCGGGCCGTTTTGGGGCCACATCGACCGATTTGGGGCCACGACATCGGCACGGCGACAGCCGACTGTCACGTTGTAAGCGACACGAACGCGAGGATCGCATCGCGGACGACGGTCACGGTTGCGGATGGGCCGTCGTCGCCGATGATCGCATCGAAGCGGGAGGCGCGTTCGGTCTCCGGATTGAACGGGAACACGTGAGTATCGGTTGTCATGGTCAGCACCCCATCGAGGACGACCACGGCGAGGGCATTGTCCAGCGACACTGCGGCACCGGCGGTAGCCCGCTCGACCCGAATCATCGGCCGTCCGGAACCGGAGCGAACCTGCGAGCTGAGGATGCGCACGGGCCCATCGTCGAGCGCGCAGGCCAGCGGTTCGCCCGAATCGTCGACCGAGACGCCACCCTGCGAACCCTCGCTCCATGGCACCAGCGACGCCGCACCCAGCGTCGCTCCCCGACCGCTCGCAAGAACGGCGCAGATCCGCTCGCCCACGAGATCGGCCATCACCCCGTCGGATCGCACGTGGGTCAACAGCAGCTGCCAAGTCCATACGGCACCGCCCGACGAGGCGATGACCACCGACACCGGAGCGTCCTTGGCTGCCGGGAATGCCCGGTGAGCCCCTGAGTTCTGGAGACGCATGCGACCAGCCTGGCAGATTCGAGACCAAGCAGGATTGCGCACCGCTGCACCAGCGTCGGTAGTGTAACCGCCCAAATGACGCTCCCCCATTTCGCCATTGCCGGGCTGGGCGTCACCGAGATGGGCCGCATCTACGGACGCTCCGCGACGAGCTTCGCGGTGGAGGCCATCAACCTCGCCGCGATCAACGCCGGCCTCACCATGAACCAGGTCGACGGCGTCCTGTTCAACTCGAACGGCGGCCTCAACATGGGGCTCCAACGCGCACTCGGGGCACGCGACCTACGCCTCTACGCGGAGCTGCAGGGCTACGGGTCCTCGGCCGGGAGCATGATCCAATATGCCGGGATGGCGGTCGCATCGGGAATGGCAACCGCGGTTGCCTGTGTGTACTCGGACGCCCCGCTGACCGAAGGCGTCGGGGCAGGCGCGGCGTACGCGGCAAAGCGACCGAGGGCTGCCGGCATCAACGCGATTGCGATTGCCTGTGGCCTCGCCGGCGCAAACCCCCGGTACGCACTCGCGGCCCGGCGTCATATGGAGACCTACGGCACCACGTCGGAACAGTTCGGTGCGGTCGCCGTGCAACAGCGTGCGTGGGCGGCCATGAATCCGGCAGCGCAGATGCGCGAGCCCATCACCCTCGCCGACCATCAGGCCTCACGCTGGATCGCAGACCCCCTCAGGTTGCTCGACTGCTGTCTCGTTTCGAACGGTGCGGTCGCTGTGATCGTTACGACCGCTGAACGCGCACGTGACCTCGCTCAGCCGCCCGTGCACGTGCTCGGCTGGGGACAGGCGCATCCTGGCGTCACGATGGAGCGTGGCGGACGGTTCGGGCTCGTGTCGGGCGCGGTCGGGTCGGGGGCGACGGCGTTCGGTATGGCGGGCATCACAGCGGCCGACGTCAAGGTGGCTGAGATCTACGACTGCTACACGTTCACGGTCGTCATTTCGCTTGAGGACTATGGCTTCTGCGCCAAGGGCGAAGGTGGGGCGTTCGCGGCGAGCGGCGCTCTCGGACCAAATGGGACGCTGCCCACGAACACCGGCGGCGGCCAGCTGTCGTCGTACTACATGTGGGGTATGACACCGCTCGCGGAAGCCGTTATTCAGGCGAGAGGGCAAGGCGGCGAGCGGCAGGTGGCCGACCACGACGTCGTACTGGTCAGCGGCAATGGAGGCATCCTCGACTTCCATTCGACCTTGCTGCTCTCGCCCGAGGAGCGGTCATGAACGACGGCACCCAGTACGGACCGGTCGATCGCGACGCCGCGACTGCAACCTTCTTCGACGCCGCTGCTCGGAAGGAATTGGTCGTTCGAGCGTGCCGCGCCGGACACCTGTCCCCGCCCGAGGCACTGTCGTGCACGACCTGTCGTGATGATGTCCTTACCTGGTCCGCGCCGCTTTCGGGCGATGCGACGCTCATGACGTGGATCGTCGTTCACGCAAGGCCCGGTGCTGACGGAGCAACGCCGCCACCGCGGATCGCCGCCGCGGTTGAGTTGGCGGAGGGTCCGTGGGTGACGACGGGACTCGTGCACGTGGAGCCATCGACGCTGCACGCCGGCCTCCCTCTG
This sequence comes from Acidimicrobiia bacterium, assembly GCA_043720395.1. GTDB lineage: Bacteria > Actinomycetota > Acidimicrobiia > Acidimicrobiales > JANYDT01 > JANOYY01. The sequence continues at coordinate 11,772 of JAYSSR010000065.1, forward strand.
CGGGTCCACTTCATCCGACCAGCCGACAGCGAGGCATACCCCGTCTTCGGCCCCGCCTGACGGCCGCACTCAGCTCAGGCCGACGGTGTGCTGCGGCGTTCAGCCTGCCCGCTTGACGATGAGCGGTCGACGCCGCGGGGCGAGTCCGCCGTTGCCAGCATCGAGGACGCCGGCCGACGGGATGTCGTAGACAGCAAGCCGGTTGTCGAGAAAATCGGTGAATGCCAGCAGCTTTCCGTCGGGTGAAACGTCGAGACCGGTGGTCTGATTGCCGCCGATGATCGCGTCCAGAATCTTGCCCGTAGCAACGTCCACGACGAGAACCGAGCCCCACTCCGGTCCGGGCACGTTGTACCCCTTGACGCTGTTCTCGCCGCGGTTCGACACGTAGAGAAACCGGCGATCAGGCGACAAATCGATCGTGTTCGGATGCGAATCGACGGTCGCGATTTGGCGGACTTTCTCCGTTGAGAGGTCAACGACATAGACGCCATTGGTGCCCATGTCGTCTGCGTAAAGAACTCCAAGCTGCTCATCGACGGCCATATGGCGCATTGCTCCCCCGGTGTGCAGGAGGATTGCCTTCTCACCGGTCACCAGGTTGATGCGCTGAATCTCGCCGCCCTCGAACCCGGCGACGAACATTCGGGTGCCGGTGGGGTCGAACGACAGGCCGCGAGGGGTCTTCACGGTCGGAATGCGCTTGAGCAGCGTCCCGGTGGCGAGGCTCAGCACCGAGACGTCATTGCTCACCCAATTGGCTGCGTAGAGCGTTGTTTCCTCGGGTGAGAGAGCGAGCACCTTCGTCCAATTGCCGCCGGTCGCCATTCTTCTCAGCACTCGATACGACGCAGTGTCGACCTCGAAGACGCTCGCCGTTTCCATCTGCGAAACGTATGCGCGCGTACCGGCTCGGTTGAAGATCACTTCGACCGCGCCGTGATCGTTACCAATTCGGATCGTCGTGACCTTTGAACCGTCGGCCGTTCTGAACACGTCGACGCCGCGCGACCCGAGCAGGGGCACCCACAACTCGGCACCGTCCGGCGTGAAGGCAACCTGTTTTGGGTTGGACCCGGTCTTGATGTCGAAGCGGTGGCGATGCATCTGGCCGATTGGGTCGAGCCGCCGGGTGATGGTCCCTCCGGCGGCGGTGACGGTGACCGTCTCCTGACGCGGCTGGTAGCCGGGGGCGGCGATGGTGAGATCCACCCGCCCTGCCGGCACGGTCACCGTGGCCTGTGCGGTCGTCGTCGTGGATTCGACGGTCGAGGTCCGAATGATCACGGTCGCAGCGCGGGGCGCGATGTCGAGGCGGAGCTTCGTCCGCGTCCCCGGCGGTGCCGCGAGGACGGTCGTGGTCGTGGTTGGCGCAGGCGACGTCGGGGCGTCGGTCGCTGCGGGCAGCGGCGACGGGGTCGCGAGTCCCTGTGCCGTTGCCGTCGATGGCGCGCTGGTCACGATCGCTGCGACCGTTGTTGTCGGCACTGCGTCGGTCGAGGGCTGGAACAGCACCATGGGCATCATGGCGAGCAGCGTCGGAATGGACCTACCGGTGAAGTGGCGACGCATCCGTGCCACCGTATCGAACCGGGCGGGTCGAGCACACCGCGACGGTTTGGTCAATGTTGCCCGCCAACCGGAACGGTACCGGATCGACCAAAAACCAAACGATCATCCGATCACGCGGCCTACGTTGCAAGCGGCACTGACTTGTAGGCGAGGATCTTGCCGTCGTAGGTCACGAGCGGGCACTCGAGAACCCGCGCCGCCGCCACAATGATCTGGTCGGCGGGGTCCTTATGGAATGGCTCGGGTAGGCGCGTGCTCTCGATAGCAATGGCAGGTGAAAGCGGCACAATTTCCACCCGCGGATAGGCGAGCGCCTGGCCGACCCACTCATCCACTCCCACCGAGAACTCAAGCCGACCGAGTTCCACCAGCTTCGCGATCTCCCAGACACTTATTGCGCTGAGCAACAGCGAATCGCTGGCCTTCTCCATCAATTCTCGGGTCCGCGGCCGGAGCTGCGGCGAATCGGTGACCCAAAACACGAAAACGTGTGTGTCGAGAAGTAACACGATCAGTTCGAACGCTTGCGCGATGGCCGCTTCGAAACGGCCGCAGACCACTCCTCCGCGACCGGCTCGTCGGGCGCGTCGTAGCGACTGAGCGTGCCAGCGAGCGGTAGGCGACGCGCCGCCCGCTCAACGGCGTCGAGACGTTCGAGGCGCTCGAGGTCAGCGATGCTCACGAGCGCCGCCGTGCGTTTTCCGTGCTTTTCGATCACCACGCGTTCCACGCCAGATCGGGCAATTTCGAGGAGGCTGGCGAGTTGGTCCTTAGCGTTCGTCGCGGTCGTCATCACGACAACGATTGTACTGCGTCCGAATTGGCTGAAATGTACATTTCAGCTAGTTCGCGCCTGCGCGACCTCAGGGCACGAGTGCGATCTTGCCGACGGCGCGGCGCTCCAGCAGCTCGACGCACACCGTCGCCGCCTCGTCGAGACGCCGCACGAACGGCGCGACGGGATGCAGCTCTCCGCGTCCTATGGCATCCACAACTTCGAGGATCATGGCGCGATTCGCATCACCGTTGCGCGCCACCCACCCGCCCCATTCGACGCCCACAATGGTGCGGTTGTTGAGCAGCGCAAGGTTGAGCGGGATGCGGGGGATCCCGGCTGTGAATCCGATCACCACGAAGCGTCCGTCGAAGCGCAGGGCACGCAGCGCAGACTCGGCAGTCTCCCCGCCGACGACGTCGTAGACCACGTCGATGCCCTTCCCATCGGTGAGTTCGCGTGCTCGCGTCTTCACGTCCTCCGTGAGCGGATCGATCGCCGCCTCGGCACCGACCGACATCGCGAGCGCCCGCTTCTCCACCGACGACGCGACCGCAATCACTCGCGCACCCATCGATCGCGCAACGTCGATGGCGGCGAGGCCTACGCCACCACCCGCGCCTGTCACCAGCACGACCTCGCCGGGCCGGATGACCGTGCGACGCTTGAAGGCAAACCACGCGGTCCCGTACACCTGGAGGAAGGTCGCACCCCGCTCGAAGTCGACGGCCTCGGGGAGGCGGATCAGCTGTTGCGGCTTGCACAGCATCGTGTCGGCGAACGCACCAGGTGCCGACGCAAGCACTCGGTCGCCGACGGCGAAGTCGGTGACGCCTTCGCCCACCGCGTCGACCACACCGGCCGCCTCGTTGCCGGGCGTGTAAGGCGGCGTCTGCGGGAACTGATAGCGACCGGCCGCCTGGAGCGCGTCCACATAACTCGCGCCCGAGGCCCTGACCGCAATACGAACCTGGCCCGGACCCGGGTCAGGTGTTGGACGCTCCTCGACCTGCATCTTCTCAACGGCACCCAGCTCACGACAGACAATGGCTCGCATGGCGTCGGAGCGTAGGTTGCGGGCGGGTCGCAGCCCGAATCGGCCCTAGCAGGAACTGTGCACCGCGTAGCCCTGAGCGCACCTCGACCGCTCCAAGATCCGGCCGGACCACGGCCGAGCGAGGTACCGTTGAGCCGTGGCCAACTCAAACGCGTTCCAAAGATTTCTCAAGTCCGGCATGGCATGGACGGAGGTGACTCAGGCGAAGGCCGAGGAGTTCGTCAAGACCATGGTGAAAGACGGCGAGGTTCGTCGCAAAGAAGCCGAGAAGCTTGTGTCGACATTGGTCGAACAGGGACGTGAACAGAGCGAGCGTGTCGCGAAGCAGGTTGCGGCCGAGGTCCAGAAGCAGGTCGCCGTGCTCGAAGAGCGCATGAACGAGTTCGAGAGTCGATTCCAGGCCGCAGCGTCGGGCATGTTCGAACGTGCGGCAACGGCCTATCGACGTCCCGCTGCCGATGCAGCAGACCCGACCCCATCGTCCGCAGCGGACACCCCATCCCCGGCCAAGCGCGCCCCGGCAAAGAAAACTGCTGCGAAGAAGGCACCCGCCAAGAAGGCAGCAGCACCCACGAAAGCCTCCGAGTAACCGCCGAGTGGCCAAGTAACAATGACCGCCGTCGTCTCGGCACGGCGTGCTCCCCTCGACGTCGACGCCGTCAACATCGCGTTGATGCTGTTGTCCGCAGCGCTCGCGTTCGCTGCACCGGTCGAGCTGTTCCTCTTCTCCTACGCCGTGCTCGGCCCGCTGCACTACCTCACGGAGATCGGCTGGCTTCATCAGCGCGCGTACTTTCTGCGCCGCCGAATCGACGCGCTGCCGCTACTGGCCCTCGGCGTTGCCGCAGCTGCACTCAATTGGCGCTGGGTCGACGCGTCCAGCGTCATCGGAAACTATGGGATACAGGCCTCGGCAATAGGACTACTTGTCGCGCTTGTCTTCGTGACAATTCGGCAGCGGTGGCTCGCCGCGCTCGTCATAATTGGCGCGTATTACGCGCTCAAGATGCTCCGCACCTCGAACAATTACGCCTTTTGGCTCCTCTACATGGTGCCGACGCTGCTCCACGTGTTCGCGTTCACGCTCATGTTCGTGATCGCCGGAGCGATCAAATCACGCAAGCCGCTCGGACTGCTTTCCGCGGTCGCGCTCGTCGCCACCGCAGCTGCCACCTGGTTCGTGCGACCTTCCGGCATCGGACACGTGGCGGGTCGGTACGCAGCGGAGAGCTACGCCCCATTCAGCGGTCTGAACAGTCTTGTTCTCGACCACTTCGACCTCCTCGAGCCGGAGGCGATGGGCGAGATCTTCAGCTCGCCGACGGGCCTCGCTCTCATGCGATTCATCGCTTTCGCCTACACCTACCACTACCTCAATTGGTTCTCGAAGACCCGCGTCATCAGCTGGCATCGGATCCCAAAATGGCAGCTCGGCATTGTGGTCATTCTGTGGGGCGTGTCGCTCGCAATTTATGCGCAGAGCTACCAAGAAGGGCTACGCGTCCTGTTCCTGCTCAGCTTCGTCCACGTGCTGCTGGAGTTCCCTTTGAACTTCCGCACGGCCGCCGGAATCGGTAGAGACCTCGTCGGTCCGACGTGGCAACGCAATGTAGCGCATCGCCGCGCTATCAGTGGATCGTCGTCTCGCCCGTCATCAGGCTGAGCGCGTGCGGGAGTACGTCGAGCACTGCGCCAAGCGCCTCGACGCAACCCTTCGGTGAACCTGGGGTGTTCAGGACCAACGAGTGGCCGAGCGTCCCGGCAACCCCGCGGCTCAAGCGTCCAAGGGTCGGGTTCACGAGGCGGGCTGCCTCTGAGAGCCCCGGTGCTTCTCGTTCGAGGACCGACCGGGTGCCCTCCGGCGTGAGGTCACGTGGCCCGAAACCCGTGCCCCCCGTGGTCACGATGAGGCCCGCGAACCCGTCCGCCATGGAGCGCAATGCCACTGCCACGGACTCGACGCCGTCCGCAACAACTCGCCGCTCCACCACGTTCCACCCCGCCGCCACAAGCTGCTCGTCGAGCGCAACGCCGCTGCGGTCTTCTCGGACGCCATGGAACACGCCGTCCGACACCGTCAGCACCTTCGCGCGGAGGTCCCTAGGTCCCATGTCAGGCCTCGTCGCCCGGTAGGACGCCGACGATCGCGGCCCGCAGCGAGGCCGCCGCTGCGAGGGGTTCTGGACGTCCGAAGATCGCGTTGCCTGCCACAAATGCCCTCGCTCCGGCCCTCGCCGCCACCGGTGCCGTCACCAGGTCAATACCGCCGTCGACCTGAAGCACCGCGTGACTGCCGATGCGGTCGAGTTCCTCTCGGGTCTGCGCAACCTTTTCCATCACGCCGCCCATGAACTTCTGCCCTCCAAAGCCGGGGAAGACCGTCATCAGCAGGACGAGGTCGACCTCGGCGAGAAGGTCGGCAAAAGCGTCGAACGGAGTGTCGGGGTTGGCGACCACGCCCGCCCGCATCCCAAGGTCACGACACTGCGTGAGACGGTCTCTCGTGTAGTCGAGCCCGAGTTCGATGTGGACGGAACAGCCATCGGCCCCGGCGGCTGCGAAGTCGGGAAGGAACTTCTGCGGGTCGGTGATCATGAGGTGGCAGTCGAGGAACAGATCCGTATGTGCACGGAGCGATTTCACCACGGGAGCACCAATCGTGATGTTCGGCACGAAATGGCCGTCCATCACGTCGACATGCAGCCAATCGGTCTGCGCCTCCACGCGGTCGATGGCGGTGGCCAGGTTGGCGAAGTCGGCCGACAGGATCGACGGGCAGATGCGAATCACGCCTGCAAATGTAGGAGCACATCGGTCGATGTTCGCGACAGACTTCACGTCGCGCCCAGGTAGGGCCGATGGGCTTGACCTTCAGACTGCTCGTGCCGATAGGTTCCCCGATGTTGGTACGCGCGCTGATCTTCGACTTCGACGGGCTGATCTGCGACACCGAGGGTGCACAGGTGAGCGCCGCCCGAGCGGTGTTTCGCAGCCACGGCGCGGATCTTCCGACCCACCTCTGGCTCGACGCGGTCGGCAGGTCCGTGCCAGAAGACTTTTGGGTGCCGTGGCTGGTCGACCTGGCCGGCCCCGGCGTCGATGGTGACGCTGCGCTGCGCGAGTTTCGCCGCCGCAACAAGGCCGAGATCGCCTTGCTGTCTGCGAATGCAGGAGTGACGACGCTGCTCGACGCGGCCGACGCCGCCGGACTTCCGTGCGCGATCGCATCATCGTCGCCCACCTCCTGGGTCCACCCGCTGCTCGACCGACTCGGACTCCGCCAGCGGTTCCGGACCATCGTGTGCCGAGAGCACGCACCGTTCGCGAAACCGGCCCCGGATCTCTACTTCGAGGCACTCGACCGACTCGGGGTGCGTGACCAGGCAAGCAGCGTCGTAGCCCTCGAAGACTCGCACCACGGCTCGATGGCGGCGACGCGGGCCGGCACCACGTGCGTCGCCGTTCCCAACGCTCTGACGCTCGCGCAGGACTTCTCCCGCGCGGATTACGTCGTGGGGTCGTTGCTTGACGTTCGACTCGACCCTGAGTCCAGCCACCCGGAGCCGATGGCACGCATGGTCGCGACGGCGCGGGAACAGGTCGCAAGCAGCGTCACGGGGTAGCGCAGCCGCCGCAGAAGTTCCTCACCCGACGTCTCGCCGGAAAGACTTGCGCAGCGACCACCATCGGATACGACGTCACGCGAGGAACTTCCGCTTGCGTGCGCTAGGCAGTCGGAACCGCCCAACGCGGCGGCCGTTTCTGCGCAAAGGCGGTCATGCCCTCGATACCTTCCTCGCTCGCGAACAGCGACGCCGACAGCGCGGCCATCTCCACGAATGCGACCCGCTGACCCTGGATCTGTGGGACGCGTCGCAGCAGTGCCTTCGTAAACCCGAGGGCATTCGGCCCGCCGAGGCGGAGCTTGCTCAGCAACTCCCCAAGTGCAACGTCGAGCTGGTCGGCAGGCACCGCGCGATTGATCAGCCCGACTTCGACCGCACGTGCCGCGCTGATCCGCTCGCCCGTCAGGAACAGCTCGGCAGCATCGGCGACGCTCAGCTTCGGCAGGCACACGACGCTGATAATCGCGGGCGTAAGTCCAAGCCGGATCTCCGTGAACCCGAACATCGCGGTGTCGACGGCAATCGTGAGGTCGCACACACTTGCCAGTCCGAGCCCACCGGCGAGGGCCGGCCCCTGGAGACGTCCGACCACCACCTTGGGCGACGCCTGGATCTTCTCGAAAACGCGCACGAAGGCCGGAAGGTCGTCGCCATCGGTGCCCGTCGACACCGTTCGACGTTCCTTCAGGTCGGCACCCGCGCAGAACACCGTCCCGCGGCCGGTGAGCACGATGACGTGGACGGCGGGGTCGGCGAGCGCAGCGTCGAGTTGCGACTCCAGGCCTTCGACCAGCTCAGCGGAGAGCGCGTTGCGGTTCTCCGGCCGATTCAGGGTGATCGTGCCGACGCCGTCGACAACGTCGAGCAGTACAGCGGGATCGGTCGGTGCTCGTGCGGTCAGTGCGGAATGGTCGGAGCTCACCCGCCGATCTTCGCCGATGCATCCGGTGTTGGGCGACTCGACCGTCCCCGCGGTCGGGGAACCGCCCGGTCGCGGTACATCGCGCCCGCTCGCGGTGCATACGGCGCGCCCGAACGCACCGCGAACGGACCGGATGTACCGCGACCGATCAGAGAGACTCGTCGACGCTCGGCTGAACCGGTGGATCGACCGTTTCGACCGGTGGATCGACCGTTTCGACCGACGGCTCGGTGGGCTCGGCCTCCACCGCGGTCGCGGTCGCGACTTTGGTGTAGCGGAAGACGCACATGCCGTCGGTCTCGCCAGGAAGGATGCGAGCGCCGCGACCATGGGGCTCCCAGCCGTGGCCGCGCACCGGTGGGTTCGCGACCAGCTCGGGGAGTTCACGTTCAAGCCAACGGTCGTTGCCGACCGACTCGGCATCGGTAAGCGTGCATACGGAATACACGAGCGTGCCCCCGACCTTCAGGGCGGCGGCACCCGACGTCAGTAGCGCACGTTGGAGCAGCACGAGGTCCGCAACGTCGTCGATGCTCATGCGCCAGCGAGCGTCGGGGCGGCGTCGAAGGGAGCCGAGACCTGAGCATGGAGCATCCACGAGAACGCGGTCGAACCCGTCGCCGACCAGCTCGGCGGGGAGCGCCGTTGCATCGAGGCATTGGACATCGACGAGGTCGGCGACCCCGAGCCCCTCGGCGTTCTCCTGCACGAGCGCGCAGCGGTGCTCGTGGATATCGATCGCCGTGACGTACGCGCCCTCCGCAGCCATCGCCGTGGCCTTGCCGCCCGGCGCAGCGCAGACGTCGAGGACACGATCACCGGGCCGAACCTCGACCGCCGCGGCAACCATCTGCGACGCAGGGTCCTGGTAGTAGCCGTCCGCCCGACGGTGAACCACGGCCGGCTCATTCATCTGCCACAGCGCCTCGTGTGCGGCTTCGGAACCGAGGTCACGCTCCAGCGTCGACACGATCCAATCGGGGTAGCTGAGCTCGACCGCAAGGCTCGGCCATTCGAGCGCCGAGCCATCGGCGTCCTCGACCTCCTTCGCGATTCTGCGGAGTACCGCGTTCACGAAACCCTGGCTGCGCAAGGGCGCGCACGACACGGTCGCGGCAACGGCTGCGTGCGGCGGCGTCCCGAGGAAGACGAGTTGGTACGCACCGAGGTGCAACGCCCGCTCGGTGTCGTCGTCCGGCTGACGGTTGAGGTGGCGGCTCACGATCCAGTCACACGCTCGCCGCATCCGCGTTGTGCCATACACAAGTTCGGTCGCGTATGCCTTCTCGCGATAGTCGAGCGGCTCGAAATGTGCGCCCGGGTCCTCGATCTTGCGGAACAACTCGGGGAGGACGAGGTTCGCGTACGCACCGTCGTCGATACGCGCCAGCGCTTCCATCGCGATATCCCGCGCCGTCGGGGGCGGATCGAGACGCGGCGCCGGACGCTCGTTGCGAGAGTCTCCGTCGTGTCGCGGTCCGCGGTCGAAGTCGCGGCGCGAGCCACTCGGGCGATGGTCGGAATCGCGGCGAGGTCCGCGGTCATCGGGTCGAGGTCGGTTGGTGTTCATGTTCAAGTTTCTGTAGAGAATTACTGGTCGCCGAGTCGCTCGCCCGACGTCGGACGCGCACCGTTGCGCCATGCTGACGCGTCCATCGGGCCCTTGCCTTCGGGCTGGACCGTCCGAAGACGCAGGGCCGACGAACCGCACGAGACGTCGACGCCGTCGATCGCGCCGGGAGCGTGCGTATCAGTAAGCGCGCTGATAATCTGCGCGCTGATGATCTTAAGACGCTTCCCACGAAACATCGTCCACGCCCCGCCGAGGCGAACGACTCGGTCGACCTGTTCGACGGGCAGCGTCCAATCAATGCGGTAGTCGGACGCCTCCAACTTCGCCGCCCAGCTCACTGAACCGTCCTGCGGCTCGGAGCGACCAAGCGCCTCGACGCTGCCCGCAGCGAAAGCGTCCACGAGCATCGCGGTGCCGAGCGTCGACAAACGTGACCGAAGCGACGCCGCCGTGTCGGTCGGGCCGATGGGCGTAGTCACGCGCCGGTAGACGCTTCCCGTATCGAGTCCCGCCTCCAACTGCATGAGACACACACCGGTTTCGGCATCGCCGGCGAGCATCGCACGTTCAACCGGTGCCGCACCACGCCAGCGCGGCAACAGCGAAAAATGCAGGTTCACGAACGGCAGAGCAGCGAGGAGGTTCGCTCGGATGAGCCGCCCGAAGGCCACTACGACGCCCAGCTCGGCACCGGCGGCCACGGCACCGAGAACGTCGTCGACAATATCCGTAACGGGCAGGCCGAGCGCGAGCGCCGCAGCCTTCACGGGCGAGGGCGACAGGACAGCCCCCCGTCCTCGGCGCTTGTCGGGCTGTGAAACGACGAGAAGGACGTCGTGGCCCGCGTGGACGAGTGCTTCGAGTGGCCCGACGGCGGCGTCGGGTGAACCGAGGTAGACGAGCTTCAAAACGGACCGGCCGGGCTCATTTGAGACCCGGAAGGCTGATCCCGAAACGATTCTTCGCAGGCTTCGGATCGCCGGCTTTCGCACCCTTCGGCACGGCCAGCTTGGCCTTGGCCAGCTCCGCCAGCTTTTCCGGGTCCTCCGCAGTGCCGTTGTCGAGAATGCGATTGCGCAGAACTCGCATGGCGTCGGCGCGGTCGTCGGGCGCGAGGTAGTCGATCAGCATCTTGCCGTCGAGGTGGTCCATCTCGTGTTGGTACAACCGGGCGACCAGTTCGTCGGCCTCGACGTCGATCTCGTTGCCGTCGAGATCGAACCCGACAAGATGGATCTCCTTCGGACGCACGATCTCCCAGGACAGACCCGGCACGGACAGGCATCCCTCGTCGTAGGACCACTCGCCACGCGACTCGCGAATGACCGGGTTGACCAGCACCCGTGCTCCCTCGCCGTCGTGCAGGTCATACACGAAGAGACGCTTCTGTATCCCGACCTGCGGGGCCGCAAGTCCGAGGCCCGGAGCGTCGTACATCGTCTGGATCATGGTCTCGGTGACCTTGACCAGCGCACCGTCGACGTTGGTCACCTCTGCAGCGGGCGTCCGAAGCACGGGGTCTCCGTACAGACGGATCTCATACGAAGCCATTCCCCCAGGCTACCGGGGCCACGCGGGTTGCCGATTCGGCACCGCCTGCCACGCTGAAATCGGGCTTTGTCTTGCGGACTCCGCCTGATCTCCTGGTCCGCTGGAACCTTGGGGGTTGCGCGCAGCGGTTGGGGGCTCAGGACATGCTGCGCGCAACCCCCAATGCTGCGCGCAACCCCCAAACCTCAGCGACGCGAGAGGAATGAGGGTCTGGTCAAAGTTGGCCCGTCAGGCGGTCAGGGCCGCCGCGAAGGACTCGTACACCTCGACGTGGCGGTCAAGGTCGGCGGGGGTGTGCAACACGGAGACGAGCCACTGATCGTCCAAACCCGGTGGCAGCAACAGTCCTCGGTTCGAGCACCAGATCCAGTTCGCATAGGCAAGGTCGAAGTCGGTGGCCCTGTAGTCGCGGTAATTCCGTACGGGCGTATCCGAGTACGTGACGCAGCCCTTTGCACCCAGCGTCACCGTGTGGGCAGGCAGCCCGTACCAATCAATCACGGCATCGAGCCGTGACGTCATCGCATCGTTCATCGCGATGACGTCGCCGATCACGTCACGCGTGCAAATGTCACGCAGCACCGCCACGACAGCGGCCGAGCAGAGCGGATTGCCGTTGAACGTCCCGAGGTGAAGCACGGAACCGTCGGTGATCAGGCCCATGACGTCGGCCCGTCCCCCGAACGCTCCGACCGGGAGTCCGCCGCCGATCGACTTGGCCAGCGTCACGAGGTCGGGCTGCACCCCGTAGTGCCCGGACGCCCCCGCCCACCCGGCCGTGATGCCCGTCTTGACCTCGTCGAAGATCAGCAACGTGCCGTACTTGGCCGTGATACGCCGAACTTCCTGGAGGTAACCCGGCAAGGGCGGGCAGATCCCGATGTTCTGCATGCACGGCTCCACGATGAACGCCGCAACGTCGCGCCCGACAAGGGCACGCTCCAAAGCAGCAGCGTCGTTGTACTGCACGACACCGACTTCGCCGACAAGCGATGCCGGGATGCCAGCAGTGGCCGGGACGCTCCACGGCGCATCGGCCGGACCCGCCTCGTCGAGCGACGGCTTCATCGAGATCATGACCTCGTCGTGGTGGCCGTGGTAGCCGCCCTCGACCTTGACGATGCGGTCGCGCCCCGTGAACCCGCGTGCGACTCGAATGGCGTCGTGCGTGGCCTCGGTGCCGGAGTTCGTGAACCGCACAAGGTCGACGCCGAAGCGCTCCTTGATCAGCTCCGCCGCCTCCGCGTTGGTCTCGCAGGGTGTGACGAACAGCGTCCCCCGGTCGATCTGGTCGTGCAACGCCCGCTTGAGCACGGGATGGGAATGGCCGCTGAACAGCGCGCCGTAACCCATATTGAAGTCCACGTACTCGTTGCCGTCGACGTCCCAGCTGTGCCCGCCCGCCGCATGATCGGCCATGACCGGGTGGGGCGCGTAGTACTGAAACGACGATGCGACGCCAGCAGGCAGGGCCGACCGCGCGCGGACGTTGAGCTCCTGCGAGCGCGTCGTGCGGCGTCGGTACGTGACGAGTTCGGACTCGGTGATCCGCTTGGCCCGTTCCCCGAGTTCGGCCCGGCTGCGAATCGGTGGACGCAGCCGTGTCGAACCCGTGCTGGCAGCGTCCGTGTCCTTGTCACGATCGCTGCGGCTGGCGATTGTTGCGGTCTGCGCGTCGGTATCGACGAATGGTGCAGCCATGGCTATCAACCCCTTCAGGTACGGAAATCGTAGCTGAATAAGCGTCAGAAGTCGAGATTCGTAGGTTACGGCTCGATGAACAGTGCTTTTGCCCTATCGTCGGCCCTTCGCAGTGGGGAAGCGGCAGCATCAGGTCCGACGAGAGTAGCGAGGCGAGCAATCGCAAGGATGCACCACTAACCGACGGCCGTCGATCAACAAGAAGAAGCTCAGTAACCCAATCGATCGAGCGACTGCGCCCGACGCTGCCAGTCCTTGTCGACGCGGACATGTAGGTCCACATACGAACCTTCGGGGAGTTGCTCTCGCACCGCAATGCCGACCGCCTTTAGGACGGCTCCCCCGCGTCCGATCACAATCGGCTTCTGCGACTCCCGTTCCACGAGAATCTCGACGCGCACATACGGCCCGCGCCCGTCGCGCTCCTCCCACTCGCTGACGCGACACGCGATCGAATGCGGGAGCTCCTCAGCGGTGCGCGACAACAACTGCTCGCGCACAAGCTCGGCGACCCAGAACGACTCGCTGCTGTCCGACAGCGCATCGTCGGGGTAATAGTGCGGACCCTCGGGCAAACGAGCAACAATCGCCTCGACCAGTTCGTCGACGCCGTCACCTGTCCTGGCTGAAACTGGGAAGTACTCGCTGAACTCGAACTCCGACGCTCGCCGCAGCTGTTCGAGGATCTCCGTCCTCGGTGCGATGTCGCACTTGTTCAGCACGAGCAGCGACGACTTCGGGGCACGGGCCGCCACGAACTTGTCGCCCTTGCCGAGCGGCATCGTCGCGTCGATAAGCACACAGACGATGTCGACGTCGCCGATCGACGACGTAGCGGCCGAGTTCGACCGCTCGCCAAGCAGCGTCCGAGGACGGTGGATGCCGGGCGTGTCCACAAACACGACCTGCGCCTCGTCGGTCGTGAGGACGCCGCGCACCTGCGTGCGGGTCGTCTGCACCTTGTCCGAAACGATCGACACCTTCGTGCCGAGGATCTGGTTCAACAGCGTTGACTTGCCGACGTTGGGGCGTCCGATCAGCGTCGCAAACCCGGAACGGAACGGTCGCTCTTCGACAACGCGGCGGCGCGGTGCCCGACCCGCTGGGCCGCTCATTGCTCCTCGGCTTCCTCGTCCTCGTCGGGCAGGCGGGTCACGCGCACCCGTCCGATTCGACGACCCTTCACTCGTTCCGCTCGGAGGCGGTGCCCTTCGTAGTCGACGGTCTCACCCTCGTGGGGCACATGGCCGAGACGGTTGAACACCAACCCGCCAACGGTGTCCCAGTCGGCACTCGGCCATTCCACTTCCAACAACTCGTTCAGTTCGTCGATCAACATCCCGGCGGTCACGCGGTAGTCGCCGTCGGGCAGGCGCTCGATCTGCGCCTCTTCGACGTCGTACTCATCAACGATCTCACCGATGAGTTCCTCGATGAGATCCTCCAGCGTGACAAGACCCGCAGTACCGCCGTACTCGTCGACCACGATCGCCATGTGGTACTTCTGCGACTGCATCTCGCGCATCAGTTCGCTGACGCGCTTGGACTCGGGGGCGAACCGGGCCGGACGCAGAATTGCCGCGACCGGCTGTGCTGCCTTCCCATCACGCTGTGCCCGCATCATGTCCTTCGCAAACACGACACCGGCGATGTCGTCCTTTGATTCCTTGATCACCGGTATCCGGCTGAAGCCCGCCTTGATCGCAACCTCCATGGCATCGTCTATCGAATCCGACGCGTCGATCGTGACCATGTCCGTACGCGGCTTCATGACCTCACGAACGACCGTGTCGCCGAACTCGATGATCGAGTGGATCATTGTGCGTTCGCCACTCTCGATAATGTCCTCGTCGAGCGCCGCATCGGCCATCGCGAGCAGTTCTTGTTCCGACGTGGCCGGTCCATATGGCAGTCCCTTGCCGGGAAGGAGCGCATTCGTGAGTGCGATCAGTGACCGGGCGAGGATCTGCAACGGTGGGAAGCGAACGAACAGCGCGACAAACGGCGCAACGATGAGCGCAGCACGATCGGTGTGCTGAATCGCCCACGTCTTCGGTCCGGCCTCCGTGAACACGAACACCACCACCACTTCGAGGAACACGACGGCCGCTATCAGCCATCCGCTGAGGTACTTGCTCGCAAGACTCGCAACAAGCGTGGAGATCACGAAGTGACACGCGAGAATCAGAAAAAGCAGCGGCGTGAGGAATCGTTCCGGATGATTGACCAGCCGGAGGAGAGCGACCGACCCTCGACGGTTCTCGTCGTGCAGGGTGGAAGCCCGAAGCCGGGTCATCCGCGTCAGCGCGGTCTCACCCATCGCAAGAAACGCTACGAATGCGAGCAACAACAAGACAATGAGCACGACGAATGGGGTGCTCATGAAGTGACGACCGCTGCAGGCCGATGGAACCGCCGGAGATGCTCGCGCTCTCGCGCCTCCATCTCCTCAGCGTCGGCGTCGACCATGTGGTCCATACCGAGCAGATGCAAGATGCCATGGACGACCAGCAGCGCCAGTTCGTCCTCGACCGATCCGTCGTGAAGTTCGCCGACGTGTTCCGGCGCGTTGCGTGCTGCGTAGGCAGGGCAGATCATGATGTCGCCGAGCAGCAACGGCACGTCGTCGAGGTCCGGACCCTCGCGGTCGTGGAACCGGTCGTCCTCGATGCGCGCGTCGAGGCGGATCTCGTCGTCGACCAGGAGACCGTCCTCGTCGAAATCCGACGGTCCGCCGCGACGTGGCTCGACGGCCTCCTCGTCGATCGGGAACGAGAGGACATCGGTCGGTCCCGACTTGCCCATGAACCGATCGTTGAGGTTCGAAATGGTGTCTTCGTCGACGAACACCATCGACATCTCGACGCCGTTCGCAAGGCCTACGCCAACGCCTTCAGCCCCGAGGACGTTCGAGGCCAGCGTCATCCAGCGGACGGTGTCGAGAACGATGTCGGTCTGCTCATCGGCCACCGTGAGGTCGACGACCGTACTGGCAGGCTCCGAATCGACGGGCGGCAGTGGAGGACGGCTCATCGCTCAGTGTTCGTGCGCTCGTAGTTCCTTGACTCGGCCGTACGCAGTTTGCCATCGTGGTTGGTGCCCGTGGCGAGGTCGTGCGCGTCGTAGGCATCCACGATGTCGGCCACGATCCGGTGACGAACGACATCGCCACGGTTGAGATACACGAACTCGAGCCCTTCGATGTCGCCGAGGATGCGCTGAAGGCCGGCAAGCCCGCTGCGGTCTCCACGGAGATCGACCTGGGTGACGTCGCCGGTGATCACGGCCTTGGAACCGAAGCCGATGCGGGTCAGGAACATCTTCATCTGTTCGATAGTGGTGTTCTGCGCTTCGTCGAGAATGATGAAGGACTCATTCAAGGTGCGACCGCGCATGAAGGCCAGCGGCGCGACTTCGATGATATTGCGCTCGATGAGTTTGGCGACACGCTCGAAGCCGAGCATTTCATACAGCGCGTCATACAGCGGGCGCAGATAAGGATCGATTTTCTGCGACATGTCGCCGGGCAAAAAGCCCAGCCGCTCGCCCGCTTCCACCGCCGGTCGCACCAGACAGATGCGACGCACGGAGTCGCTATCCAAAGCTGCCACCGCGCTCGCCACGGCGAGATAGGTCTTACCGGTACCGGCCGGGCCGATGCCGAAGCTGATGTCGAATTCGCGGATGGCGTCGAGATAGCGGCGCTGATTGATACCGCGCGCCTTGACCATGGTGCGGCGCGTGCGTATTGCGCTCGCGCTGTCGTCGAATTCCTCGTCACCATTCATGTCGGCATTGCGCAGTTCCAGATGCACATCGGCACCGGTGATCGATCGCGTGCCGGTCAGGCTGTAAAGCTGACGAATAACCCGCTCGGTCACCACCACCACGTCGT
>JAYSSR010000066.1:0-84115 GCA_043720395.1 Acidimicrobiia bacterium
ATGCGTGGCTACTGGGGCGACGACGCGCTGACGGCCGAGGTGCTCGATGCCTCCGGCCGACTGACCAGCACGGACCTCGGCCGCTTCGACGCCGACGGCAACCTCGTGCTCGTCGGCCGGGCGAGTGACATGTACATCCGTGGCGGGTACAACGTGTACCCGCTGGAGGTCGAGAACGTGCTGGCGGAGCACGCGGGTGTCGCTGCGGCGGCAGTTGTGGGCGTCAGCGCGCCGGTGATCGGGGAGATCGGTGTGGCGTTCGTGGTGGCCCGCTCCGCATCGGATGCGCCGACACTGGAGGAGTTGCGGACGTGGGTGCGCGAGCGTCTCGCGGACTACAAGGCGCCCGACCGCCTGGAACTTGTCGACCGAATCCCGCTGACCACCATGCTCAAGGTGGACAAGGCCGCATTGCGCGCCCGCCTCGGCTGAGCTTTCCGGCGGCGGAATTGCCCTTCGCGGTACGTTCGGTGGCTCGCGGTACGTTCCACGTACGCACAACGTACCGCGAGCGCGTCAACGTACCGCGAAGGGCATTTTCTGAGCGCGAACGAGCGTGCTCAGTCGATGATGAGGTTCACGTCGTCGTTCGGTGTACGTCCCGAGTCGGCGCTGCGGGCGAGCGCACTCTCCACCCGCCAGTCGACGCCGCGCGGGAGCAGCACCGAGGCGCAGCGGACGCGGTTGTGCGAAACGTCATCGACGTTGACCGGCAGCCCGCCCGTGTCACGGAACCGCTTTGCCGCGTTGATGAGCTGGGCTCGCACGGCGATCACCATGACGTCGCTCGAGCCCAGGTTCTCCCGCGTGCGGTCGTACAGCGGCTCACCCGTCACCGGGTCGCACATCAACTCCGTCATTGCCCGATCCGGAAGATTGAGTACGAACGGAATGCCACAATGCATGATCTTCTTCTCGACATCGAGGTCACGCCAGTAGTCATTGCGCTTATTGGCGACCGTCACGAAGTACGAACGCGGATCGTTTGTGCGCGGCATATAGCCGCCAACCGGTCCGAAGGGATCACCGAAGTTCGGCTCGGCGACGACGGGTCGATCCGACAGACCGGATTGCGTCATGAGCATCGTGTGGTGGTCATCGACCGGCACAAACGAACGCAAACTGACCTGCGCTCCGACGCTGATCATCGTGTGGAACGGAAAGATGAATTGGTTGATCCGGTGCCACATCCGGTCGTCGGTCCACTTGCGTTGACTTGAGTAGTAGGCACCGTAGTCAGTGCGTTCAACGTCGAATTCTGGTGTCTCCGGATCTGGGCTCCAGAAACCGCGGATGCCGAGTGGTGGCGTCGGCGAGTCTGCTTCGAGGCGTCGGTGCAGCCAATTGAGGTGAATAGAGTCGAGATCACCCTCCATGTTCTGGACCCAATTGGCCTCCTCCATCATGATCGCGGCGGGCTGTACTTGGTCAGCGGGAAGTGTGTTGACCTCAAAAGCAGGGAACGGTGGCGGCGTGTCACGTGGACCCATGTAGACCCAGATCATGTGGCTGACTTCGTGGCAAGGGTAGGAGCGGGCCTTCACCTTGGTCATGTAGTGCTGTTGGGCGCGACTGCCTTCCTTCTCCGTTGGCACCTCCATGAGGTTGCCCTCGTGATCGAACTTCCAGCCGTGGTACTGACAGCGGATGCCGCAGTCCTCGACGCGTCCGAAGAACAGGCTCGCCCCCCGATGCGGACACGCCTCGGCCATCGCGCCCATCTTTCCGTTGGTGTCGCGGAACATGACGAAGCTCTCGCGAGCAGCATCATCCGCTTGGCCGGTCCGTCGGGCTCGGGGAACTCCGACGACGGTAGGCACGGTATCCAGTACTGGCGCATCAAGTCGCCCATCGGCGTCCCCGCTCCAACTCGGCAGAGGAGCTCGTTGTCGTCTCTCGTCAGCATGGTTGCTCCTGTTGTTGCGGTCTGCGGCCTGCGGCCTGCGGCGTGGCGGGTGGGCCTCATGTTTTCACGGGTGCTCTGTCAGCGCCTATCGGTGCGTGCCTGCCGAGCCGGTTCGCGGTACTTCGTGCACGTCTGCGGTGCATTGTGCGCGTCCGAATGCACCGCGAGCGGGCCGGATGTACCGCGTCCGACATCGCCGAGGAGCGATGTTGCCTCCGGCCGCCGTCCAACCACCGGGCATGCGCTTGCGTGACGCTGCACAATCGGCGACGCTCTTGGCCTGATGCTGTCCCCGTACCGAGTCCTCGACCTCACCGACGAGCGCGGCCAGCTCGCCGGTCTCCTCCTCGCCCAGCTGGGTGCCGACGTCATCTCGGTCGAACCGTCCGACGGCGCATCAACCCGCGCGCTCCCGCCGTTCGTCGATGACATACCCGGACCCGACCGTTCGCTCATGCATCTCGCCTACAACCGGGGTAAGCGATCGGTGCGCGCCGACCACGTTGACCTGCGAGCACTCGCCGCGACGTCGGACGTTGTGCTGCACAGTGGAGCGGACGACGTCGACCTCGCGGCCCTCAGGGCCGCCAACCCACACCTGATCACCGTCTCCGTGAGCGCATTTGGCGACACTGGCCCGAAGTCGAATTGGCTCGCGTCCGACCTCACTATTGCCGCGGCGAGCGGGCAGATGAGCCTCACCGGTGACTCCGACCGCGCCCCCTTGCGGATCAGTGCGCCGCAGGCCTTCCACCACGCAGCGCTCGAAGCGACGATTGGGGCGGTGGTGGCGCTCATGGCCCGACCTCACGTCGGCGGACAGCACCTCGACGTTTCTGCGCAGCAGTCGTTCATGCAGTCAACTCAGGTTGCCATGCTGAACGCAGGCGTCGGCGCGCCAGACATGGAGCGTCATGCCGGGGGCAGCCGGATCGGACCGTACAACCTCCGACTCGTCTACCCGGCGAAGGACGGGTACGTGGCCGTCACGTTCCTGTTCGGCGAGATGATCGGACGTTTCACGCAGAAGCTCATGCAATGGGTGTGGGAGGAGGGCTACTGCTCGGAGTACATCCGCGACCTCGACTACCCGGCGTTCTTCCAGCTGTTCCGTACGGGTGCGCTAGCACCGACCACGCTCACCGAGGCAACCGACGCCGTGGCCGCGTTGACGTCGACGCTCACGAAGGATGAGCTGTTCGCGATTGCGCGGGCCAAGCGTCTGCTGATTGCACAGGTCGCGACGACAGAGGACCTGCTCGGGAACGCCCACTTCGCCGAGCGTGGCTACTGGGAACAGGTCGAAGTTGGGGAGGGGCCGGCTGCTCGCTCTGTGAAAGTGCCGGGTCCATGGGCGCATACCACTGGAGTTGCCTTACGGCCGCTCGGCGGTGCACCGACCATTGGGCAACATGACGACGAGATCCCGGAGATGTTGCAACGGACGGTGACCGTTCCGACACCAGCTGAATTGTCGGGGCAAGCACCCCTGGCGGCCAAGTCGGGAGGACACGACACTCCGAACGATTCATCTGCATACATACCATTAGAGCAGGCACCGCGCCGTGCGCTCGAAGGACTCAAAGTCCTCGACTTCACGTGGGTCATAGCTGGGCCAATGGGGACGCGCGTCCTCGCGGATCACGGCGCGACGATCGTGAGGATCGAGACGGAGCGTCGTATCGACGTCATCCGTGCCGCACAGCCGTTCCTCCCCGGCAAGGGCGGAATCGAAGACACGGGCCTGTGGCACTCGATCGCAGCGGGCAAACACTCGGTGCAGCTCGATCTCTCCACCGAGGGCGGACGCGCCGTCGCACGCGATCTCGCCCGCTGGGCCGATGTCGTGGTCGAGTCGTTCGCTCCGGGCTTCATGGCCTCGATCGGCCTGGACTACGAGACGCTCCGAAGCGACAATCCATCCCTCGTCATGGTGTCAAGCGCCCTCATGGGTCAGGTCGGTCCCCTCTCGGACTTTGCTGGCTTCGGCAACCTCGCTGCCTCAATCGCCGGGTTCACCGATATGACCGGCTGGCCGGACCGGTCGCCCGCCGGGCCTTACACGGCGTACACCGACTACGTGTCGCCGAGGTTCCTTGCCCTCTCCGTGCTAGCCGCCGCCGACCACGCACGTCGAACCGGCGAGGGTCAGTTCATCGACCTGTCACAGTCGGAAGCAGCTATCCATTTGTTGACCCCGGCGCTGCTGGAGCACGCGGTGAACGGACGCGGGTTCAGTCGCCAGGGCAACGCGGACCAGCACCTCGCGCCCCACGGCGCGTACCAGGTGCAGGGGACCGACCAATGGGTCGCGATCGCCTGTACCGACGACGACCAGTGGAGGCGGCTCGCCGGACTGCTCGACCGTGCAGACCTTGCCTCGCTGACCAACGGTGAACGACTTGCTCGCCAGCATGAGATCGACGGGATCATCGCCGCCTGGACTGTCGATCAAGACTCCCTCGCCTTGCAGTCGCTCCTGCAGGACCATCACGTGTGCGCCCATCAAGTGCAGCGCTCGGGTCAGTGCCACGCAGACCCGCAGCTCATCCACCGTGAGCATTTCCGGATGGTGCCGCACAGCGTCCACGGCGAGGTGATGGTGGAGGGCCCGCACGTCAGGTACTCGGTGACGCCGCCCGGTCCCGTCTGGGGCGGTCAGGTACTCGGCGAACATACGATGTGGGCGCTCGAGGAAATCCTCGGATACGACGAGGAGCGGATCACCGAACTCGTCGTGGGCGACGTTCTCAGGTAGCCGATCAGGCACCGTTACGGCAGGTGGCGGGCCGTCATATCCGTGATACGGGTAACAAGTTCCGCTCCGAACGCCAGCGGGACCACCTCGTTGCGCACCAGCAGGTCCACGAGGCGGCTGTTGATGAGCGACAGGACGAGACCGGACAGCGTCTGGTAATAGCCCATGTGCTGCAACGGACGGCCGCCCAGCGACTCGTAGAGGGCGAACGTCTGCTCGCGGTCCGGGATGCCGTCGAGCCGTGTGTAGCCCTGCGCCTCGCAGAGGTACTCGTCGAACATGACCCACCAGGCCACGTCGAACTCGTGCGGGCCAACGGTCGCGCTCTCCCAGTCGACCATCGCGGCCACGTCGAGGTTGTCGTTGAAGATGATGTTGCCGACGCGGGCGTCGCCCCACACGATGCCGGTGGTTGCGTCGTGAGGGCGGTGGTCGAGGACGTGGCGCATGGCGGCGTCGATCACGTCGGCACCGTGCACCCGCACGGGCTCGCACCACTCGTACATTGCTTGGACGTTGCGGAGGAAGGCATCGAGCGGGTCGCCAGGTCCTGCGGCGGCAGGCTGTAGGAACTCGAAGTCCGACGCCGTCGTATCGACAGCGTGCAACGTGATAAGCGCGCGTAGTGCATTGTCGTGGAGCGTCGCGCGTTGCGCAGGGGTGAGGTCCACGGTCCACCCACGGCGATGCCAGCTCGGAACGTCGCCCGGCACACGGCCGTCGACGCGGTCCATGAGGAAGAACGGTGCACCGAGCACCGACGGATCCGGTTCGGTGAGCCAGATCACGGGCACCGGCACCTGCCCGGCCAAGGACGACATCACCGCGGCTTGGCGAATCGCGTCGGGCTCCGTGAACAGCTGATGGCCGGTCGGCTGGATGCGCGCAACTGCATGGCGTTCGTGCCGCTCGCCCGTATCATCCGCCCAACGTGCGGTGCCGAGAATGGTCTCGTTCGAGTAGCCCGCCTTCGGGATGCTGAGCTCGGTGACGCTCACCGTGCGCCGGGCCGCGTCGGAGAGGCCAAGCCGTTGGCCGAGCCACGATTCAAGCGTTCGCCCCGTCTGCTCGGGATCGCGACCCCTGGACCCTTGTGACATCTCTGTCAGACTACGCGGCCTATGGCACCTGAAGTCCAGTCCCTGCAATCCCTCGGCGCGTACGTCCTGCCCGGACGGGTGAGCGACCCGCGTCCGGCGATCGGCCAGGCGAAGACGCTTGAGCACCTCGGACTCGGCACCGTCTGGCTCGGCGAGCGTTACGGCACAAAGGATCTCGGCGTGATCGGCGGTGCACTGTCACAGGCGGTCACGAAGCCGAAGATCGCGTCGGGCATCTCGCATTTCCTGTTCCGTCACCCGCTGTCGATGGCGTCCATGGCCATGACGCTGCAGGCGATGAGCAACGGACGGTTCATGTTCGGCGTCGGCCGGTCCGTCGCACCAATGTGGAAGGCGATGGGTCTCCCGGCGATGAGCAATCAGGTGCTCATCGACTGCGCAGAGATGTACCGGACGCTGTGCCGTGGCGAGCGCGTCCGCTACGACGGACCCGCCGGTCGTTTCCCGGCGCTGCGGCTGGGGGACGTCCCGGACGTTACGCCGCCGCCGATTCTCCTCGCCGCAATCGGCCCGAAGACGCTGGAACTTGCGGGCGCGCACTTCGATGGCGTGATACTGCATCCGTTCCTCACCGCCGAAGCGGTAGCACGTTCTGCTGCTCGGGCGCGTCGTGCGGCGGCGGAAGCGGGGCGCGATCCCGTGGCCTTTCGCGTTGTGGCAACCGTGGTGGTATCTCCCGATCTTCCAATTGCTCATGAGGAATCAATCGTCGGTGGCCGTGCGGTCACGTACTTCCAGATACCGCAATTTGGTGAGTTGCTCGCGGGTGTCAACGACTTCGATCTCGAGGAACTCGCGAAGCTACGTGCGCATCCGAAGTTGGCGAACATCAAGGGGTCGGCGGATATCCATTTCACGAAGGATGAATTGGCAGAGGTCGGTCGACTCCTGCCACGCGACTGGATCTCGCGCGGCGCGGCCGTGGGGTCCGCGGGCGTGTGCGCGCAGCGTCTGAAGGAGTACCTCGCCTCGGGTGCAGACGAGTTGCTCCTGCACGGTGCTACTCCGGAACTGCTTGGTCCGACACTCGACCACTATGTTGCGGGTGGCGCAGTACTTGCGCTCGTGTGACAAAAACACCCGCTGCGGTACCACGGCCAACAGGTTTCACGAACCAGCGAAGCGGGCCCGCAGGTCGACCTTGCTCACCTTGTCCATTGCGTTACGCGGCAGCACGTCGACCAGTTCCAGCTGCTCCGGCAGCTTGCGCGTGCTCAGACCTGCGGCTACGAGGTGAGCGACCAATCCGGCCAATGTCGGCGGATCGGCCGCGTCGCGAGCCACGACGATGGCGCAGACTCGCTCGCCCGTCCGCGCATCGGGGACGCCGATCACCGCAACCTCCTTCACCTCCGGGTGCGGGAACAGCAGGTTCTCGATCTCCAGCGCCGAGATGTTCTCCATGTTGCGGATAATGATGTCCTTCAGCCGTCCTGTCACCCGGAGGCGACTATTCGCGTCAATCGTGCCGAGGTCGCCGGAGCAGAGGAACCCGTCTGCGTCGAAGGCGTCAGCATCGAGCGATGCGTCGACGTAGCCCTTCATCTGCTGCGGCCCTCGCAAACGGATCTCGCCCTCGACCCCAGCGGAAACGACCGCTCCGTCGGACCCGACGATCCGCACTTCGACGCCGCTCACCGGTCGTCCCTCCGTGTGAGCGAGATCGGCGTCATCGTCACCAGGACGATTCCAGATCGACATCGGACATTCGGTCATGCCGTACCCCGAGATGATTCCCGCCGTGCCGAATCGCTCCTTCACGCGGTAGTGCAGTTCCGGCGGCTTGGGCGACCCGCCGTGCATCATCAGCCGAGCGTCAGGGAAGAGTGGTTCGAGCGACGGGTCGGCGTCGGCGATCGCAAAGTACGCATGCACGAACGGCATCGAACCCGGAATGACCGTGGCCCGTTGCGAGCGCAGGAACTCGACCGTGGCAGTCGGCACGAACGACGCTGATACGAGCATCGGCGCAGCCGTGAGCAGTGTCGTGATTACGCGGATCACGCCGCCGATGTGGGTGAGCGGCACGAGTAACGACATGCGATCGTCCGCGGTAATCGTAAGTGCCTCTATGAATCCCTCCGAACCAGCGATCATCGACGCGTCGCTGTGGATCGCGCCCTTCGGTTCGGCCGTGGTCCCCGACGTGTAGAAGTACCACGACGTTTCTAGCGCATCGGATGGCGGAGGTGACATCAGCGATGCGTCGAGTGGCGCGTCGAATGGTGCGACGTTGGCTTGCTGGGCCACCGCGCCCGGGACGTCGAGCACGAGTACGTCCTCAGGTACCACCAGCACGTCGAGCACGAGTATGTCCTCCGGAAGCACGAGCACGTCCAGTCCCGGCAAGTCCGCGGCCGCTGCGGCAGCGACGGAGCGAAACGATGCCCCGCCGACACCGGAAGGCACCACCAGTAGACAAGTCCGCGCCTGCCCGCAGATGAACCGCACCTCGCGCTCGCGCAGGATCGAGATGAGCGGATTCTGCACCGCACCCAACCGGCACAAAGCGAGCAGCAGGACCATCGCCTCAAGCTGATTCGGGAACTGCCACGACACGACGCTGCCCGGCCCAATGCCGCCTCCCTCCAGCGTCGCGGCGAGACGGAGGGCCAGCGTCCGAATCTCTCCGAACGTGAGCGACCGACCTTGATCGTCGACCGCAAACAGGAGATCGGGCGATTCATCTGCGCGCGTAGCAAACAGCGACCATATGCAAGCGTGAGTTGGCAAGGCGCGCATTCTGTCACCGACGCCGGGTGGTTTCTTGACAGAAGTGTCAGGTACCGTGTGACGCTGCCGGTAGGTACGCCTGGAACGGAGTCTGGAAGATGAGTCGTCGAGTTGCGATTGCGGGCGTGGGGTTGGCCGATGCCGGGGCGGTCGGAAGTGCGACGCCCTATGCGCTCATCGCGCAGGCGTCGCGTCGAGCACTCGCCGAGAGCGGGCTGAAGCCGGGCGACGTCGACGGGTTGGCGTCGACCGGACTCGGCACGATGGCACCGATCGACGTGGCGGAGTACCTCGGTCTGCAGCCGACCTGGGTCGACTCGACGGCCGTGGGCGGCTCAAGCTGGGAAGTGATGGCCGCGCATGCTGCCGACGCGATCGCGCAGCGTCGCGCCGACGTCGTGCTCGTGACCTACGGGTCGACCGCGAAGTCCGATCTCGCCCGCGCGCTGCGCTCGGCGAATCTCGACTGGGGCACCCGCGGCCCGCAGCAGTGGGAAGCACCCTACGGACACACACTTATCTCGAAATACGCGATGGCCGCGCGACGCCATATGCACACCTACGGTACGACGATCGAGCAGCTTGCCGAAATATCGGTGTCGGCGCGGGCCAATGCTAAGGACAATCCCGATGCCGCGTTTCGCTCGCCGATCACCATCGACGACGTGCTTGCCGGTCCGATGATCGCCGACCCGTTCACGAAGTTGCAGTGCTGCATCCGTTCCGACGGCGGAGCGGCTGCAGTGTTCGTTGCCGAGGACCGCGTCGCCGATCTCGGCGTGAAACCCGTTTGGGTGCTGGGTTCTGGGGAGGCCGTGTCACATGTGTCCATGAGCCAGTGGCCCGACTTCACGACCGGTCCCGCTGCGGCGTCGGGCCGACTTGCCTTCGAGCGGGCGGGTCTCACCCCGGCCGACGTGGACGTTGCCGAGCTGTACGACGCGTTCACCTACATGCTGCTGATGACGCTTGAGGATCTCGGCTTCTGCGGCAGGGGCGAGGCCGGGCCGTTTGTCGAAGGTGGACACCTGCGGCTGGACGGGTCGCTGCCGACCAACACCGACGGCGGTGGATTGTCGGCGTGTCACCCTGGCCAGCGGGGTTTGTTCCTGATCGTGGAAGCGGTGCGTCAGCTGCGTGGCGAGAGCGGGCCCCGACAGGTAGCCGACGCGAAGATCGCCTGCGTGAGCGGTACCGGTGGCTGGTTCTGTTCCAGCGCCACCATGCTGCTCGGCGTCTGAGCTGTTGGTCTGTCGCCGAGTTCCGACACTTGCCGGCGTCTCCGGGCGGGCGACGCGTCGATTGGCGGTGCTGACCTGTATCGACTCCCGGATCGACCCACTTCCAATGCTCGGCTTGGTCCCCGGCGATGCCAAGATACTTAGGAATGCCGGGGCGCGGGTAAGCGCCGACGCTTGCGGACCTTGGTCATCGCCGTTACCCAACTCGCCGTAGAAAGAATCTGCGTCGTCTATCATTCGGATTGCGCCGTATTTGCGCGACTGCGATTTTCTGCCGAAACATCTTGCGTTGCCCGGTAAGGGGCCTACATGCCAAGGCTGACCTGTACCTGGCGTCGTCGCAGCTGGCTGCCGTTCTGCTCGTCATTGATGTAAATGACAATCCAAGTGGACCCGTACTTCGAACCACGCAGGACAGCTTCCGGCCTGCGAGCTACTTCCTTGGTTGACCCGTACCGCCCATCGCTCGACTAACGCGCGTCGCGCATGTGCGGACCATCCGGACGTACCGATCCAGCACGTCCTCGCGGAAGGTGAGGCTGGGACCCACGATGGACACGGCAGCGATGCAGTTCCCGTCGCGCCCGAACACCGGTGCGCCGACGCTCGTGACGGATCGCGTGCGCTCACCTTCGCTCACCACGTAGCCGTCATCGCGGATTCTTTCGAGGACGCTGCGTAGCGCGGCCTCCGATGAGATCGACCGTGGGCCGCCCTTGCGTTCGGCGAGTGTCAGCACGACGGCGTCGATCACGTCGGGCTCGGCAAACGCAAGGAGGCACTTGCCTGAAGAGGTTGTGTGGGCAGCGGCCCGTCGACCGGATTGGCGGAAGTTCCGAGCCATACCGATTGACTCGAACTGCTCGATGTAGATCGCATCGGTGCCATCGAGTACGACGAGGTTCACCGCGAGATCGCACTCTCGCCGCAGACGCTCCAACGGTTCATGGGCGACCTCGTGCAGACGCAAACCGGACACGACCAACTGCCCCATCTCGTGCAGCTTCCAGCCGAGTCGGTAGCGACCATCCGAAGTCTGCGCGACGTAGCCCGACTCCCTCAGAGTGCCGAGTGCACGATGCACGGTCGACTTGCCCATCCCGACCTTGCGGGCCAATTCGGAGACGCCAAGCACGGGTTCGGCATAGGTGAACGCCTCGAGGATGCGCAGCGTCCGATTGACGGTTGCCAAGGGTGCCGACATGGTGAGGCAGCCTAGGAACTCAGGGCGTTGATGCTGGTGATGTTCGCAGTGGGTGCCGCCAATCCTGTCTGGATGTTTGGGCTGGGCGGCGTGATGGCCTTGGAGAAGAACACAAGCGGCGGGCAATCGTCACCAGGCAGTCGCGCCACCGTCCAGACGGAAGTCGCTCGCCGTGATCCACCCGGCTTCGTCGGATGCCAGGAACGTCGCGAGATTTGCCACGTCGCTCGTTTCACCGAGACGCTTGATCATCATTTTGTCGATGATCTGCGCGCGTAGTTCCGGCACCGAGTCGAGGTGCGCACGTGTCGCAGTCGTGAGAATCAAAGCGGGTGAAATCGTGTTGGCTCGGATGCCGTGCGGCCCGCCCTCCATCGCGAGTTGACGCGTCATCGCAAGTACTCCGCCCTTGCCCGCACAGTGTGCGAGCGCGGCTGACCCGCCCAGGGCCATGTGTGCATTGGCGGACGCAAAGTTGATCACCGACGCTGCTCCGGACACCCGTAACAGCGGCCACAGCGCTTGTGTAACCAGGAAGACGGAGTCGATCTCGGCGGCGAGCGTCTTGCGCCATTCCTCGTAGCTCAGTTCCTCGATCCAGGCGAAGACGGCGGTCGCGGCAGCGTTGACCACAATATCGACGTGACCGTGTGGTCGAGCCGCGTCCGCCACTGCCGAGGCACCAGCGGGCGAGGTGAGATCGACCGGGTGCACGCCCGTGATCGTCAAGGACTCCGAACGAGCAGCGTCCACGGTTCGGACACCCGCAGCCGCGTCGAGGTCGCACGCGATCACCGTGGCACCTTCGCGTGCGAAGCGGAGTGCGCACTCCTGGCCGATGCCGCTGCCGCTGCCCGTCACAACGGCGACCTTGCCCGCCAGACGCCCGCTCATGAAAGTCCCTTGGCGGAGTCGAGGATCTCGTCGACAAGTCGAAAGGCCTCGACCTTGTCGGCGTACATCGCATGCAGGTGGGTACGGTTCGTCTTCGCCGAGCCGAGGTAGTTGCGCTCGTAGAGCTCGTTGCGACTGCCGAGACCGGAGCCGATGAAGTCCCACGCCAGACGATGGAGCGCCGCGCGTCGTTCGGCGTCCTGACCATTCGCGCCGTGCATGAACTCCTCGATCAGTGGTCTGAGACGGGCGTCGTCGAGCATCGCCCGACTCGGTGCGGCGATGAGGTTGTGGCTGCCGATGAGCATCAGGATTTCGCGTGCTCGTGGGTACCAGATCGCAAGGAGACTGCGAAGCGGGTGCAGCGGACGTCCGTCGGGAAACATCACGCCATCGCCTCGGTCGTAGGCGCGGTCCTCGGAGTTGAGGATCGCGGTCCGCGTCACCTCGACGTAGCTCGCCAGTTCACCGAGCATCTCGATCGTCTGCGGACTTACGTCGTTGACCGACTCGGCGAGCCGTGTCCCGAGTCCGTAGGCGAATTCCAACTTCGTAAGTGCACGTATCGTCGTCTGCTGCATGATGTTCGCCCACCACGAGGTGGGTCCCATGACGGACCCGTACACGTCGATGTTGCCGTCGATGAACAGGCGATCTCGTGGGATCTCCACGTTGTCGAAGATCACGAACGCATCCTGCTCGTCGAGTTTGGACGACAGCGGATGGTCGAAGGCCGAACCCGACGCCGATGCGCTGTCGCGGCACAGGAAGATCAGGCCCGGAGCGTCCATTGGGATCGAGAAGCTCAGCGCGTAGTCAGGTGTTGCATCGGGCGGGAGCGGCAAGCCGGGGTACACCGCGATCTCGTCGGCAAATGGCGCGAGGGTGGCCAGGATGCGGGCACCTCGAACAATGATCCCATTCGCAGTGTCGCCGACCTTGTGGAGCGGGACGTTGTTTCCTGCGAACTTCGAGTCCGACGTCCGGTCGATCGTGGGGTGCACGATCGTGTGGGTGAGTGAGATGTCCTCCAGGGCAAGCTGGCGCTGGAACGCGACAAGATTTGCATGGCCCTCCTCGTTGTCCCTATTCGGTCCGATCCATGCGGTGCGTTCACCCGCGAACCCGGCAAACGTCACGTTCATGTAGTCCGGCGTACGACCCATGATTCCGACGCTCGACTCGGCGATCTTGCGCAGACCACGGTGACGCCGGCGGAGGTCATCGACGGTACGGGGGATCATGTGGCTGACGTTGACCTGCTCGCCGGTCGCCTCGTCGGTCATGAGGCAATCGTCGGCGAACTCGTGCTGGCGGTCGAACACCCCGGCGACCGCGAGCGCCGCTCCAGTCAGGTCGGGATGCTCGGTGACATCGCCGACTCGCTCGTGGGCAAGCCAAATCTCGCGTGGCCGGCTTCGGAGACCATCGAGGAACTCTTTGCCCGTACGTGCACCCATTGTTATGACCTCCTGCTGACGTTTCCGGCGAAACTACCGAACGGCGTCGATGAGTGCCGAACGGTTCCGCGTGACGGGACGCTGAACGCGGGTTTGCCGGTCCCGTGTCGATAGAGTCAGCTGACACTCGACTACCTGGAGGTTCCGATGACGACCGGCCCGACCCGCCCTTCAGCAGGCCCCGTTGTGCAGCATCTCGTGCTGCGCGTGCGCGACATCGAAAAGTCGCATCTCTTCTACACGGAGATTCTCGGTTTCGAGAAGTGCGCGGCGCTCGATCCCGCGGTCTATCCGTGGACGATGTACTTCTACCGTGGCAGCCCGGACCATCATCACGACCTCGCGCTCGCGCAGCTCGATGATCCCTCGACTGCGCCTGCACCGGAGATGCCGTGGCAGATGTTCGGAAAGACACCGGGTATCGACCACATTGCAATTCGCTATCCGGGCCGCGACGAATGGCTTTCGCAGATCGAATGGATGACTTCGCAGGGGGTCGAATTCCTTGTGCGCGGCAATCACGGAATGACGCATAGCGCGTATGTGCAGGACCCCGACGGTAACGGGATTGAGGTGCTTTACGATGTCCCAGCGGAGGTTTGGTCGGGCGATGTCAACGCCGCACTCAACCACTTTGAGCCCCTACCGCTCGACTCTCTCGATGACACGACCGACTACGTGCACTTCGCAGGTTCAACAAACTGACGTTGCCGTTCTTTGTCGACACGATGTCGGGAAGCGTCGAGTTCGTTCGCGGTAAACGCTCCGTGATCGTCTTCCCATTCGGCGACGGCACGTAGGCCCTGCTTGATCGCCAACCTTCGTGGTGCCGCCAATATCCGACAGAAGTTCGCAAAGCGTCGCATCACGAAATTGTGTCACGTTCGGTGTGCTCAGCGGCCAGGGCGTCATGAGCAGCGAAGGTTCACTATGTCGAGCAGTTCGGCGTGGATCGCCGCGTTCGACGCCACTACGTTGGAGAATCCCGGACCGAGATTCGGTGGCCCCCCGTCGAAGTCCGTGACGATGCCGCCCGCTTCTTGGATGAGCAGCGTCGCCGCAGCGATGTCCCAGGCGTAGGTGGCGTCCTTCTCGACGAATGCGTCGATCTTGCCGGCGGCGACGTAGGCCATGGCGAACGACGGGCAGCCGATCGAACGGGTTGTCCGGCAGTGAAGGTGCAGTGCCTCGATCCGTTGCGCATACTCGTGAATGACGTCCGGGTCGTCGTTCTGGAGACCCGTCGCGACGAGCGCGCGACTTGCATCGGCCGTGTCGGAAAGCGTCAACGTGGTGCCTCCACCTCGAACGGCCGTGAACATTTCGTCGCGCAGAGGGTCCCAGATGACGCCCGCCAAGAGCGGCCCGTCGGTCTCCCGCACGGCAATCGAGACGCCCCACGGAGATAGTCCGCGCGCATAGTTTGACGTGCCGTCGAGGGGGTCGACGATCCACGTATAGGCCCCCTCGGCATTCCCCGCATCGCCCTCCTCACCGAGGATCATGTGACCGGGGAATTCAGCGAGAATGCGTGCCACGACGGCGTCGTGGGAGGCCTGGTCGGCCCACGTGACGATGTTGGCCCGGCTCGACTTCTGCACGATCTCGGAGGGACGCTGCAGGCCCTCCAGGAGTTTCGCTCCACCTGCGCGAGCGGCGCCGATGGCGGTCTGGAGAAGGTCCATCAGTCGGCGGTGATCGACGTCGGGTCAACCGTAAGGGGGCTTACGAAGTACTCAACCGTCGGTGCCGCACCGTACCGAGCGGTGAGGCGCTCACGCCACGCGTCGTTGTACGTTTCCTCCGCCTCTTCGCGCGAGTCCCACAGGTAGACGCCGCCCGCAACCATGCCGTCGTCGGACAGCAGGTAGTGCTTGCGTCGTAGGCCAGGGATGGTCTGGTAGGCAGGTGCACTCGCCTCAAACGTGCTTCGGGCTTGGTCGACGGACAGCGACGTCGGTAGGGCGAATCGGACGATGGCGACGATCATGCGCGGCACGCTACCGTCCTCGTGCACGCAAGCTCGTTCCGAGCCGGAATCACCACGGGTGCGCGGAGCCGTCCCAGCGCAGGAATTGGCCGGTTTGCTCCGGACTGAGCGAGTCGATCGTCGCGAGGATCAGCGGTGCGGTTTCATCGGGATCGAGTGCCGCGCCCGCACCACCCATGTCGGTCTTGAGCCAACCGGGGTGCATTGCGATGACTGTTACCCCATCGGTAGACAGCACCTGCGACTGCTTGATCGTGACCATGTTCAGTGCGGCCTTCGAAGCGGCGTACGCCACGTCACGGCCGATCGTCCGTGCGACCTCCATCGATCCGATCTGCGAGGAGATGTTGACGACCTTGCCTTTCGCCGCCCGGAGGCCGCCGACCAGCTCTTGCACCAGCAGCAGCGGGCCGGTCACGTTGACGCGCATGACGCGATCGAATTGCTCGCCACTCAGATCGAGAGCACTGCGTGCATTCTCCGGCGCGCCAGCGTCTCGTGGGTCGATGCCAGCGCAGTTGATGAGGATGTCGACGGGACGCGCACCGACCGCCCGAGCGAACCCGCTGATCGATGCCGCGTCGGCCATGTCGAGTTGCACCACTTCAGCGCCGAGCGAACGCAATGCGTCGGCCGTTTCGGGGCGTCGGCAACCGCCGACGACAGCGTCGCCCTGTGCTCGGTACGCGCGTAACAATGCAAGGCCGAGGCCCCGTGCTGCACCGGTAATGACCACCGTCTTCGTCATGACAACTCTCCTGGATTCGGAACTCCACGCAGGAGTTCTTCGATGATTTCTGCCGCTGGCTGGATCCGGTGCACCGCAGCGACCGAACGGCCGGCGTACATAGCCATTGCTTCGATCTGGCCGGTTGTTCGCGCGATCGGAGGTGAGGTACCGCGGCGAGGAAGAGGCGCTCCATCCTGGTGTCCGACCGGGTCGGGCCCGTCGGCGAGGACGGCGGCCAACGAGCGTGCGAGCACGCGTTGGGGCGTCTCCGGCCAGCCCACATCGAAGACGGTCGTGTGGACAGCGTCGTCGGCCGTCGCTGCGATCAGCGCGGAGCGGTACTCCGGATGAATGTCGGCCTCGATCGAACCCAGGAAGCGGGTACCGATGCGCACCGCATCCGCCCCGAGCGCGAATGCCGCACGCACGTCGGCGGACGTGCCGATGCCACCCGCCGCGATGATCGGCAGGTCGACGCTGCTGCGGACCGCGTCCAGCAGATGATTCAGCGGCACCGTCCCGCGGACGTGCCCGCCCGCTTCGACGCCCTGCGCGATCAGGTACGCGGACCCCACGTCGCGCGCCGCCTTGGCTTCGTCGAGCGAGCCGACCTGCCATCCGGTGATGGTGCCTTCAAGGACCAGCGAGGCATCCGGCCAGCCGTCGAAGAACTCGATCACCCGGACGCGCTCGGCCACCGCTGCGAGAGCGTCCTGGTCGACTCGGTGCACGATGAACCCGGCCCCGAACGGCTTCGACGTGAGAGTACCGATCTCGTCGATCTGTGCGAACGCCTGCGCCGGCGTGCGAGCGGCCGGAAACATCCCGAGCGCCCCGGCGTTCGAAACCGCTGCGGTGAGAGCGGGTGTCGTGACGCGCGCCATCGCGGCCAACTGCAACGGACGTTGCACTCCGAATAATTGGCAGAAGCGGTTCACGCCTCCTCGGCCACTCGGACAGCGGGGGAGCGGTTGACCACCACTCGCAACAAATCGGGCCGGGAATAGTGGCCGCCGATGTCGGTCATCGCCTTCGCCCGACGCACCGCGTCGAGGTCAGCGTCGGCGTACAGGATTTCCTCGCCGACGGCGGGTCCGGCGATCACCTCGCCGTTCGGGTCGATGATGTAGCTGTCGCCGGTGAAGGAGGGCAGCGTTTCGATTGCCTGTCGCACTTCGGGATCGGCAGCGTCCTCGGGCCGAAGCAGTCCGCCGACGAGCACCACATAACAGGCACCCTGAGATGCGAAGGCCCGTGACAAGAGGAGCTGGCGAGTGCCGGGCATGCTCGACTCGTAGCCGGGGAAGGCCGCCACGTGCACCTGCGTGCCCTCGGCCATGAGCACGTAGCCCGGCAGCACCATGTTGTGCTCCCAGCAGTTCAGCCCGGAGATTGCGGCATATGGACGCTGATGCACCCGCAGCCCGACCGCGTCGCCATCGGCCCAAGCGGTGCGCTCGCCCGAGGTCGGCTTGAGCTTGCGGTGGCGTCCGAGGATCTCACCGTCGGATCCGATGAACACCAACGTGCAGTATGTGCTGCCTTTGCTTATCGGGTCGAGTTCTGCGACGCCCATGACCACGTCGACATCCATCTCACGTGCGGTTGCGCAGATGGCGTCGATCTCGGGACCGGGCACCGTGATCGACTCGGCGAGGTACTTGCCGGTCAGTCGTCGCTTGTCGCCCGCACTGATTGCCGCATTCACCCAACGCGGATAGCCGGGCAGCCATGTTTCGCTGAACGCTACGAGCGACGCACCGCCAGCGGCGGCCTGCTTGATAAGCGCGCATGCTTTGTCTGTGGACGCGGCCGCATCGAGGAACACGGGCGCAGCCTGAACGGCGGCAATGCGGAACGTCCCCATCATCAGCCCGCTGCCGAAGTCGACGTCGTAGCCGCTGCGAGGCCGACGAGTCGACGGGCCTCGTCGAAAGCGATCGATCGGCGCAGAGGGTCGACCAGGAGTCCGATCATGCCGACAGCGTGTGCACCTTCGATGCAGTACTGCATGTCATCGAGGAACACGATGTCTTCCGGAGCGTGGCCGAGCTGTCGCGCCGCTTCCAGGTACGAACCGGGGGCCGGTTTGCGCTCACCGAATTCGGTGGCGTCGACGAGAACATCGAAATGGCCGAATTCGGGGCGACTGTCGACCCAGGGGCGACCTGACGACCGGACGAGATCGTTGCTCAGAACGCCAACCCGAATCCCCGCTGCACGGGCCTCATGCACGAGCGCCATGGCGTCCGGCGCGAAGACCGCGCCATCGAGCACGTTCGACATCTCGCGCCAGAGAGCGATGCGGTCGTCGAAACCGATGCCCTGCGAGATCTCGTCCCAGTACCCATCGTTCGTGATCTCGCCAGCAACATGACGCTGCCACGCCGGGTCGGAGTCCGGGTCGAACGGACCGCGCCCGCCGAGGAGGCGCCCCTGGTGTGCACCGAGCAGCTCAAGGAGCCGCCAGTTGTGCTCCATCAACACGTCACCAACGTCGAACAGCAGTGCCTTTGCCACGACCGCTACCGTAGCCAACCATGCGCCGCACCGGTCTCATCGCACACGAGCGCTACTTCTGGCACGACCCGGGCCCGAGCGCCGGCGGACGTCGGCCGGACGGACTGGTGCTGCAAGTCGCGGAGCCAGCTGACCATCCCGACACGAAGCGCCGATTGCTTGGGCTCTTGGAGGCAACGGGCTACGTGGATCATCTCGTTCGGCTGCGCCCACGCGAGGCGTCGATCGAGGAGCTCACTCAATTTCATACGCGCGCTTACGTCGATCGCGTCGCGGAGGTTTCCGCGCTCGGCTTCGGGGAGGTGGGGCGTTCTGCGTACGTCGGAGCGGGTACGTACGAGATTGCTCTGCTCGGGGCCGGTGGGGCGATTGAGGCGACGGACGCGGTGCTGCGCGGCGAAGTCGACAATGCGTACGCACTGGTTCGTCCGGGCGGTCATCACGCCGAGCGAGACCGGGGACTCGGCTTCTGCATCTTCTCGAATGCCGTGCTTGCGGCGCTCCACGCGCGCAGCGTCCACGGCGTCGAACGGATCGCGATCGTGGACTGGGACGTTCACCATGGCAACGGGACCCAGCAGGCGTTCTACGACGACCCTGACGTGCTCACAATCTCCGTGCACCAAGACGGGCGCTTCCCGACCGACACGGGCGCGCTGTCCGAACGTGGCGTCGGCGCCGGCTTCGGGGCGAACATCAACATTCCGCTGCCACCTGGGTCGGGTCATGGCGCGTTTGAGGCGACCTTCGAGCGCGTGATCGTGCCTGCATTGGACCGGTTTGCGCCATCACTTGT
The DNA here is from genome assembly GCA_043720395.1 of Acidimicrobiia bacterium. Lineage (GTDB taxonomy): Bacteria > Actinomycetota > Acidimicrobiia > Acidimicrobiales > JANYDT01 > JANOYY01. Next base: position 19,354 of record JAYSSR010000066.1, read on the forward strand.
GTTGGTCGCAAGTGGCTTCGATGCGGGCGGATTCGACGCAATGGCGCACATGATGGCGCACTCCGGCACGTTTGCCACGATGGCGGCGGCGATGGTCGGCGTGGCCGAACGTCACGCCGGTGGCCGATTGGTGGCCCTCCATGAGGGTGGCTACTCGACGTTTCATGTCCCCTTCTGCGGGCTCGCGGTTTTTGAGCAGTTGACCGGCATCCCGTCGGGGATCGCTGATCCCTATTTGACGCTCGCGAACCTTCCGTACCAAGGGCTGCAGGTCCATCAGGCCGCGGTGGTTGATGCTGCTGCGGAGTTCGTGGCCGAGGTCCCGGCGGGCTGAGTCGTGCGATGTTTGGTCGAAATTGCCCGCCGGGCGGGGTGGACTGACCAAACATCCGGCTGGGGAGCGTCAGAGTTTGCGGATCGGGTGTGCGAGGACTACGGCGATCACGCCGGACACGACGAAGGCGATTGCCAGCGGACGTACCGTGCCGTCGTAGGCGTGATCGATAAGCGTGCCTACGATTGCGCCTACTGCGGTGGACAGCGTGCCGACGACCGCCGACGCCGTGCCCGCGACTGCGCCGAGGGGGATCATCGTCGCCGAGTTGACGTTCGGGAACACGATGTTGTGGAGCCCCAGCAGCGCGGTGAGGGTGATCCAGTACGGCCAGAACGGAGGAATGCCATCGTTCACGATCACGATAATTGCGACAATGACCGTCATCGCGAGGTAGCCCGCGATCGATCTCCGGATGACGCGCACGAGTCCGATTCGCTCGACGTTGCGCCCCACGAGGATCGAGAGAATTCCCATCACGACGCCGACGCCGCCGAACAGAATCGGGAACTGTGCCTTGCGGTTGAAGACGTCCTCCACGATGCGTTCGGAACTCGCGAGGTACGACGAGAACACGCCGAACAGTGCGGTGAGTAGCAGGGTATAGCGAAACGACGCACGGTTGCGGACGATTGCTCGGGTAGCGACGGCGAGCTGCGAAACATGGAACGGCTGGCGGGATTCGATGGCCAGCGTCTCGGGCATCAGCAGGGTGAGCCCGGCGATGACCACCCCGAACGCGGCGGAGAAGAGCAAGACGACGCGCCACACGAAGAAGTGCAGCACTGCGGCACCGAGCGCCGGGGCGAAGACCGGCACTATCAGGAAGACCGCCATGACGAACGCCATCTCGCGAGCCATACGCGCGCCGACGAATCGGTCGCGCACCATGGCCATGGCCGCGGTTCGTAGTCCCGCCGCGCCGAGGCCCCACACGAAGCGAGCCACCATCATTGTGTTGAGTGACGTCGACGCTGCCATGCCCGCGATGCCGAGGAGGTAGATGGCGGAACTCAGGAACAGGACAGGGCGGCGTCCGAAACGATCGGCGCCGATGCCGATCGGGATTTGTCCGAGCGCGAGGCCGAGAAAGAACGCGGTGATCAGTCCGGCGGTCGCGGATGAATCGGCAGCAAGGCCGAGCTCCGAGCGGATCTTGGTGAAGGCAGGAAGGATCGAGTCGATCGACATTGCGCTTGCCGCCATCGCCATGGCGGCAAACACCCGGAAGCGGATGGAGGCGTCGGCCCTATCGGGCCTCGCCGCGTCGAGTGCTTCGGTGGCGTCGGCGGAATTCACCCGAGGCAGGCTAGGCCGTGTCATCCAAGGACTGAGCGTCACAGCCTTGCGACGTTGGGACACATTGCCCCGGTGAGCGAGGTGATTCGTCCCAACGTCGCGTTGGCTCCTGATCACGGTCGGATGTTGGGACACATTGCCCCGCTGATCGAGGTGATTCGTCCCAACGTCGCTGGCGTCGCGGGACAAGCCGAGCCGAGCCGAGCCGATCCGAGCCAAGTCATGCTGCGATGCAAAGAGCGGTGCCGAGTTGTCGCAGGAAGTCGGCCGGGTCGCGTTCGACCTCCGCAGTCGCGCGGAAGAGTCGCCAGCCGAGCGCGACGAGTTCGTTGTTTCTCATCTGGTCGGCGGCCCATGGGGTTCGCGCAGCGTGCCAGCGGTAGCCGTCGGTCTCGACGCCCACCCACAGTTCCGGATAGGCGAGGTCGATATACCGGACTTCGCCGTTCGGGAGCACGACCTTGTACTGACGGATCGGTTCCGGGAAACCAGCTGCAGCGATTACGCCAAGAATCTTGCGTTCGAGCGCGTTCGCGGAGCGGTGCTGCCCGTCGACTCGGGCGTCGAGCAACACGTCTACGACGCCCACGCCCCGCCGCCCGCGTCGACCGAGCTGCAGGTGACGACGGATGACCTCGTCGATCGACATTGCCCGTGACCCGAGGGCCGCGTCAAGGATGTCTTCAACCCGAGGAATCGGCCACCGGCCCGCCATGTCGAGAACCAGTCGCGGCGGACTCACAATGTCGATCCCGAATCGGTGAACAATGTCGGAATCAGTCCGATGAAGCTGGCGGCGGACATGGATGCCTTGCGTCCGAACGCGCGTCTCGTGGGACAGAACGATTCGAACCGGCTCCGTCCGATCGAGCCACAACTCGCGCTGCGAGCGTGCCGGAGGAAGCAGCCCTAAGAGCACGGCCGCGTCGTTCGCGTCAGCGGCCGCGCCTGGGGTGAGCAGCGTCGCAGCGATGATCCGATGACGACGCTCGACCGGCGTCGAGGCGAGGCAGTATGCGCCTGCGCCGGGAAAGATCGGCACGAGCAACCCGCCGTCGACTCGACGGTCGATTGCTGCCATCGAGTAGCCCCGCTCAACCGCGGCGGACCTGAGGATGACGCCGCCGTGGAGTGCGGCGATACGAAGGAGTTCGGTGTCCATCGGGACAGCATGCCGAGGGGGTACGACATTTTCGACGTCGTATCAATCCCCACGTTCGGTTCTCCACCTCAGGCATCGGGTGCTTCGTTCGACGCTGCGTACGCGGACCGGTTCGGACGTTGGGGCACATCGCGTCGCTGAGCGAGGTGATTCGTCCCAACGTCGCGGATGAGCGGTGGGCGCAGGCGCAGATCTTCACGACCTTCCAGTGGGGCATGTCGCCGATCGTGAGCTTCTTGCGCGTCGCCTCATGCCCGTGATGGGCCATCCGGTCGCGATAGAGCTGGAACACTTCGAGCTGCTTTTGGTCGGGATGAACACGACCGAGTAGCTCATGCCGGTGCCGAGTGGGAAGGCGATTTCGAGGCGGCCCCCGACATGACATCGAGCATCGCGTACTCCTCCGCCAGGCGGTTGGGTATCCGAAGTTCGGCGGCGTGCCGTACACCCCGATCCGACACGACGTCTGCGGGATCATCGCTGCGGCCGTGAGATTCGGTGCCGCGTTCATCGTGAATTGGGTGTTGTGATGCTCGTTGACGAAGATGCCGTCGCTCATGGCGTCTCCTATGTGGGCATACGAATCACGTCGGGTTACTTGGGGTCACGTCGGACTCAGCGCGTACTGGTCAAGATCGACGCCGCACACGATCTCGCCGTCGAAGAACGGGCGCGCCCGGGCCTCCCACTCGTCCTCGTGGATGTCGTCGTCGCCCGGCACGAGATGCGAGAGCACAAGCGTCTTCACGCCGGCACGCTGAGCGATCCGAGCAGCGTTCTCGGGTGACGTGTGCGACGACGAAAGGTGACTGATGATTGCATCTCGGTTCGGCATCTTGGCGACCTTGCCCGCGACGAACTCGACGTCGATGACCTCGTGCACGAGCACGTCCGCGCCGCGAGCGAGACGCACGACGTTGTCGCACGGACCGGTATCGCCGGAGAACGCGACGGACCCATTGGGGGTATCGAACCGATAGCCGAGCGCAGGAAACACTGGCGCGTGCTGGACGAGGATGGCCGACACCGTGACGCCGTACTCGTCGGTCGGTCGGACCACGAACGGTTCCATATCGGGCGCGGCGCTCGCTGGAGTCGCGCCGCTCGCCAAACGTCCAACGTCGATCGTCGGCGTGTACTCGGGTCGCGTCACGCCGATCTCATGCGTACGTACGGTCTTGGTGATGTCCGGTCGGGCCTCGTCGGCGATGCGGACGTTGAGGTTGTAGGCGAACGCCCGGAACAGGTGGTCCGTCATGGCTGTGACCCCCGGTGTCGGCTGTTCGGGGTAGAGCGGGTCGACGACGCGCTCGGGCGGGTAGGCGGTGATCGGCAGCCCAGCCTCACCGGGCCCGTAGACGTTGACTTCGTGGGTCGGCCAGAACCCGAACAACAGGTTCGGGTAATCGATCACGTGATCGGAGTGAAGATGCGTGAGGAAGATCGCGCGCACCGTCGAACCGCCGGGTGGCCGCCGCAGAATGTGCATGGCAATGCCGGATCGCCATGCCTGGTGATGGACGCCCTCGCCGCAGTCGATGATGTACGCCGCATCACCGACGACCACGGCGTTGGAAAAGCCGCTCCGGGTGGACTTCGGGTTCGAGCCCCCTGCCGTGCCGAGGAGGATGAGCCGTTCGTCGGCCGTGGCTCGTCGCGGTGCTCGACGCGGCGGCCGAGGAGCGGACTGCGTGGCGTCCGAGAGATCGGCAGTTTCGGCGGACGCGTGCAACACTGATGTTGCGGAGTCGAAGGCACCCGATGGCATCGTCGGCGCATCCGTCTCAGCCGCTGCGGCGCCGGCCCGGCGGAGCACGTCAGCGGCGTTACACATGCGTTGGTGGCGGCGGTCAGGCCGCGTGAATCCTGACGGTCCCTGCGTTACCGTCGACCGTGATCGTCTGGCCGTCCTGAATGGCCGACGTGCCGAACATCGTGCCGACCACGGCAGGCAATCCGAACTCACGGGCAACGATTGCGCAGTGGCTCAGCACGCCTCCCGTGTCGGTCACGAACGCGCCAGCGATGGAGAACAACGGCACCCACGGTGGCAGCGTCATCTCACACACGATGATGTCGCCCTCGTCGATCTCGCTGGCCTCGGCGAGCGACCGCATGACGCGCGCCTTGCCAGTGATCACACCACCCGACCCAGCGACGCCCTTGATCAGCATCGGATCCGGGTTCTCCTCGGGTGGGACGATGCCGAGCAGGCGGACGGTGAGCGCGTCCATGAACGGGTCAGCTGCCGCCTCGGGAGGCGTGCCGAGCACGGGCGGCGGGGTGACCTTGGCCCACTCGACCATGTCGGCGCGTCGTGCTGCGGTGACGGCCTTGTAGTCGGTGCCGGTTCGCACGGCATCGCGAAGCTCCGCAACGTAGAGGTAGTGCACGTCCTCGGCCTCCGCGATCGAACCCTTGGCGGCGAGACGCTTGCCGACCTCAATTACGAAGCGGCGGAACACGGCGATTCCGCTCTGATCGATCCAGAAGGCGTGGTCTTCCGTGAGTGGCAGGTTGTAGCTCGCCGCGCCGTAGTACTTCTCGAGGAGCGCTGTCTTTTCGGCGTCGCCGGCAACCGCTTCTCGGACCGCAGCCATCAGCTTCTCGCGCTTGGCGACGCTGTTGGTGAAGTGCGTCTCCGGGTCGTCAGTATCCGCCAGGTCGACGTAGCCCTTCAGCGCCGCGAGGGGTACCGACGGGTCCTCGCGCCACGTGATGTCGGCCATGTCGTAGACCGCATCGGAACGCCATCCGAACTCGAACAGGAACCCGTCGAGCTTCGCGAGGAAGGCCCGACCGGCGTCGGTCGTCGCTAACGCGGCGGCCAGTTCCGACGTTGCGGTCGCGTCGAACATCGCATGAAGGGCAGCGTCGGATCGGATTGCGCGGCTGAGGTTCCACAGGCCCTGCGTTGCATCCACCGAACGAGTGCGGTAGCCCTGCAGGCATTGATACGACTCGGTCGTATCAGTTGGCATCATCTCTGCGTCGTAGAAGTCACAGAAGCTCGCTGCGGCCAACAACGCGAAGTTGATATGTCCGTGTACATACCATTGGTGACCCATGTGGTCCATGAACCACTGGAGCTGCACCAGGAGTTCCTCATCGGAAAGCAGCGTCCAGTCAGCGGTCTTGTTGCGTTCGACATGCTCGATGAGCGCCGGCTTCCACTCCGTCTCCCAGCGCGGTCCAACAGCGGGGACCTTGGCCCAGAGCGTCGTGTCGTAGCGGCTTAGGCGATCAGCCACGACGGCCGCGTCACCATGGGGCGCGAACTGCGCGTAGTAGTAAAAGTTCACGATCTTGTGGTCGACGACGAGCGGTGAGTCGTACTCCGCCTGAGCGTCGGTAAACCCGGTGCTGAGGCCCGGGATGATCAGTTCGCTCGACAGCGGCGTGACCGGTCGTGGCGCATGCATCTTGTCGAAGGCCCAGAAGCCATTGACCTCATCCGCACTGGGAAATGCTTCGGGTCCGTAGGTCGTGGTCATTGCTGTCCCCCTGGTTCGTTGTTACGGAATCGGCTGTGAATGTACCGGCGGAATGTATCTGGCGCTCAGGCCCAAAGCTTTTCGGACGCGATTCGCGCACCTTCGGCGAGTGCCTTGAACTTCGGCCACACCACCGTCGGGTGCACCTCGGGGGCGTAACTTGCCCGCGAGGAGAAGCCGCAGTCGGCACCCGCAATGACGTTCTCGCGTCCGACAATCCCGGCGTAATTGATGATGTGCTCGGCGATGAGCTCGGGGTGCTCGACGAAGTTGTTCGAATGGCCGAGCAGGCCGGGGATCAGGATCTTGCCCTCGGGCACGCCGACCTCTGCCGTGTGGCGCCACTCGTGCATATGGCGTGGGTTGAACACCTCGAAGGAGTAAGCGCCTGCGTTGATCGTGAACGTGTACTTGAGAGCGTCCTTCAGGGGGATGTCGGTCATGCGGGGACCATGGTTCAGGCCGTAGCAGGTGTGGTGACGGATCTTGTCCTCGGGGATGCCGCGAATCGCCGTGTTAAGCGCCTCCACGTGCATCTGGGCGTCCTTGTGACGGTCTTCCAGGCTCATCGCCGGATCGCACAGCATGTCGATGAGATACGGGTCGTCGACCTGCAGGATGAATCCAGCGTCCACGATTGCGAGGTACTCGACGCGCATCGCCTCGGCGGTCGCGAAGAGGTACTCCTCATACGTCTCGTAGTACTCGTTGCGTCCGAACCCGCTCGGCCCGGTCGACGGCATGAAGATGTCGGACACGTCCTTTCCGACGCAGGCCGCCTTCAAATTGTCGATATCGATCTGCAGCAGGTCCTGTCCGATATAGCTGATCGGCCCCTTGCAGATGATTCGGCGCAGCGGCGCAACCGTCGACTTGTATTTGTTGAAATAGCCCTCGTAATATTCCGGGAATTGGTTGTATTCCGCCTGCCAGCTCGGTGCCATCGTCGACGGGCCCATGTCGAGGTCGTACCCGCCGAGCCGGTCCTTCACGTAGCCGAGGAAGCTGACCTTGCTCATCTCCCCGTCGGTCACGACGTCGATTCCGTTCTCGACTTGCTTGGCGACCCGGTCGGCTACGGCGGCGGTCACGGCCGCCGCGTAGGCGTCCTTGTCATACGGCCGGTCGTTCTCCTTCTCCTTCATGATGTCGAGCAGCTCGTGCGGCCGGGCGAGGCTGCCGACGTGGGTGGTGATGATGCGGTCGGTGCTCTTCTTCATGAGGCGTCGCTTTCGTGTTGCAGGGGTGAGCGCGTGCGGAGGCCTTGACGCTACGGCGCGGTAGTGACGCTCGCCACCCGCCCGTTCCGCTCCTGCGAACGCTGGCCCGCCTGCCGGGTGTTCGCGCCGTCTCGTGCTGGAAGCGAGAATTTTCACACGGGCGCGCGCTGGGTCGGTGGCCTGTGAATGTTGTCGTGCTGACCGCGAGAATTCGCACGCGGGCCGTCGGCGGAGGGCGAGAGCCGCGCGCAGCGTCTCGTGCTGAGGCCGAGAATTCGCACGCGGACTGATCGGCGCCGGCAGACTGAGTTCGCCCTTCCCCCCGTCCGTCACCATGTTGACCAGGGAGGTACTGCCATGGCGCAGCCCCGTTCCACCTTTGAACTCGACGCGCTCCTGCGCAAGATTGCCGAGCCGCAGCTCGGCCTCGTAACGTCCCGTCAGGCAATGGCGGTGGGGGTGGACTACGACGCGCTCTACCGTCGTCGCATCGCCGGTGCACTGGTACCGGTGTTCCCGGGCGTGTTTCGACTCGCTGCCGTCGCGCTCACACCGGCACAGCGAATCCTTGCCGCGTCACTGGTCGTGCGCGGCTCGGTTGTGGCGGGACCGTCAGCGGCCATCGTCCACGACATGCCGGTGCCTCGTGCACTGCTGGCAGCCTCGGCAGACGTTGTGCTGCTAGTCAGTCGATCACGGACGATTCGCATCGACGGAATTCGAGCCCTTCGCCTTCGCTCGCAGGGCCGCAGTCGGCCATGGATGACGACGCGCATCTCCACCCCGTCAGCCACACTTGTGCTGTTGGGGCAAGACGTCAGAGTGTCGACCCTGGAGCGGTGCCTCGATCACGGTCTCGCCGAGCGGACGATGAGCGTCGCATCGGTGCGCTCCGAACTCGACCGTATGTCGCCAAGCATCGGGGACACGAAGCCTCTCAACAAGTTGCTCGACGATAGGTCGGACGGCACCGTCGGATTCCGAAGCGGACAAGAACAAATTGTGCGCGGCTGGCTCGACGACGCAGGACTTGGCGGTTGGGTCCCGAACCATCCCGTTTCCGTCGGAAATGACGAGGACGTCGAGGTCGACTTCGCCTGGGTCACGTCACAGCTCGCATTGGAAGTCAGTCCGTTCTACACGCACGGTGCCCGTCCGAAGCAGGACCGTGACGCAGAGCGTCGACGGTTGTTGACGCTGGTCGGTTGGCGCTTCGTGGAGGCACGCGACGAGCACCTCGTAGATCAACGCTCCTTCGCTCCCATCGTGGCGTCGCTCCGCCTGCTCATGATGCCTGCTGCCGCCTAACGCCGGCCGCACGTGGCGGCGTGCCGCGTGTGCGTGTGCGTGTGCGTGTGCGTGTCGTGTGCGTGTTCTCGTGCTGGGGGCGAGTATTCGCACGCGGCCTCGGGCCGGGTCGGGCGGCGTTTGCGCGGTCTCGTGCTGGGGGCGAGTATTCGCACTCGGGCCCTACCGGTCAACGGCCTCGCGCCCCGCGGCGAGGATGTGGTCGACGAGCGCGTACGGGCGGGTGCGGTCGGCGTTGACGAGGTGCGCCGTCATGCGGTTGCGACCGGCCGACGTGAGGTAGAAGCGCTCGTACAATGCATTGCGTCCACCGAGCTGCGAGCCGACGAACTCCCACGCGAGACGGAACAACGCGGCGCGCTCGACCGACGTTGCACCATCGGCACCGTGCATGAACTCCTCGATCAGCGGTGCCGTGTCGGGGTCAGTCAGCAGCGCAAGGCTCGGCGTCGCAAGGAGGTTGTGGCTGCCGATCATCGTGATGATCTCGTTGACGCGCGGGAACCAGATGGCGAGCAACGAACGCATCGGCGTGAGCGCTCGACCGCCCGGAAAGTAGATCCCGTTGCCGACATCGTAGCCCTGCTCCGTCGACGCGAAGATCGCGTTGCGGGTGACCTCGACGTAGCTGAGTATCTCGCCGAGCATCTCGGTGGTCGCGGGCGAGTAGTCACCGACCATCTCGGCGAGGCGAGTCGCGAGGCCGTAAGCGAATTCGAGTTTCGTAAGCGCGCGTATTGTTGTCTGAGTCGTCATATTGTCGATCAGTCCGGTCCGGGCCGACCCGTTGTAGATCGGGATCGAACCCGGGCCGCCGTCCAGGAAGAAGAGTTCGCGCGGGATCTCGACGTCGTCGAAAATGACGAACGCGTCCTGCTCATCGAAGCGGCTCGACAGTGGACGGTCGAACGGATTGGTATCGATCGACGCGGCGTCCCGGCACAGGAACTTGAGACCGGGGATATCCATCGGCACCGAGAATGACAACGCGTAGTCCTCGGCACCCGACGGGATCGGTAGCGCCGGGTACACCGCGATCTCGTCGGCGAACGGGGCGAGCGTCGCGAGGATGCGGGCACCGCGCACGACAATGCCGGTGGGAGTCTCGGCGACCTTGTGCAGCGTCACCTTGTTCCCAAGAATCACATTGTCTGTGCGCTTATCAATGTTCGGCTGGATGATCGTGTGGGTCAGCGAGATGTCGCCTTGACGGAGTCGACGTTGGAAGTCGAGCAGGTTCTGTGCGCCGTGTTCGTTCGTGCGGTCGTCGCCCGCCCAGCCTTCGGGGCGTGCCGCGAAGCTTGCGAACTTGACGTTCATGTAGTCGGGCGTTCGGCCCATGAGCCCGACCGTCGCTTCGGAGATACGGGTGAGTCCTCGCACGCGTCGCCACAGGTCATCGACGGAGCGCGGGTGCATGTGGCTGATGCTGATCGGCTCGCCAGTGGCGTCGTCGGGGATAAGGCATTCGTCGGCGTACTCGTGTTGGCGGTCGAAGACGCCCGCCAGCGTCGTAGCGGCACCGCGCGTCGATGGGTCCGTCGTGACGTCGGCGATCATCCGCCCGTCGATCGAAACCCACCGTGGCCGCGCCCGCAACCCGTCGAGGAACTGCTGACCCGTACGTGCTCCCACGATTGCTCCTTCGTTTGCGCCGCCGAGTACGGCACCGAGTGTGTGCATTGAAGGTAGCTGAGTAGTGTCGGCTTTCTCAGCCGCAAAGACATGAGCACAAGGAGAATCACGTTGCGCCGAAGCGTTGGGGCCATCGAAACGAGCCACGGCGGGAGTCTGCCGCGCACCGATGCGCTGATGGAGCTGAACCGTGCCCGGGCGGCGGGCGAGAACGACGACGAGGCGGGCTTCCAGGTCGCCTTGACCGGAGCAGTCGCCGATGTGGTGGCGCGACAGAAGGCTGCGGGCATCAGCGTCCCCGGCGACGGCGAGTACGGCAAGGCAATGGGGCAGAAGGTCAACTACGGGGCCTGGTGGAGCTACTCGTTCAGCCGTCTCGGCGGTCTCGACGCCAACGGCCCGAAGCTGTTCGACATGCCCGTTGTGCGGTCCGAGCCCGGCAACGTCCAGCTCACGAGCTTCGCCGATCGACGCGATCGAGTCCGGTTCGCGGCCGCGTACGCAGACCCGACATCGGGGGTGTCGGCCGGCGGAGGCGGTGCACAGTGGCCCCGTTGCGTCGGTCCGGTCAGCTACATCGGTCACGACGCGATTGCGGCTGACATCGCCAACTTCTCAACAGCGTTGAAAGCGGCAGGTGAGACCGAGGGCTTCATGACCTCGATCGGGCCGGCCAGCGCGGCGAGGGTCGCAAACGAGCACTACGCCACGGAGGAAGAGTTCGTGTGGGCGTGCGCCGACGCGATGCACGAGGAGTACAAGGCGATCGTCGACGCGGGACTCATCCTCCAGATCGACGATCCCTCCATCGCCGAGAACTGGGACCAGATCAACCCCGAACCGAGCGTCGCCGACTATCAGCGGTTCACGATGAGGAGGGTCGAAGCGCTCAATCATGCGCTGCGTGGTCTTCCCGCTGATCGGGTCCGATTCCATCTGTGCTGGGGAAGCTGGCATGGTCCCCACACGACCGACATCCAGATGCGCGACATCATCCAGGTCATGCTCGCGATCAATGCGGGTGGATACTCCTTCGAAGCCGCAAACGCTCGTCACGAGCACGAGTGGACGGTGTGGCGCGACGTGTTGCTCCCCGACGGCAAGGTGATCCTGCCGGGCGTTGTGAGCCATGCGACCAACGTTGTTGAACACCCCGAACTCGTGGCCCAGCGGATCAGCCGTTTCGCCGAGGTAGTCGGCCGGGAGAACGTGATCGCGTCGACCGACTGCGGACTTGGCGGACGGATTCACTCGGACATTGCGTGGGCCAAGTTGGAGACGCTTGCCGCCGGTGCCCGGCTGGCGTCCGCAGCGCTGTGGCCGTGACCTTTCCGTCCCGTCGACCGTGACGTCGTGACCATGTCCTCCGACGCTGCCTTGACCGCCGAGGTCGCCGACTGGTTGCATGCCAACTGGGACGGCGAGCGGCCCCTCCTCGCGTGGCGTCTGATGCTCGCCGATGCCGGGTGGGGTTGCCCGACCTGGCCCGTCGACTGGTGGGGCCGGGGGTTGAGCCCGTCCGAGGCAGCGGTCGTCGACGCTGAGTTCGCGCGCGTCGGTGCCGTGGGCTCGTGCCCCGGTCAGGGGGTCGTGCTCGCTGGTGCGACGATGCTCGTGCACGGAAGCGACGACGTGAAGTCCCGATTCCTCCGCCAGGCGCAGACCGGTGAGCATCGCTGGTGCCAGCTGTTCAGCGAGCCGGGCAGCGGGTCCGATCTTGCCGGGCTGACGACGCGTGCGGAACTTGACGGCGACGAGTGGGTGATCACGGGCCAGAAGGTCTGGAACACCAGCGCACACAAGGCGAGCCACGGCATGCTTCTCGCCCGCACGAACTTCGATCTGCCGAAGCATCGCGGCATCACGTTCTTCGTGCTGGACATGCAGCAGCCGGGTGTCGAGGTTCGACCGCTGATGCAGATGAACGGTTACGCGTCGTTCAACGAGGTGTTCCTCAACGAGGCCCGAGTCCCGGTCGCGAATGTGGTTGGCGGCGTCGGGGAAGGGTGGCGGGCCGCGTCCACGACGCTGGCGGCCGAACGCTCCCTGCCGAGCACTCGCTCGATGGCGACCGCCGAGCGGGACCGCAGCGGCCGCTGTCACCAAGAGGCGACGTTGGAGGCGGACGACTACTTCGCCACCTACAGGTGGTATCCGCAGCGGGCCGGCCGATCCGACCTGGCGATCCCGCACGCCGTGCGTGTGGGCAAGGGGGGCGACGCCGTGACCCGACAGGCGCTGACCGACGTGTACGCGCTCGCGACGACGGCGCGATGGACGTCGCAACGTGCACGTGATGCCCGCCTCGCAGGAAAACCGGTAGGCGTGGAGGGGTCGATCGGAAAGCTGGTCGGTAGCGAAATCGCGCGCCGGTCGAACGCCTTGCATACGCACCTCGCAGGCGCGCACGGAATGCTCGCCGGGCCGCTCGCCGGCTTCGACGGGACCATCGCCGAGATCCTCGTGTCCACGCCGGGGCAGTCGATCGCAGGAGGGACGGACCAGATCCAGCGCAACATTATCGGGGAGCGGACGCTTGGCCTGCCACGTGAGCCCGCGGTCGACGTGGACGTGCCGTTTCGCGAAGTACGCACCAACCTCGGCCGCGCGTGAGGCTGCTATCAATGTGGAACAAATGATGATATCGTGCGCCTATGAAGCAGCTTCTCCTCCGAGTCCCTGACGAGCTTCACGAACGACTGTCCAACCGCGCCCGTGCCGAGGGGCGCAGTATTAATGCGCTTGCCACGGAAACCCTCGAACAGATCCCAGGTAGCGCACTCACCGCGAAAGAAATGATTCGTCTTCGCGCGAAAGCCGAAGGCATTCTCGTCACGACCGGTCGTGGGCGACTCAATGCGCCATCCATCGAGCAGGTGCGTGAGACCCTTCGAGGGGTACTCGCGACCGCCGACGAACTGCTCGACGAACAACGTGGCGGTACCCGTTGAAGGTCGCCTATGTCGACTCGTCCATTGTCGTTCGGCATTACCTCCCGGACGAGCCGGGCCAACCGGGAGCGTCGGCAGTAATCGAAGACCCGGATATCGCAATTGTCACCGCAACACTTACCCGAATCGAAGTTTCGGGAGCTCTTGTACGCGCCGCACGAGGGCATCGGATTGCATCGATCCAGGGTGCCCTCGACCGGCTCGACGAAGACTTTGACCAGGGCCTCATCACCATGGTTTCCGCCGACGAAGCGGAGGTGCACAAAATTGCTTTGGACATCGTCCGCAATCACGGGCTTCGAGCGCTCGACGCGATTCACGTTGCCACTGCGCTCATTGTGCTTCCATCAATCACCGACGAGACAGACGAAACGATGTTCGTTGGGCGCGACCACGCGCAATCGAAGGCCGCCGAGGAACTTGGGCTGACGCTCGCTTGAGTAGGTCGGATTTTGTGATGATCGTGGCCCAAATCACCGACTGTCACGTGACCGCGCCGGGAGTTCTCATCGGTGGGCGTGTCGATACCGCAAGCACACTTCGCCGAGTCGTCGAGCACATCAACGCCCTTCGGCCGTTGCCCGATCTCGTGTTGGCGACCGGTGATCTCACCAACGACGGGTGCCAAGTCGAGTACGACCGTTTGGCGGAGATCCTCTCGACGCTCACCATGCCGGTGATGCCAGGCACGAGCGCGAACCCATGCGCGGCGCTCGGCACCGGAATCAGCGTAATCCGATCGACCTGCGGGCCGCTGGTCTTCGCGAGCCCAGGGAACGCCGTGAACGGCACGGTCGCCGACTCGGCGTCGTCGAATTCCTCAACGAGGTCATCCCATCGCTGCTGGAGCGCGAGGCCCGCATCCAATCGGTGCATCGTGGCCGCGAAGTCGGGGTTCCCAACGAGTCGGAACCCGTTGATGTCGTGGTCGCCAATTCGGACGCTGCCCTCTGGAGGAACGTCGGCATCGATACTGGAGAAGGGCACGAAGAGACCGGACATGGACGCAATCTTCGCGTCGACTGGGCCTGAGCCCTCTCAGTCGAGGATGTACGCGAGCAGGTCGCCGAAGACCTCGGCCTTGCCCGGTCCCGGCAGTACTTGTGTGTGCCTCGCTGGGCGCGACGCGGGGTCCGGGAAGACCTCCAGCCAGCGTCGCTCGATGAGGTCCCGATGCGAACCGACGGTGACCCAGAAATTCATCTTGGCCACGTCCTTCCACCCGCCACCGGCCGCTCCAAGTATCGCTTCGGCGTGCATGAAGACGTTCGCGACCTGCGCCTCAACGGTGTCGGGAACATCGCGTGTGCCGGATTCGAAGGGCATGATTACGCTCGTTGTGAGGAGTGGTCCGATGCGGCTCCCGCACGGTATGCCGGTCTGGTGGCTGAGTCCCTCGATCGAGATGGACCGTCGGGTGGTGCTCACGACGCGCCCCCTGAGCGTGTCGCGAACCACGTGTCGAATTCCGGACGACGTTCCTTGGAGATCGGAAACACCCCGACCGTGGACTCGCCGGCGTCGACACGTTCGAGTGCCCACGCTTCTTCGGCTTCCTGGATCACGGACGCGGCGGCGAGCTCCGCGACGAGCGACGGCGGGATGACCACGGCGCCTTCGCCGTCGCCGACGACGATGTCGCCCGGCATCACCGTGACGCCTGCGCACGCGATCGGGATCTGATGTTCGAGGGGCATATGGATGCGTCCGAACGTCGCGGCGTGTGACGCGCGGTGGTACACCGGGATGCCGAGCTCAGCCACGGCAGGCGTGTCACGGACTGCACCGTCGGTGATGATGCCGGTGGCACCGAGCCGGAGTGAGCGCAGCGCAAAGATGTCGCCGAACGTGCCGGCATCGGGCACGCCGCGTGCCTCGATCACGAGCACCTCGTCGGGCTGCATCGACTCGATCGCACGACGCTGCGCGTTCTGGCCTCCCGACAGCGTCGGATTGAGATCCTCGCGCAGCGGTACGTAACGGAGCGTGTGTGCGTAGCCGAGCATGCGCTGGCCGGGCTTGATCGGCTTGAGGCCACTGAGGAACGTCGAACGGATGCCCTTGCGCTGCAACTGGTTGGTGAGCGTGGCGGTCGATACAGAGTTGAGCTGCGCACGCAACTCATCGGTGAGCAGGACAGGGCGGGGCGGGCCATCGGTGGACATGTCGCCAGTCAACCACGAGCTCGGGCAATGTTGCTTGGTTGCTCGCCGCGTCCGGCGGGTGCCAGGATCGCTACCTCGGGCCCGCGTCGGCGCGCTCGGGAAGGAGACGCAGACATGTCGCCACAGCCAACACCGGGTCCGCGGCTCAGCCACCTGGTCCTCAACGTCCGTGACATCGAAGCGTCGCAACGCTTTTATACCGAGGCGCTCGGCTTCGAGCAGTGCGGCGCGATGGGGCCGGGGAGTCGGATCGGTGACATGCGGTTCTTCCGAGGAGATCCTGGGTATCACCATCACATTGCTCTGGTGCAGACCATCGAGCCATCCGACGATCCCCGACGTTGGGACATCCTGTCGACCCATGTCGGCGTCAACCACATTGCTCTCGCCTACGGATCGCGTGATGAGTTCCTGGCGAGAATCCAGCACCTGCGAGATGCTGGCGTTGATTTCCTCATGCGGGGCGACCACGGAATGACGCACAGCGTCTACGTCCAGGACCCCGACGGCAACGGGATCGAAGTGCTCTACGACCTACCGGAGGAGGTGTGGGAGGGCGATGTCAACGCGGCTTTGAACTTCTTTGATCCGTTGCCGCTTGAGGGCGGTGAGTCGCTCGCCGACAGCACCGACTACGTCCGATTCGGCGTGTCGTGAGCTCCGTCGACGCTGGGTCGAGCGGCGACGTCACTGTCGAATTGGGTGCCGACTACATCGCAACGATCGAGATCCACCGCCCGCCGAACAACTTCTTCGACACGTCACTGCTTGAGTCGATTGCCTCGGCATGTGAGCACCTTGCCACCTCGACGGATTGCCGTGTGATCATGCTGTGCAGCGAAGGACGCCACTTCTGCGCCGGCGTGGATTTCTCGTCGGCGAGCGGCGGGGACCGGCGGTACGAGCCGGGCATTCGGCTGTTGGAGCAGCCGCTGCCGATCGTCGCAGTTGTCCAGGGCGCGGCGATTGGCGGTGGACTTGGCCTGGCGATGGTGGCCGACTGAGCCGCGCGTTCGGCGTCCCGGCTCCTTCAATCGGCTACGACCAGGAGCGGACTGTCCGGCTCGCCGTCCCGGCTATTTATCCTCGCAGAGCAGTTCAGCCGGCAGGCACTAGGTCGAGGAACTGCCAGCGTTGCCCATCGGCTACGCCCACGAGCTCGCGGCCGCACGTCTGCACTACCTTCGGCGATGACGTGACGTGCTGCGTGCCCGCATGCACGTCGCGGTAGAGCCGCTGGATCGTGCCTCGTCGCAGCGCCGTGGTGCCGCCGTTGAGGTAGACGAAGTTCGAGATCTCGTGCAGCACCTGCGTCACGTTGGTGAGCGCGAGGCGCACGAGCGTGTGCTGACGCACGGAACCATGGTCGTTCTGGTCGATGCACGTGGTGGCCATGTCCGTCCACGCCTCGCGAACGAACGCGCGGGCGGCACGGTATGACGCCTCGGCCTTGGCGAACTGCTCGAGGAACGAGTCGCTGTCGACCTGCGCCCCGGCCCGCCCGGCCTTGTCCTGCGCCATCGTGGCCAGCTCGTCGAGCAGCCGACGGCCGACGCCAAGCGCCCATCCCGCATGGCACATCGCGGCGAAGCCGATGATCCCGAGGTTGTACAGCCCGCCGCCGCGTCGAGCCGTGTCGACCACAGCGAAGTGGGTGTTCGCCTCGGGCACGAACACGTCGTCTATCCGGTAGTCGACGCTGCCGGTGCCGCGCAGGCCCATCACGTCCCAGTTTCCAAGCAGGGTCGCATGCTCGACGGGCACCACGAAGATCCGCGGCTCGCCGGTGGTCGAGATGACCCCGAGGGTGTGGATGTGCGTGCCGTGCAGCAGGCCCGACGCGAAGTTCCACTCGCCCGTCAGCATGAAGCCGCCATCGACCGGTGTCGCCATGCCCGGGCGGGTGCCCTGCCCGGCGATGACCGGCTGCTTGCCGTCGGCCCACATCGCAGCCACCGCGTCCTCACCGAGGTAGGCGGCGCCCGTGCCGGTCGACAGGCACGCGGCCATCACGACCCAGCCGGTCGACGCGTCGGCGTAGGACAGGTTCTCCAGCACCTCCAGCGAGGCGATCGGGTCGAGCTCGAAGCCGCCGACCTCCTTCGGCTCCCACATCTTGAACATGCCGTCGCGATGGAGCGCGGCCACGACCTCATCGGCGAGGCGACCGTGCTCGTCGCCGTGCCAGGCAAACTCGTTGAGCAGCGGCTGCAGCGCCTTCGCCCGAGCGGGAAGGTCGGGGGCAGTCGACTCGGTCGGAAACTCGGTCGCGGTCTCGATCACGTCAACGCTCATGTCGCTCCTCTGGTGCATGTCGGCAGGCTACCCATGCCGACCTTCCCTTCCGAGTCCCGAGGGCATCGAAGGGGCAACGCCGAGCCCGTGTGCGGCAAGTCGTCCTGAGAACGATAATTCGCACGCGACGGTTGAGGGGTACTCGCCCGCGCAAGCAGCATGGCTGATGAACGGACTACTTCGTGCTCATGCGCGTACGGAGGCGCGCCATGCGCTCCGGGAAGTCCGGTTGGTCCATCGACCACATCTGATCGACGAGTTCCCGGTCGACCGCCTCGGTGTGCCTGGTGCTCGGGTTCACGAGATTCGCCTTCGCCCGTGCGCGGAGCTCGCGGGGAGCGTCGGCGGCGCGGCCCGCCATGACCACGGCAGCGTCGATGAGTTCGTCGTCCGGCACGCAGCGCCAGGCCAACCCGACGCGCTCTGCTTCGGCACCGTCGAGTATTTCGCCGAAGAGTGCCATTGCCGCGGCCCGCTGGGGCCCGACAATCTTGTCGAGCAGCCAGAGATGCCCGCCTCCTGGATGCAGGCCGATCTGAAGGAACCGCGAATCGAAGCGCGCGGAGCGTCCGGCAAGGCGAACGTCGCAGCACAGCGCGAGGTTCGTACCGGCGCCGACGGCCGCACCGTTGACCGCTGCGATGGTGGGGATGGGCGATCGAGCGATGCGCAGGAAACCCTCGTAGATGAAGCGCAACCCCGCCTCGCGGCTGGCCATGTTCTCCGAGCCGTGGGCCAGGAGGTGCCCTACGTCGGCGCCCGCGCAGAACCCTTTGCCCGCACCGGTGATGACGACCGCACCGACCTCGGACCCCTCACTTTCGAAGTCGTCGAACGCGCTGGCAAGTTCACGAACCATCTCGTCGCGTAGCGCATTGCGCTTTTCCGGGTCGTTCAAGGTCACTACGGCGACCCCGTTCCCGTCGGCTGTCGGACGAACATCGACATTGACGAAACTCACGTTTGATCTCCCGGAAATCGCTTGTCGGACTGAATTGTCCGCCGGGGGAGTGTAGACCTCGACCCGTCTGACTCGCCTAGTTCCGTCGTTCCGCAAGCCGCAACGAAGTCCAATCTTCGAGCGGTTACCCGGCTGCGGCCGTTTGGGTCGGCCGCCGCTTCAGGCCAGGTCGAGCAGGATCTGAACGAGTTCGGCGGGCCGGTTCTGGGGAATCATGTGATTGGTGTCGATTTCGCGGTAGCGCCAGGCGGGATGATCGCGGACTCGTTCGGCAACGTCCCAGAATTGGTTCGGGCCGTCCATACGACGAGGATCGTCGAGCGCCTTGATATAGGTCAGTCCGAAGGGATAGTCCTCGATCGGCCTGTGCAGTTGTACGGCTTCGGTGAACGTGCGCGCCGGTTGCGGCGTGCGGCGCAAATCGTTCCAGGTCGATTCGACCGGGTCGTCGATCACCCGCGGTCGCGGCGCGATGAGCCACGGTTCGCCGAGCGATCTCGTCACGGGCGCATTCCCAGCGAGGTCACCGACCGACTGTCCGTCGGCGGGAACGAAGGCATCGAGATAGACCAGCTCGCGCACCCGATCGGCGATGTGTCCAAGTGCCCCGGTAACGACCATCCCGCCGTAGGAGAAGCCCAGGAGCACGATGTCGGAGAGGTCTTCGTACACGATCTGGTTGACGACATCGTCTATGTGGGTGCTCAGGCCGACCTGTGGACTGGACAGGTGGACGCGGTCGCCGATGCCGGTCAGCCCTGGCGTGAACACGTGATGGCCGGCGGCCCACAGACCGGGCCGGACGAGCTTCCAGGTATGCGCACCACCCCAGGCACCGTGGACGAGGACATAGGTGGTCATTCGTCCAACCTACCGGTTCGCTTAGACCCGGTTTACCTCTGCGACGACTCGTACAGCCGTGCAGATCCGGCTTCTGCGGATCCAACAGCGACCACGTCGTCGGCCGAAGTCCTCACCGCTAGATTATCTGACTACGTGCGCGACTCGTTGGGGGAACAATGCCATGAACGGATGCCCGGCCCATGTACCTGCCGATCGGATCACGGACTTTGATCCGCAGACCGATACCATCGCCTCCCG
The DNA here is from genome assembly GCA_043720395.1 of Acidimicrobiia bacterium. GTDB lineage: Bacteria > Actinomycetota > Acidimicrobiia > Acidimicrobiales > JANYDT01 > JANOYY01. The sequence continues at coordinate 39,279 of JAYSSR010000066.1, forward strand.
TGATCCGGAGGAGTTCGACCACCCGAACGAGGTCGATTTCGACCGGCCGACGAACCGCCACCTTGCGTCCGGGGCGGGTCCGCATCGGTGCCTCGGGTCGCACCTCGCCCGGCGCGAGCTCGTGATCGCGATCGCTGAATGGCACAAGCGAATCCCGGACTACGAGATCCCCGCTGGCGCTCACATCACCTTCCACGGCGGAACGATGGTCGGGCTCAACTCGCTGCCCCTGGTGTGGCAGCCTTTCATAACCGATTAGCCGATGCGCCGAGAAGCTGGCTGATCGGGACGGCCAAGATGCTCCGACTCGGTAGGCCAACTGGTGTGAGATCGATCGTGCGAGTGCCGCAGTACGCGACCATGCCCCGAGCAAACACATCACGGTTCGTTGCGGCAAATGCCAGAAGGCCGACAGTGTCAGCTGGTCCAACAGAAATCGAAGACTTCACTTCAATCGGTATGCATCGACCATCGTCGTGTACCAGCAGGAGGTCAACTTCGTGCTTGGCTCGTTGATCCCGCCAGTGCCGCAAGGCGATCGGCTGCGAAGTCCATGACGTCGTGGCTGCGAGGGCTAGAGCAAGTTGGTTTTCGAGAAGTCCACCGAGCACAGCAGCATGCGGTTCGATTGTCGCAAGACGACCGGCCCATGCGGCGAGTCCAAGGTCGCCAACGTGCAACCGTGGGTGAGCAGTTAACACCTTGTGCTCGGTGGGCCGATGTGCTTCCACACGAAACACGAGGAACGCAGCATCCAAGGCGTCAATGTAGTTGCGGACTGTGTCCGCTCGGTACTCCAGCTCGTTTGCCATGCGAGCAACATTCAATTGTTGGGCTGGGTTTGCGGCCAGATAACGAAATGCCCGAGTCAGCCGCGAGTGATCAACTCGTGTTGAACCAGCTCCCAGCGGAATGACAGATTCGACATAGTAAGAAATGGCTTGATTCCATTGATCGCTGTCAGCCGTTCGAAGCACGCCGGGAATGCCCGGCAGGCCACCGCGCAGCCAGCCTCGAACGTCCCACTCGGGAACCTCGTCTGGTTTGCCAACTCGGCTGCCAACACGCAGGTTGCTGCGCGCGCCGCCGTCCTGGTCAAAGAGCTGACTGAATTCGTCGGAGAAGAGCATGTTGGCTATGGGAACTGGCTGGCCTGATTGTTCCGAAGGAACGAGGGACCACATGCGAAGGCGGATGGACCTTCCAGCCAGCGGGTCACTCCCTCCCAGCTGATCGCGACCGAGACGGGCGGAACCGGTGAGGACGAACTGCGACGGACGACCCTCACGTTCATCAATGACGTGTTTCACCCAGATTGGCAGTTCGGGAAGGAGCTGAGCTTCGTCAATGAACGCTGGTGTTGGCAGGTCCCGCAGGAACCTGAGGGGGTCGAGGCGAACCGCGTCTGCGACGCCAGGGTTCGAAAGGTCGACGAGCTCAGCCCAGGCATTTTGGCTGATGATGGTTCGGCACAGCGTTGACTTGCCGACGGCTCGGCCGCCCTCCAGCACGACGACCGCGAATGACGAAATGGCTCGCTCAAGGCCGGGAGCGATGCCGCGAGGAAGTAGTGCCACTCACCCACTCTAGTCGAAGGGTGACAAATCGTACGGTCAGCAGGTGAAAAAACACTCGGTCAACCGGTGAAATGCGCAATTTAGGGTCCATTTCGATACTGGTCGAGACGACGCTTTCGTATATCGCCGCTTGCCAGCGGCCAGTGCACCGAAAGGCCGAGGGAAGCAACAGGCGCAGCGTCCCCAAACCCGTCGGGCCGTCGGTCGGTGCTCAGGAAAGCTGGAGCCGTTGCGCCAACCGTTGCATCAGCTCCAGGTGCAGGTCGTAGTCGTAGCGATCGTGTCGCATCTGGACGGCCGCCTCGACGCAACCGGCCGCCTCGTACTCGGCGAGAACGTCGGCCACGGAGTCGAGGTCGTCGGCGTGGACGCCGAGCCGGATCGTTCGTGGTACTGAACGTCCGGCGAGCGCGTCGAGCGTGGTACCGAGGCGGGCGACTTCGGCGGCTGGAATGTTGGTTGGATGCCACGCGTCGCCGATGCGTGCGGCACGGCGCAGCGCCGGCCCGCTCTGTCCCCCGACCCAGATCGGTGGGTGAGGTGTCTGCACGGTCGTCGGCTCGAACGTCATGGCGCGGAACTGGAATGCGGTCCCGGCCCAGTCGAACTCGCCTCCCTGCCAACACCGCACCATGACGTCGAGGCTCTCATCGGTGACCGCACCACGAGCCTCGAAGCTGTCGAGCTGTCCGAGTGCGGCGAACTCGGCTTTCGACCAACCCGTTCCGACGCCGAGGGTGAGGCGGCCGTCGCTGAGGTTGTCGATCGTGGCGAGCATCTTCGCGGTCAGCACGGCGTCGCGATAGGGAACGACGAGCACGCCGGTGCCGAGGCGAATCGTTGTCGTGGTCGCCGCCATATGGGCGATACACACCACGATCTCCGTCCACTCGGCCTCGTACACCGGAGCGAAGGCCCGGACCCCGATCACGTGATCGGTCAACCAGACAGTTGAGAACCCGAGGTCCTCGGCGATCTTGGGCATGTTCCGGACGCTGCGCACGGCGTCGGTCCCCGAGTTCCGGGTGACGTAGCCGACCTTCACGACGACGCCACGTCCTTCACGCTCGACGCTGCCGCGAGGCGCAACGCCTGCTCGTCTGCGAACGCGTCGGTGAGGCGGCTCGGGACCGCATGGAGGTTCCGGCCACCGTCGACAGGAACAACGGCACCGGTCGTGAACGAACTGGCATCGCTTGCGAGGAACGTCGCCACCGACGCAATCTCCGACGTCTCGCCGTGGCGGCGCATCGGCATTCCGGCGGTGATTTGAGCGACGGTTGCCCTGTCCTCGAACAGCGCTTTCGAGCCATTCGCGTCGATGAGCCCTGGCGAGATGAGGTTGAAGCGGATGTTGTTGCGACCGTGTTCGGCAGCGAAGTTCTGCACGAGTCGTACTTCTGCGGCACGCATGCACGCATAGATGGATCGTTCGGAGCTGGCTTCAAATGCAGAACCGGAGCCGATATACACCGCGGAGCCGCCGCCCGCGCGTGCCATGTGGGGGATGCACATCGAAGTGATCCAGAACCGAGCCTTGAAAACGTAAAGGAACTGGGTGTCGATCTCGTCGTCGGGCGTGTCGATCGTGGGCCCGAACCAGGGCCGGATGGTCGGTGAAACCACGAGGGTCGTGACCTTCCCGAACGTCTCGATCGCCGTGTCGACGACCGCTTGAAGGTCCGACTTGACGGTCATATCACCCGCCTTCGCAACAGCAATCTTCGTTGTATTGCCGTAGCGCTCATTGAGCGTTCGGGCCAAGGCTTCGGCTTCTGATGCGGTCCGGCTTGAAAGCACGATCTGCGCGCCGCTTGCGGTGAATTGCTCGGCGATCGCGATCCCCATTCCCTTGGTCGCGCCGATCACGATCGCCACCTTTCCGCTCAAATCAAATTGGTCCTTGCCCATTCGTTCCTCTCGATTGGCTCAGGTCAGCGTTCGCTTGGCATAGGCGTCGATGCGTCCGGCAGCCGTCGCGGCAGCGGTCGCGAGCGCGGCGTCGACGAGCCCTCGCTCTTCGAGAACGTGGCGGAAGTGCTTTACGTCTTTGGCAATGTTGCTTGTGGGCCCCGATGCTTTCCGAAGGCTCGATTCCTCGATCACGATGCTGAGTCCGACGCTCGCTCCCGAGCTCACCTTCAAGAGCCCTGCGGCGACACGCGAGTCCATGCCAAGTTGCTCCGCGAGTTCGAGCGCCGAGATCGCCATCGCCGCATTGGCGTAGCAGAGGTTGTTGTTCAGCAGCTTCATGAGTTGTGCCGATCCCACCGGACCGAGATGCGTGATGGTCGACGCAAAGGTTGCGAAAACCGGCCTGGCGATTTCGAGTGCTGCAGTGTCGCCGCCGACCATCACGGTCATCGTCGCGGCCAGAGCTCCGCGGTGCCCGCCGCTCACCGGTGCGTCGAGCAGATGGACGCCGCGCTCGCGGGCCGCGCGTTCGAGATCGATGACCGTCTCAGGGGCGACCGTGGAATGAATCGCGATGACGCCACCCGGTGCCATCCCGTAGAGGACGCCCTCACCGTCGCGAAGCACAACGTCTCGGACGTCGTCGTCGTGAGCAACACAGATGCCGACCATCGCGCACGCGGCTCCGAGTGACATCGGCGAAGGCTCGACCATGGCCCCGTTTGTGGAGAAAGGCAAAAGGGTCTCCGGGCGACGAGCCCACACGTGGAGCGGCCATCCCTGCGACGCGATCCTCTGGGCGATCGGTGCCCCTTGATCACCCAGCCCGATGAATCCGACATGGATCGCGCTCACCAGCGAATAGTACAGAAATTTAGCGAGGTGGTCCCATCCCTGGACGCCTCACGGTGACCGGTCGGAGCAAGGAGATTGTGATCAGGGGAGTGTCGCGGGCCGGTTCGTTGCGCCCTCGGGTCGTGGCCCCAAATCGGTCTGCGCGGCCCCAAATCTGGCCGATTCAGGGCCGCGATGACTCATTTGGGGCCACGACGTCGCCGAGGTAATGGAATAATCTAGCGATCAACGAGTCGAGGAGCAACGTCATGGCCGAGCGGCACGATCACTTCGGACGCATCACGCCCGAAAGCGTGGAGAAGATGCGGATGCGTATCGGTGTGCGCCAACCCGGTGTGCCCGCGTGGTTCCGCGAGGCGCATCCCGACTCGATGCGACACTTCGCCTGGGGCTTTGGTGACAACAACCCGCTGTTCGGCGAGCCCGACTACGGCGCAACGTCTCGATGGGGATCGATCATCGCTGCACCGTTCTACGCCGCGAACCTGTTCGAGCCGGTAGCGCAGGAGATCAGCGCCGAGGATCGAGCGAAGACGAGCGGTGCGCTCGCCGGACTCCACGAGTTCCATGCGGCGAGTGAGTTCTGGCTGTACCGCCCGGTGCGGCCCGGCGACCGGGCGTGGGCGGCGAAATGGGTGTCGGCGGTCGACGAGAAGGAGTCGAAGTTCGGGGGAGGGCGGAGCGTGTTCCGCTATCTCGACGAGTTCGTCGAGGCCGACGACGGTCAGCCGATCTGGCGTCAGCAGTACACGATGATCCATACAGAACGAGACACCGCGAAGAAGGCGGGGAGCGAGAAGAAGGATCCTGTCCCGTCGTACACGCCTGAGGACATCGACGCCATTGAGGCGGCCATCGCGGCCGAGCGGCGTCGAGGTGCTGCGCCGAGGTTCTGGGAGGACGTCCAGGTCGGCGACGCGCTTCCGACCCTGACCAAGGGCCCGATGACGATCACCGACATCATCGGCGCGCATATCGGTCGCGGGCCGGGCCATTACGCCTGGGGCCCGTTGCGCCTTGCCGTTGGCAAACGCCATGAACATCCGGGGTTCTACACGCGCAACGAGTTCGGTGCCTGGGACGTTGTGCAGCGCGTCCACTGGGACCAGGACTTCGCGCGGTCGATCGGCGCGAATCGCATCTACGACTATGGGACGCAGCGTCTGAGCTGGCTCGGCCATCTGCTCACCGACTGGATGGGTGACGACGCCTGGATCGCGCGGCTTCGGTGCGAGTTCCGGAAGTTCAACTACATCGGCGATGTTTCACGCGTGAGTGGCGTCGTGACCGAGAAGAACGAGGGCGGGAAGGTCGAGGTGTCGTTCTCCTGTGTCAATCAGAACGGTGTCGACACGTGTCCGGGGAACGCGACGATCCAACTTCCGACGCGAAGCAACCCGCATCCCGAGTTGCCCGCCCCTCCTTCGGAATGGCCGAAGGTTCGGCTCTGACCAACGGATGTTCTGACCAACGGATGTTCTGACCGCGCAGTCCCGACCGGCGATCAGTCGAGGAGACCCCGGACCTTCTGGCTGCCGATGCGTTTGGTTACGTTGCGACTGACCACGGCCAGGTGTTTGCGCCAGAGGATTTCGGCCCGATCCACCTCACCGGCTTCGATGAGGTCGAGGATCTCGACGTGCTCCAGATGAGCGCGCGCCCGACGGGCACGGGGCCTCTTCGCGAGACCGGAGTCGGATGTCGCAGCCGTCGCCACGATCTCGTCGAGCATGCCATCGAGCAGTGTCAGGCTGCGGCTCTCCGTGGCCTCGATGAGCTCCTGATGGAAACGCAGGGCGAGGACCGTGAACGCGTCCACGTCGTCGATCACCTTCTCTTCCTCCCCGAGGAGGGCCCGGAGCTTGCGCAGCGTCGGGAGCGGAGGGCGCTCCGCAAGTGCGCGTATAGCGCTCGTCTCGAGAATCGACCTTGCCGCGAACACGTCTTCGATCGTCGCCCCGTTGACTTCGAGAAGCAGGCCCCCGTAGCGCGCTGCGATCTTGGCGGTCGGGACCCGGATCCGTGGGCCGACGCGAGACCCTCGTTGCACGCTGATGAGGCCTTCGGACTCGAGGACCCTCAGCGCTTCACGCAGCGTCGGACGAGACACCCCGAACTGCGCCATGAGCTCCGTCTCGGGGGGCAGGGTGTCCCCCTCCCGTAAGGCTCGATGGACGATCTGGCTCCGGATGCTCTGCGCCACAAGCTCCGGTGCCTTCGGCACGCGCAGCGTCGTGAACCGGCCGCGGGTCGGTGCCGCCACCGAAGGCGCGGCCTTCCGCTGAACGGGTTCGACTTCGCCGTTCCGCAACGCGCCGAGTCTGTTCATTCGTGCATCGTATGCGCGCTTGGTGTCCCTCACGAGGTGGGACGCGACGTCAGCCCGACGCTTGGAGGGCTTCGATGACCGCCTCGCTCGTGGTGACGACTCCGAGTATCGGGAGCGTATTGACCACGTGAAACTCGTGCGCCTCGGGCCACACGCCAGCGGTGCAGTCCTCCGGGAAGATCACCGAGAAGTTGCGGTTGATCGCCTCGATGGCAGCGCCGGGGATGCCGAGGTTGGTCGACACGCCGGTGATGATGACCGTGGTGACCCCACAGTTCCGCAGGAGGATCTCCAACGGTGTGGCGTGGAACGGTGTGACGCCGGTGAATCGTTCGACCTCGTAATCCGATGGTTGCGCCCGCAGTCGCGGATCAAGCTCCACGTGTGGCGTCCCGACGATCATCTTGCGCGCTTTGAAGTTTGCACCGAGCAACGGGGCATTCACCCCCGTGCCGCCGTAGTCCGCTCGGTGGACAAGCTTGTTGTGCACGACGGGAAGCCCTGCAGTACGAAAGGCGTCGGCCAAGGTCGCGATCTTCTCGACCATGCGACGCTGCTCGCACTGCTCGGACAACCCAGCACGTGATGCGAACGCGGGGTCGATGACGCCGCGCTGACATTCCAGCGTGAGCAGGGCCGCGCGCTTGCCGGGTTCGAGTCCTCGGAGGGCCATTGGTTGCTGCCTTTCGTGCGGAGGGGGACGACTCAAGGGCGTTGAGTGTCTCGCAGACCAGGGGCCATAGTACAATCGTTTAGCGTTCTAGTCCGTTCTCGGTGGGAGTGCCATGGATCTCAGTTTCAGCCCGGCCGACCGTGATTTCCGTGAGGAAGTCCGTACCTGGTTGCGCGAGCACGCCCCGACCGAACCGCGGCCAAAGGGCGGTCAGGTCATGCGCGAGTTCGACCTCGGATGGCAGCGTACCCAGTTCGAGGGCGGCTGGGCCGGCATCGCGTGGCCGCAGGAGTACGGCGGGCGAGGTATGAGCCTCACGCAACAGTTGATCTGGCACGAGGAATACGCGTTGGTCAGAGCACCCGATGTCGGCGCGAACTTCGTCGGACTCAACCACGGTGGACCAACGCTGATCGCGCGAGCAAACGTTGACCAGAAGACGTTCCACCTTCCGAAGATCCTCCGGGGCGAGTCCGTGTGGTGCCAAGGCTTCTCCGAACCCGATGCCGGTTCGGATCTCGCCGCGCTCAAAACGTCGGCTGTCGTGGACGGCGATGAACTCGTGGTCACCGGGCAGAAGATCTGGACGAGCTTCGCGGAGGTCGCGGACTACCAGGAATTGCTTGTCCGGACCGATCGCACGCTGGGGAAGCACAAGGGGATCACGTGGGTGATCGCCGACATGGCCACGCCCGGCATCGAGGTCCGACCGATCCGCACGATCGTGCGCGACAACCACTTTGCCGAGGTCTTCTACAGCGAGGCACGCATCCCGCTGGCCAACATTGTCGGGCAGCTTCACGATGGCTGGAGCGTGGCGATGTCGACGCTCGGCTTCGAACGCGGCACCGCGTTCATGTCACGCCAGGTTGCGATGTCGCAGCAGGTGGAACGACTCGTGGAACTCGCTCGCGAACGCGTCGGTCCGAGCGGTCGTCCCTTGATCGACGACGAGCACGTCGCGTATCGCCTCGCCGATGTACGCGCCGAGGTTGCGGCGTTGCGAGCGATGACGATCGCCGTGGTGTCGCGCAACGCACGCGTCGACGTTCCGGGACCCGAAGGTTCGATGATCAAGCTGTACTTCTCGTCCGTCATGCAGGAACTCGGCCGCTTGGCGATCGACCTCGTCGGTCCTGACGCGTTGGCGTTCGACCGCCTCGGCTGGACCTGGCACTACATGCACAGCTTCGCGTCGTCGATCGGTGGCGGAACGTCGGAGATCCAGCGCAACATCATCGGTGAACGGGTACTAGGTCTGCCGCGCTGAGAACCTGGTTCACCTCCCGAGCCACATGCCGCAACGCAATGTCAACTGAAGGAGAATTTCATGTCGGAAATGGTTCGAACCGAGCGCGTGGGCCGTGTGGCGGTGGTGTCGTACAACCGCCCGGAGAAGCACAACGCCTTCAACAACGAACTGACTGCGCAGCATCGCGTTGCCATGGAGTGGGCCCTCGAGGACCCCGAGTCAACGGTGATTGTCATCCGCGGCGAAGGGAAGTCGTTCTCCTCAGGACGCGACACCAACGAGCTCGGCGGGCGGCCGAATGGTGAGAGCAACTTCGCGTGGGTGCGCGAGAGCCAAGAGCTGCGGTTTCGCCTCATGACGTCCACGAAGATCGCGCTGGCCGCTATGAAGGGCTACGTGTTGGGCGGAGCACTTGAGCAGTGCCTTGCCTGTGACATCCGGATCGCCTCACCCGACGCGCAAATGGCGTTGCCCGAGATCAATTACGGGATACTCCCCGACACGGGAGGAACGCAGGTGCTCACCACGATGATCGGGCCGGGGCGCGCGAAGGAACTCGTGCTCACCGGACGTCGGTTCAGTGCCGAGGAAGCGCTCGCCTGGGGCGTCGTCAACAAGATCGTGCCAGCCGAGGAGCTGGACCGGGAGGTGATGGCGATGGCCACGACGATCTCGGAAAAGGCACCGCTCGCGTTGGCGATGGGCAAACAGCTCATCGACCAGGTCTGGGCGGACCAGGTGCACCGTGGCTTGCGTGCCGAGGTGATCACGCAGGCCGTGCTGTTCGCCAGTGCCGACTACCAGGAGGCGAGGGCGGCCCGCAAGGAGGGTCGCCCACCGGTGTTCGTGGGGAAGTGATTCCCAGCGAGAGCCGCGTGCGAATTCTCGCTCCCAGAGCGAGAATGTGTGTGAGCGCGGGCCCATGCTCTACTTCGATTTTTGGAACAGCTGACGGAGGCCGTCCTTGCTCACCTTCAACGACGTTGTCCGCGGCAGTTCGTCCACGATGCGGATCTCGGTAGGGATCTGGTACTTCGCGAGACGTTCTCCTGCCCACGCCTTGAGCTCGTCCTCCGTCACCGGGAAACGGACGGTCACGGCTGCGACCGGCACGTGGCCGAGACGTACGTCCGGGACGCCGGTCACTCCGGCATCGGTCACCGCTGGATGGTCTCGCAGCACCTTCTCCACGACCTGCGGCACGATCTTGAAGCCACCGCGGTTGATGGCGTCGTCGGAGCGGCCGACGATCCATACGAATCCGTCCTCGTCCATGCGGCCGATGTCGTTGGTGGCGACCCATCCGTCGACGGTCGGACCGGTCGCCTGGGGCGAAAACACCGTGACGGTTCCCTCGGTCGACCATGGAACGTCCGAGCCAGTCTCGGGATCGGTGATCTTGATTCTGATACCCGGCCGGGCTCGTCCGGCGGACCCGCGCTTCGTGTCGGCGAACTGCTTGTAGTCGGCGAGTGTCCAGCCGACCAGTCCACCGGGGAACTCGGTCGCCCCGTAGGCGGTGAGCACCGGAATGCCGTAGCGGCTCGTGAACTCATCGGCGACGTCGGGGTCGAGGGCCGCGGTCCCGCAGTTCACGGAGACGAGGGAGCGGAGCTGCTCCGGAGCGACGTTCGCGTCGAGCACCATACGGATCGTGGCGGGTGGGAGCGACGAAAGCTTGGCCTGGTGCTCCTCGACGAGTGCGGCCCAGGCGTGCGGCTCGAAGCGTTCGAGCAAGGCGATGCAGCGGCCCTCACACATGGCCTGTAACACGGCCCACAGGCCCGCAACATGTGCGAAGGCAAGCGTCGAAAGTACGGCGCTGTTGCGCAGCGCCGGTGGGCCACCGAGCGACCTCGCCGTCGATGCTGAGTAGTGCGAAATGCGGTCGAGCGCCCCGTTGAGCTTGTCGTAGGTGTACTCGATCCGTTTCGGTAATCCTGTCGTTCCGCTCGTGGGCATGAGCACGCCCACCCCGACCAAAGTCTCGGCGGTGGTCGCGGTTATCGCAAGTCCGTCGAGGACGTTGGCCGCAAGGGGGTTGCTGTCAAGCTCGATTCCCAGCACGCCGAGGCGCGCACACGTAGCCTTCAGTCCTTCGCGGGCCCAGTCCTCGTGATCGGCAAGGACCGCAGTCACGCCGAGGCGTTCGACCTCCGAGCACACCAGGATGTCCGATGAGATGGAGGTGATCGGGACCAGACATCTGCGGGTGGACAGGATCGCCTCGATTGCGGCCACGTGCGCCGGTCGGTTCCTGGTGATGAGCGCGATCGTCGCTCCCTCGCCCAGACCTGCACGGCTGAACAGCCGGTCGAGCTCGGTCACGAGGGTTGCCATGTCTCCCCACGTGAGCCAGGCACCTTCGAACTGCACGGCCCGATGAGCCGGGTCCAATGTCAACAGCGTTGAAATTCGGGCGCTGAGATCAAGCATCGTCGTCAGCGGGTCTGCGTCCAGCTGCCGTCAGGAGTACGAAGCCATCCGCTCGACGCCTTCGTACCGCCGTCGACGGGCAGCGTCACGCCGGTCACATACGAGGCCATCTTCGAGCACAGGAAGACCACGACCGACGCGCACTCGTCGACGAGGCCTTCTCGACCCATCGGGATCATGTCATCGCGCGCTGCCTGCTCATCGGTTGAGAGTTCCACCCATTGCGACGCATCGACGGGCCCGGTTCGGTTGCCGCGGGTGCCCGCCGTCACGGTGTGGTCAGGGGCGATGGCGTTCACCCGAATGTGATGCGGTGCGAGCTCAAGGCTCATCGTCCGGGTGAAGTTCTCCATACCGGCCTTGCACGCCGAGTACACCGCGTAATCCGGTGCAGCCCGTGATCCCTCGATGCTTGAAACGTTCACGATCGAGCCGCCGCGGCCACCGGCAATCATCACCGGGGCGGCGGTATGCGTCGCCGTCAGCATGCTCATGAGGTTGATGTCGATATGTCGACGCCAGCTCCGCTCGTTCTGACCGAGGAAGGCACCGGCGCGCACGCCACCGGCATTGTTCACGAGTATGTCGAGGCGTCCGAATGTTGAGGCGGCGTTCTCGACGGCCGCCTGAAGGGCCGAGGAATCCATCACGTTCACGGGGACGGCGAGGCTGCGCCTGCCCATCGCCTCGATCAGGGCGGCGGTGTTCTCCGCCCTCGAAGGCTCGTTGTCGACGACGACGACGTCCGCCCCGAACTTCGCAAGGCCGAGAGCGATCCCCTTGCCGATGCCGCCACCGCCGCCAGTGACCACGCCGACATTGCCGGTGAGCAGGATGTCGACGGGGTCAATGGCGGTCTGGTCTTGGTTCTTCGCCAGCTCGAAGCTGTTCTGTTCGGAGCCCTTGTGGTCAGTGCTGCTCAACGTGACGTATCCGGAGACTCAGGCGGCGATGCCGAGACCGCGAAGGTCAGGAACGCCCTGCCAGATGTAGCCCATGCTCTCGACGCCCACGACCTTGTTGGTGGCAAGGAAGTGTGTGCGGTTGTTGCAGATCGGGATGTAGACAGCGAGGCGGGCCATTTCCTTGCCGATTTCCTTCACTGCGGCGAGCCGTTGGGCATCGGTCGACTTGGCGTCGACGGCTTCAGCTCGGAGCTTGATGAGGGTTGAACCCTCAGAACCTGCCGCCTTGAAGCCACCGGGCTGATCGAGGAAGTAGTCGTCGAGCATGGCGACCGAGTCGACCAGAGAAATGGTGAAGGCCCCCAGCATCGCCTCCAACTGGCCCTGGCGGAACAGGGTGGATGACGCCGTATCCGACTCGGCGATCTTCAATTTCACGCCGATACCGGACATGGCCTGATCGATGAGATCCGCGATGGTCTTGGAGTTTGGATCACTCGTAGCGAGAGTTATCTCAAGTTTGTCCACCCCAGCTGCCTTGAGCAGCGCCTTGGCCTTCGCCGGGTCGTAGGGATACGCGTCGAGACCTGGGTTCCCGAGCGGGCTTGCATCGGCCCAGAGCTGTGTGCGGGCAACGCAATCGCCATCGGTGCCGCGCAACGTGATCTGTCGATCGATCGCCATCTGCAGTGCCTGGCGGACCCGAATGTCGCCGAACTTGTTCTTGGTATTTCGCAGGAACAGGACCCGCATCACCGTGGTCGGCGAGTCGTACTTCTTGAGGCCGGCTCGTCGAGCGATGTCGAGGAGGGGCTGCGGTTCGACGTTCTGGTAGGACAGCTCCAGCTGACCCGATTGGATGGCGTTCGCTGCGACGGGATACTGCGAAAATCCGATGATTTCGGCACTCTTCAGCCGCTGCCAGTTCGGATTCCAGTAGGCAGTTGACGCTCGCTCATACACGACCTTGTTCTCCAGGATGACCTGCGTGGCAACCATCGGGCCAGAGCCAGCATCACCGGGATTGCTCGTGAGGTTGCGGCCGTCGGCGATCGCCTTCGGGTGGATCAGGGCGCCCGCTCCGCTCGCAAGAAGTGACTTGAGCGCCGGAAGCGGCTTGGAGAGGTTGACCCGGACGGTGAACGGATCGACCACGTCGACGGAGGTGATCTCGTTGATCCGACCGGCGGCCGTGGAACCAGCCACGGTGCGAGCGCGATCGATGTTCGTTTTTACGACCGAGGCGTCGAGATGTACGCCGTCGTGGAACTTGACGTCGGTGCGCAGGTGCATCACGGCGGACAAGCCATCGGGGGCCGTAATCAGATCAAGGGCAACTTGCGGACGCGCCTCGGAAGGCTGGGTCAGGTCGAACAGGGTGTCGTAGATGAGCACCCAGTACGGACGCTGCCCGATGTTGATCTCCTTGTGGGGGTCAAGGGTGCGCGGCGGCACGACGAACGAAAGCCGGATCGATCCGTTGGGGTCGGTCTTCAGCTTCGGATCGAGCGCAATCGGCGTTGTTGCAGGAATGCCGCTGGGAGCGGCGGTCGTGGCTGGCGCAGGGGCCGCCGTTGTAGCAGGAGCGACCGTTGTGGCAACGGCCTTTGTGGTCACGGCCTTCTTCTTGGTGGTGACCCTCTTTGTGACAGCGTCCGCAGTCGGGGCGATGCCCACGGTCATGAGGCCGAGCAGTGTCAGGCCGATTGCGGTTCGCTTGAACGGTCCGTTCGTAGTCTTCATGGTTCCCTCGAAATCGGCTCTGGTAGGGCGTGGACGGGTCGTCGACGCTTTCACTGCTGTCCGTTCGCAGGCCGGTGGGCCGCAACGTTGCTTTCGTCAACATAGAACATAGAGCTAACTTGGTGCGAACAGGACAGACGGGAGTGTTCTCTCCCGTAGAATCAGATGCGAGGGAGCCTCGAATGCCAGTCGCGATGGACGCCGAGACAGTCGGGTGAACTTGTGATTCAGAGCGTCCTTCGTCGCGTCGCAACTGCGATTGCGATGCTCGCGATCGTGTCGTTCCTGGTCTTTGGTTTGAGCGAACTCGCTCCCGGTGATCCAGCTCTGTCGATCGCCGGTCCGGATGCCACGCCTGAGCGGATTGACGAGATCCGCCAGGAGAACGGGCTCGACCGACCTTTCCCTGTGCGTTATGCGCGCTGGGTGAACCATGCTGTTCGGGGTGATCTCGGCAAGTCGCTCATCACCGGCGAAAGCATCAGTTCCATCGTCGGCCGCGCGCTGCCTGTGTCGATGTCGCTCGTCGGGTTGAGCCTTCTGTGGTCGAGCGTTCTCGCGTTGATTGGTGGCTCGTTGTGTGCTCGTTATCCGGGCTCGTGGATCGACCGGCTGGTCAGCTTCTTCTCGGCGTTTGCCGTTGGTCTGCCATCGTTTTGTCTCGCACTGATCCTCGCGTCAGAGTTCGCGGTGAAACGGCGGTGGTTCCCTGCGAGCGGGTTCACCGGGCCGACATCGAGCATTTGGCTGTGGCTCAAGGGCATGGTGCTTCCCGTGTTCACCTTGTCGGGCGTACTCGCCGCAGAACTCACCCGCCAGCTCCGCGGCTCATTGATGGATGCACTCAACAGTGACTACGTGTTGACGGCGCGCGCCGGCGGAATCCGTCCGGGCAAAGTCATCTATAAGCACGCGCTGAAGAACGCGCTCATCCCCGTGGTGACGGTGTTCGGCCTGCGGTTCGCGCAGCTCGTGGGCGGCACCGCGATCATCGAAACGATGTTCAACTTCCAAGGTCTTGGCAGCCTCGCCGTGCGAGCGGCGCTCGGTCGTGACGGTCCCGTGCTGCTTGGCCTCGCGGTGTTTACGACGCTTGCCGTGCAGGTGATCAACCTGTTGATCGATGCGTCGCAGCAGTACTTCAACCCGAAGGTGCGTGCCTCATGAGCGCCTCGTCTTTGTCCGTGCCGCCACCGTCTGCGCAGGTGTCTCGTATCGCGCGTCTACGTCGGTCGCGCACCGCCCGTCGGTTCTTCTCGAACCGACTCGCAACGGCCGGGGCCGTGATCGTGCTGCTGCTCATTGCGGCGGCACTCTTTGCACCGCTACTCGCACCACATGACCCGACCCGTCAAGACGTTCTGGTGCGCTTTGCTGGACCTGGCGGCAACCACCTGTTGGGAACGGACGAGTACGGGCGTGACATCTTGTCTCGGCTTATCTTCGGGGCCCGCGTGTCGCTGAAGGCGGGCATTATCGCCGCTGCGGTTGCGATTGTTCTCGGGGTCCCGTTGGGTTTGATCGCGGGACTGGGTTCGCGTCGCGTTGATCGCGGTCTCACGCTGGTTTTCGATGCGATCATGAGCGTGCCCGGCATCGTGTTCGCATTGGCAGTCATCACGGCGCTCGGACCGGGAATCACGAATGCGATGCTGGCGATCGGATTCATTTCATCGCCGAGATTCTTCCGATTGGCGCGGGCTTCCTCAACGGAGCTGAAGCACGAGACGTTCATCGAAGCGACGCGCTCCCTGGGGGCGTCAAAGCGGCGAGTCCTTTTGCGGCACGTGCTCCCCAACGTCGTGCCGCCGCTCGCGATTCAGGTCTCGTTCGTGGTCGGGTCATCGATCCTCGCCGAAGCGGCACTTGGTTTCCTCGGGCTCGGCGTGACGTTCCCGACCGCGAGTTGGGGATCGATGCTCAACTCGGCCGGGAAGCGGATGGACGTGAGCCACCTCATCTATCCGCCGACCGTCGCCCTCACGCTCACGGTGCTTGCGTTCAGTGCGGTGGGCGACGGGTGGCGCGACGCGCTCGGACTCGACCGCAGAGAGGTGAGCAATGTCGGTTCCTGAGGTCGTTGCTCCAGCGCCGACGCTCTTGGACGTCCAAGACCTCCAGGTCTCGTTCAACTACGGCGGCCACTGGACACCGACCGTACAATCCGCGTCGTTCTCGCTCGCCCGCGGCCGAGTACTCGGATTGGTCGGCGAATCCGGCTCCGGCAAGACGGTCACGGCGATGGCGGTGATGGGCCTGATCAACGGAGTCGGCGGTCGGGTCACCGGTGGATCGATTCGCTTCGACGGCCGCGACGTGACCAACGTGGGCAAGAAGGACTGGAGTGACTTACGCGGGAAGCGTCTGGGCATGATCTTTCAGCAGCCGATGAGGGCTCTGAACCCGGCCTTCACGGTGGGGGAGCAGATTGCCGAAGTAATCCGTCGGCACAACAAGGTGTCACGGTCTGAAGCATCGAAACGAGCGGTCGAGATGCTCGACAGCGTCCACATCGCTGACGCCGCCAATCGGGCAAAGTCGTACCCGCATCAGTTGAGCGGTGGCATGTGCCAAAGGGTGATGATTGCCATGGCGCTCGTCAACAACCCAGACCTGTTGATCGCCGACGAGCCGACCACGGCGTTGGACGTGACCGTCCAGAAGCGGGTGCTCGACCTCATTCGGGAGGTGCAGATCGATCGCGGCATCGGCGTGTTGTTCATCACTCACGACCTTGGTGTGGTGGCGGAAATGTGTGACGACGTTGCGGTCATGTATGCGGGTGAAGTGGTCGAGCGCGGCGCGATCGACCGTGTGTTCGAGTGTCCCGATCATCCGTATACAGAAGGGTTGCTGGCTTCCGTGCCGCGCTCGGGTGTTACGGGTCGGCTGGGCTCGATACCGGGCGTCGTGCCACCTCCCTATGACATGCCAACGGGGTGCCGTTTCGCTCCCAGGTGTTCGTACGTGGTCGAAGGCGCTTGTACGTCGCACGGTCTCGATCTGCATTCGACGGGCATCGAACGCTGGAGCAGATGCGCGCGGGTCGACGAGTTGTCGCTTCGAGGGGTGGTCTGACGTGGCCCTCTTGGAGGCTAGGAACCTTGCGAAGGCATTTCGTCGCGAGGGCTGGCGCGGTCGTCGCGAGCCTCCTCGTCCGGCCGTGGATGACGTGAGCTTCGATCTCGAGTCCGGTCAGACGCTGGCGCTTGTCGGCGAGTCCGGGGCGGGCAAGTCGACCACCGGGCGACTCGTACTGAGGCTCATCGAGCCCGACGCTGGCAGTGTCGTCTTCGATGGCGTCGATGTCCGTGCGCTCTCAACCGAGGCACTCCGTAAACAGCGTCGCGAGATGGCGATGATCTTCCAGAATCCACACGGGTCACTCGACCCGCGACTCCCGATCGGCGTGTCGGTCGGCGAGCCCCTGGAAATCCATTTCGGTACGAACCGCGCCGATCGCGAAGAACAGGCACGGTCGATGCTTGATCGGGTCGGCATCGGTCTGCATCTTGTGGAGCGCTTGCCGCACGAATTGTCCGGCGGTCAGCTCCAGCGGGTATCGATTGCACGCGCGCTTACCGTCCGGCCGAAGATGATCGTGTGCGACGAACCAGTCGCCGCGCTCGACGTGTCGGTTCGCGCTCAGGTGCTCAATCTGCTGCTGGATCTGCAAGACGAATTCGGTCTTTCCTATCTGTTCATCAGCCACGACCTGTCGGTTGTCGAATGCATGGCGCACCACGTCGCCGTCATGCAGAACGGCCGCCTGGTCGAAATGGGTCCACGCGACCAGATCTACAGCAACCCCGCGTCGGACTATGTCAAGGAGCTGCTCGCCGCTGTGCCCAGTCCAATCCCGCACGGCCTACGGCCGGGACGAGCCTGAAGGAACGATGACGTCTACCCTCACCACTGTGACGACAGCGGCGGCCGGGAGGCCCAACCCGAAGAATTCGAAGCGGCCTGCCGTTCGGGGAGACGCACCGACACCGGCCAGTTCGGTCGTCGACAAGGTCGCGGCAGACGCCGGGCTGCAACGTGCTGCGGACCGGGTCGCTGCGTCGATTCGACGCGGCATCGTGAGCGGCGAATTGGCTGTCGGCGAGAACCTGCCCAGCGAGGCCTCACTTCTCCAGGAGTACTCCGTTTCGCGTCCGACACTTCGCGAGGCGTTACGGATCCTGGAGTCTGAAGACCTCATCACCGTGCGGAGGGGATCGCGTGGCGGCGCGGAGGTGCGCCTTCCGAGCGTCGATGTGACGGCTGCCTACATCGGGCTGATTCTGCAGATGGAGGGAGTCACGGTCGAGGACGTGTTGGCCACGCGCCACAAGATCGAGGTCGGGGCGGTCAAAACGTTGGCCGCAGGAGTGTCGGCGGAATGGATGGTACGACTGCGCGAGTCGGCTGCAGTCGAGGAATCGGCCCTCGACAACCTCGATGCCTTTCGACGCTCGGCTGCCGAGTTCCATGCGCTCCTGGTCGAGGCGACGGAGAACCAGACGCTCAACATGCTGTTCCGGATGATCAGTTCGATCACGGATCGGCACTCTGCAGCGGTCGCCGCGATGCAAGCCCCGCACCCGAGGTCGCGGCCGGTCTGGCGTACCAAGTCGCATGCGGTGCACACCGACCTGCTCGATCTGATCGAGGCGGGGAAGGTCGAGGACGCGACCCACCTGTGGCGGGCGCACGTCAACGAGACCAACCGTGCGATGACTGCCCAATTCGGCTCTCGTACGGTGCTCGAACTGTACGAGTGAGCGACCGACCGACCGAGCCACCGTCCGAAATCGGCGTGGCCCGTGATCGCCGTGCCGTTGTGCGATTCTTGACGCGGTGATTCGAGAAGCGACGCTCCCGACGTCTTTGACCGACGAGGTCGAGCTTCGCCGTCGCGTCGCGTCCGAGCATCTCGATCCCGCACAGCGGGTTGAGCTGGGCCAGTTTTTTACTCCGGATCCGGTCGCCCGGTACTTGGCTTCCACGCTTGCGTCGTGCGACCGTTTTCCTGGCGTGAACGCGATCCTCGAGACACAAGACTTCATCGAGTGGAGGACACTCCGAGCCGGAGGAATGTTTGTTCGGTGAGGGGTCAGAAATGTTCACCCACGTGGTGATGAACCCTCCCTATCGGAAGCTGGCTCGGAACTCCTATGAGCGGAACCTTCTACGGCTCGCTGGCATTGACGTTCCGAACTTGTATGCGGCTTTCGTTTCACTGGGAATTCGGCTCCTGGCACCGGGTGGCCAGCTTGTCGCAATTACACCGCGTTCTTTCACGAATGGTCCGTACTTCAAGGCGTTTCGCCGAGATCTGCTGTCGAGGACGACGTTTCGCCGGATTCACGTCTACGACGCTCGGGATCTCGCCTTTTCTGACTCCGAGGTACTCCAGGAGAATGTAGTTTTTCTTCTTGAGCGCGACGACTCGCCGCGAAACGTGCGAGTGACCTCAAGTCCTTCGCCAACTTCGGCATCGACAACGGAGCGGATGGTTCCCTACGACGAGGTTGTGCGACCTCTCGACTCGGAACGATTCATTCACCTCAGTTCGACGGAAGGCGAAGCGGATGCTGCTGTCTTGGTGTCTTCCCTACCGGAAACCCCTTCGTCGCTTGGCCTTTCAATTTCGACGGGTCGAGTGGTCGACTTCCGAAGTCGCGAGGCGCTGCGTGCGATGCCGGAGGTTGGCACGGTCCCGCTCGTCTACCCAACTCATATGACGGAAGGACGGGTGAAGTGGCCAAAAGAGGGGAAGAAGCCAAATGCGCTGTCGTTTGGTAACGACATCGAGAGGCTCCTGGTGCCTGCCGGTTGTTACGTCCTTGTGAAGCGGTTTAGCTCGAAGGAAGAGCGTCGTCGTGTGGTGGCGTCACTCGTTGAGCCGAGGGACTTGCCGGGCGACTGGTGGGGTTTTGAGAACCATCTCAATGTCTTTCATAGTGGTGGACACGGCCTTGAATATCCGGTGGCGGTGGGCCTTGCCGTTTGGCTGAACTCAACCGTGGTCGATGTCGCGTTTCGGCAATTTTCGGGTCATACTCAGGTCAACGCCACCGATTTGCGAAATATGCGGTTTCCCGATCGTTCGGCGCTCGTTCGACTCGGTGAACGCGCAGGTTCCGGGGTGCTCTCGCAGGAGAAGATTGATGCGGTCGTGTCAACGACCATCTTCGAGACCATGTGATGCACCAGCACCTCGAAGCTGCGCGTGAGGTGTTGCGAGCCTTGGGCTTGCCGAGCGAACAGACGAACGATCGCGCGGCCTTGACCCTGCTCGGCTTGCTCGATCTGACCCCCGATCGGGATTGGAGCGACGCTCAGAACCCAATGATCGGGATAACGCCGCTGATGACCTTCATGGCGCAGCACTATCTCGATCAACCCTATGCGCCGAACACACGCGAGACGGTGCGGCGTTTCACAATGCACCAGTTCGTGGCCGCCGGGCTTGCGATCCCGAACCCCGATCAGCCAACTCGACCGGTCAACAGCCCCAAGTTCTGCTATCAGATCCCGGCGCAACTTCTCATCGTCTTGCGCACATTCGGAACAGACAAGTGGACGGGTGCCATTCGTGATTGGCAACTCGAAGTACCGGCGCTGCGTGAGCGCTGGGCGTCGGAACGGGCGATGGCATTGATAGCGGTAACCCTGCCGGACGGGACCGAGGTCGGTCTCACGCCCGGCGGGCAGAACCTACTGATTGCGAGGATCATCGAAGAGTTCTGTCCCAGGTATACGCCTGGTGGTCGCGTCTTGTACCTCGGCGACGCCGGAGTCGGTGATCCCGTCTTTCAGCGCGACATCTTGCAGCACTTCGGAATCGTGATTCGTGACCATGGCAAGATGCCCGTGCTGTTGGCGGAGAGAAAGTGGCTCGTTCTCATCGAGGCCGTGACCAGTCACGGCCCGATCAGTCCACTGCGTAAGGATGATCTCACAGCGCTGTTGAATCCTCACTCGGCCTGGTCTTCGTGACGGCCTTTCCTGACATGACCACATTCGTGCGCTACGCCCGCGATGTCGCGTGGGAAACGGATGTTTGGGTCGCGGAGAATCCGACACATTTGATCCACTTCAACGGCGAGCGGTTCCTCGGCCCGTACGACGACGAGGTTTCTGCCATCGAGTGACCCTGCGCTACCAGCGTCTGCTTCGGGTGGTTCAGTCGCCGCGTGCCCAGAGGTTGCGGGGAGGCCGAGCACGCGTCTGCGCCGTTGCGTCTGTTGCACTTGCGTTTATAATGGTCGTATGAGCACCAGCGTTGAGATCCAGCCAGGGAGCGTCCGCGAGCGCGACCTCACGTCCCTTGAGCACGTGATCGGCGCGGGCCAGAAGGTTGGGCAGACGCTGCGCCTTGTCGGCCCCAACGGCGACGCTACAGAGCTGCCGACCGAGATCTACGAGCTGCTGGTCACCGTCGTCGGCCACCTGCGATCAGGGAACGGCGTCTCGATCGTGCCGGTCCATGCAGAGCTCACGACCGTTGAAGCCGCAGAGATTCTCGGCGTGAGCCGACCCCACCTCATTAAGCAACTCGAGGCTGGTGCGATCGCTTTCCGCAAGGTCGGTTCCCATCGACGTATTCGGCTCGCCGATCTGCTTGCCTACCGAGATCGCCAAGACACAATCGCTAACGCGGCACTCGACGAGCTCACGCGCCAAGCCGAAGAGCTCGGGCTCTACGACTGACCGTCCTTCATGCCCAGCCTCGCGGTTGTGCTCGATGCCGACGTTCTGTTCGGGATCGAGGTCACCGACGTCCTGCTCACGCTCGCGACCAAGCGGATGTTCCGTCCAGTCTGGTCAACCGAGATCCTCGACGAGGTCCGTCGCAACCTCGTCACGCGCCCGAACATGAACTCGACGGCTGTCCACTATCGAATCGCGCAGATGAACCGCGCGCTGCCGGACGCGCTGGTAGACGCACCATCGGCGCTGCTCGGCGCGATGCCTGTGAACGAGAAGGATCGCCACGTGCTGGCGCTTGCCCTGCACGTCGGCGCGCCGATCCTCGTCACCAACACTTGAGGGACTTCCCACCAAATGTGTGTGAGCCACTCGGTATCGAAGCGATGACCGCCGACACATTCCTTACCCTCCAGGTTGACCTCGACGTGCGACTCGTGCGGCAAGCCTTCGAGGAGATCGCGGCTCGACGCCGCCGCCACCCACGAACGGTCCCTGAGATCCTCGAACGGCTCAAAGTGCCTCTCCCAGCGACCGTAGCTGCGGTACGTGAGCGGTGGTTCGAGAAGAAGTAGCTCACTCGAGACATCGCCGCTGGTCCTGGCTCTGCGCGTCCAAGACGGTACAGGTCAGTCGATCGAGGGTGATCATCGAAACCACCCGATCGGACCACCCAAAAGGCAGATCCGGGGATTGGGTGGTCCTTTCGGGTGGTTTCCAAACACGACTCGAACCGGGCTTAGTCGCCGTGTGCCCAGAGGTCGCGGGGCAGGCCAAGCACGTTCTCGGCGATCTTGTTCTTGTGGATCTCCGTTGTGCCGCCGCCGATGGTCGCCGCTCGCGCGCCGAGGTAGCCGTACTGCCATTTGCCGCGTCCGACGGCACCACGTGCCTTGCGGTCGAGCACACCTGCTGCCCCCGCGATGTCGATTGCCAACTCGAACAAATCCTTTTCGGACTCCTGCCCATAGACCTTCATGATCGAGCCCTCTGGCCCTGGTTGACCGTTGGACTGGACGTTGGCGACGTTGCGCATTCCGTTGATCATCATCAGCTGCGACGTTGCCCACGCACGACCGATGCGGGCCTGGATGAACGGGTCTTCTGCGCGGGAGCGTCCGGTGCCGTCCTTGGTCGTGCAGGCGAGGTCGATGATCTCCGACAGGGAGTTCGAGTAGCGGACCTGTGCCCCGATGAACAGCGTTGAATGCTCGTGGGAGAGCGTGGTCCGGTTGACGTTCCAGCCGTCGTTGACGCGTCCGATGATGTTGTCGATCGGCACCACGACGTCTTCGAAGAAAACTTCGTTGAAGTCGGCGGTGCCGGTGATCTGGCGGATGGGGCGGATCGAGATTCCCTCGCTGTCGAGCGGAATGGCGACCACGGAAATGCCCTGGTGCTTGGGTGCGGATTGATCTGTTCGCACGAGCGTGTAGATCCAGTTGCACCAATGCGCACTCGACGTCCAGATCTTCTGACCGTTGACCCTGATGGTGTCCCCGTCGATGTCGCCCCGCGTCCGAAGAGCGGCGAGATCGGAGCCAGCGTCGGGCTCGGAGAAACCTCCGGCCCAGAGATCGGCACCCGTGCGGACGCGCTCCAGGAAGCGCGCCTGCTGCGCCGGTGTGCCGTGACGGATCAGCGTGGGGCCGACGATCGTGAGGCCTCGGTGTCCGGGCAAAGGAGGGACCCGACGAGCCGCAAGCTCGGCGTTGTAGATGATCTGCTGTCCGATCGTCGCGTTGCGACCCCCGTGCTCAGCTGGCCAGTGGATGCCGACCCACCGACCGGACGCCATGGTGCGCTGCCACTCGCGAAGGAACTCGCGGCGATCATCCGCGTTGGCCGGCATCCGGAATTCTGGGGTGCCCCAACCCGCGGGAAGGTTCTCGTCCAGCCAGGTTCGGAGCTCGTCGTGGAACTCGTCGTCGCCGGCGGCGTCGATGAGTGCTTGCAGGTTGTTCTCGACGGCAGCGCCCTTTGTGGTGGTGGCCCCGACCATGCGCGGACCAGCCAATCGCCGGCCGAGTTCCGCGAAGTGCTCCTCGGCGTCTCCGAGAACGAGCTGGGCGGACTTGACCCGACGCAGGAACAGGTGGAGATCGTGTTCCCAAGTGAACCCGATTCCGCCGTGGCACTGGATTGCCTCGTGCACCGCGTGGACCGCGTTCTCGGTGGCGACAGCCTTCGCCATTCGGGCGGCGAGCGCGGCGTCGGGACGCTTGGCGTCGACTGCCCACGCCGCGTTGTACACGGCCGAGCGGGCGTTCTGTACGTCGATGAGCATCTCGGACACTCGATGCTTGATCGCCTGGAACCGACCGATCGGCTGCCCGAACGCCTGGCGTTGTTTTGCGTACTCGACCGTGATCTCCATAGCGCGCTCTGACGCGCCGACGGCTTGCGCTGCGAGGATCACCCAGGCACGGTTGAGCAAGTCCTCAACGGTGTTCAAATCGACGCTACCCAGGCGGCGTGCGCCCGCCGAGGTGACGTCGATTGCCGCGAGACGTTGGGTCGGGTCAAGCGACGGCTGCTCGGCCAGCGTCACGCCTTCGGCACCTCTGTCGATCGCAAACCACGCGGGTCCGGCCTCGGTGTCGGCCTGGGCGATGAGGACGTCGGCGGAGGCACCGTCGAGCAGGTCGTCGGCGGTCCCGTCGACACGCCAGCCATCGGACGTTTCGCGCGCCGTGAACCCGGGATCGACGGCACGTGCCCCTGACACGGCAGCAAGGACCACCGTGCGCCCGCCGAGAAGCGCACGAGAGGTGTCGCCGATCATGGCCGATTCCGTCGTGTTGGCGACGGCGGCCGTGGCAGCTGCGCCGAGCGCGGCGAGGATCGAACTCGCAAGGACGCTGGTCAGAATCGGGACGACCGCTGTTGCTCGGCCGATCTGCTCCGCCACGATCGTGTCGTCCATGAGACTTCCGCCTGCGCCGCCGAGACTCTCGGGGAGTCCGAGGCCGACGATCCCGAGCTCGCACAACCGTGCCCAGAGATCCGGATCGCGCGCCGGTCCGCCGTCGTAGGCATCGCGAGGTGTGCCGTGCGTGGACAACAACTCGGACAGCGTCGACGCGAGCAGTTGCTGTTCGTCGGTCACCTGGTACGGCATCAGTTACCTCGTGGGTTGCCTCGTGGTGGCGAGAAGCGAAGGTGGCACCCGCTTTCGGATCAGGTTATATGATTCAGCGAGCGACACTGGGTCGGTCGGGAAAAACCGAGAAGCGGAGCGTGTCGTGGACCTAGTGCCGTCGGCGGACGAAGTCGAGATCGTCGAATCGGTCGAGAGGTTCCTCTCGCAAGAACTGTCCCTCCCGCAGCTCCGGGAACGGATGCGTACGGGGGCGTCGCTTTCCAAGCAGGCATGGAACGCAGTCGCCGACCTTGGCGTCTTCACGCTCGGTCTTCCCGAGTCGCAGGGGGGAGCGGGGTGCTCAGTGGTAGAGGAAGCGCTCGTCTTCAGACAACTTGGACGCCACCTCGCGCCGGTGCCGTTCCTCGCCGCCGTGGTCGGCGCGCGGCTCGCCGCAGGTGCGGGTCTCGCTGCCATCTGCGACGCAATCGGCCGAGGAGAGCCCGTCGCCATCGGATCGGCCCTACCGCATTCGGTGGTCGGTCGAATCTGTAGCGGGACGTTCCGTGTCTACGACATCCCAGGTGCAGTGTGGTTCCTGCTCATCGGTGACGGGGGACAGCTCGCATTGCTGGCGGCACCCGATGCAGCAACGCCCGGTGTTTCGTCCGTGGACCTCGAAAGCCTCGACCCGTCCGCCCATCTGTGCGACGTGTCCCTCGACGGCGTCGAAGCGCTGACAGCAGACGAAACCGGTCCGGAGGGCGTGCTCCATGCGACTGGTTCGATCCTGTGCTCGGCGATGCTGGTGGGTGCGGCTGAAGCGGTGCGAGATACGAGCGTTGCCTATGCGAAGGATCGTGTGCAGTTCGGCCGACCGATCGGCGTGAATCAGGCCATCAAGCACCGATGTGCCGACATGGCAGTGCTGTGCGAAGCAGCGTGTTCACAGCTCTTTTTCGCGGCGGTCGCGCTGCGAGACGGTCGACCCGACGCCACCTTTCAAGTTGCTGCAGCTCGACGCATCGCGACGAAAGCGGCCGTCGAGAACACGCGCGGCAACGTCCAGGTTCACGGTGGCATGGGGTACACGTGGGAGCACGACGCGCACCTCTACGTGACTCGGATGCACGCCCTCCATTCACTCTTCGGCGAAGGGCACGTCCACCAGAAACTCGTCCTCGAACACGCCGCCGCGCCGCTCTAGGGCACGAAAGCCGAATTTCCGGGCTGACGTCCGACTCGACGGCCGAGGTTACACAAGGTGTTCCTAGTGAGGCGCCAGGCGCCGAACTTGGGTGGCGATGCCTGGAGTAACAGGCGGACCGTCGTGCTGGCCGTTGCGTCAGAATGGCTTGGTGGAGGAAGAGACCCTGGCATCGCTGCTTGATAGAGCGTCGTTGGCGGGCACCCAGCCGATTTCGGACGATGCGCTTCTTCGTCGCCTTCGGTCGGAGGCCACGACATGGATGAACGCGGTTCGAATGCAACGGGCAAGACTGGAACCAAGCCAGAACCGAGATCTGTGGGAGGTCGAGATTGACCTTCACTTTCTTCTCGTCGCTCTCGTTCGACTCGAGCGGGCCGTTGCGCGAGCAGCCGGCGAAGTGGCCGCCCTGCAGCCCACGCTGACCGACGAACTGGAGTCGTGCCGCAGGGCCCTTCCGGGACTTCGGCGGATGCGAGATATCGGCGAACACGCCGACGAGTACAACATTTCGAAGGGACGACGGACTGACGTTCGACGCGCCGAAGTTCAGTCGTGGGGCATGCACACCAACTCCGCTGGCGGACTCGTTTGGCAGTGGATTGGACAAGAGCTGGATCTGTACTACGCCATCAAGAATCATCCGGGCTGCAAATGGCTCAGCCTCACGGTGTTAGCCGACCGTGTTCTCGGTCCGAAATACAAGGTCGTCAAGGTCAGATATTTCACTGCGCCGATTATCTCGACGCCGCGTGATCTCACCGGCCCGCAACGCCAGCAGGCTTACCTTTCCGCTCTTCGAGTCGATCCGCGAATCGAAGTTCACCTCGGCAACTTCCGGCCCCGCCGCAAATCCGGCATCCTGCTTCGTCCCGCAAGCGTGGCCGGTCAAATAGGCGAGATCTCCACATTCGAGGAGAAAGGCTCAGACGTCAACCTTGCCGTGTGGGCGATGGCCGACGCCTACGAAGGACACGCTCCGTGTGCCGTCATCGTCAGCGGTGACAGCGACTTCGTCGAACCAGCGCGCCTGCTGCGTCAGCGCGGAACGACTGTGGGCGTCATCATTCCCGAGATCGGCCAGCGCGTGAACACCATTCCCCGTGATTTCACGAAAGCGCTCCGTAAGGCGGACCTGGTCGCTAGTCAGCCTCCCCAACCCCGTGATCGAAGGAAACGGCCGGGCAATTCACCGGCCGCCAAGCTGGGTATAAAGCGAAACGCCCGCACGAGGCGGGGCGTCTGCACCGTACAGCCGAAGCCGTACGGAGGGTTACTTAACCTTACCCCACCTCGCCCTTGAAAGCAATGCGCCCGACCGGGAAGCGGCTTGCTCCGATGATGGACGGGCCTCCGTGTCGGTTGGCGTGAGGCTCGTGACCCCGGGCATTCCGTCATGCCGTAGCTGGAGAGCATTCCCTCGAGGCCGAAGACCTCGCGCATCTGGTGGTGCAGATCGACCGGTCGGGCAGCGCCTCCGCACTGCAGGGCTCGCAACGCCGGCAGGAGTGGCTCGGTTCCCTTGGCGAACTGCGCCGCCCGGAGGAGGTCCCGCCGGACGAATTCTGTTGTATTCCGAGCACCCGAAACGGCTCTGACGTGTCAGGCTTCGCCGAACATCCGGCATCAGCTCAACGGTCGGTGCAACGTAGGAGAACCGCAGATGACATTGAACAACGGGTACGGGGTCGTTCATGGAACCCTGTCCGGAACGTCACGAGACACTCCTGACAACCAGGGTCGCTGGTACCACGTGCACCTACGGATCGACGCAGGCACGAACATCTACGGGGCAGCCGTCGATGTCGATTCGAAGAAGTCTTCCATCGGCGTGCAATGGAAGGTCGTGGCCATCGACGGTGCGGACCTATCGACCCTCACGGGCGCTCCGGAATTTCATGCGATCGCGTCAAACGCTGGATCAGGGGCACTTGACCACATTCGTTTCGCTGCGACGTCGGCATTCAGGATCCGTTGGATCAAGGTGAAATTGTGGTTCTTCACGATCAAGATTCCGCTCTTCGTGTGGCAACCATGGAAGTCGGGAACGCACGTCGAGGCCACGGCTGCCCTTGAGGCGATGCTTCACGTGGGAGGGTCGGTCGCCGTATGGGGCGAGCCGTTCACGTCCGGGTTCGGTGTTCATAACGTGCATCAGAATCAGGGAGATCCGTCGGGCAGTCAGTGGTTCGAAGAAAACGGTATCTGGCAAGACGGCGGCGTTGCGTGCGCGCAACCTGGCGGGACTTTCCGACTCTTCGTGTCCAAATTCAGCACGCAGGCGTCAGCGACCGATGCGAATGGGCATCCGGTTTGACGACTGACGACTGCGAACTGCAAGGCGGGGCTACTTCCTCGGCGCCTTCCTGCCCGCCGTCGCTAACGCGAGGCGGGCGGGAATCTTCGACGCGATCTCGCCTGCGGGTTCCTCGGCGCTCAACCACACGCGTCCGATCGTGAAGCACCGCGCACCGGGGTCCTGGTTGGGGTCGAGGCGGAACGCGAGGACGCTGCCCTGCCACGGTGCGCCGGTTGCCACGCCCTTGCCGGGCTCAATGCCCTTGAACGGCACCGCCGGATGGGTGAGGGGGATCGTCACCACACGTTCATTGGGGTAGAGGTGGATGCCCATCGTCGGGTGGCGCCCGGCTGCGTTGGACCAGAACACACGTGCAACCATGCCACCGCCGGGCACGGTGCGAGCGGAGAACGAGCCCTCGTAGGAGTACTCGAAGGTCAGCGTCTTGAAGCGATTGGCATCGATCGCCCGACCGCCGGGGAGGCTGAGTACGAGTCCTGGATCGCCTTCCTTGCCGGTGTTGACGGCGATGTTGCAGCCGCGGAACCGTCTGCCGGAAACGGTCGCTCCGGGTTGGATATGCACCTGTTGTGCGACATCGGACAACGTGTCCATGTCCCACGGGTTGCCCGCCCAGGTTGCGTAGTCGAGCTTGTCACCGGGCTTTGGATCAGGCGGCGCGACGCCGGTCAGCTCCTGCGGATTCGATACCCCGCCAGGGACGAGACGGATCCAATCGATGTCGAAGTGTCCGACGACGGTGCCGACAAACCGCAAGCCGGTGATCTGTCCACTCCAGGGGACAACCATGCCGTCGACGGTGCCGTCGTTGCCGAGGTTGACCTCGTAGGTCTGCCAGCCGCCGCGTCCCCAGAACGCCTGACCGCCCTGGCAGGCTGCGGTCATGGCGAGGCAATTGAACCAGCGCAGACCGATGGGCGCGCCTTCGGGCGCGTTCATCCGGATGACAAAGCGGCGGTAGTGGTCTGCCTCAATCGGCACCCGGCCGCCCTCGCGACCGTGCGGAATTCCGGTGGGGAAGCCTGACCAGACGGGGTCGAACTGGAACGGCCCGGCGGTGTCGAAGTGGAGTTGGCCGCCCTCGATTGATTTGTTCGTGCCGCCCACGAACATTGCCTCGTTCGTGTCGAGCACGAGGTCTTCTTGGTTGGAGAAATCCATCGGGTCGCCGAATGCGTCGAGATGGTAGTCGTCGCCCGCCTGCGCTGCGGAGGCGGGCGGGGTGGTGGCCTGCGAGAACCCGACGCTTGTTCCGATGAACACGGCAAGGGTGACGAACACGCCGACGCTGAGCCGACGTGCGTTCCAAGTCTTGTTTCGGGATTCGCTCATTGGTGACCTCCGGTGTCGGCGTCGGTTCCGTGCGGTCGCTCGTTCGCTCACCGTCCGGGTGACGTCATCGGCACGGATCGGTCCGCGGTTGACCGCTGACTGTGTTCGAGGTTCCTTGCCGTGCACTGTCGTCGTTCTCACCAAGGTCTAACAATGCGCCCCTACCGTCGAAGCAGCCTCCCCCTGGTTCCTAGATCCAAACACACAGGTGTCGTGCTTGGTCGGTGGTGCCAGCAAACGAAACGTCCGAGAACATGACCGATCACAAGCCCCTGACAGAGTCCACCGAGCCAGATCAAAAGATCGGGCACCCGGTCCTTGCGCGGAGGCGTCTTCTGCTCGGCGGGACGTCGCTGGTTGGATTGCTTGCCGTCGGGCGCAGGTCGTTCGCGTCCGCGGCCACGAAGAAGAAGACCACGACGACGAAGAAGCGGGCCGTAACGACCAAAAAGGCGACCGCCACGACGACTGCCGCAACGGCGACAAAGGAAGTTGCCAAAGGTTCGGCGTTCGACTCCGGACTTGAGGTGGCAATCAGTTACACCTTCGCGTCGACAGAGTCAGGCGGCCGTTTTCGCAATCCGTACACCGCGGTGTGGATCGAGGACGCAAGCGCGAATGTTGTAAGGACCGTCGACCTTTCGGTGCAGCTCGGCAAGGGCCTACGTTGGCTGAACGAACTTCGCCGCTGGTACAGCGGCGATGCGGCTCGCATCTCCCACGGCGGAGCGGAGCAGGTCGAGACGCTCTCAAGCGCGACGCGCGTCGCCGGTACCTACGACGTGGTGTGGGATGGAACCGATGACAACGGCGCAGTCGTTTCACAGGGCGCGTACGTGGTCTGTGTCGAAGCATCGAGGGAGAAGGGCCCGTACGGCCTCGTTCGTCAGCCCCTGACCATTGAGTCGACGCCCTTCACCAAGACATTCGCCGGGAACGGCGAACTCACCGCGGTCGTTGTCAAACTGCGTGCGAAGGCGTGACGTGAATCGGACGCCGGCCCCCGCGCCGCTGGCATTGGCCGGCGCGTCCGGCGATGTCTTCGGCGACACCCGGCTGGACGATGAATTCGAAGACGATGTAGGCGAAGACGAAGACGAAGACGAAGACGCCGAATCCGCGAGGAACTCGGCGAGCCGAGGAGTCGGGCTCGCCGACGCAACGCGATCCCCGATTCGACGCGGCCGCAAGCGCAGCCCCAAGGCGTCCGCTCATCGGTGGACGCGCCTGATCCACGTGTACACGTCGATGATCAGTCTGCTGGTCGTGTTGTTCTTCTCGGTCACCGGTCTCACGCTCAACCATCCGGAGTGGACGCTGGGTTTTGATCCATCCAGGTCCACGGTGTCGGGCACGCTGCCGGCCGATTGGAAGTCGGGTGACACCATCGACTGGCTGGTCGTTTCTGAGCACCTCCGGTCGGCCAATTCAGTGCGTGGCGCGCTCGCCGACAAGCGCGCCGATGAGCTCCAAGGATCGATCAGTTACAAGGGCCCGGGATACGCAGCCGATGCGTTCATCGACGTCACCACGGGCAGCTACGAGCTGACCGTCGGCCGCCAAGGACTTGTCGGGATCATGAACGATCTCCACAAGGGACGCGACACCCGAAAGTCGTGGCTGTGGCTCATCGACGTTGCAGCGGTGCTGCTCATCGCGATATCCGCGACCGGTCTCGTGCTTCAGTTCTTCATCCGCAAGCGTCGTCGCTCGGCGTTGATCTCTGCTGGAGCGGGCACGGCCGTGGGGGTCGCGCTGATCTGGTTGGCGATGCGCTGAGGCCCGTCCGCTGGCGGGCGTCACAGCGCCAGGGCGGTCCACGCCTTGCTGGCGAACGTGGTCCCTCCGATGTCCACCACGAACGCCGGCGTCGACGGAACCAGCGATTCGCAGACCGCCAATCCTTCCACCGGTTCGAGCACGGAAAGGACTGTTGCGAGAATATCGGCCGTCCCCGCGTCGGCCGCGATGACCGATGCGGACGCAACGTGTGCGACCGGGATCCCCGTGCGCGGATCGATCACGTGGCTGGCCCAGCGTCCGCCAACCTGAACACTGCGCCGGGCGGAACCGCTCGTCGCGAGCGCGGCGTTCGACACGCGCACCCTTTGCAACGGTGCGGCGTTGTCGTGTGGCCGCGCCGGGTCTTCGATGCCGACGACGAGCGATCCGGTACCCGCGTGCACCAGTTCGCCGCCGATGTTGACCACGACACGCTCGACCGATGCGTTCTTTCGCACGGCGTCGGTGGCGCGATCGACAACGACGCCCTTGGCGAACGCGTTGAGGTTCAGGGCGGTGCAGTCGCCCCGTCGCTGAATTCGGCCGTCCGGTCCGAAGCCGTAGGGGGCGTCGTGGACTGAGGTCGCGAGGAGTAACAGTTCCTCGTCCGACGGTTCGACGCCGCTTGCCGACGCTGCCGCCCAACGCTGCGTGAGGCGTCCGATGCCCGGGTTGTAGATCCCGTTCGTGCGCTCCTGCCAACGCAACGATTGGCGTAGCAGCGCCGAAAGTTCTGGGCTGACCTCGTCGATTGCGCCGGTTCGCCAGCGGGCGAACTCACTGCTCGGTCGGTAGGCGCTGAAGAGATCTTCCAGGCGGTCAATCTCGTCGAGGAGGACTCGCTCTGCACGCGGTCCGTCGCTGCAGCGCGTCGTTGTGACGTGAAAATCGAGAACCGTTCCCAACACTGGCTCGACCTTCGCGCGGTGCTCGTATCGACGCCACCTCACCGGTGAAACGCTACATCTGACCTGCCTGTGAATACTTCGCGGTACGTTCACGCGCTCGCGGTACGTTCTGCGTACGTCGAACGTACCGCGAACGACGGAACGTACCGCGAACGACGGAACGTACCGCGAAGGGCGCAGGTTGGCTACGGTCGACTGGATGGACACCGTGTACACCGAGGCGCATCGGATGCAGGATGGGAAGTCGGAGCTGATCGACGGCAAGCTCCTACCGTGTATCGAGATGCCTCGGCGGGCGGATCTTGTGCTCGCTCGCGTTCGTGAGGTGGGGCTCGGTCCCGTTCTTGCACCGACTCCCCATGGGCTTGACCCGATTCTACGTGTACATACGAAACCGTTCGTCGACTTCCTCTCTGAGGCCTGGGCCGAGTGGGTCGCCGAGCACGGCGAGTACGACGCGCTCCCGCTCATGTGGGTTACCCGGACGCTGCGCCAGGACCGAATTCCCGACGCCATCGACGGCAAGCTGTCGTACTTCGCCATCGACGCCGGCACGCCGATCACCGCGGGGACGTGGGAGGCGATCACGGGCGCTGCTGATGTCGCCTTGACGGGCGCGGCGCTGCTGCGTGATGGTGCTCGCGGCGCGTTCTCCCTGTGTCGTCCGCCCGGCCACCATGCCGCGGCTGACCTCTACGGTGGCTACTGCTTCTTCAACAACGCAGCGATCGCCGCCCAGTCATTGCGGGATGGTGGCGCCGACCGGGTCGCCATCCTCGACGTGGACTACCACCACGGCAACGGCACACAGTCGATCTTCTACTCGCGCTCCGACGTTTCGTTCGTGTCGATCCATGCCGACCCGCGGGTCGAGTACCCGTACTTCCTCGGCTACACCGACGAGACCGGCACGGGCGATGGTCACGGGGCGAACCTCAACCTGCCACTTCCATTTGGTACGGACTGGTCGACGTACGCGCCGACATTGACCCACGCGGTTGAAGTGCTACGCGCGCAGAGGATCGACGCACTGGTCGTGTCGCTCGGCGTCGACACTTATCAAGGCGACCCGATCAGCCAGTTTCGTCTGCAGCACGAGGATTACTTGCAGATGGGTGCGGCAGTCGCGGCGCTCCGCGTCCCGACGCTGTTCGTGTTCGAGGGCGGCTACGCGGTCGAGGCCCTCGGGGTCAACGTGTGCAACGTCCTTGCCGGGTTCGAGTCGGCGAGCTGAGTCCAGGCGGTAACCGTGCGCTGCGTACCGCTCGTTGAGGGCCTTCGAGGGCGCTCGTGAGCGGCACAAACGTGGCTCCCAGCGCAACAAATCGACCGAGTTACCCGCCGTCAGCTGCGCATTGCCTCGATGCTGGGCGTGTCCGCGATGAGCCGACGGGTGTACTCCTGCTGCGGGTTCCCGATGACGCTCTCCGTCGGGCCCAGCTCCACGATCGACCCGGCGTGCATCACGGCCACCGTGTCGGCGATCGAGCGCACGAGCGGCAGGTTGTGCGTCACGAACAGCAGCGACAGGCCGAGCTCGGTGCGCAACGTCGCAAGAAGCTCCACGATGGCCGCCTGCACGAGCACGTCGAGCGCGGAGGTGATCTCGTCGCATATGAGCACGTCGGGCTCGCACACGAGCGCACGCGCGATCGCCACGCGCTGACGCTCACCGCCCGACAACTGGTTCGGGTACTGGTTCGCGAACCCCGCGGTCAGCGCAACCCGCCCGAGCATCTGTCCGACCAGACGCTCCCCATCAGCGCGGTTGCGCCCCGCGAGCAGAAGCGGCCGCAGAATGGACTCGCCGACCGTCCGCCGCGGATTCAGCGAGGAGTACGGATTCTGGAAGACGTACTGCATCTTCATCCGCTGCTCGCTGGTACGACCGCGTGCGTGGCGCGCGAGCGGTGCACCGTGCAGCGTCATCGTGCCGGTCCACTCACGGTGCAGGCCGCCGATCGACCGGGAGATCGTGGTCTTGCCCGACCCGGACTCGCCGACCAGCGCCACGCATTCGCCCGGGTGCACGTCGACGCTGACATCGTGCACGATGACCGTGCCCTGGTACCCGGCGCTCACCCCAGCGAGCCGCAGCACCGGCGAACCGACAGCAGCAGCGCCGACTACCCGTGCACGCGGTGCGACGGCCGCAACGCCCTCGGCAGCGCGGATGCAGCGCACGGTATGACCCTCGGCGACACGGGTAACGGGTGGCATGGCGTCAAGGCAACCATGGGTGACTAGAGCGCACCGTGGAGCGAAGAAGCAGCCCGTCGGACGCTTGCCCGGCGAGGGGGCGCGGCCACTCAGACCCTCGATCTCGTTGACGCCGCCAATGTCCGGTGCCGCCGCCACGAGGTGGCGCGTGTAGGGATGCACCGGCGCAGCGAAGATCGTTCGGGTCGACCCGTGCTCCACGATGCGTCCTGCGTACATGACCGCGACCTCGTCGGCGAGATCGGCCACCACGGCAAGATCGTGCGTGATGTACAGAGCAGCGACGTTGTGCAACGCAGCGAGCGCCCGAACCGTGCGCAGCACATGCGCCTGCGTCGAAACGTCGAGTCCGGTCGTCGGCTCGTCGAGGACGATCACCGACGGTCGGCAGGCGAAAGACATCGCGAGAGCTACTCTCTGCTGCTGGCCGCCGGAGAGCTGGTGCGGGTAGCGGGCGAGGAACTCGTCGTCGCTCGGGAGCAGCACCTCGTCCATCATCTCGGTGACCCGCTTGGTTCGGGCATCGGCGGAGCCCCCGAAGTCGTGGACTTCGAGCACCTCCGTGAGCTGCGTCCGGATGATGAGCGCCGGGTTCAGCGAAGACGACGGGTCCTGCGGCACGTACGCGACCGACCCGCCACGCACGCTGCGGAGCGCCTCGGGGCTGAGGTCGAGGATGGACGTTTCGCCGCACGTGATCGTGCCGGCTGCAATCGACACGCCGCGTCGAGCGTGGCCGAGTACGGCGAGACCGATGGTGGTCTTGCCGGACCCCGACTCGCCGACGAGGCCAAGGATGCGACCGGGCGGCACGTGTAGATCGACCTGATCGACGATGTCGAGTCCGAGACCCGCGAGTTCGAGACGGAGGCCGTTGATGCGCAACCCGCCAGCGGTGGAGGTCACACTTCAGCCTTCCCACGGTCGATACCCGCAACGGTGCGACCGAGCCCGTCGGCCATGAGGCCGGTGCCGATCGTGAGCAGCGCGATCGCCGCGACCGGGAGTACGACGCCCCACGGCTGGGTGGTCAGCGATGGACGGTTCTGCTGGATCATGATGCCCCAACTGGCGGTGTTGAGGTTCGGCACGAAGCCGAGGAACCCGAGCGACGCGATGAGCCCGATCGAGTAGGTGAGACGGAGGTTCGCTTCGACGAGCAACGCCGCGCTCACGTTCGGCAGGATCTCCGAGAAGAGCACCCGCAGACGCGACTCGCCGAGTGCGTCGGCGGCCGCGACGAAGTCACGTTCCACGACCTGCAGGGCCGCACCGCGAACGATGCGGGCGACGCGCGGCATCGTGGTGAGGCCGACGGTCAGGATCACCACAAGTGCGCTCGGGCTGAACATGGCGATCACGATCAGCGAGAGCAGCAGCTGTGGGAACGACAGCAGGATGTCGAGCGTACGCATCAGAATCTCGTCGAAACGTCCGCGCATATAGGCGGCGAGCATCCCGAGCGTCCCTCCGAGACCGACGCCGAGGATCGTGGCGAGCGCGGCCTGAATGAGGATCGGACGCCCCCCGTACAGGAAGCGGGTCCACACGTCGGAGCCGAAATAGTCCGTGCCGAAATTCGTGTTCCCAGCATGGCGAACGTTGGGCAGTCCGTCACCGACCGGTGCCGACTCGCCATACGGTGCGACGTAGCGTCCGAATACCGCCACGAGCACCAGTACCGAAGTGATGGCGAGGCCGATTTGCGTGCGGCGTAACCGAAGCGCCTGACGGAAGACATTGGCCGGGCGCGCTGTGGTCCCGTCGTTCGGTGGAGGGGCGAGAACCGCGTCGACGGTTGTCATGTCAGCTTCGTCCGCAGGCGCGGTGTGGCGAGAACCGTTCCTATGTCGGCCAGCAGGTTCGTGACGATGTACACCGCAGCAATGACCAGCGCGAGGAACTGCACGACCGGGAGGTCGCGTGACCGAACCGCTTCGTTGAGCGCACTGCCGATCCCGGGATAATTGAACAGCCACTCGATCACGATGACGCCACCTGCGAGGTACGCGAGGTTGAGTGCAATGACCTGGAAGATCGGACCGATCGCGTTCGGCAGGGCGTGCCGCACCAGGACCGTGCGTTCGGGCATGCCCTTGAGGCGTGCCATTTCGACGTAGTCGCTCTCAAGCACTTCGATCACTGCGGCACGCGTGACGCGAGAGACATACGGAACAACCGCGAGCACGAGTGTGAGTACCGGGAGGATGATCCCCTTCATGTTCGCCCAAGGCGGATCGTCGGGGGAGAGGTAATCGGTGGCCGGGAGCAGGTGCGAGACGTTCGTCGCGAGGAGTATCACCAGCAGCGAACCGACGACGAACTCGGGCAGCGCGGCGAGGATCAGCATCACGATTCCCGAGCCGCTGTCGTACTTCCCGTCGCGCTTGAGCGCGGCGAGCGACCCGAGCGCGATCGACACCGGAATGGATACCAGGCCGGCGCAGAACAGAAGGAACAACGACGCGCCCACGCGTGCCGACAACAGTCCCCACACCGGTTCATTGTTGGTGAATGTCGTGCCGAGGTCACCCCTGACCACACCACTGATCCAGTCGACATATTGCGTCACGAGCGGCTTGTCGAGCCCGTGCGTGCTCCGGATTTCCGCTAATGCTTCCGGCGTCGCGTCACGTCCGAGAACGATGGACGCGGCGTCGCCGCGCAGCGCGTGGGTGAGGACGAAAATCAGCACCGACACGACGAGCAGCGTGAGGACGCCGAACACCAGACGCTTGGCGACGAATTTCGTTATCGGGACGCGTAGGGCCACGAACGGTCAATCCTTGCAGCAGAAAGCGACGATGGCCGGCCGCACGACGCCGAAGCGCGAGCGACCGGCCAAGGCCGTCAAGGGAGTTAGAAGGACAGGTCCTGGAACCCGCGGCCGTAGTAGTCGAGGTTGAGCTGGCTCGGACGCTGCACGACGCCCTTCAGCTTCGTGGTGAAGGCGTCGGCGAAGGAGTTGTACACCGGAATGATGTATGCGCCCTCGTCGAAGTCGAGCTGCTGGAGCTGCTTCACAATCGCGAGCCGCTTGGCGTCGTCGGCCTCACCGGACGCCTCTACGAACAGCGCCTGATACTTCGGGTTGGTCTTCTCGTACAGCGTCTCTCCGTATCCGGTCGTTGCTGCGATCTGCGGAAGGTAGGCACGCGGCGACCAGTACGACGTGTAGAACGGCACCTTGGCATAGGTGGTGTCCCAGTACGCGGCGTCCATTGCCTTCGGTGTCACCTTCAGGACGCCGCCAGTCGCCTTGGCCTGCTCGGCAAAAGCCTGCGCCATCGGGATGAGGCCACCGGTGTCGTCGGGTGCGGGCAGGTCGACCTCAAGGGGCTTGTCCTTGGTGTACCCGGCTGCATTCAACAGGGCAACCGCTTTCGCGATGTCCTGCTGACGCTGCGGGTACTTGTTCGCGTTGTAGAACTCGTCGATCTTGCCGAAGAGGTCGTTGCCGATCTCGCCGTGACCACCCAGGGCACGATTGAGAATCTCCTGACGATTCACCACGAGGCGCATTGCCTGGCGGACCCGGGCATCGTTGAACGGTGCGCGATCCGTGAGCATCACCATCGTGAGCCAACCGCCGCCGGAAACCTCAGTGACCGCAAGGGAGCTGTTTCCCTTCACCTGGTCGATCGCCGTGAGCGGGATGTCGATCGCGGCATCGATCTGGCCGGACAGCAGCGCGTTGACAAGAGCGGTCTTGTCGGCGAAGTCCTGGATGATCACGGTGTCGAAGGTGGGCTTGCCCTTGCGCCAGTAGCTGGTGTGCTTCACGTGGACGCTCTCGCGTCCGGGTGTGAAGCTCTTGACCTTGTAGGGCCCCGTGCCGATCTGTGGACCATCGGCCGTGTACCCGACCGGCACGACGGTGAGCGTGTATCCGGCAAGGGTTGCCTTGATGCCGACCGATGGCTTCTTGAGGCCGAACTCCACGGTGTACTTGTCGATTTTCTTGATCAGTGACGGGTCGTAGAACTCGCTGAGCGGCTTGTAGGACGGGAGCGCAACCTTCGGGTCGAGGAGGCGCTGCCACGAGTACACGAGGTCGTCGGCCGTCATTTCCTTGCCGTCGTGGAACTTGACGCCCTTCTTCAGACGGACGATCGCCTGACTGGTGCTCTTCACGTCGACGCCCGCGGCCAGGCCGTAGGTCGTCTGCGGGACGAAGTCCGAGTCGAACGCGAGCAGGGTCTCCCAGCCGGACACGAGGCGGGCCTGGTCGGCCTTGGCGACGATTTTCTGGCCGTCGATGATGTCGTTGGTAGAGCCGACGACGCCGACGCGCAGCGTCCCGCCCTTCTTGGCTTTGGCTTTGGCTTTGGTCGCGGCAAGTGTCGTGAGTGGTAGGCCGCCGAACATTCCTGCCGACACCGTCACCACGCCGGCACCCTTGATGAGATCTCGGCGGGTGAATCCGCCGGTACCTGGTTCAGTCATTCTCGTTACCCCCGGTTGGCCGCGCGCCCTCCCTTGGACGCTGCGTTCGCGGAGACTACGTCACCTGCGGCCTTCGCGTCAGTTTCTCTGTGCAATCAACCCGCCGGCCGTGCCGGGCGAGCGTAATGGCGAGCGTCCTAATGGGGTTGCGCGCAGCAACTGGGGTTGGGTTGGGTGCGGGCGGTGGCCGAGGCCTTGGGGGTTGCGCGCAGCGGTTGGGGGCTCAGGACATGCTGCGCCCAACCCCCAATGCTGCGCGCAACCCCCAACCGAAGGAAGGCGCTGGCGGGTGGCCAACGGCGCAGGTGGTTACTGCGGTCGGGGGAAGCGGCGGGAGGACTCGACAACGTTGAGGTCGAGGTGGTTGCGCATGAACCGTTCCGATGCGTCGACCTGTGGCTGG
Source organism: Acidimicrobiia bacterium (assembly GCA_043720395.1). GTDB lineage: Bacteria > Actinomycetota > Acidimicrobiia > Acidimicrobiales > JANYDT01 > JANOYY01. Next base: position 78,361 of record JAYSSR010000066.1, read on the forward strand.
AAGTCCCACGGCGTGTGCCGGCCCTTGCGGAGCGCGCCGTTCACGAGACGCCGGACACGCTGACTCGCGAGCACGTCGGCGTTGATCCGCGCAGCGTCCCAGCGTGCATCGGCGACGCTGCGCAACCCGGTGAGCCGGTCGGCGTACGCCGGGTCCGCCGCGACAGTCACCAGCTCGTGCGGGTCGGCCGCGACGTCGTAGAGCTGCTCCGGGTCGGCACTGCAGCGCAGGTACTTGAGATCACCATGGCGAACCATGAAGATCGGAGCGACCGCACCTTCGCCGAGGTACTCGCCGAGAACGACGCGACCGGGGTCGCCATCGCCGCCGAGCAAGGGCACGAGCGACCATCCGTCGGTGACCTCGGGCTGGGGCGCGCCGCCAAGGTCGGTGAGCGTCGGGAGCAGATCGACGAGCGACACGTGCGACGCGCAGCGTCCGGGAGCAACCCCGGGCCCGCTCACGATCAGTGGCACCCGAGCCGCGTGCTCGAAGAAGTTCATCTTGTACCAGAGGCCACGTTCGCCGAGCATGTCGCCGTGGTCGGCCGTGAAGATCACGATCGTGTCGTCGGCGAGTCCACAGGTCGTGAGCGTGCTGATGATCTGGCCGAACCAGTCGTCGATGTACGCGATCGACGAATAGTAAGCGTGCCGAGCATTTCGGACCTGCGCCTCGGTGATCGGCAGGGCGTCCATGTCGGAGACGTTGCGCAGCCGTCGGCTGTGCGGGTCAATCGTCGCCGGGTCAAGTGCGCCGACAGTCGGCAGGTCGATCGCATCGTGGTCGTAGCGGTCCCAGTACTCCTGACGCATCACGTAAGGGTCGTGCGGATGCGTGAACGAGACGGTCAGCAGCCACGGGTCGCTCTGCTGCCCGCGAGCGAGGTCACGGATCTTGCGGACGGCGTGGAAGCCGACCTCGTCGTCGTAGTCGAGCTGGTTGCTCGAGTCAGCGACCCCGGCCTTGCGGACGCTGTCCATATTGTGGAACCACCAGTCGACGCGGCGGTCGTCGGTCCAGTCGGGTGTCCAGCCGAAGTCGGCGGGGTAGATGTCGGTGGTCAGCCGCTCCTCGAAGCCGTGCAGCTGGTCTGCGCCCACGAAGTGCATCTTGCCGACCAGCGTCGTGCGATACCCGGCCGCTCGGAGGTGGTGTGCGAACGTCGGGACGCTCGACGCCAGCTCCGCCGCGTTGTCGTATGCGCCGATCTCCGAGTTCAGCCTTCCCGAAAGCATGGCAAACCGGGAAGGCGCACAGAGTGGACTATTCGTGTAGGCGGATTCGAAGACCATGCCCCGTTCCGCGAGTCGGTCGATGTGAGGTGCCTTCACCACAAGGTGGCCGTAGATGGGCAGGAACGGCGCGGCCAGCTGGTCGGCCATCACGAGCAGGATGTTCGGGCGTCGGGCAGGTCGTGTCGTCACGCCAAGTTCCTACTCGACCAGACTGGAGCGATGAGGCTCTACCACGTCGGTTTCGGACTCGAAGATCTCCCCATGCCGCCACCCGCCTTGGTTCTCCTCTCGGGCGACCCTGACCGGGCGGCGATGATTGCCACGACCCGACTGACCGACCCGCGAGAATTGTCTACCGCCCGTGGCTTGACGAGCTATGTCGGGACGCTCGACGGAACCCCGGTGCTGTCATGTACCTCCGGGATGGGTGGGCCCTCGGCCAGCATCGCGTTCAACGAACTGGTGCAGCTCGGCATCACGACGGTCATCCGCGTCGGCACCTGCGGATCGATCCAGGCGCACGTCGCACCCGGCTCGGTCGTCATCAGTTCGGCGTCGCTGTGCCGCCAGGGGGCGGCCGATGACATCGCACCGGTCGAGTATCCGGCGTCGGCCGACCCGTTCCTCACGGTCACGCTGGCCGACGCCGCACGTCGACTCGGCCACGACTTTCACGTAGGACTCACCGCGTCCGTTGACACGTTCTTCGAGGGCCAGGAGCGCTCGGTATCGTCCGCGAATCCGACGCTGCTCCGGCGTCTTCAGGGGCAGACCGAGGAGCTCCGCGCACTCAACATCCTCAACTACGAGATGGAGTCGGGGACGCTCTTCAAGGCGGGACTCGTGTATGGGGTCGCGGTGGGATGTGTCTGTGCGGTCGTTGCGCAGCGCACGGAGGGCGAGCAGGTCGTTCTCGAATCCAAGGCAACCGCAGTGGACGCGGCCATCGACGTTGCGGTCGAAGGGGCGGGGGCGTGGCTCGCTCGGGCACGATGACTGCTATCGATTCGAGGCAAGCGAACCGCTCGCCCGACGAGTGCAGCTACAGCGCCACGTTGACGCTCCAGCGTGACCTTGTGCCGACAATGTGGCGCTGTGCGGTCACTCGTCGTCGACGAAGGCGCGCCCGCGAACCGTACGTCCCCGAAACTCCTACAGGATGATGCCAGCCGATCTCAACGCGACGATGTCGGCAGGGGAGCGGCCGAGTTCGGCGAGCACTTCATCCGTATGCGCGCCTATTGACGGTGCGATCGGCGTGACCTCGACCGGCGTCGCAGAGAAGCGGACCGGGTGACGGGCTTCGAGCAAGCGTCCGAGCAGAGCATGCTCACGCGTTCGAAGCGACGCGTTATGAACGATCTGGACGTTGCTCTGTAGTTCGTCGAGGTCGAGCGCAGCGGAGAACGGAACGTCTTCGGCTTCGAGCCGGGGTACGAGATCGGCCGTGAGCCACGTCTCGAAGGACTCGGCGATCAGCGGGCCCAACACCGCACGGTTCTGTACGCGTGCATACGGTGTGTCGAACCGTTGATCGGTGACCCACTCGGCGTGTCCGAGCGCCCGGAACAACCCGTGGAACTCGGAGTCGCTGGCGCAGAAGTAGATGAGGTGCCCATCGGCCGTCGCCTGCAGCCGGTACACCTTCGCCAAAGTCGACCGGTCCTCGACCTTCGGGTCGTCGAGCCATGCCTTGGCCATGTACCCGTCGGGGAAGAAGAAGGCCATGCCGACATCGAGCATGGGGATCACGAGGTGCTGTCCACCGGCACCACGCTCACGGGCGAAGAGCGCGGCCGTCACGGCCTGCGCGGTCGTCAGCGCGGTTGCCTTGTCGCACACGATCGTGCGGACGAGATCGGGGAACGGCACCTCCGGGTTCACCTGCACGGCCACGTGCCCGGTAAGTCCCTGGATGATCGGGTCATAAACACGACGCTGCGCATACGGCCCGTCGGGACCGAACCCGCTGATCGACACGTAGACGATGTCGGGATTGACCGCAGCCACGTGCTCATAGCCAAGACCGAGACGATCGACCACGCCCGGACGCCAGTTCTGAATGAACACGTCGCTGCGCCGGCACAGGTCGAGCACGGTCTCGCGCCCAACGTCCGTCGTAACGTCGATGGTGAGTGAACGCTTCCCGCGATTGCAGTTGACGTAGAGCCCCGACATCCCCTGAAGGTCGGGCGCGCCCTGAGTCCCACGAGTGATGTCACCGTTGGTCGGCGTCTCGATCTTGACGACGTCGGCGCCCTGATCAGCGAGCCACATCGCCGCAAGCGGTCCGGACACCACCGCCGAAAAGTCCACGACGCGCACGCCCTCCAACGGACCCTTCACATCTGCCCCCAAGTGTCGATCCGGCAACCGTAGCGAGATTGGGGGATCGCCGCCCGAACGGTGAACCAATCCTCCGACGATGGGAACATCGCCGACCCCGGAGGTGGCTGATCTTCCCAACGTCGACAGGGCGAGTGGGTCAGACGCGATCGGCGACGGTGATGCGGTGGAGGAGACGCTGGTGACCCTGGTACCCGCCCGTGGCCGAGTGCACGAGCGACCGGTTGTCCCACATGGTGACCATGCCCTCGGACCAGCGGTGGCGATACACGAAATCCTCGCGTCCCTGGTGGGCGTAGAGGGTGGCCAGCAATGGCTGCGCCTCAGCGTCGTCGAGGCCTTCGATGCCAATCGTGTACGCCGGGCTCACGTACAGCGCCGGTCGCCCTGTCTCCGGATGACGCCGCACAAGCGGGTGGCCCTGCGTCGCCAGCGCGTCGTCGGAGGAGATGATCGCCATCGAGCGTCCGACATCCTTGTCGCCGTACGCACCTTTCTTGGAGTACCCACGCCGGGCCGAATGGACGCCGATCAACCCGTCGATCTGTGCCTTCAGATCGTCATCGAGAGCCTCGTACGCGGCGTGCTGGTCCGCGTAGAGGGTGTCGCCGCCGAGCGGCGGAATCACGCGTCCGTAGAGCAGCGTCGCCGCGGGTGGGGACGCGAGAAAGCTCCAGTCGGAGTGCCAGCCCTCGGCGAAGAGCGGTGCGGTCTCGTCCGCCTCACGGCGGATCTCGGCGACGTGCGGGTGGTCGTCGAGGCCCTTCAGGTACGGGTCGACCCCAAATGGGCCGAAACGCAACGCAACCGTCTCGAACTCGTCGAGCGTCAGGGTCTGGTCGGGGAAGGCCACGACAAGGTGTTGCAGCCAGATCCCACGGATCTCTTCGGCGAGGTCGTCGGTCAGCGTCCGAAGATCGACGCCGCGGATCAACGCCCCGCACGGTCCGGCTGATGGTTCAACGACAAAACCCATGGCCGCACACTACGACCGAGCCGCGAAACCTGTCTGACGTTGTGGCCCTAAGTTGGTCACCGTGGCCCCAAATCGGGCCGATCTGGGGCCACACCGACCGACTTGGGGCCACAACTCAGGTGGGGCGACCACCTTGGCTTATGCGGCGTTCGCGTCCCATCCTGCGAATGCGTCGATCATGGCCCGGACGTCGCCGAGCGGGTACAGGATCGGGCACGTCGCACCGTGCTTGACGTACTCCGCGACCTTTGTACGCGCCTCGGAAGCGGTGCCCGAAGCGGTCAACATCTGCACAATCTCGTCGGGGACCAGCTTCGACGCCGCCTCGACCTGCTCGTGCGTGGCGGGCCAGGTGAGCACCTCGCCGACCTTGTCCAGCAACGTCTGAGGGACGCCGCTCGCCTTCATGATGTGCGGCTGCTGACCGAGGTATTGGGTCACCATCATCCGGGCCATGTCGAGGGCGGTCTTGCGGTCCTCATGCACTGAGCAGACCACCAGCTGAGGACGATCGAGATCCATGGCGCTGCGTCCTGCCTTGGCCGCACCCTTCTCCAGCGCCTCCATCGCCCTCGCGTTGTAGTCCGGCGAAACGAGGTAGTTGAGAACCACACCGTCGGCGATCTCTCCGGTGAGTTCCATCATCTGCATGCCCGTCGCGCCGATGTAGATCGGGACGTCCTTCGGGCGGCGATCCTGGTACACATAGTCGAGCTCGATACCGTCGACCTTCACGTACTGGCCGTTGAAGGTCACCGTCTCGTTGGCCAGAAGCGCACGGCAGACCGTGACCACTTCCTTCATCACGGTCAGCGGACGCGCCCGCTCGATGCCGACCTTGGCCGCCAACGGATCCCACCACGCACCGAGCCCGAGAATGATCCGACCCGGGGCCAGATCGTCGAGGGTGGAGAACGTGGCCGCCAGCCGAGCCGGGTTCCGGGTCCAGCAATCAGCGACACCTGATCCGACCTTGATGCGCTCGGTCACCGCGGCGAACGCCGCCATGGGTGGAATGCAGTCGCGCACGAGACGGCTTTCCGCCTGCCAGACCGCACCAAACCCTTTCTCCTCGGCGTAGCGGACGATGTCCATGCCCTCACGAATCGTGTGGGCGTCTTGCAGATAGAGGGCAACAGGCTGGGCCATTGTGTGGGGTCCTTGCGTTGGTGGGCGGATCTACAGAAGGGAGAAG
>JAYSSR010000067.1:0-8746 GCA_043720395.1 Acidimicrobiia bacterium
TGAACCGCCCTGGGCCTGGTGGAGGCTCGGTTGTTTGGTTTCCCAACACCGGTTTGGGGTTGGTTGGACCATGATGACAGCGGGTTGACCGTCACGCAATCGGCAGGCCCGCCTGCGATAAAACGCGAGGTCCTGGGTCAACCCAAAAGATCGGTTCGGTGCTCGTCTCGCGAGGCTCACGCACCAGGCGAACAGACCGGGCCGCCAAACATCATTTCCCCTTGCGTTACGATAGTCGTTACGATAGCGAGATGAGCTTGTGTCACTGCGGACAAACGTTTCAGGCATCCGGTCGACGCCAATACTGCTCAGACGCCTGCCGCCAAACCGCATACCGGCAACGACACACGTTGATCAGCGAGCCAGACCCTGTTCGACTGAGAACCCCGCCCGTCGACATCGTCTACGAATGCTCATCGTGTCAACAGCGCTACCTCAACATCCGCCGATGCGACACTTGCAACCTGTTCTGTCGACGTATCGGTGCTGGCGGAGCCTGCCCGCATTGCGATGAACCTGTCGCCTACACCGATCTCACCACGTGACCGGCCCCACGCCTCAAATCCCCGGCGCGCACCGATCGACACGAGACCTGCGCCCGTCAGCATGTGCTGACGGGCACCGGATCGTCAGCGTATGCTGATGGGCGTGTCGGATCGTCATCAACTCGTTGCGCTTGGCCGGATCGCAGAGTTGACGGTGTTAATCAGCGAGACGGAGGCCCGCCGGTCACGTGAGGTAGCCCGGGCGATGTTTCACGGTGCGACGTGGGCGGAGATCGGGGCCTCGTTGGGTGTGGCCGCGCAGTCCGCGCATCGAAGGTACCGGTACGAGGTTTATGACCCGGCGACGGGGACGAGTTGGTCGGCGCCACCGTTGCCGCTCGTTTGAGCGTGAGCCCAGTTCGCTTCGTACTCGGCTGGTGGAATGTCACCGCAATGTCCGTGAAGGCGGTCATGGTTGAACCAGTGCACCCAGTCGAGGGTGGCGTGTTCAAGTTCGTCGACGTCAGCCCAACCAGACGTGTCAGGCCCGTACACGCATTCGGCCTTGTAAAGCCCGTTGATCGTCTCCGCGAGCGCGTTGTCATAAGAATCAGCAACGGTCCCGATCGAGGGGCGTGCACCGATCTCAGCGAGACGTTCCGTGAAACGTACCGACGTGAACTGCGACCCAGCATCAGAATGTGTGATCAGCCCGACAAGACGTTTACTGCCCCTTGCCCGGCGGGCCATCTCAACGGCGTCAAGGACCATGTCGGTACGCATGTGACCAGCAACGGTCCACCCGACAATTCGGCGGGAGAACGCGTCAACGATGAAACACACATATGCCATCCCGGTCCGGGTTGGCACGTACGTCAGGTCGGTCACCCACAACGCATCGGGCCTGTTCGCGGTGAAACGCCGTTTCACGAGATCCGGTGCGCGGAGACCGTCAGGGTCCTGTCTTGTCGTGAACACCCGACGGGAACGTGTGACGCCACGCATGTCGCCTTGACGCATCAGCCGGGCGACCTGATCACGGCCGATCACATGCCCGGCACGCTGCGCTGCCTTCCAGAGCTTGTGTGCCCCGTAAACCTTGCGGTTACGGACCCACAACACCAACAGCACTTGGACCATTACGGCGTCACGCACCGCACGGGCCGACAGGGGCCGGGTCTTTGCGGCGTAGTACGTGCTCGGAGCGATCTGCAATGCCTTGCAGATCGGCTCGACTCCGAACTCGGAACGGTGGGCGTCGATGAACTCGACACTCACCTTGACGGGCGGTCGAGCTCCGCCGCGAAGAAAGCCGACGCCCTCCGCAAAATCTCGTTCGCACGACGCAACTCGCGTACCTCGGCCTCCAAGTCCTTCAGGCGGGCCGCGTCGACCGTGGTCGTTCCCGCGGTCACACCATCATCAATATCGGCTTGGCGAACCCAACCGCGTACCGACTCAGACCCGAACCCGAGCTGTTCAGCGATCCGCAACACCGCCCCATGCCCACGGCCCTCGGCTACCGAACGCCGAACCAGGCGGACCGCTTGCTCCTTCTCAGCCTCGGTATACCGCCTACCACGTGACAACTTCATGCTCTGTGATGAACCCATGACTCAGATCCTCTTTCCAAGATCGAGAGCCTCCGCGGATCCCAGGGCGATTCAAACCCCAATGCCGAATTCCCCGAGCCGGGCCCGACTCCATCCGAACTCGCGGCCCAACTAAGGTTGCAACCTTGCCCGCTCCAGCAAAATCACAACTGGTCCGGCTGCTCCGGCAGTACCTCGCCCGCTACAAGCGATGGCTGATCATCGTGCTGGTGCTCCAGGCGGCGCAGAGCCTCGCAACGCTGTACCTGCCGCACATCAACGCCGACATCATCAACAAAGGTATTGCCACGGGCAACACCGGTTACATCTGGTCGCACGGTGCCGAAATGCTGGCCATTACCGCCGTGCAGGTGTGTCTCGCCGTCGGCGCCGTGTACTTCGGCTCGCGGATCGCCGCCGGGTTCGGACGCGACGTCCGCGCCCGACTCTTCCACCAAGTCACCGAATTCTCGGGACGCGAGGTCGCGCACTTCGGGGCGTCGACGCTCATCACCCGCGTCACCAACGACGTGCAGCAGGTCCAGGTCCTCGTGCAGATGACGTGCGCGATGCTGCTCGCCGCGCCGTTCACCGTCGTGGGCGGCGTCTTCATGGCGATGCGTCAGAACGTGGGGCTGTCGATCGTCCCGGCTATCGCCATCCCGATTCTCCTGGTCATTATCGGGAATGTGCTCGGGCGGATGGTGCCGAATTTCCGTGTAATGCAGGACAACGTCGACGAAATGAACCGGGTGCTTCGCGAGCAGATCACCGGCCTTCGTGTCGTTCGCGCCTTCGTCCGTGAGCCGTCCGAGATGGAACGCTTCGAGGTCGTCAACCGGGAGGTCGAACGCCGCGGAGTGCGCGGTGGGCGTCTGATGGGTGCGATGTTCCCGACCGCGATGATGACGGTGAACCTCGCGAGCGCAGCGGTCATTTGGCTCGGCGCGGTGAAGGTCGACAATGGTTCGCTCACGCTCGGCGGCCTCGTCGCCTACATCAGCTATCTCACGTCGATCCTCATGAGCGTGATGATGTCGACCTACATCGCAGCACTTGCGCCTCGGGCCGCCGTCAGCGCAGACCGCATCGAAGAGGTGCTCGACGCGTCGTCATCGCTCACCATTCCCGAGCATCCCGTCACGCCCTCCCCCGGCCCTGCGGCGCTTGTGTTCAACGCTGTTGGATTTGGCTACCCCGGTGCCGAGCACCTCGTGATCGACGACGTGAGCTTCGCCTGTGAACCGGGCCGGACGGTCGCCGTGGTGGGGAGTACCGGCGCCGGCAAGACGACGCTCGTTCATCTCGCCGCCCGCCTCTTCGACGTTACCCACGGGTCCATTCGGCTCGCCGGCGTCGACGTGCGAGAGCTCAGCTTCCAAGACCTGACGGACCGGATCGCGCTCGTGCCGCAGCGTCCGTACCTGTTCTCGGGAACGGTGGCCACGAACCTGCGCTTCGGACGCGGCAACGCGACCGACGTCGAACTGTGGGAGGCGCTGGAGGTCGCTCAGGCTGCGGACTTCGTGCGGGCGATGGACGGCGGACTTGATGCGCCGATCTCACAGGGGGGCACCAACGTGTCCGGCGGGCAGCGTCAAAGACTCGCCATCGCCCGCGCTCTGGTACGCAAGCCGGCCGTGTACCTGTTCGACGATTCCTTCAGCGCCCTCGACGTTGCGACCGACGCCCGTCTACGCGACGCGCTCGTGCCCTTTACGGCCGACGCCACCGTGCTCGTGGTCGCGCAACGGGTGAGCACGATCGTCAACGCTGACCACATCGTGGTGATCGAGGGTGGGTCGATCGTCGGTCAGGGCACGCATGCAGAACTCACGGAGACGTGTCCCACCTACGTCGAGATCGTGCGCTCGCAGCTCGGCGCGACCGAGACCGAGACCGTGGGTGCTGGCGTAGCGGCTGGGACTGTCGGGGTGGTGGCATGAGCCGGCACAAGGCAGCAGCCGACGAACCGAATCTGCCGAAGCAGACCGCAAGCGCAGCGGAGCTCCGTGGCGGGCGTATGAGCACGCTCGGCGTGCCGACCGAGAAGTCAGAAAACTTCAGCGCTGTCACCACGCGACTGTTCCGCCGACTCGGTCCGGAGCGTCTGAGTCTCGTCGTGGTTCTCGTGCTCGCCGTGGCGAGCGTCGTGCTCGTGATCATCGGGCCACGGGTGCTCGGGCACGCGACGAACATCGTTTTCAACGGCGTTTTCCAGCGAGGCGCCACGCCCACCAGCGGTATCGACTACAGCGCGCTCCATCGGACGCTGTGGTTCGCCGTTGCGCTCTATCTCGCCAGTTACGTGCTCGGCTATCTGCAAGCGTGGGTCCTGGCCAGCGTCGTGCAGCGCTCGATGTTCACACTGCGCGCCGACGTCGAAGCGAAGATCCACCGGGTGCCGCTCGCGTACATCGACGGGCAGCAGCGAGGCGAGCTCCTCAGCCGGGTCACCAACGACATCGACAACGTCTCGCAAAGCCTCCAGCAGTCGATCAGCCAACTGCTCACCGGCCTCCTCACCATCCTCGGCACCATCGTGATGATGTTCACGATCTCGTGGCAACTGGCAATGGTCGCACTCGTCACCGTGCCGGTTTCGATCTTCGTAATGAAGACGATCGCCGGACGCTCCCGCGGCAAGTTCATTGCGCAGTGGCGTCACACGGGTGCGTTGAACGCGCAGGTCGAGGAGACGTTCACGGGTCACAACCTTGTGCGCGCATACGGCCGACAGGACGACGTCCGCAGCCGATTCGACGCCACCAACCAGCAGCTGTATGAGACCGGCTTTTCGGCGCAGTTCATCAGTGGCACGATCCAGCCCTCGATGAACTCGATCGGCAACCTCAACTACGTGCTGATTGCCGTGCTCGGCGGCCTCAAGGTTGCGAACCGCTCACTCGGCCTGGGCGACGTCCAGGCGTTCATCCAATACTCCCGCCAGTTCGCACAGCCGCTCACTCAGACCGCATCAATGGCGAACGTGCTGCAGTCCGGCATCGCGTCCGCAGAGCGAGTCTTCGAAGTGCTCGACACGATCGAGCAGACGGCCGATCCGACCGTGGTCTCGCCGCCCGCCGAGGTGCACGGCCGGGTCGAGTTCCGGAACGTGTCGTTCCGCTACCGCGCCGACGCCCCGTTGATCGAAGACCTCAACCTCACGGTTGAGCCCGGCCGAACCGTTGCGATCGTCGGACCGACCGGCGCAGGCAAGACGACGCTCGTCAATCTCTTGATGCGCTTCTACGAAATCGATAGCGGTCAAATCCTCATCGACGGCCGCGACATTTCGATGATGCCACGTCGAGAACTTCGTTCCAATATGGGCATGGTTCTCCAGGACACGTGGCTCTTCGGCGGGACCATTCGCGACAACATTGCCTACGGCCGTCCTGGCGCAACGGAGGCGCAGGTCCGCGCAGCGGCCAAGGCGTGCTTCGTGGACCGATTCGTGGGGGCACTACCGCACGGATACGACACGGTGCTCGACGACGAGGGTGCGTCGGTGAGCGCGGGGGAGAAGCAGCTTTTGACCATTGCCCGTGCCTTCCTGTCGGAGCCATCGATCCTCATCCTCGACGAGGCCACGAGTTCCGTTGATACGCGTACAGAGGTTCTCATCCAGCACGCCATGAACGCGTTGCGGACCGACCGCACGTCGTTCGTGATCGCGCACCGCCTGTCGACGATTCGCGACGCGGACACGATCCTCGTGATGGACCGTGGACGCATCGTGGAGCAGGGTTCCCACGCTGAACTCGTCGCCGCAGGTGGCGCATATCACGCGCTCTACAGCGCCCAGTTCGCAGGCGCGGCGTCCGACCTCGCGTAGCGCGGGTGTTGCCGTTTGGCCGCACAGCGCCATACTGCGGCCACGGCGTGTCGCTGTGCCGTCAATCTGGCGCTGCGACCGTCGTGACAACCAGCGTGCGAAGGCGGCCACTCGGACGCTGCTCGACGCGACACCGCGAGCCACTCCCAGCTCCGCGGGTACCAGCACGCGACGATCAAGAAGGTTTAGGTTGCGGTGATGCATGACGACGACATTGCCCTGCGGAACCTGACCTACCGGATGTTTGTCGATCGCGGGCGGGCACCGTCGTTGGTCGAGGTTGCGTCGAGCGCGGGGTTGGGAACGGACGCGGCGGCAGCAGGATGGCAACGCCTGCACGACGCCCACGCGCTGGTTCTGCATCCGGGGACAACCGAACTTCGCATGGTGAACCCGTTCGCTGCGCAGCCGACCGCGTACGTTGTGCAGGCAGACGGGAGATCGTGGTTTGCGAATTGCGCTTGGGATGCGTTTGGGATCTGTGCAGCGCTCGGCGTCGATGGCTGCATCGAGACACGTTGCGCAGATTGCCATGCGGAGATCTCCGTTGAGGTCCACGACCGTAAGCCCGACGACAGCACTCTCGTGTTCCACTGTCTTGTTGCAGCGCGTCACTGGTGGGACGACATCGTGTTCTCTTGAAGCACCATGAACCTCTTCCGGTCGGAGGAGCACGTGCAGCGTTGGCTTGACGGGCGCGATCGCGGTGAAACCTTGCCCGTTTCGCAGCTGTGCGATCTCGCGCACGCGTGGTGGGGAGATCGGCTCTCGCCCGAATGGCGACCGCACACACGCGACCAGAATCAGCTGATCCTGGGTCGACTCGGACTCGTCGGTCCTTTCTGGCAGCTTGCGTAGCGGGATTGCGTTCTGAGGTGGTCATCTCTACTTGACATGATCGTCTCAGATTCGCGAGGATCGACACCGTGAGCACCGCGAATCCGCCGGCACGGTCGAACCACCGGCATGGCAACTCATTGCGGGGTATGACCTGGACAGCCTTGCGTGGGTCGATCTTCCGACCCGTCCGCTGCTCCGCGCCGCACCCGCTGCGTCTCCCTTCGATCTCCGCAACGTCGAATGAACCCGCAAGACCACCGGTAGCCACAGACCCTTCGACAGCGACGCAAACCGCCGCCCCGAAACCCGATTGCCAAACAGAAGCCAACATTCACGACGGAGGACTCCATGAACCTGCAAACGACCATTCCAGCAAGCCGCACCCGCCACCGGCTGACCGGCCTCGGCGTCAGTTTCGTCCTCCTGGCCGGAGCGTTCACCGTGCTCCGAGCTCCGAACGCACGCGCCGCTGAAACGATCGGCACGGCGACGCTGCGCAACGCGGACGGCCAAACGATCGGCAGCGTCCGATTCCTCCAGGAGAAAGACGCGCTCGTCACCAGAGTTCAAGTCACGGTCAAGACAACCACTGGGTACTCAGGATTCCATGGCTTCCACCTGCATGCGAACGACAGCGCGACCAACGGCATCGATTGCGTCGCCGACCCGAAGGCAGCGTCGTCGACATGGTTCGTCTCGGCCGACGGGCACTACAAGCGTGACGCCGCCGACGCCCATCCCAACCACGCCGGCGACCTTCCGAGTGTGTGGGTGAACCGCGATGGGAGCGGTTCGTCGGAGATCGTGATCGACCGAATCCAGACCGGTGAGCTGTTCAACCGCGTGGTCATCCTTCATGCCGGGGCCGACAACTTCGGGAACGTACCGCTGGGCGAGGCGGCTACGCAGTACAAGGCGAACGCCGCCGACGCAACCACGGCGACGCGCAACACGGGCAACGCCGGAGACCGCTTGGCGTGCGGCGTCGTCGAGGTCGCCCGGTGAAAAGTCCAACCACCTCGGCGCGAGCGTGTCCACCGAGGTAGAACTTCCTCCATGATCGATCGACGAAGCCGTTGGAAGGATGAAGCCCGTATCCTTGTCGTAGCCGGGATACCGACCGGTGTCATCGTGGTCGGGCTCGGCAGTCGTCTGGCGATGCTTGTGCTTCGGCTGACATCGCCCGACAGCGTCCGCGGGGTTGAGAGCGACGATGGTTTCATCATTGGCCGCTTCACACTCAGCGGCACACTGAACCTGATGATGCTCGGCGCGGCGGTCGGGATCATCGGGGCTGGCATGTATCGGGTCGTGTCACGGTGGCTCATTGGGCCACTGTGGTTCCGTCGGCTCACAACGGGTGCCGCCGCCGCCGTAGTGGTCGGCTCGATGCTCGTGCACAAGAGCGGGATCGACTTCAACGTGCTGAAGCCGAAGTGGCTCGCGATTGGGCTGTTCGTCCTGCTTCCCGGAGTGTTCGGGGTCGCGATCGGCCACGTCGTCGACGCTGTCCGCGCCAAGGCTGCTACTGCAACCCAGACCGGCTGGCGTCGATGGTGGCTACCAGCCGTGCTGGTCGTGTGCTTCCCACTGTCCCTACCGTTTCTCGTAGTGGCACTGGTCGTGCTCAGTTACTTTGTGTTGCTCGGCGAGCTCGACGGCGTCCGCCGACTGCGAGCGAAGAGCGGATACGCACTTGCAATCCGCGGGTGCTGGCTGTTCATCGCCCTGCTCGGACTGTTCGCTCTGATCGGCGACATCCGTTCGCTGTACTGAGTCCGAATCGACCCAATCGGAGGGCTCCGGCACAGGGGCTCCGGCACAGGGGCTCCGGCAGACCGAAGGGGCCAAACCACCCAATCGGACCACCCAATAGCGGTTTCGGTCGATTGGGTGGTTCGATCGGGTGGTTCGATCGGGTGGTTCGATCGGGTGGTTCGATCGGGTGGTTCGATCGGGTGGTTCGATCGGGTGGTTCGATCGGGTGGTTC
>JAYSSR010000068.1:0-8684 GCA_043720395.1 Acidimicrobiia bacterium
CTCGTGGCCTTGAGCGGCGTGATGCAACGCGATCGCACCGCGCTGAAGGCCATGGCGCAGCTCCTCGCCCAGCAGCGCACCACGTTGCGGCTCGGACAGCTCGTTCCGGCAGGTGATCTCTACGACGTGATCACGACCGGTGAAGACGTGTTGTCGCCCACGATGGAGAACCAGTTCCGTGTAGCGAAACGGCTCTGGGTCGAGAAGTTCGTTCCGATGCTCGCCCGCAACCACGGTGTGTCGGAGAGCGACATCATCGGATTGCCGGATTCCTTAGCACCCGGACACGCGGCATTCACCGACTCGCGAATCATCAAGACGCTGCTCATTGCGGCACTCGCGCCCGAGGTTCCGTCGCTTCGCAACCTCACGGCAGCGCGTCTCACCGCTCTCAATTCCGGGACCGTGAAGGCGTTCGTGCCCGGCGCAGAACGCCAGACGGTGATTGCCAAGGTGCGAGCGTGGGCCGCGGAGATCGGAGAGCTGAAGGTCGGCGACCACGACCACGATCCGACCGTCACGCTCCTCCTGACCGGGGTCGACGTGTCACCAATCGTGGACAGCGTCCGCTCCGTTGACAACCGCGACCTCCGTCGTCGGTTCCTACGCGAGCTGCTCGGCACGCACATGCAGATCAATGGCGACGGCCTGCTCGGGGCCACGGTCGAAGTGGAATGGCGCGGCACGAAGCGCAAGGCCGATGTGGTGTTTGCCAACGTGCGAGATACCGACCGCGTCCCTGACTCGATGTTCCGCTCGGGTGACGTACCGAAGGTCATCATCGACTACCCGTTCGATGAAGACCCGCTCATGGGAGCGTTAGACGACCTCGCTCGCGTCGAGGACTACGTCGCCCACAACGATCCGCAGTGGGGACTGTGCTGGCTGCCGAACTTCTTCACCGCGTCGATGGAGACGCTGCTCGGCGAGTACGTCGTGCACGACTATCTGCTCACCGGATCAACCTTCGATGCCAACGCGGGACACCTTCCGCCGGCCGACCGCGACGTTGCCCGGTCGACGCTCGCCAATCTCCGAAGCGCGATGCGCGAACGTCTCCTCGCTGCTTGTAAGCAGGCATACGGTCTGAGCGCAGCGGATGGAAGCCTCATCACCGATGGCCTCAGTCCGGCGGAGCAGTTCACGCCGCTCGACGCGTCGATGGCCAGCCAACCAACTGCGGCTCCCGACTTCCGGGGCGCGATCGAAGACATCGTCGGACGCCTCTGGACGTTGCGCGCACCCAAGCACCCGGCCTACAGCGCGTTGGTGACCCGGGCCGAACTCGTGCGCACCCTCGACATCGTGCGGCGCGCCACCGTGGAACCGAACCGGCGGCTCGACAACACCGAGCGCACGCAACGCGGGGAGCTGCACAAGATCGTTCAGCCGCTCAAGCTCGGGACCATGGGCGAGGCGCACATCGTGCTCGGCGAGCACTGGAAGGACCATTTCGAGACGCAGCTCGGCGTCCACAAACCGGTGCCGCTCACGGTCGGCGATCTGCGTCGATGGATCGACCTGCCGGACCGGCTCGGTCTGCCCAACGACCATGCCGACCTCGTGATCGCCTCGTTCCTCGCGCAGACCAACCGGCTGATGGTGCTGGCCGGTACGGTGGTGAAACCGGAGATCGGCAAGCTACGCGACGACGCGGAGATCCGTTCGCACGCGCTCCCGAGCGAGGCCCAGTGGACGCTTGCTCGTGCGAATGCTGCGGACCTTGGCATCGCCGTTGCGTCGCTCGTGTCGCCCGCATCGGTTGCCGATCTCAACCTACAGCTGACCGCGTTCGTCAGCCCTCACGCCGAGGTTGTGCGAATACTCGTGGAGCGGCTGAGCCAATGGAGCCGCGAATTGGGGCTGGATAAGGCGGGCAATGCGCGGCTCGCCACGGCGCAGTCGGCCGCTGATCTCGTTGCGACCGTGCTGGCGAAACCGAACGACGCTGCGGCAACGCTCGCCACGTTCGTACCCGCCTCGTCGTTTGCAGCCATCGGTGACTCGGTCAGACAGTCCGAGGCCGTCGTCCGGGCGCTGGACACCGCGGGCCTTCGGTCGATCATGCCAGCCTTGACCGTTGCGGGGACCTGGCAGGCGCAGGCCACATCGCTCGGTGCACAGCTGCGATCGATTCTCACGATCGAGGAGCACGCCGGGCCGGAGTCGTTGGCGGTTGCGGTTGCCAAAATCCACGCGGCAGCGCAGGACCTCGTGGCGAAGGCCGCGTTGGCCGCGCCCGCGTCGGTTGTTCCCATTCTTGTGGCGGCTGAGGCGGTTCCGTTGCCCGCGGTTGTGGTCCCGGCGGAGGTGGTGTCGCCGGTCTCGCACGCGACCGCATCTTCCGTGTTCACCCGCGCGGATGCTGTCGAGGCGCTCGAGTCGCTCAGTACCCGGCTGCGGTCCGAGCTGGGCGTCAAGCTGACCTACCAGCTCACCGACATCGACCGAACCGCCCCGGCGACGCAATGACGCTCGCTCTCGTCACCCCCGAGACGCTCGGGAGCATCCTGCGCAACGCGATGTCGAAGCCAGACAAGCGTCGAGTGGTCGCGCTGCAGGCGCAAGCGTCTTGGGACGGACCGTCGGAGCTGCGAGTGGCCGATCGTGACGTGACCGTGGTCGTGGCGTCGTCGCCGATCGAATTCCGTCAGGTGATGATCAGGCGGTCTCCTACCTCCGAGGACAGCATCACCGTTGTGCTGACTCCGCTCGACGATTCGTCGCTCGGGTTCGATGTCACGGCACGCCTTGTGCGCTACAAGGTGCTGAACGCCGAGGCTCTCGGCAGTGCATCGGCGGTGCTCGGGCTCGTGGGCATCGACGCGGACCTGACCCGTGAACGGTGGCTGCTCGACGACCTTGCACGGCTCGCCACCCACGAGGGCGTGGTGCTCGGTTTTCACGGGCGCGGGCTCGACATCGAAACGGCGTGGGGCGCGTGGCTCCAGCACCGCCTGTCGGTGGCTCAAGAACCGACGAGCGCGGAGGAGACGCTGGCCGTGCTCACGCGGCCCGAGACCGGAACCGCGCTCAGCACGATCGCGCCCCCTGCCCGTGCAGCGCTTGCGCACCGATGGGACCGCCTCGGTCTCCCGACCGAGGTGCTGATCGACCTTGTGGTTGCTGGCCGGGGAGGTGACCTTGTGCCGTTCGGTCTCGTGCTCGACGCGGTTTGTGCAACGACCAACGACGCTGCGCAACTGGCCCTTCAGCAGACGGCGCGGATTCGGCTGGAGTCGGACTTCGGTCGCGCCCGTGTCACAGTTCCGCAGGAGCGCGTGTGGGCGGACGCGGCGAAGCGTGTGTTGGCGGCCGACAAGCCGCCGTTCGGGGAGTTTGCGATGGACAGGCGAACTGTCACTGGTCGAGGGCCGAACGTCCAGACGTGGCTCGATCAGGCGGAGCATCTCCTCGCCGGTCTCGACACTGCCCACCTCGCCTCGTTGAGTGCGGTACTACGCGGCGGATTCAACCACCGAGTGCAGTCCAGCGCACTAGCGCTGCAACGGCTCTGGGGCGCGTCGGTCGTCGGTGCTGGGGATTTGCGAGAGCAGGCAGAGCAGCTCGCGGTACTTCGCAACCACCCGGAAGCTGCTGAAGAGGGCCAGAACAAACACCTCTTGTTGCTCGAAGCAGCGATGCGCCTCCTGCAACGTCGGGCGATTCGTAGTTCGGCTCCTCGAGCCACGCCTGCGCCGACCAGCGAATTTCCGAGAACGATCGAGGCGTGGAGTCGTACGTACGCAGATGATCTCGCCTGGGTCGATCGCTGCCGCGGTGCACTCATCGAGGGTGGCAATGTCTCGGCATTGACCGAACTCGCGACAGCGGTCCTCGCCGACGTCGACCGCGAACGAGAAGCGTCGAACACCGATTTCGCAACGTCGTATGTGAACTGGGACCCGTCACACGATGCTCGGGCAGGCGTCGTCGCGATCGAGAACGTGGTGCCCGACGTGCTCGTGCCGATTGCTCGCACCACGGCGGTGCTCGTGATCGTGCTCGATGGCGCAGGCATCGCCGCGATGTCGAATCTCCTCGCCGGACTCCGGTCGAACGGCTGGACGTTGCACGGACCCGGCGAACCTGCAGCGCTCGCGGTCAGCGTCGCGGTGCTGCCGTCCGTCACGGAGTTCTGTCGCGCCTCACTGTTCGCGGGCGCGCTTTGCCAAGGCGTCGCGGCGAACGAAAAGAAGTTGTTCAGCGCGCATACTGAATTGCGGGCGACCGGTCCGAAGCGTCCACCAGTGTTGTTCCACAAGGCGGACCTGGCAGGACCGGACGGGCAGGCGCTCGCGACACCGGTTCGCGAGGCGATCCTCGATGCGGCGCAACGCGTGGTCGGCGTCGTCGTGAACGCGTTCGACGATCACCTGTCGAGCGGATCACAGATCGTGACCGGCTGGGACCTCGGCGTCATCCGTCATCTTCCGGACCTCCTCGACCTTGCACGCGATGCGGGACGAGCGGTGATCATCACCGCCGACCATGGCCACGTGCTCGACGGTGGACGCGGCATCGCCCAGTCGGCCAGCGGTGTGGACCACGGCGATCGGTGGCGTCTCCCGTTCGCCGCCATTACCGACCACGAGCGCGAGGTCAGCGGACCGCGTGTACTCGGCGGCGGTGGACGCGTGGTCGTGCCAATCGATGAGCGCACCAGATATGGCGGCAAGAAGCATGGCTACCACGGTGGCCTTACTCCCCAAGAGGTGCTGGTGCCCCTCGCTGTGTTTGCGCGATCCGGTGTCGACGTTCCCGGTTGGAGTCCGGTCGCGGGCTTCGAGCCCGACTGGTGGGAACTTGGTGCGTTGCCGCTCATCGTGATCGCGGAGGAACCCGCTGCGACCGCTCCCGCTGCCGTTGCCGCGGTTCCGCATCGACGAGCCCGGGCCAAACCCGCGCCGGATGTCACGCCGCTCTTCGAGCCGGAGCCGGTCGCCCCACCCGTGGCGGCCGTCTCGACGGGCACCGGCGCTTCGTCGAAAGGTGGCTGGATCGCGGCGCTCCTTGCGTCACCGCTGTTCATTGCGCAGAGGGCGGGCGCGGCCCGTCAGCCCATCACCGACGAACGCCTCACCTCGCTGCTCCGGGCGATTTCCAAGCACGGATTCACACTGCCCCGCGATGCACTCACGCTCGCCGTCGGCGGTCAGCCCGCACGCCTGCGCGGCGAGGTGAGCACGCTTCGGCGAATCCTCAACGTCGCCGGCTACGAAACGTTCAGCGACACCGACAACACGTTGACGCTGAACGTGGATCTCCTCGCCCTGCAGTTCGAGATCGACATAGCCACGATCCGAGGCACGGCGTGAGCAGTCCCCTTGCGGTAGGCGGGCTATCGGCGATTGGGCGTCGCGAGATCATCGACGCACTTCGACGTGGCACCGTGCCACAACGCGGGCTCGGCGCGCTTGCGGTCGGGACCGATCGTTTCGCGCCGATCCTCGACGACGAGCTGCGTGTCGTCGCAACAGGCTCGGCCGGGTTCAAGGCCATCCGCGGGGAGTACGGCACGGGCAAGACGTTCACCGTTCGGTGGATCAGCGAACGGGCCCGAGCGCAGGGTTTCGCGACTGCGGAGGTCCAGATTTCGGAGGGCGAAACTCCATTGTACCGCCTCGAAACGATCTACCGGCGAGCCGTTGAACGGTTGAGCACTCGTGAGCGTCTCGGCGGCGCGTTACGAGACGTTGTCGACGGATGGTTCTATGCGCTCGAACAGGATGTGATCGCAGGCGGCACCGTTGATCCCGACGATGAACCCGCGCTCCTCGACGCCACGAACGCGCTTGCCGACGAGCGTCTCGCGAACGTCGCTCGCCTGGCTCCCGCCTTGGCAAGTGTTCTGCGCGCATATCGTCGCGCGGTGTTCGCGAACGACAGTGCACTTGCGGAAGGTCTGCTGGCTTGGCTTGGCGGGCAGCCGAACGTGGCCGCGTCCGTGAAGAAACACGCTGGGGTGAAGGGCGACCTCGATCACGACAGCGCGCTCGCGTTCCTGTCGGGACTGCTCGTGATCCTGCGTGACTCCGGGCATCGCGGGATGGTGCTCGTGCTCGATGAGGTCGAGACCCTGCAACGCATGCGGTCTGATGTGCGCGAGCGTTCCCTCAATGCGCTGCGCCAACTCATTGACGAGATCGACGCCGGACGCTTCCCTGGCCTGTATCTGCTGATCACCGGGACGGGTTCGTTCTTCGACGGTCCGCAAGGCATGCAGCGTCTCGCACCGCTCGCGCAGCGTCTCCATACCGACTTCGGAACCGATGCCAGGTTCGACAACCTTCGAGCGCCGCAGATTCGTCTGGCTGGCTTCGGCATCGCGCAACTCGTCGAGGTCGGTCGCAAGGTGCGTGACATCTATGCGGACTCGTCGGAGAACGCGGCACGGGTGCGTTTGCGCTGCGACGATGCGTATCTTGAAACGCTCGCCGTCGCGGTCACGGGTGACCTCGGTGGCAAGGTCGGTATTGCTCCGCGGATTTTCTTGAAGAAGCTGATCGGCGATGTGCTCGACCGGGTGGATCAATACGACGACTTCGATCCGCGTCAGCACTACCAGCTCACCATTGAGGACCAGGAGCTGACGGAACTGGAGCGTCACGCTCGGGCGGCGGGCAGCGTCGACGACATCGAGTTCGAGTGATGACCAGTGGGTCGGGCAGCTCGGGTGGCACTGGCGGGTCGGGCGGGCGGTCGTCCGGGTTCGAGTTGCTGCATCCGGCGTTGCAGCACCACATCGTGAACTCGGTCGGGTGGCGGTCGTTGCGTCCGCTCCAAGACGCTGCGGTGGGTCCGATCGTGGCGGGGAATCACGTGATGCTGTTGGCCCCGACGGCGGGCGGGAAGACCGAGGCGGCCATGTTCCCGTTGCTCTCGCGGGCGCTCAGCGAGGAGTGGCGGAACCTGTCGGTGCTCTATCTCTGCCCGTTACGGGCGCTTCTCAACAACCTGCAACCGCGCCTCGATCGGTACGCGACGATGGTCGGACGCCGCGCCGAGCTGTGGCATGGCGACACCGGCGACAGCGCGCGTCGGCGTCTTCTCAAGGAACCACCGGACGTGCTGTTGACCACGCCCGAGTCGCTCGAAGCAATGCTCATCTCCACACGTGTGGACCAGGATCGTATGTTCGCTTCGCTTCGCGCCGTGGTGATCGATGAGGCCCATGCGTTCGCCGCTGCGGACCGCGGCTGGCATCTCCTTGCAGTGTTGGCGCGACTGGAGAAGATCGCGGGGCGTCCGCTGCAACGCGTGGCCCTCTCGGCGACGGTCGGCAATCCGGAGGAGATCCTGGCGTGGATCTGCGGTGGCACTGGCGGCACGCAGTCGGTGATGGCACCGGCGTCGGGTGGTGCTGCCGCTGAGGTGACGCTCGATGCGCTGGACAGCGTCGAACAGGCGGTGACCGTCATTGACCGGCTGCATCGGGGCGAGAAGCGTCTCGCGTTCACGAACGCTCGGGCGCTCGCAGAGAAAGTTGCGAGCCAACTCGGGGCGCTCGGTTCAACGGCGTTCGTTTCACATTCGTCGCTCGGCCCGTCGGAGCGTCGAAGGTCCGAGGAGGCGTTCGCGACGGCGCGTGATTGTGTGATCGTGTCCACGAGCACGCTTGAGCTGGGCATCGACATCGGTGATCTGGACCGGGTGATCCAGATCGGTGCGCCGTCGAGCGTGAACTCGATGCTGCAACGCATCGGGCGCACCGGGCGTCGACCGGGCACGCAGTCGAACATGCTCGTGTTGCCGCTCGACGACAGTCAGTTGCTCCAGAGCCTTGGCGTGCTCCACTGCTGGTCGAAGCGTCGGCTCGATCCGGTGCAGGCACCGCCTTTCCCTCTGAACATCGTGCTGCAGCAGACGTTGGCGCTGATCCTCCAGCAGCAGGGCATCACGCGAACAGCGTTGACCGAACGACTCGTTGCCTCGCAGTTGTTCGACGCCGACGCTCGCGGGTGTCTCGGCGAACTGGTCGACCACCTCGTGGGTAGTGGCGTGCTCGTCGACGATCACGGACTCCTATCGCTCGGACGGGTCGCAGAGGACGATCTCGGTCGTCGCAACTTCCTGGAACTCACGTCGGTGTTCGTGTCGCCGACGCTGCTCTCCGTTCGCCACGGCGCACACGAGGTCGGCGCGGTCGAGCCGCGGGTGTTGTCGTTGCGACCGGCCGACGCCAACCACGGAGGGCCGACGTTGCTCTCGTTGGCTGGTCGGACGTGGAAGGTTCGCGACGTCGATTGGCGGCGTCTGATCGTTGACGTCGAACCCGCCGAAGGGCATGGCATTGCCCGATGGGCAGGCGATCAGAACCCGATGTCGCCATGGGTTGCACGCGGGATCAGATCGGTGCTCGCCGGTGCTTCTATTGATGGATTGACGCTCAGCAAACGGGCATCGGCTGCGCTCAATCGACTGCGAGCGTCGCAACCGTGGGTGATGGATGGGCACACCGCGATCGTGCGGACGCCGTCGTCAACTCGCTGGTGGACCTATGCGGGGCCGCAGACCAACGACCTGCTCGCCCGTGGGCTGACCCGGTTCCGCATCGACTCACATCGGATCGACCCGCTGTGGATCAAGCTGGATTCGCACGTCGACGCTTCGGAGTTTCGTTCAGCGGTTGCGGCGATTGATGTTGAGGGGCTCCTGGGGCTGCTCGACCCCGACCCGCGCTC
>JAYSSR010000069.1:0-27891 GCA_043720395.1 Acidimicrobiia bacterium
CTCTCGATGACGAACCGGGGTCTGCTACCAGGCGATCCGATTCCTACCCGGACGGGACTCACACCCGCTGGCTCGGTCCAGCTTGCAGGACGCAACATCGATCGACAGTATGCTGTTGATCGAGGGGTCCCTGAAATGTTTTGCTGCAGAGTCAATGAGACCTCCAAGATTGAGCGCAGCTCCCAAGGGATCTGCCAGGCGGTGCCAACCGCTAGGACAACGACCTCTTCCGCCGCGATGTGAGAGAGAAACGTCAACGGCTGGACAACACCGGCAGGGCGAAGTTCAGCGTGCTTCTCGACGCTGAATTGAATCGGCTCCGGACCGGCGAGACCGTACATCACTGAGAACGGACCGGCCCGCGCTGATCAGGCTTCGGGAAATGTGAGAATCAACGTCAACCGCCCCTTCCGCTGAGGCGGCACCTCCCCCTCCAGCAACCGACGTGTCGGCGGTGCCCGACGAGACCACGTCGACGGCGCAAGACACCTCGCCTGCTGCGGACACTACGGCGACCACGTCGCCGCAACCGTCGACTGGCTGCACGACCGGGAACACAGCCATCCCGGATGCAGCGACACAAGGACAGGTGGTTGACGTCGATGGCGACGGTCAACCCGACACAGCCTGGATCGCTACCGCGACAGACGGGGCCGCGACCGTTGGTGTGGTGACCGCCGCGGGCGGTGGCGCCACCCGCAACTTTGAATCTGCAAGTCCGGTGAGCCGTTCAATCCTCGTCGTTGATACCGACCAGCGTCCTCCCGTCGAGATACTCGCGGATACCGGCCGCTCCGTTCAGTTGTGGGCGTTTCAGGACTGCGCGATTGTCGACATTACGAACCTTCAGGGCGAACCGTACGAATTCTCGGTGGGCTTCACCGAAATCGGCACCGGCGTCGGATGCGTGACCATCGACGGTCACCAACAACTCGCCGGGCTCGACGCAAAAGAGAACGGCGACACGGTCGATTGGTCACGCACGATCGTCGACCTCAATGGCACCCAAGCGCGCGATGGTGCAACGTCGACGGGCACCTTCACCCGACCCGGCGACAATCAAAAGATCGACCTGCTCCACCAGGTCACGTGTGGAGAACTGACGATGAGCGGCAACGGGCTGACCGCAGCACCGTGATAGGCCACACGGCCGCCAGGCACTTGAACACCGTTGAACGAGCCGTGAACGCCATGAGACGCTGAGTACCGAGGTGGAGGCGCACGACACGGAAATCGACCGGTCAGCCGGATTCTTCGCGGTCGTATGTGCTCCTCCGCCTCGATGGCGCGCTCCAGGTGGGCATTGCGACGACTCGGTGTCGTCGATCCGTCGCCGAAGTGCCCCGTTCATTCGCCGACGCCGATGCTCAGCGCCACCTCGATGGCGTCCATGAGACGCGCTGTTGGCGCGTCGCTCGCACAACTCATCGGTGCTCGCAGGTTCGGCGTGGCGATCTCGCCGAGCTGATGCAGCGCTGCCTTCCACCCGGCGGGGCTTGGTTCGGCGAAGCCGGCTTCGACGACGGGCAGGAGACGTTCGGCGAGCGCTCGCGCCCGGCCCATGTCACCCTGAAGCCCAGCGTCCACCATCTCGGCGAACAGCGACGTGCAGACGTGGGCTGCGGCCGAGATCGCACCGGCACCGCCGATCAGGATCGTCGGGACAATGAACGCGTCGTCACCCGCGAACACATGGAAGTGTGGCGGGGCGCTGCGAAGGACTTCGAGCGTGTCGGTATCAATACCGCCGACCGACTGCTTCAGGCCGATCATGTTCGGAATTGCGGCGATCTCCAGAATCTCCGACGCGGTGAGACCGCGGCCGGTTCGATACGGAATGTTGTACGCGACGATCGGAACCGGGCTCGCCGCGGCAACAGCTCGATAGTGCTCGACGATCGCAGCACCAGACGGGCGCGTGTAATACGGCACGACCACGAGCGCGGCTGTAACACCTCGCACTGCTTCAAGCGCGCAGACGGCCTCAATCGTTGTGCGAGTGCTGTTGCTGCCCGCTCCGACCATCAGCCCGCGGCCGGTCGCCCGACAAGCTTCGGCACAGGTGTCCAGCACCTGTCGCTGTTCATCGTCCGTGAGCACGGCGGGTTCGCCCGTCGTGCCGAGCGCAACGATGCCGGTGGCGCCCTCGCGGATCAAGCGGTCGCACAGCCGACGCTATGCAACATGGACTTCGACACGGCTCGTTTACGGGCATTCCTGCACGTAGCGGAACGCGGGACGGTCGCCGCGGCGGCGACCGCACTCGGTTACACAGCACCGGCCGTCTCGCAACAGATCGGAAAGCTTGAGACACAGCTCGGCTCGCGACTGTTCGACCGTGTCGGAGGAAGACTCCGGCTGAGCCCAAGAGGTCAGCAGCTCGTGCCCGTCGCGCGGCAGTTCCTGGATCTGGCGACGCTGGCCGAGCACCCCGGCCCGGCCACGGCAGAACACCAACACGTTGTGATTGCAGGGTTCGCGTCGGCGATGCGGGCCTTGGTCGTCCCACTGCTCAGGTCGCGGGTCGCCAAGCGGACAACGTTCGACCTGCGTGAGTCGGAGGACGAAGTTGCGTTACGCGACCTCCGCCTCGGACACGTCGACATCGCAATCACCCAGGAGTACGACGGCGCGCCGACCACACGATCTGACCGCTTGACCTATACGCCGCTACTTGCCGACCGCTTGCGGCTCATCGCGCCCGCGTCGTGGCCAGCCACGGTTCGCCTCGCGGAACTCGCCGAGTTCGGCTGGCTCGTCAACGGTGCGGGAACCCGGTGTGAGGAGGCCACGACTCAGGTTCTGCGGACGGCCGGGATCACGCCACACATCACCGGCCATCGCAGACAACCACACGCTGCTTGCACTCGTTGCGGCGGGTCACGGCGCGACGATCGCACCGGAGCTAGTCATCGCCGGTGGGCCGATCAACGTCACGATCGCACGCGTCGACCTCGGGGTGCGTCGAACGATCCTCGGCGTCACGCGATCGGCGGTCTCCGGCGACCACTCCGACGTTCTCAAGCAGCTCGGTGTTACCGGACGGGCCGCGCTCCGTCAGCGTCGATCGACCCGCTGACCTGGCGTGGGCGTCGAGAAGTCGGTCTCGCGAACCTCGTAAAATCCGCTGGAGGCCGAAGTTCGGCATCAGAAAAGCACGCGCAAACCGATGACCGAAATCCACGTCGATCCTGCCCCAACGTGGGAGCGCACGGCGTTGGATGCGACGTCCTGGGTCGACGTCTCCCGCAGCTGGCTCGTCGGTGCGGATGACCTTTACGAGCACTTGCTGACCACGGTCGCGTGGCAGACGACGCAATTGTTCCGCTACGAGAAATACGTGGAGGAACGCCGCCTCGGGTCGAGCTGGCGCAGAGGTATGCCGTTGCCCCATCCGGTGCTGGCTGCCGTCACCCGTGCCATCCAGCGTCGCTACCGTGTCGAATTCCCGTCGTTCGGGATCATTCAATACCGCAACGGTTCAGACGGGCAGGGCTTCCATCGCGACACCGATCTCAGGTGGCTCGACGACACCGTCATTGCGGTGCTGACACTCGGTGCGACGCGACCATGGTTGCTACGTCCACGTACGAACCGGCATGTCGACGAACCGGGCAAAGGCGCGACCCACGACCTCGCCCCGGCGAGCGGCGACCTGATCGTGATGGGCGGACGCTGCCAGGCCGATTGGGAGCACTCGGTCGCGTACCTGCGCGACCCAAAGATCGGCCCTCGCATCTCACTGCAATGGCGCGTGACGTCGAAGGCCGGGGCGCCCTTTCTCGGAGCGTCGTATCGGGCGGACGTGTCATACACCCACGGCAGGTCGGCACCCCGCGACCGTGCCATCGGACGGAACTAGGGCTCTCGACGCGGTCCGATCCGGACCTCACGGTCAACAGTCCAACTCGGGCCGCTCAGCGGGCGTTCCCGTGACCCGGCGTGCGATGATCAGTGAACCTATGAACGACCACGAAGTTGCCGCCCTGCTCGCCGAAGAGGCGGGCACTCTCCTGCTGGCCATTCGCTCGCAGGGTGGCGCCGAAGGTGATCGGCAGGCGAACGAACTGCTCCTTCGACGCCTCTCGGAGCTACGCCCCGACGACGCGGTGCTCTCGGAGGAGAGCGTCGACGATCCGGTTCGGCTGGAGCGCGAGCGCGTGTGGATCATCGACCCGCTCGACGGAACACGCGAATACGGCGAGCCGCCCCGCGACGATTGGGCCGTGCATGTCGCCCTCACCGTTGCCGGTCGACCAGTCGTTGGAGCGGTCGCACTGCCCGCATCGGGTCTGGTGCTGTCGACTGCTACGCCGCCTGTGGTCCCGTCGCCAACCGACGGACCGATTCGCCTCGCCGTGTCTCGTACTCGCCCACCCGCATGCGTCGGACAATTGGTCAGCGCGCTTACTGCCGTGCTCGTCCCAATGGGCTCGGCCGGCGCGAAGGCGATGGCCGTCGTGCGCGGCGACGTCGACGTGTACGCGCATTCGGGCGGCCAATACGAGTGGGACTCGTGCGCTCCCGTAGCGGTTGCAGCGGCATCTGGCTTGCACGTGTCGCGCCTCGACGGCACAGCGCTGCGCTACAACCAACCCAACCCATACCTGCCGGACCTTCTCATCTGTCGCGCGGACCTCGCTGCGAGCGTGCTCGCCGCGCTTCGCTAGCCGTGGTGCTCAAGCCCAGCCGCAGCGAGAACCAGCGGCGGTCCGCGTCGTGGAGGCGCGCAATCGCGAAGGCAAGCACGTGCCCGATCAAAGCAGCGAACAGCACAGTTCCAACCCCAACCTTTCCGCCCAGAAGCGCGCCCAGCACGAGCACGCCAAGTTCGATCGCCAATCGGACACGAGCAATCGGCCAGTTGAATCGACGCCCGATGCCCGTCATCAACCCATCTCGCGGTCCCGGCCCAAGCTGAGCGGAGAGGTACAGCGCTCCACCCACCGCCACCGTCGCAATTCCCCCGACGACCATCACAGCGCGCGGGAGCAGTGCCGTGGGGTGGGGGCCGTGTCCTTCGAGTATCTCCACCGTCGTGCCGACGATCAGCGCATTCGCGATCGTGCCGAGACCCGGACGTTGCTGAAGCGGTGCCCAGCACAGAAGCACGACGAACGACACAAGAACCGTCATCCACCCGATGCCGATGCCGCTCCGTTTCGCCAAACCCTCAGCGAGCACGGTCCATGGCGTGTTTCCGAACCGGCTCGCGAGCACGAGCCAATCGCCGACGCCGAACAGCACCAGGCCGACCACCAGCACACCGATCGGCCACGGGGCGAGCGTCCACGGACGCGGGGAACTCCAGGAGAACGAGGGCACCGCGCGAACCGTTCGAGTCGTGTCATCAACGTTCATGAGGGCGTCATCGTGGCACGTCGGCGTCGGTTCGCCACTTCAATTCCGGCCGGCCGAACATGAACCGCTGACGCGACCGATTACGTAGTGTGATTCATATGCGCGCTGCTGTTTGTCATGAGTATGGGTCGCCCGACGTTGTTCGCGTCGAGGACTGGCCCGTTCCCTCGGTCGGAGCGGACCAGGTCCGCGTCGACATCGGGGCCGCAAGCGTCAACTTCCCCGACGTGCTGATCATCTCGAACCAGTATCAGCTCAGCGTACCCGTGCCCTTTGTTCCGGGAAGTGAGTTCGCAGGCGTCGTGGCCGAAGTAGGCGATGGGGTGACTTCGGTGTCGGTCGGCGACCGAGTGATGGGGACGCTTATGCACGGCGCGTTCGCCGAAGCGGTCGTGGTGGGCGCCGGGTCACTGCGACGCATCCCCGACGGCATCGCCGATCAGGTTGCGGCCGCGTTCGGCGTGGCGCATCGAACGGCGTATCACGTGCTCCGGTCCGTCGCCCGCGTTCAGCCGGGCGAAGAGGTCGTGGTGCTCGGTGCGGGCGGCGGTGTCGGTCTCGCTGCGGTGCAGATTGCGACGCTGCTCGGTGCCAACGTCACCGCTATTGCGTCGTCGCAGGACAAGCTCGATGTGGCGGCCTCGCTAGGCGCAACAACGTTGATCAACCACCGCGAGGTCGACGTGAAAGCCACGTTGAAGCAGCGCAAACCCCTCGGCGTCGATGTGGTCGTCGACCCGGTCGGCGGTGATCTCTCCGAGGTTGCCTTGCGTTCGCTGCGCTGGGCGGGACGGTTCGTGACGGTCGGCTACGCGTCCGGCGTCATCCCGAAGATTCCACTCAATCTGGTGCTGTTGAAGGGGATGCAGATCGTCGGTTTCCAGTTTCAGACGTTCACCACCAATGCCGCTGACGACTTCGTCCGCAACGAAGTTGAGCTTGCCGAGCACTTCGCAGCGGGTCGCGTCGCCCCGCACATCGGCACCGTCGTCGCGCTTGACGGCGTGGTCAGCGCGCTCCACCTCGTTGGCAACGGGAAGGTCGTCGGCAAGGTCGTTATCGACATGACCCGCTGACGGCGGGCGAGCTCTCCACAACCACTGAGCGGGCTATGGCATCGACACCAAGCTTGGGAACAGGCGGCAGGCATTGGCGGTGAGGACATCCGGTCGTAGCGGGTTGTCCGCGCCCTCGAGCCAACGCACCCCGGCGGCCGCGCCCGCTTCCGGGGTAAAGGGCCAGTCACTGCCGTAGAGGACGTTGGCGCGATCGGCCACGGCGAGGAGAGTCTCGACCGCGATCCGGTTGGCACTACCGGCCAGGTCGAAGAACAGCGATCGCAGACCACGCAGCACCACTACCGGATCGGTGCCGAGAATTGAGCTGACCGCGGCGATGCGAGGTGCGAGGAACGGCAACGTTCCACCAGCGTGCGGAATGATCCAGCGGATATCAGGAAACCTGTCAAGTGTGCCCGTGAGGATGAGGTTGGTCACGGCGCGCGTTGAGTCGAACGGGAACTCGATCATCGGACGCGGGTACCCGAGCGACGTCTTGTCGAAACACGGCGGCGACGTCGGATGGACGAACACCACCGCGTGTCGCAGGTGGAGTTCTGTCATGAGCGGATCGAGCGAAGGGTCACCGAGGTAGACCCCTGCGACGTTCGTCAGCACGTTGACCCCGTGTAGCCCGAGCCCTTCGAGCGCGCGTTCCGTTTCGGCAAGTGCCGCATCGAGGTGAGGCAGTGCAACGCTTGCGAACGCGCCGAACCGACCTGGGTGGTTCCTGATGGTCGCTGCCGCGACATCGTTCACGTGGCGGGCGAGCGTGATCGCGTCCGAGAGGGACAGACCCTCGCCGAAGTGCACGCCCGGCGACGATACGGACAGCATCGCCGTTGCGATGCCGAGCCGGTCAAGGACGACAACGTGCTCGGCAGCGGACCATTGAGGAAGGACCGGAAAGCCGTCGGGTCGGTCGATCCCGGCCGCCGTCAATGCCTCGCGGTAGGCCGGTGGAAGGAAGTGGGCGTGAACGTCGAAGAGTGCCATGAACACAGTTCAGGGGTTCCGCGGCTCAGACGCCACTTCGGGACCTTCTTCGCCCGCCGCGACGGGCGCGCACAGCCTCGTGGCGGACCGCGCTGCGCGGACGACACTGCCAGCGCAGACGACACGGCCAATTCGCACGACGTCTGAGCGAGCAAACTGGAATCTTTACACTTAGGTATTGACCTAAGTGTTGCGAACCCGTACCGTTGACGCCGTGGGGACGATTCCAATCGCACTGGATCACGTGTTCAGGGCACTGGCCGACCCGACGCGCCGAGCGGTCATTGAACGCCTCGGCATCGGCCCGGCATCAACGTCGGAACTGGCACGCCCGTTCGACATGGCGCTGCCGTCGTTCACGCAGCACCTCGACATGCTGGAAACGTCCGGCCTGGTCACCTCGATCAAGAACGGACGCGTTCGCACCTATCGGCTCACGTCGGCGGCGCTCGACCTCGCCGGTGCATGGATCGCTGACCAACGCGAGCAATGGACGCGACGCCTCGACCAGCTCGACTCCCACCTGCAAGCTCATTTCAAACAATGAAGGACATCATGAACAATCCGCCTGCCGATACATCACGCGACCTCGTTCTCCAGCGAGTCGTTGACATCGCACCCGAACTCGTCTGGGCAGCCTGGACCCAGCCCGAGCACCTGACCAAGTGGTTCACGCCGGCCCCATGGACCACGCCCGAAGCGGAGGTCGACCTGCGGCCCGGAGGGATCTTCCGCACCGTGATGTGTGGACCCGACGGCGAACGAAATGACAGCAGCGGCTGCTACCTCGAAGTCGTCGAAAATCGACGCCTCGTGTGGACCGCAGCGCTCGGTCCCGGCTACCGCCCCAACGACTTCTCGGCCGGTGGCTTCCCGTTCACTGCGACGCTCACCCTCGAACCAAACGGCACCGGCACCACGTACACCGCCACCGTTCAGCACGCCACTGCCGAGCACAACACTGCTCACGCGGAGATGGGATTTGTCGACGGCTGGGGTGCCGCACTCGACCAACTCGTGGCCCACATGAAGAGGTAACCCCCGGATTCGTGGCGTGCGAACGAGTCGAGACTGACGGGACCGACGGCCGGCATGACCGTGGTGCCCCAGGTGCGGGACACGGCCCGCAGAGCGTTGATCAGCGTCAAGAACTCCTGCTGGTCGGGGTAGAGGGCGATCCTCGCAGGCAGAGCGCCATGGTCTGCCTGAGCGGGGGTGGTGGCGAGTGTGGAGAGTGCGGTGACGGCTGAAAATCCGACGGCTGCGACCGTGACGGACCTAGTGAAGAAGCGGTTCATGTCATGTCCTTTGGTTCGGGTCCCGTCCGGTGTGGCTCGGGCTGATGAACAACACACTGAAGGACTTGGGACAACCTCACATCGCCTCCGGTCACACCGCTCTGCGTAAAAAATCACACTGCGACGCGCCCCGTGCCCGGCCACGATCGCGAGCCGATCGATCTCACCGTTCCGTGACCGCGAGCGCGTCGATTCGCTCGTGGATCCGCGGGGCGTGAGTACCGATCGCCACGACGACTTCGCTCACTCCAGCCTTCGCTGCCGCGTCGAGATATCGATGCAGATCGCGGGCTGACCCGTCGAACGGCAGACCGACCTTGCGGCGCATGGTCGATTGATCACGCCCTTCCGCCTCGCAGACTTGATCGAGTTCGTGCATCGCCGCTGCGATGGCGTCGCCGTGCAGATTCCACCCGTACCATCCGGTTCCGTACCGGGCAGCTCGTCGCATCGAGACGCTGCCTCCTCCGACCCAGATCGGCAACGGCGACTGGATCGGCTTCGGCTCGGCAATCAGCACTGCCGTGCCGACGCGGACACGCTCCGTCGCCCGCGCCGCCACCGTTGCGGCGAACAACGGGTCGTATACCCCCGCGCGTTTCCCGAACCCCGGGTGCCCCTCTTCGGTGCAGGGATACTTCGACGTGTACGTCGGGAAGAACACCACGTGCTCGGGGAACCAGAGTGAATCGAATCCGGCCGTTTCGGCATGGACGGCCACCGATTTGAGGTCGGCCATGGTCCGCTGAGGGCGTCCGTTGAAGGCAACAACAAGTCCGATCTTGATCACGTCGGAGGATATCGCTGGTGCCGCGACGACACCGCGGAACGTTTTCTGCGCAGCGACAATTGTCCGTACAGCGACACGCTGGGGCCGCATCGTGGCGCTGTAGCCGCCCTCGTCGAAAAGGCGCAATGAACGATGTGACCATAGACACGTTGCATTACTGGTGCATCGCGATATATCGTGATGACATGCAATGAAGCCGACGCCATGTCGAATCACAAAGGAGAAACCATGCGTGGATCACGAGGTGGCCCAGGTGGGTCACAAGAAGAGCGAGGCGGCTGGGTCGGACCTTCTGGGTCACGGCCGGGGCCCGGTCGCGGTCGAGGTCGCGGCCGGGGCCATCACGAGGACGCCGATGGAGAAGGCGGTCACGGCTTCGGCCACCACCGCCGCACCCGACGCGGAGAGATCCGCACCGGGCTGCTGGCGATACTCGCCGATGGGCCCGGCCACGGCTACGAACTCATCCAACGTATCGAAGCGAAAACCGCTGGTGCCTGGAAACCAAGCCCCGGCTCGGTCTATCCAACACTCCAGCTTCTCGCAGACGAGGGGCTCGTCGCCGCCGTCGATCACGACGGTAAGCGAGTCTTCGAACTCACCGACGCCGGTCGCGCCGAGTCGGCACGGCGAAACGATGAACTCGGCGAGGACCCGTGGTCACGCGGTGGGACCGGAAGACCACAAGCAATGCAGCTCTTCGACGCCATGAAGCAGATACACCTTGCCGCACGCCAAGTCGTGATGGCCGGGAACCCGGTCCAGATCGAGTCGGCCACGGAGATTGTCAAGAACGCACGCAAGCAGCTCTACCAGCTCCTCGCAGCCGACTGACCGGGTACGGGCGAAGGTCGAGCTTCCGCGCTCCGACGTGTTCCCGTCAGCGGTTGTCGGAGGCCGCGCCAAGCGCTCCGAGGTCCCGCGCCCTCTCGTCGTCGTGGCCCCAAATCGGTCGGCGTGGCCCTAGGTCTGCCGGATTTGAGGCCGCGGCGACCGATTTGAGGCCACAACGGAGTTGGCCGTCGCCCTCCGTCGCCGCGAGGACACGCGCAGCGGGATTTCGGCGAGGACAACCGCGCGCCGAAGCGGCAGCCGTGAATCCCGGTGAGAAGTTCGAGCTGATGTTCAAGAATGTTCTTGAGCGACTGTTCGTGGATCGCATGGACCAGAACGAAGACATCTTCGTCCGGTTCATGAACGACATCCCCTTCCAAAAGGTCGTGACCACGTGGATGGCGGATGAGGCCTACCGCCGACTCCGAGCTCAGGAACTCCCAATTGTTGAGATCACCGGTCCGCGCGGTCTCCGGCTCGTGAAGCCCGGCCGCGACGAACGGTACACATCCTGCGTTCCGCTGGTTCCCCTCAAGGCTGCGGCTGGCGCGTTCGGCGATCCGCACACCATCGTTGATGAAGAGTTCGAATGGGTAGAGCCCGCGGCACGTAATCGCTTGCGCAAAGGGATGTTCGGCGCGCAGGTCGTCGGCAAGTCGATGGAACCGTTGATTCCGGACGGGGCCTACTGTCTGTTCGCAGCTCCGGTCACCGGCACGCGGCAGGGCAAGACCGTGCTTGTGCAGCTTCGCGACCGTGCAGACCCGGAGACGGGACAGCGATACACCGTAAAGCGCTACGACAGCGCGAAGGAACAGTCCAGTGACTCCGGCGATTCGTGGCACCACACACGCATCACGCTCAAGCCCATCAACCCGGCATTCGCTCCGATCGTGCTCACGGGTCCCGACCCCGGCGAGCTACAGGTGATCGCCGAACTTATCGAGGTCCTCGGGACGGATCCTGAGCACAGGTCCGCAGGGGGTCAGCTCCCGAGCTTGCCGACCGCACTGATCTCGTACTGCAGGACCTCCGACGACAGCACCGGGACGGGCTGTGTGGTTGGCTCCCCTGCAAGCTCGCGGGCAAGGCGGTGGGCTTCCAGGTGCGCGGCGAGCGACGCCTTATCGGCCCATCGCTCGTAGAGCACGACCCGACCCGCATCGATTGGATCGGCCGCGAACACGTACTCGATGCAGCCCTGCTCGCCTCGAGAGATCCGCATCGCATCCTCGCGTCCGCGAACGAAGGCATCGCGGAGCCCTGCTTCGACGTGGAAAGTTCCGGCGACAATCAGCATGACTCGTACTCCTTGGGCGTGAACACGACGCAGACTACGTCTACTTGCGGTAGCTCCGA
The DNA here is from genome assembly GCA_043720395.1 of Acidimicrobiia bacterium. Lineage (GTDB taxonomy): Bacteria > Actinomycetota > Acidimicrobiia > Acidimicrobiales > JANYDT01 > JANOYY01. The sequence continues at coordinate 11,697 of JAYSSR010000069.1, forward strand.
TGGCCCAAGCTTGCGTGCACCAGTGCATCGCCGCAGGAGTTCCCTCCGCATGGACGAGCGTCCGAAACGGGTCTTGAGCTGGAAGAACTCCGCCCGCCCGTGCGCGCAGAACATCTGCTTGCGTGCCTAGTCGTGGCCACCCTCGGACCGGATCAGAGCGAACGCACGCGGGATGATGTGGAAGCCCTCGTAGTGATAGGGCAGAAACGTCCTTTCCTCCGCAAGGTCCCGCGGTTCGTGGTGATGGCGCACGACTACCCACGTCACGATGTCGCTGCCCTTGTTGATGTCGAGCGGGCCGGTCGCGATTTGATCGAGTTCGCGATCGTCGCAGTTTGCGGTACCGACCGACTCGCCCTGATCGACCGTGTCTCCCCGATACACGGTTGCCCAGATATCAGCAGTTGACTGGGTGTCGGTCCCGGCTTGTGCAGGGATCTCGATCTCGAAGCTCCGCGGTGGTACACCGGGCGACAGCGTGCTCGTGAGATCGCGCACCCGAAACTTGCGCGCCGTCTTGATGTCCAGCAGGTGCTTGCCCTGTTTTGTGTGTACGGTCCACTCATCGCTCAGCGCGGTGTCGTCAAAGGCGTGGTGAGCAAACTCCTCGAACACGTCGCTCTGATAACCGTCGATGTCGAGATCGATCCGAAAGTACATATGATGGACATGCGCTTTCCCCTTATTGTGCGGGTGTAGCGTTCCTCCCATTCCGAGTTCTACATGAATTTCGCCGTAGCTGTTGAACTCCCAACGGTGTACGTACTGGTACCAACCGCACTGAAATTTGGCGGATAGGCGCAAGGAGGCAGGATCGAATGACGTCTCCGCTTCGACATCTACACGAACGGCGTCGGTATCGATCGCGGCCTTCCAGCCACCAGTGTTGCCCGCATTTGGTGCCGTGTGCTTGAGCGCGGTGAACGGCGCTCCTCCGCATTTCTCAGCAAGGCCGTCCTTGAATGTGAACTGCGGAGCCGGCGGCTCGGGCCCCCAACCTGGAGTTGGCGCAAGGGGGTGGTGATACGGAACGATCGCGAAGGGTTGCGTCCCCTTCCACAGCACCCGTTTTCCCTGAAAATCCGCCCACCACACTTCGAGGCCGCCACCACTCGCGTGCGGAATCCGCCAGAACACGCTCCATCCAGCGCCGTTGACGTGGTGATAATCGCCCCAGCTAGCCATGATGCTCTCCGTTCGCAATGATCGTTGCCGAATCAAGGTCGATCACGGCCGCAGCCACAATCTCCGCGACTTGGTCGTTTTCAACCCGGACAATGCGTGCACCGGCAAGGCGAACGTCTCCATGGCCGGGGTTGAACCACTGGATATCGAAGTCGGACCGATCGAGGTACTGTCCGTAGTCAGGGTGTTCACGGAGGGTTCGACGGGCATCATCGAACTCCTCTGGCGAAGTCGGCGGGTAGCCAGGATCGGTGAAATCACGACCTACCACCTCGCCATCGCGAACGACGACCGAGTAGCCAATACGCTTCTTTCGGTCGCGCGCCCGAACCCAGATTGCGCGGATCGGCGCATCACCCCGACGCTTGGGCTTCTCGACGGTGATCTGCGGAGGGAAGTGCCGCACGACTGATTCGTCAAGACCGACGATCTGGACCAGCGCCTGTGTCGCAACGGAAGTCGCATCGCGAGCCTCTGCGTCGGTTAGCGGCGCGAATACCTGCGACGCGTGGGAGCGGGTCTCGTCTGACGCGGACTCGAATGGGTCAGTCGGTTCAGTCATAGCTACACCTCACAAGGTCGCTTGGATTGGACCAATCGGTCGACAACTGTCGGCCGACGGCAACCACATAGATGTCGGCCGACCACACGAGATACATAGATCTTGCGCGCCAACCGTTCAACGCCAGAGCCGATGAGCGGGTTCTGTCAACGGTGCGCATGTCGACGATCAAGCTCGACTCAGGCCCGGTCGACCTCGTCGATGAATGCGCCGAGCTCCGCCGCGAGCTCCAGTGGAAGGTCCCCCTGGATGCTGTGCCCTGCGTCCATGTGCACGACCTTGGCCGATGGAAGGCGTCGGAGCAGTTCGACCTCGTCGGCATCGTCCACGACCGATTGCGACCGCATCCCGCGCACGAACAGCAACGGCACCTTGACGTTGCCCAGTACATCCCAGAGCGACCCAAACCCGGGGAATTCGCGAGGCCCGTCACCCGTCTCGCCGACCGACAAGCCACCGCCACCAGGCCGCCGGTACCGCCACACCCAACTGCCATCGTCGAGCTGCATCGCATTGTGCAGGATGCCCCGGCGGAGAGCCGCGACCGTCCTGGTCGCGTTGTGTTCGACCGTGCGGGCGAGTATCGCGTCGAAGTCCGGAAACGTCGCCGGGCCGTTCACGAAGTTGGCGATCGCCGCTGATTTTGCCGAGTCCACTCCTGGCGTCACATCCACAATTACCGCGGCGCGCACGAGTTCCGGGGCAACACCGGTGAGTGCGATCGTGGTGAGTCCGCCGAGGGACATGCCGATCACTACGCTCGGCGTCGCGGCCGCTAGCCGCATCGCCGCAGCTATGTCCACCGCGTTCGTGTGCGGGTTCACAGCACCGCCGGAACCCGGATTGTCGGAGTGGCCATGGCCCGGAAGGTCGAACGCGAGCATCGGCCGACTGAGTGCAAGTCCCACCGTGTCCCATGTGTGAGCGTTCTGGCCGCCGCCGTGCAGGAACACGATCGACGGCCGATCGCCATGCCACTGCAGTCCGCTCAATCGCCGCTCGCCATCGACCGCGACCGAAATGCGCTCCACGTCCGGAGGCGACGACAGGGCGATGCCGAACTCCTCAGCGTTCTCGAAGATCAGCTCGAACTCGTTGTAGGGGACCTTCGACATTGCATGCTCGTTCGCTCGGGGGCACACATGATGCCTCCTGGACGTTGTGGCCCCAAGTTGGTCACCGTGGCCTCAGATCGGGCCGGATTGGGGCCGCACCGACCGATTTGAGGCCACGACGTCGTGCGCAGCGCCGATCAGCGCGGGGAAGTAAGGAGCGCGCGCAGCACCGACGCCACGGCATCAATCTCGCTACGTACGAGGTGCTCCCCGGCCGTGTGGGCGATGGTCGGATCGCCGGGCCCGTAGTTGACCGCCGGGATGCCTTGCGCCGCAAAGAACGCAACATCGGTCCAGCCGAGCTTTGCGCGAGCCGGGCCAGCGGTGCGGGCCAACAGATCGGCGAGCAGCGGATGGGTGAGCGATGGTGGAGCGCCCACTGCACAGTCGGTTACCAGGAAGGTTGCGTCGTCACCCAGAACCTCGGACCCGATGACGCCACGGACCACGTCAGCCGCCTCCTCCCCCGTCCGGTCGGGCGCGAAACGATGGTTGATCGTCAGCACGACCGAGTCAGGTACGACGTTTCCGGCGACGCCACCCTCCACCTTCAGCGCCTGCATCGCCTCGCGGTACTCACAGCCGTCGAGCATCGGCCGCCGACCGGCCCACGCGTCGATACGCTCCAGCACACCGGCGAGGCGATGGATCGCGTTGCGTCCCATCCACGGACGAGCCGGGTGCGCCCGCGCGCCGCGCAACGTCAGCGTCGCCCGCATCGTGCCCTGACAGCCCGCCTCGATGACGGCACCGGTCGGCTCACCGAGGATCGCAGCGTCGCATTGCAAAAATTCGGGCTGTTCTGCGAGCAACCTTTTGAGCCCGTTGTGGACCGCCGCGACCTCTTCGCACTCGTAGAACACGTACGTCACGTCGACGCCATACGCCTCGTCGGGCAGCGTTTCGGCGAGGTCGAGGAAGACGGCGAGCCCCCCCTTCATGTCGGCCGAACCGAGCCCGTGAAGGACATCGCCCTCGATGCGTGCCAGCTCGTTCCCGTTCGCCGGAACCGTATCGAGGTGTCCCGCCAGAACAAGTCGCATGGACTTGCCTAACCTCGTCCGAGCGACGATGTTGTTTGCGATTCGGGTCACGTGCAGCGTCGGAACGGCCCGAAGACGAGCCTCCACGTGGTCGGCGATCACGGTCTCGTTGTGGCTGACCGACGAAATGTCGACCAATGCCGCCGTGGCTTCGAGAAGCCTCACGCTTCCCACCGCACACCGGCATCCGCGAAGCGTTTCGCCGCGAGTTCGAGACGGTCGTCGGGCTGGACGACCGCCACGCGCACATACCCACGCGCCGCGTCACCGTAGAAGTCGCCCGGTGACGTGAGGACGCCACCATGTTTCGCAAGCCAGGTCGTGCACGCCCAATCGTCGCCGCCGGGCACCGGGACCCAGAGGTAGAACCCGCCACCGGGCAACGTCACCGGCAGACCGATCGAGTCGAGCACATCGGCCATGCGGACAAGTCGCTCGTAGTAGCGCTCACGCTGTTCCTCGACGTGAGCGTCGTCGTCGTAGGCCACAGCGCCAGCCGCCTGCACGGGTCCCGAGATCATGAATCCGGCGTGCTTGCGCACCTCGGAGAGGAACGTAATGAGCTCGGGATCGCCCGCGTAGAAACCTGCCCGAATGCCCGCGAGATTCGACCGTTTCGACAGTGAATGCACGGCAAGTACACCACGGGCACCTTGTTCGAGGATCGTGCGTCCGGGGCCGTTCCAGGTGTAGCTGATGTAGCACTCGTCGGACAGCACCGGCACGTCGTGCGCACGACCCCACGACGCGGCCGCCGCAAGGTCGTCGAGACCACCAGCGGGGTTGCCGGGCGTGTTCACCCATAGGCAGAGTGCACGGGCTGCGTCGTCCGGTCCGATTGCGTCGAGGCGAAGGCAGAAGTGCTCGTCGACCGGCACGGGGACAGTTCTGCATCCGGCGAGAAGCGCACCCATCTCGTAGGTCGGATAGGCAACCGCCGGGTAAAGCACCGTGTCGCGGTCGGGGCTGCGCAGTTTCAGGTACTGCGGCGTCGTTGCGACGAACTCCTTCGTGCCGATGCAGCTCGCAATATCGGTGTTCGGATCGAGGTCCACGCCGGTCGTGCGGCGCATCCAGCCCGCCGCAGCGTCTCGGAAGCGTCGCGAGCCCAGTGAGGTTGGGTAGCCGCGTTCCGCATTCGACGTTGCAAGCGCCGCGATCACTGCGCGCATCGGTGGGTCGCATGGGGTGCCGATGGAGAGGTCGATCGGGCCACCCGAGTGAGCGGACGCAAGCGCCTTCGCCTCGACGAGACGGTCGTGCGGATACGGCGGAACCACGAAACCCATGGCCCCGACGCTACCGGCTCGGCAGGGACGCGCCGATGTTGCGCCCGGCGCAACAATTCGACCGAGTTCCCGGCCAGCCATTCGACAGGGGCACACCGGCGTTGCGCCCAGCGCAACAACTCGACCGAGTCGTCGACGACGGTTAGCCCACGAGGGTCGGGTAGCGGGCCGTGACGACGATCGGGATGCCGGCCTGACCCGCAGCCGCCGCGACTGCCGACGCGACGGACCCGTGGTCGAGCAGGCGCACCTCTCGTGGGGCGACGCCGAGGAACCGTGCGACGGACGCGACGATGCCATCCGGCCCCACATCGACCGCTGCACGCCAACCCTGCCCACTGACCTCCACGAGCGCGTCGGGGCCATCGGGGTTCACGGTCACCCGCACCACCCCGGAATCGAGTGTGCTGGGCCGACGCCGCAACCACGTGGCCTCCAACACATACCCGTGCACGCGGGCCTGGTCGCGCAGTAGACGTTCCACGGCACGTCGCACGTCACGCTCCATCACACCGCTCAACGTCCACTCCTCGGTCTCGGACCGGTAAGTCGGGTGACGCTGGTCGATGATCGACTCGTTCACCTGCACCGTCTGCTCCCCCGGTGCAAGCAAACCAACCGCACGCGTCGTCGCCGATCCCATGTGGAACACGAATGTGTTGCGGGCGAGGACGTTGCGCCAGCCCAGTTCTGCCGCCCGGCGGCACCAGTCGACCTCCTCGCAATACCCGCGGCCGAACACGGGGTCCATCAGGCCGACCTCGGCAATCGCGCGGGTCTTCACCGCCAGGCAGAACCCCATTCCAACCGGGAGGTCAAGCGGTTCCGCACCGAACTCGTTCGCCAACGTCGTCGATACGTGGTCGACCGACGACTGGTCCGCGAGCCAGCAGTCGGCGTCGTCATTCGGTATCGAGAAGATGGACGCGTTGTTCGACCATGCGGTCACGGTTGCTATGCGCGCATCGGATTCGGCTACTTCGAACAACGCGTCCGCGAGGTTCGCCGGCACGATCACGTCGGAGTTGCAGAGCACGACCAGGTCGTAGCCTGCGGCCTCCGCCCGAAGCAGCCCAAGGTTCATGTTGCGCGGAATTCCGAGATTGCGCGGACTGCGGTAGTAGCCAACGCCGGCTCGCGCACAGATCGCCGACAGGTCATCGGACCAACCCGGCTCGGGGCTGGCGTCGTCGAACGCGATTACGTCAACGTCGTTGAAACTGCCCGTGGCCATACGGGCGAGCGACTCCACCGCCTGCGGTACAAACGGTCGACCGTTGTAGACCAGCAATGCAACGAGGACGCGCCGGGGCTGTCGACGCCCGGGGATCGAGTGGTTTGCGCTCACCGGCGGCGACGCACCACGGACGTGAGCTTCGACGCGACGCGATAGGTCAGCGAGCCCCGAACCGCTTTGAGCTCATCGGTACGTACGCGTACAATTTCGTCGCGCGTCGCAATCTCACGGTGAAGCTCTGACGCGTCACGATCCCGTGCCGCGATCACGGCTTGGTGCGCGTCGAGTTCCGAATCCAGCACTGCCACCGCATCGCGTACATGAGCGAGTTCCTCGTTGGTTACGGCAAGCGCAGCCGTCGCTTCGCCGAGGGCGCGTTCCGCATCAGACGCCGCAGCTGCTCTCGCCTCCGCCGCTCGCATCGCATCGACCGCGTCGGCCTCCTTCCGACCAAAGCGGATGACCCGTTCGTTGGCCTCGACGAGCCGTGCCGTGAGGTCGAGCACGCGAGCGTTGGCCATCTCGAAATCGACAAGCGCCTGCGCAAGGGAGAGCGCGTCGATTTGGCGGGTAAGCGCCTCGCCGGTCGCTCCCGGTCGCTGGTCGAGGGGCGTCGCGGTCGTCGGATCCCGAGTATTCGAGGCGGGCTCGGTCTCGTCATGCTTCGTGTCCTCTTTGGTCGTCACGGAATCCATCACGGTGTCCTCGAAATAAGTTGGCGGTCATCGACGCGGCATCGCGAGCACGTCGCGGAACAGGCCAACGAGCGACGACGCCGTCCGCTCCCAACTGTACAGAGCACCCGCCTCGCGCACGGCGTCGCAGTGCCGACGGGCGAGGTCCGGGTCGTCGAGGAACCGACACGCGACGTCGGCGAGGGCAGCAGGTGTCCAGTCCGACGCCAGCAGCGGAACGTCGATGCCATACGAGCGCGCACGGCCAGAATCGCCGATCAGCAATTCGTGAAGCGGACCGAAGTCGACAGCCACCGTTGGTGTTCCGTACGCCGCCGCCTCGAAGGGCACCAGACCGAACCCCTCCGCCGAGGTGGGATACCAGACCAACGACGCGTGACGCAGCAGCCAATTCTTCTCCGCTGTCGCCAGTTCGGGGAGCACGAACACGTGCTCACGCGACCCATGACGCGCTTCAGCGAGGCGCGTGCTGCCGTGAGGCACCGACGCGCCGGCAAACACAAGAGCGAGTTCATGCCCCGCCGCCAGTACCAGTTCGTGGGCCGCAAGGGCGATCTCGCGGTTCTTGTGTGTGTAGTTCACGCCGAGGCACAGCGCGAAGGCACCTGCCGAGAACCCTCGGGCCAACAATTCGGCAGGCAAGGAGGTGGCTCCAGCACCGTCGAGGTGTTCCGTTCCGAGCGGGACGCTGTGCAAGCGAGCATCGGGGATCGGAAACGCGTGCATCCGCATCTGGGTGATCACGTCGTCGGAGATCACCGTCACCGCGTCGGCGACCCGGACGCAGGAGCGAAGGTTTTCCCGGTAGTCCAGCCACTCACCGCTCGACCCGAAATACCCACCGTTGTGAAAGGCAATGGTGTCGAGCACCGAGATGACAAACCGACGTCCGATCTGACGCCACATGCTCGCGTCCCACCCCTGTGTGGGCTGGAACGGTCGAAACACAATGTCAACATCGGTGATGTCGGGTTGGCATGCTCGCAGGTCATTCCCCGGAACAGTAAGTGCACGTACCTTCTTGCCGGTGAGCGTCTCCACGGCATACTCCGGAACCGGGCCGGGCACGACGACGGCGACCTCGGCAACGTCGGGGTGAGCGGCGAGAGCACGGATCGTGTGCTCGGTCGCGACCTGCGTGCCGACCTGAAGCGGGCCGAAGCATCCCCCATCAACAACGATGCGGAGTCCGCGAACCTTTACCCGTGCGACGTGGTGGGCGATCGCGAACGCCGACTCGAGCGACGTCCGTTCCTCGTCTATGAAGCCGACCATCGACGGGTGGCGATGCAACAGCCAGCCGCGATCATCGAACGTGAGCGTGTCATCGAGCGGATGCACCGCCACATCGCTCGGCCGCCACACGAACGTCGAGGTGTCGACAACGTCCACGAAGCCTTTCCCGCGGGCACGGGCCGAGAAGTCGGCAACGGCAACGTCGAAGCGCGCGGACGCTGGCGCGAAAAGGTTCCCGACCGCCCCGAGCGCCGACGCGCTGAGGATGACAGCGGGTCCAGTCGCGTACATCACAGGCGCAGGAGCGGCGGCGGGAGTCATCTCGCGGAGACGACGGGTCACCGTTGCTTCGTCGTGTCCATCGGGGGGTCGGCCGATCGGGGAATTCCGATTCGGGAATGAGAGGTAGTCGGCGGCGTTCGAGAGGAACGAAACGGTCGCAATGCGCACGTCGTCGCGCAGCCATCGAAGCGCAGTCGCAAACGGGTCGGGCGGAAGGATCGCGACATCGTGCAAAACAACGATGTGGGTTCGACGCTGCGCGTACGTCTCGTCGATGAGCTGCGCGATCGATCCAACGGGTCGCACCAACACTCGGGGCCCGAGCGCTTCGAACTCTGCGGCGTAGATCGGATACAGCACTCCGACCACGACCTCCACGTCGTCGGCCCGGTCGAGCAGTGAACGTACGCCGAGAGCGAAGTGGTCGGGGCTCTCGGCCACGAACGCCACCGCCGTGAGACCGACGGGGTCTCGCTGGTTCATCGATTGAAATCGGTCGGACTGGGCTGACATGGCCCCGCAACCGTACTGACCCGCTCGACGGACCGAGCGCACTCAGCCCCGAACGCCCGCCAAGTCAGAACCGGGGCGCGCGCCGCTCTCGCAGCGCGGTGACGCCCTCGACGAAGTCGGTTCCGCGCATCGCCTCGCGTAGCAACTCATCCGACTCACGGACGGACGCTCCGACGTCGTGGCGCAACAAGTCCACTGCGAGTTGCCTTTTCGTCATGGCCAGCGAAGACGGGGCAACGGTCGTCGCGAGATCGTGCGCATACTTGGCGACACAAGCGTCGAGAGCATCGGCCGGTGGTGCCTCGAGTGCGAGCCCCCACGCGGCAGCGTCCGTACCGGTGAACCGCCGACCCGACAGCAGAAGATCCGTCGCACGCCCGCGAGCGATGAGTCGGGGCAGAATCCACGAAAGTCCATATTCCGCGGGAAGACCTAGCTTCGGCGCAGCGGTGGCAAGCACGGCGTCGGCCGCCACGAACCGTAGGTCGCAGAACGCCACAAGAGCGAGGGCGACCCCGGCGCATGCGCCGTTTACCTTTGCAATCATCGGCACCCGCAGCCCGAGCTGCCAGGCGAAGTGGGCCTCGAGAAACGGATGGACGCCCCGACCCGGTTCGGCCACCGCGTCATGTAGGCCATCGTCGTAGCCACCGCGCTCCACGTGTCCGGCCAGCGCGTCGGAGTCGGCCCCCACGCAGAACGTTCCGCCCTCCGGATCACCCTGCACCACAATCACCCGCACGCCCGGGTCAGCCTCGGCCTGCGCACAGCACCACCGATACTCCGCGTGCATACGACCTGTCCACGCATTGCGCCGGTTGGGCCGCGAAAGAATGATCGTGGCGACACCGTTTGCATCGACGTCGTAGCGGGTCGTCCTCAGCTCCACGCCGTCACGGTACCGTCTCACCCGATGGACGCCCGTGCTCGCCGATTGTTGGACCGGGCACGGGCGCGCGGCGAGCGGACTCCTGACGACGCCGACGAGGCGATGGTCCTGGCGTGGCTGGCGTCGAGGGGCCCCGACGAACCGCCGACGATCGGTCGATACCTGGCCGAGATCTGGCGTGAGCGTACCGACCTGCAGGAGAAGTATTCCGGTCTGTACCTCGACCCGGAGCAACGGGTCGGCTACCTCCAATGGGCAGCGGCCTTCGCGTCCGACGAGTGTGGCGCACCGTCGGTCGTGCTGCCCCGAAACGTCCTACGACAAGCGGAGCAACCAGCGGCGTCGCCGCACGTTGGCCTGACCCGCGGCGTCACCGTGGTCGGCCACCTCCGCTCGGTACTCGGGATCGGCGCGGCCGCACGCCGACTCGGCTGGCTGATCGAAAGTGCTGGCGAACCAGTCCATATGCGCACCTACGACCATACGGACGCGCCCAACACGATCGCATTCCGCAACCACGACGACGGTGGACTCGCTTCGCCTGCATACGACGTGCTCGTGATGTGCGTGAACGGTGCGCAGACGCCGCGACTGGTGCGGGCACTCGGTCCCGCCGCTATTGAGGGCCGCTATCGCATCGGCCTCTGGTTCTGGGAGCTACCCGTGCTCCCGCCAGAACACAGCAAAGGATTCGACCACGTCGACGAGGTCTGGGTCACCTCCGACTTCGTTCGTGATGCGGTTGCAGCGGCCGCACCACCGCGTGTGCGTGTTGAGGTCCTCCCGCTCGGCACGTCGCTGTTGCCGGTCACAGAGGCCGACCGCGCCCACGTGCGAGAGCGCCTGGGCTTGCGGCCCAAAGTACAGATCGTCGGATTCACCTTCGACCACGCAAGCAGGTTGGAACGCAAGAACCCACTTGCCCTCATCGACGCCTATACGAAGGCCGTGCCGAACTACGACCCGAGCCGCGTCCAGCTCTGTATCAAGACCGTCAATGCGTCGCAGTTCCCCACCGACCATGCCGCCCTGCTGTCAGCCGCCGCGTCGCGTCGCGACGTGCGGACCGTCGACGCCGTCCTCACGGACACGGAGCAGCAATCCTTCATCGCGGACCTCGCCGCGCTCGTGTCACTCCACAGGTCGGAGGGCTACGGATTGACGCTGCTCGAAGCAATGGCGCGTGGTGTCCCGGTCGTGGCCACCGGCTATTCGGGCAATCTCGCGTTCATGAATGTCGATAATTCCTGGCTCGTGCCGTACGACCTCGTGCCCGTACACCAACCGTCGGCCGACAGCCACGATCCATATGCGCGCGTAGCAAATGCCACGTGGGCCGATCCCGACATCGACGAAGCTGCAGCCGCCTTGGCCGAAATCCTCAACGGCGGACACCCGGTAGAAACCAGAGTGTCGGTGGCTCGACAAAACGTCGAAGCACTCATCAACGGAACCGTCGCGGCCGACTGGTTACGAAATCGCATCGGCGCGATCCGGGCGAAGGGACGTTAGGCCCGACGGAACTTGCCGAGCGTCGCCTTGCCCTTGACCGTGTCCAGCAGCAGCACAGCTTTGCCCTCAATCCGGGCACCCTTGGTCGGCACCGTAAATGACTCAAGCGTTGCTGGATCGAACGAACGCAGATCGTTGGCCAGCGATGTGGTCTCCGGGAAGGAGAACGACGAATCGATGGCAATGGCCGAACGCAGGTCGTCGAGCATCGAGTTCAGCTTCAGAGGGTTCGTCGCGTTGTCACGAACCTTGCCCATCACGAGACGAATGAATGACTGCTGACGGACAATACGGCCAAGATCTGACCGCGGATCTTCCTTCCAGACACCATCAATGAACTGCTGGTAATGACGGCTGCGAACGTACGCCGTCGATGCCTGTCCGTTCATCGGGGCGCAACCAGCTTCGGGATGATTCAGTCCAGAAAGCGTATCGCGCGTCGGATACTTGAAGCAGATCTCGACGCCGCCAACCGTGTCGACAATCTTCTGAAACCCGGCGAAGTTGACCTGTACAACATGGTCGATCGGGATAGCGAGCCGGTTCTGAATCGTCTTTACCAGGACATCCGCGCTCTTTTGAAAGGCAGAATTAATGCGCCCGTATTGCCCGCCTGCGATCGGCACCCAGAGGTCGCGCGGGATGGAGAGAATCCACGCTTTGTGCGCATCCCGATCAATCCGGAGGATGATCATCGTGTCAGTTCGCGACCCACCCACCTTCCCGACACCGAATGCGGTGCCCTGGCCCTCGGGTACGTCGGCTCTTGAGTCGACGCCGATCATCAGGTAATTTTGCGTGCCCGGTCCACCGAATGCCTCGACCCCACGAAGATCAACGATCGGGCCGGGCGGCACCGTGTCATAGACGACCTTCGGTCGCTTGGTAGTCGGCGTACCTTTCTTAATCGTGACTTCGGCGGCATCTTCGGCGTCCGCTGCATCGAGAGCCGCCTGTTCAGCCTCTGACACGGTGAGTTCCGTCGCGAGCGTTGCTTTTGACGGTTTTGCGGTCGTGGGCGCGGCCGCTCCTATCGCTGGCGTGGCAGCCTCCGTCGGGGGTACGTCACTCAACGCCACCGTGTCGGTAACACCCGCCACCGCTGTTTCCGCGCCCGTGGGAATCGTGGCCGCCGGGAGATTTGCGGTCGCCTCGTAGGCAATGGTCGATGCGGACGCATCAGGCGTGACCCCGAGCACCGACTTGCTGACGTTGATCTTTGGGATGGCCCGGAACTTCAGGTAGCCCCATCCAACGACGGAACCGACGAGCGCAGTGACCAGCGCAACAATTATCACGAGGACCCGCAGCGCCCGGTGCGGCCGACGTCGTGGCAGGCCAACTGGCGCGACCGACGCGACTGTCGTGCTGGCGTCCGAGGAGTCCGTCATGGTTCCAGTCTCACAAATCCGGCCGTGTCGGCCATCTGAACCACGTTCAGCCGACTGACATGACACGCACGCCAAGTTGATCGAGCTTGTCGTGGAATCCTTCGTAGCCACGGTTGATCATGCGGACGCCGCGGATCGTGGTGCGGCCTTCGGCGATGAGTGCCGCTATCACGTGACTGAATCCGGCCCGGAGATCGGGTACCTCGACATCGCTGCCCCGCAGCGGCGTGACGCCACGGAAGTACGCCGTATGCGCATGGTTGAGCCCGCCGTAACGACAGGCGCGTCCCTTTGGACAACCCGCGACGACGTTGATGTCGGCACCCATCTCCACCAACGCGTTCGTGTAGCCGAACCGATTTTCGTACACCGTCTCGTGAATCGACGACGTTCCGTTCGCCTGTGTGAGTGTGACGCCGAGCGGTGCCTGCCAGTCGGTCATGAGACCCGGATGCACGGCAGTCTCCAGATCGACCGCATGCAGCTCTCCGTTCGCCCGTTTGAAATGGATGCCCTGCGCCGACGCGGTGAACGAGCCGCCAAGCAAACGGAAGGCCCCGAGGAACGAGACCATGTCGTCGACCCGAGCGTTGCGCACGAACACCTCGCCGCCGGTAGCGATCGCAGCACAAGCCCAACTCGCGACCTCCAACCGGTCGGGAATTGCGGAGTGGTCGTAGGACGTCAATGCGGATTGTCCGTGGATGATGATCTCGCGATCCGCGCCAAACATGATGGCTGCGCCCATCTTCTGGAGCACCGCAATGAGATCCAGGATCTCGGGCTCGATCGCCGCGTTGTGCAGCGTCGTCTTGCCATCCGCGAGCACCGCGCTGAGCAACACCTGCTCGGTCGCCCCGACGCTCGGGAACGGGAGACGGAGCTCGCATCCGGTGAGCCCGGTCGTCTTGAGGTGCCAGCCGTCGGCCCGCTCGTCGATCTCCGCGCCGAGCTGCTGCAGGACCATGAGGTGGTAATTGACCTGACGCTTCCCGATGTCATCGCCGCCGAGCCCGGGAATGAGCGCCTCACCCGTTCGGTGGAGCAGCGGGCCGCAGAGCAGGATCGGAATGCGACTGCGGTTCGTGTACAGGTGCAGCCGGTCGGGCGTGAGCGGCGTGACGGTTTCGGCATGCACCCGCACCGTGCCAGCGCCGTCGCGGTCCGTCTCCACATCAACGCCCATATCGCGCAGCATGTCGCTCACGATGAATGTGTCAGAGATCGCGGGGACGTTGTGCAGCACGGCCGGCTGGTCGGTCAGCAGCGCTGCGACGAGCTGCTTCGAGATGGAGTTCTTCGCTCCGCGAACTGCGATCTCACCGTGGAGCGGATGCCCACCTTCAACGGTGATCACGCTGGCTGAAGGGGCGTCGCCGAGCGGGTAGCCCGGGGAGGACGTCGGCGATCGACCGGGTTCGGGGGCACCGGACATGGCCAAACATCCTACCGGTCAGGTCCGACGCAGGCCGTCACCACCGACCGCCTCTACAGTCGTCGCACTGTGAGCACTCCCCGGACCGTGACCGTGATCGCTGGCGGGGTGGGCGCGGCCCGCTACCTCCGCCACCTGCGAGCGGCCGCGCCCGAGCTGGCGATCACCGCCATCGTGAACACCGGTGACGACACGGTGTTCCATGGCCTGCACGTCAGCCCCGACATCGACACCGTGACGTACACCGTCTCCGGGGCGATCGACACAGAGCGCGGGTGGGGTCTCGGCGGCGAGACGTGGACCGCGATGGAGAACCTCGAGCGCTACGAACCGTTCGGCGCGCTCACGTGGTTCAACCTCGGCGACCGTGACCTCGCAACGCATCTCTGGCGGACGTCGCGCCTACGCTCCGGCGCATCCCTCAGCGAGGTGTGCGCCGATCAGGCACTTGCATGGGAGCTGGGGCTGCGGTTGCTGCCAATGTCCAACGACCCCGTGGCAACCGAGGTAGACACGAGCATCGGACGCCTCGGATTCCAGGAGTATTTCGTCCGCCACCAGCACGCCCCCGACGTCCATGCGATCGAGTTCGTGGGCGTCGACACGGCCCGCCCTGCGCCCGGCGTTCTGGACGCGATCGCAAACGCCGACCGCATCGTGATCGCGCCATCCAACCCGCTCGTGTCGATCGGCCCGGTGCTTGCCGTTCGCGGCATTCGCGAGGCGTTGGTCTCCCGCCGGGCAGACTGCATCGCCATCTCCCCCATCATCGGCGGCGCGGCACTGAAGGGCCCGGCCGATCGCATGTTGCAGACGCTGGGCCACGAGTCGTCGGCGCTCGGCGTCGCAACGTTGTATCGAGATTTTATAAGCGCGCTGATCATCGACTCGGTCGACGCTGCACTCGCCGACGAGATCGGCAAGAAGGGCGTCCGAGCGATGGTGACGGACACGATCATGAGCGAGCCGGGTGTCGGCGCGGCGCTCGCCCGCGAGACAATGGAGGCACTGTGAACGCCATCCAACTCCTGCCCATCCACGGCATCCCACAGGTGCAGCCCGGTGACGTGCTTGCCGAGCAGATCATCGCGGCCGCGACCCCGTCGCCGGGACTGCTTGCGGGCGACGTCATCGTCGTCACGCAGAAGGTCGTGTCGAAGGCCGAAGGACGCCTCGTGCCGGTCGACCCCGACATCGCGGACGATCACAAGCGCTACGTGATCGAGGAGTCCGTGCGCATCCTGCGTCGACGGAACACGCCCCGCGGTGAGCTGATCATTTCCGAGACGACACACGGATTCGTGTGCGCGAATGCAGGTATCGACCTGTCGAACATCGACAAGGGTTTCGCCGCGCTCCTGCCCGTCGACCCCGACCGCTCGGCCCGCAAGATCCGCGACGGCATCCGTGGGCGTCTCGGGATCGACGTTGGCATCATCATCTCCGACACGTTCGGGCGTGCCTGGCGCAAGGGTCTCACCGACGTGGCCATCGGATGCGCAGGTGTCGCTGCGGTCGTGGATCTCCGCGGCACCGTCGACTCGCAGGGCCGCGAACTCCACGTCACCGAGGTGTGCGTCGCGGACGAGATCGCGGGTGCCGCAGAGATGGTGATGGGCAAGGCATCGAACATCGCAGCTGCCATCGTCCGCGGCGTCGACCCGGCGTGGCTGCGCGAGGGCAGCGTCCGCGACGAGATCGTCCGCAGCCCCGCCGAAGACCTGTTCCGATAATCACTTGCCTTGATTCGCTGAGGCTCAGAACTCGCCGCGTTGTTGGGGTTGGGGGTTGGGGGTTGGGGGTTGGGGGTT
>JAYSSR010000070.1:0-27614 GCA_043720395.1 Acidimicrobiia bacterium
ACACGCTTGCTGCGACAAGCGCACGATGGTGCCTTTCATCACCACAGGGTAAAGAGCGCCTCGTGGCGCACACGCTGCGCGGACGACTCTCACCAGCGCGGACGACACCTCCAGCGAGCAAGCCCAACAACGCGGCCCCGTTACACGCGCTGCACCGCCACCCACGCGCCGATGCGGTCGGCGATCTCCAGCACGATCGAGCGTGACGTGGCCAGGTTGACACGGGCGTAATGCTCAAGCCCAGCGCCGAACGTCTCGCCAGCGTTGAACCCCACTCGAGCCTCCATCGCCAGACGCTCCCCAACCGACCCGCCGTCCAACACGCCCGGCACTGCGGAGAAGTCCAGCCACGAGAGATACGTCGCCTCCGGGATCACGACCTTGACCGACGGAGCGACGACCGCCATCCGCTCCGCAAACACGTAGCGGTTCTCGCCGAGGTACTCGACCACGGCGGCAAGCCAGGGTCCGCCCTCGCGGTATACGGCAAGGTTCGACAGCACTCCCGGCGTGGACGCTGCCCCGAGCATCCGACGCGAGACCCGCGCGTCGAATCGGTCACTCAACGCCTGACCACCGAACACGATCATGGCGATCTTCAGCCCAGCAAGGTTGAACGCCTTGTTCGCCGACGTGATCGTGATCGTACGCGCGCGTACTTCTCCGCTGAGTGATGCGAACGCAACAAACGGACGGCCGTCGAACACGAGGTCGCTGTGGATCTCATCCGCGATGATCGTGAGATCGAACTCGACGGCCAGTCCCGCCAGACTCTCGACTTCGGCACGCGTCCACAATCTCCCAACCGGATTGTGCGGGCTGCACAGCATCAGCGCACGCGCTCTCGACGAGACGATCTGCGCGCGCAACGTCTCAACCGAGAACCGCCACACACCGTCAGCGTCCGGGGCCATGCGATGCTCGACGACAACGCGGTTGTTCTGCTCGACCGACACGAAGAACGGTGGATAGATCGGCGAGAGAATCACGACGCCATCGCCGGGATCAGTACAGGCAGCGAGCGCCGCATGCATTCCCTGGACGGCGTCGTCGCAGAGGCGTACCAACAGAGGAACCGCCCCGATCGCGGTTCGCGCGTTGACATACGAGCAGAACACGTCGATGAGCGTGTCGGCGAACCCCGTGACCGGATAGCCATGGACGCCCGATTCGACGTGGCGCGTCAGCGTCTCGGTCACGCACGGAGCAACCGGAAAGTCCATGTCAGCCACCCAGGCCGCAAGGACGTCGGCGTCGTACTTGTTCCACTTTCCCGAACCGGCGGCGCGGAGATGGGCCGGGTCAACGTTGTTGAAGTCCCAGTCAGCGGTCACCGCCCCGAGCTCCCGAACCCGGCAGCACCACGAACACCCGCCGGAGCTTCAGCAACGGCGTCCGACAACGCTCCGTCCGACGACGCTCCGTCCGGCAGGCCGGACAGGTACGGTCCCGCGGGAAGCTCGTCGACAACGTCCCACTCGATTCGTGGCACGGGTAAGACCACGAACTGAGCGATGCGATCACCGCGTCGGATCTGAGCCGGCCGCGTCGGATCGGTATTGACGAGCGGAACGCGCACCTCACCCCGGTACCCGGAGTCAATGAGGCCCGGACCATTCAGAACGGTCACGCCGTGGTTTGCCGCGAGGCCGCTGCGAGGCAGCACGAACCCGCCGTATCCGGGGGGGAGCGCGACGGCGATGCCGGTCGGCACCACCGAGCGTCCTCCACCGGCCGCGAGTAGCACGTCGACGGTGGACACCAGGTCCGTCCCGACGTCGTCATTGTGAGCGTATGACGGCACCACAGCGTCCGGATCGAGCATCCGCACCCCGACACGCACCCCGACACCCTCCTGCGATTGAGTCTCCGACACGCCGGTCATGGTAGGTCCCAAGGCCGCCGCCGGGCGTCGAAACGAGGCGGTACTAGCGTGACCGGCCGTGCTTGCTTGGCTGGACCTGGAGATGACGGGCCTCGAACCGTCGCGTCACGTCATCGTGGAGATCGCCACGATCATCACCGACGACAATTTGGAGATCATCGAGGAAGGTCCCGACCTCGTCCTCACGGCCAGACCTGAGGACCTCGCCGCCATGGACGATGTGGTCACGAACATGCACACTCGCAGCGGGCTGGTCGACGCGATCAAGGCGTCCGATATAACGCTGGAGCAGGCGACGGCAGAGACAATGGCGTTTCTCCGTAAGCACATTCGCGAGCCGAACACCGTGCCGTTGTGCGGAAACTCGATCGGCACCGACCGTCGTTTCCTCGCCGAGTGGATGCCTGAGGTCGAGAACTTCCTCCACTACCGGTCGGTGGACGTGTCGACCATCAAGGAGCTGAGTCGACGCTGGTATCCGAAGGCCGTGAAGGCGGCACCATCGAAGGCCGGCGGGCACCGCGCACTCGACGACGTGCGGGAGTCCATCAAAGAAATGCGCTACTACCGCGAGGCCGTGTTCCGCACGCCGTAATGCCTGTGCACTGCCAGGTTCGAACGCCACAAGGTCACCGTACCGCCCTTGACCTGGTGTTGTCCGTCTGCAACCTATAGAGAGCACGCTTCGATCGCGTCAACGATGACGATGCCTGACAGGGGAATGCCATGCGACTCGAAGTACTGTGCCGGTACGTGTCGTCGATGACAACGGCGCGGAGATCGACGTCGGCGGGCAGCGTCAGCGACTACTGCTGCTCGCGCTCGTGGCCCGCCAGGGCAGAACGGTACCGCTCTCGGAGCTGATCGACCGGACGTGGGGCGACGGCGAGCAACCAGCCAACGCGGACCGTTCCATTCGTACCTACATCTCCCGATTGCGGGTCGTACTCGGCACGAGCGGCGACGCGCTCGTCACGGAGTCCGCCGGGTACCGGCTCACCCCCGGCGATCGCTTGGTGGTGGACGGCGACGAGCTCGCAGCGCTCGTGACCGACGCGCAGGCGGCACGGCGGCGCGGTGAGCCATCGACCGCGGCAGACCTCGCCGGTCGAGCAAGCGCCCTGATCCGAGGACGTCCGTACGGCGAATTCAACGACGTTGACTGGCTGCGCCCCGAGGTGGAGCGACTCGGCGAGCTGAGTGCGCTGGCCCGCGAGGAACGGGCCGAGGCGCTCCTCGAAGCGGGTGCACCGGAGACGGCCATCGCTGAACTGGCAACCCTGAGCACCGAGTATCCGCTCCGGGAGCGTCCACTGCGTTTGCGCATGCTCGCCCTCTTTCGCTGTGGACGCCAGGCCGAAGCATTGCGTGTATTTCAGGAGTACCGCCACCAGCTCGCCACGGACCTCGGCCTTGAACCGGGCAAGGAGGCCCGCGACCTGGAGGCGCGAATCGCGTCGGGCGATGCAGCACTCGAGTACGCGGCGAGACCGGTTCCGTTGCGCGGGTACCGCCTCCTGGAGCGTCTCGGCGAAGGTGCTTTCTCCATCGTCTACCGAGGCACGCAACCATCGGTCGAGCGTGACGTCGCAGTGAAGGTGATCCGCGCCGAGCTGGCCAACCGGCCCGAATTCGTACGCAGATTCGAGGCCGAAGCTCAACTCGTTGCACGTCTCGAGCACCCGCACATCGTTCCGCTCTACGACTTCTGGCGCGAGCCCGGCTCGGCGTATCTCGTGATGCGCTATCTGCGGGCGGGCAGCCTGGAAGGCGCATTGCTCAACGGACCGTGGGACCTGGCACGAGCGGTCACGATGATCGAACAGATCGGCGGCGCGCTCTCCACGGCTCACCGGGGCGGCGTTGTGCACCGCGATGTGAAGTCGGCGAACGTGCTGCTCGACGACAACGGCCACGCGTACCTGACCGACTTCGGCATCGCGCTGGAGGTCGCGGAACTCGACGACCCTGCCGCGGCACTGTCGGCCGGGTCGCCCGCGTATGCGTCGCCGGAACAGCTGCGTCGTGAACCGGTCGGACCGGCCGCCGACGTGCACGGGCTCGGGATCACGCTGTACGAAACGCTCACCGCCCAGCTGCCCTTCCCCAACGAGCGCAATCAAGCGTCGCTGTTGCGCCGTCAGCTCAACGATCCCGTGCCGTCGCTGCGGCTCATCCGGCCGGAACTTCCTATCGCGGTCGACGATGTGGTCCGCCGAGCCACGGCGAAGAGTCCGAGTGATCGGTATACGAGCGTCGTCGAAATGGTCGAGGCGCTCCGTGCGGCGGCCGGTCTTGGCGCGGCCGGGCGGCAGGGAAGCGGCATCGGTCGACGCGGGAGCGCGACCGTGCTCGGAGTCGGCGACCGTAACCCGTACAAGGGCCTCCGTGCATTCGACGAAGGCGACGCGTCGGAGTTCGCCGGTCGCGAACGCCTCGTTGACCAGCTGGTGAATTCACTCGCGTCGCATCGTCTCGTCGCCGTCGTCGGCCCGTCCGGGTCCGGCAAGTCGTCGGTTGTCCGAGCCGGCCTGATCCCCGCGCTCCGCGCCGGTCGCGTGTCCAGTTCGGCGGACTGGTTCCTCACGACGATGATCCCCGGGCCGCGACCGTTCGAGGAACTTGAGGCAGCACTCCTGCGAGTGTCTACCGGTAGTGCCACGGCGTTACTCGACCAGCTCGCCGATGGTGAGCGAGGACTCGCCCGGACACTGCGGCGCGTCCTCCCGGAGCACGGCGAGGCACTGTTGGTGATCGACCAGTTCGAGGAGCTGTTCACACTCGCCGAGCCAAGCGTCGCCCGAGCCTTCATCGACGCGCTCGTGGCTGCGGTGTCGGAGGAACGTTCCCGGCTCCGTGTGGTGTTGACGCTGCGAGCCGATTTCTTCGACCGACCGCTGCGACACGACGGACTCGGCCGGCTGGTGCGCGACGCAACCGTCGCGGTGCTGCCGCTCCAGGCCGACGAATTGGAGCGGGCAATCGTTGTGCCCGCCGAGTCGGTCGGGTGCGAGCCCGAGCCCGGCCTCGTGTCGGAGATCGTCGCCGACTTCGCGGACCAGCCGGGCGCGCTGCCGCTTCTGCAATACGCGCTAACGGAACTCTGGGAGCGTCGAGTATCAGGTCTCCTGACACGTGACGCGTACCGTGAACTTGGCGGCGTCGCAGGAGCACTCGCCCGACGGGCCGAGGAGCTGTACACAGGGTGTTCCGCCGCCGAACAGGATGCCCTGCGTCGGGTGATCGGCCGACTGGTCTCGCTGGGTGAAGGGACCGGTGACACGCGTCGGCGGGCGCTGCGTTCCGAACTCGGCACCGACCCCGCCGTGGCGTCCGTCGTGGACCGCTTCGGCGCGGCGCGTCTCCTGAGCTTCGACCGCGATCCGGCGACGCGCGAGGCGACCGTCGAGGTCGCGCACGAGGCGCTGCTGCGTGAGTGGCCGCGCCTCCGCGTCTGGCTGGACGACGACCGCGACGGGCTGCGGACGCTGCGCCACCTCCACGAAGCCGCGGCCGCGTGGGACGCTGGCGGCCTCGACGGTGGCGACCTCTACCGCAGTGCGCGTCTCGAATCGGCACTCACGTGGCTTGCGTCCGGGACTGCGGAACTCACGGCCTCGGAGCAGTCGTTCGTCGACGCTTCGGTTGTGGATCGTGATCGTGTGGCGGCCGATGAGCGGGAGCGCTTCGACGCGCAGGTGCGCGCCAACCGGCGCCTGCGTGCCTTGCTGTCCGGTGTGGGGTTGGCGCTCGTGGTCGCTCTCGTCGCGTCCGGCCTTGCGTTCCAGCAGCGACGTCGAGCGGACCGCTCCGCGGCAACGGCCAACCGCGAACGCTCCGCGGCGACTTCAACAGCGTTCAAAGCAGAGACCGGTCGGCTCGCCGCGCTCGCTCCGACGTTCGTGGAGAACGACCTCTCGCTTGCGATGCTGCTCGCTGCGGAGTCGAACCGACGCGAGTCAACGCCCGAGTCGTTGGGTGCCTTGCAACAGACGCTGGTGGCCGCCGACACCCACCTCGCGTTCCGGTTCAGCGACGAGCCGATGCGCGGTGTGTTCTGGGAGGAGGACAAGAACCGCATCGTCGGCTTCGGCGAATCGAGCATCGTGGCGTGGGATCTCACGACCGGCAAACGGACGCTGCTGCACAAGATGGTCCTGCCGCTGAAGGATCGCGGCATCGCGAATCTCGATCAGTTCGCGTATGCGAACGGGACCGCAGCCTTCGTTGACTCGGACCGGGTGGCGCAATTGTTGCGCCTCGATGGGGCGGGCGCCGCGACCCCACTAGCCGAGAATGCAGCTGACGTTGCACTGAGTCCGGACGGCCGACAATTGGCGATTGCATTGTTCTCGGGCGAGGTCCGCCAGTACGAGCTCCCAGCGGAGACGGTGCAGTGGACGCTGGCCGGAGATGGGCTGTCGACCATGGGAGAACAGCATCCCAAGGCGGATTATTCGCTCCGACCGGAATCATTGAACGCCAGTCTCGGCGGAACGCTGCGGTACTCGGACGACGGCTCGCGGCTGTTCTTCGGACGTGGCGTCATGGTGACGCTCATTGATGCCAAGACCGGCTCGAGGCTGGCTTCACGCGACACGTCGGAGAACGATCGGGCGACTGGGCTTCCCAATGCCGTAATCGTTCACCCCCGATTCCGCAAAGACGGTTTGTCGGCGGTGGTGGCTGCGGGGAGAACCGTCGCCGCGTTCGATGTACCCTCGCTCACCCCTCGGTCAAGGTTCCTCTCGGGCATGGGAGGCGAGGCACAGCTGCTTGTCCCACCCGCACTCCTCGACGATGGCCTCCTCGCCTTGGCACACTCCGACAGTGCGTTCGCCATTGTGCGGGAATCAGACGGTCAGATCCTGGAAGGCCCGAACGACGCACGGATCGGGAGAATTGCGTCGATGACGGCTTCCTCCGACGGCGATGTGTTGGCCATTGCGGGCGACCGGGGCTTGGCGCTACTTGCCCTTGATGGCGGCGGATTACTTCGGTCGGCTGTCGCCCGTCAACCACAGCAACTGAACCTCGGTGGAGGTCGCGATGCGTCGTGGATCGTCGCCAATTCCCCCTTGGCGATCAAGGATCGCCCGCCCGCCGGTGTTTGGCGCTGCCTACCGGCGCCGTGTGTGAAGGACCGAACGCTGACGATTGGACCGGCCGATGTCATCGAGACCGATCTCTCCAACCCCGATGTCATCCACGTTTACCACGTGGGTGACCCATCGTCGATTGACCTGTTCGACAGTCGGTCGCTCGCCCGCCTTGGTCCGACGATCAAGAAGGAAACAGTCTCGCAGTGGGCGTCCGCGATGGATCCCCGTTCTCGGTGGTACGCCACGAACAACTACGACTTCAGCACGGCCAATGTCCACACTATTCAGGTCAACGACGTGGCGACCGGGAGGCGCCTCGCGCTGATCCCCTACGACCGTTCTAACGGACCGCTTCTGCTGACGACTCCACCGTCTGGCGACGTACTGCTCGCGACCCAGGCAAGCGGCGCGAGTTTCCTCGTGGACACGGCGACATGGCAGGTTCGACCGTCTCCTCTTGCGCCCGGCGAAGCGTCAGCCGCCGGGTACAGCCAAGACGGCCGGTGGCTTGTCACGCTCAATGTCGGGGGAGTCTTGACGCTCCGAGATCCGCACTCCTACAAAGCAATTCGTCGCATGGCGGCCGGTGCCGGAGGGCTCGACTCGTTCGGGTACCAATTCTTCGCGTTCTCCGACGACGGCCGCTACCTCGTGACGACAAACGACAACCGGGCCCGGTTGTGGGATGTTGCAACCGGCGAGATGATCGGACGACCCTTGACGGCATTGGCACGAAGCACCGTCCCGTCCCTCCCTGGCAAGACGCTCCATGTCCTCACGGCTACGGAGAGATGGATTCAGATATGGAACTTCGACCCCGCCACTTGGCGAGACACCGCTTGCAGGGCGGCCGGGCGCAACCTCACCCGCGAGGAGTGGACGCAGTACGGCCCGCGCGACACGCCCTACCGTGCCACCTGCCCGCAGTGGGGTGTCGTAGAGCCGCCGTCATGATGCTGCCGTCCTCAGGATCGTCTCACGGCACGCAACGAAGCATGAAGTTCCTCGGCGGAGGTGGCAAGCACCACGGCCAGAGCAACGGAGGCGAACTCGCGGGAAGTGTCGAGTAGTAGCTCGGCGAGAGCATCAGACAACGGACCGAACTTCTGGGACACCGCCGCCAACAAGTCGAGGCGACTTTCCTCGCGCCCTTCCTGGCGACCTTTTTCGAGACCAATTTCGATTCCTTCCTCAACGCCCCCCTCGTGACCCTCTCGCAGGGCATCTTGGATCATTGGTAGTTCACGGAGATCAAGCGGCATGTCAGTCCTCCTCAGGAGCAATTCAAGTGTATAACTCGACAGATACAGATTGGCGAGGGTCGTCGTGTTCTGAAGTACTCGCTCACCACGGCGACCGCCCTCACCGCGAGCCCGACGCGCAACGTCAACGAACACGCCCTCCCGATTTTCGGTCGCACCCAACACCGCCAACGGATACAGGGTGTCAAGTCGAAGAAGCTCGGACGCGGGAACCTCCCACAAGTGAATCGGGTTATAGCGGAGCGTCAACCGGCCACGCCGAAACTCCCCCTTCAGACGCCCGCCCTTCCGGTCAAGCACCACAACGTATTGATCCGGTGCCGACCCATAGAACATGTTCAGACGAGCCCAGTACGCAACCAGCCGCGGTTCAATGTCGGTCGCGCTCGCCCGGAATTGGAACTCGACATGCACGCACCGGATGCCGCCATCCGGATCGGCAATCTCAAGGATCGAATCGGTCCGCAACGGCTCGCCAGGAAGTTCCGTCGAACCGTACCGAGCGCTCGCGTTGGCAGGATCTACCCCAAGCACAAAGTCAGCGAGCGCCTGCGGACGCCCAGCGATCAAATCCCGAAGCGAATTGTCGTAATCAGCCATTCAACGATTCTGCCGAGGGGGTATGACAGTTTGAGGCGGCGGGCCCCGTTTCCGCTCCGCTTCGACACCCACCGCAACTCGCTCGAAGCTCAAGCAATCGCTCCGCTCCCGCTTCCGCCTCACTCGCCGCCGCCCACATCTCGCGACAACCGCAGACCCGTCTCCGCTCCGCTTCGACACCCAATCGGCTCGCTCAATATCGCGCGGCCTAAGCGGCACGGGCGCGGTACATCCGGCCCGTTCGCGGTGCGTTTGGGCGCGCACAGTGCACCGCGAGCGAGCCGGTTGTACCGCGAGCTGCGACCCTGCCGACGCCAGCATCACGCTGTCGGCGAGCGAGGCCACTTGCGCGAAAGTCACACGGCCGCAGGAAATGCCCGCACGACAGTGGGTGTTTGTTTCACGCGTGTGGAAACCTCGCACGCTCCTAGGACAGTCCACCTCGCCCGCCCGCTCCGACCCACCGCAAGAACAAGACCACCTGGAACGTCGGTGCCCGATCGAGTGCCGTCCGCGCAGGTGAGCGCGGCCCTGACATAGCGCGCGGACCGCGCTGGGCTGCGCGGACCGCGCTCGTCGGCGGAGGCCCCCGCCGCTGGCACCTTGCGGGCCGACGGTCGACGCTCCCCGCTGGCCCCAGCAACGACCCGTCAGCGTTTCGGCGTCCCGTGCACAAGCCCGCGGAACTCACGGACGCCGTAGGAGCGCACCTCGACATCACCGACCGCTCGAGCCGACGCTGAGCGCGGGAATCCGAGGAGCGGGCCAAGCTCGCCGAAGTATCTCCCCGCACCGACCCGCGCAAGGTGCTCCTCGCCACCGTCGGCGAGGACTCGAACGATGTCGACCTCGCCACTCACGATCTCGTAGACGAGGTCAGCGCGATCGCCCTGCTCGAAGATCGATCCGCCGGCGGCAAACCGACACGCGCCCGACGTCGACCCCGCGTCATTGTGCACGGGAACCATCTCGTGCACCTTGTCGGCGACCGGCAGGAGGCGGGCATCGTGGCTCGACACAACGATGATGCGTCCGTCCGCGCGCAGCTCACGGAGCAGCGCAATGACGGATTCCGCCTGGATGTAGTCGAGGTTGGCCGTGGGCTCGTCGGCGAGGAGCAGTTGTGGGTCCCCGATCAACCCCCGTGCAATCGCGACGCGCTGTTGCTGCCCACCCGACAGCTCCGACGGTCGGTGCCGCGCCCGGTCAGTCAACGCAACTCGTTCGAGTAATTCATACGCGCGCTTACGAGCCTCTCGGCGCGACGTCCCAGCGAGCAGCAGCGGTGCGGCGACATTGTCGAGTGCATCGAGCGACGCAATGAGGTTGAACGCCTGGAACACGAATCCGACATGCGTGCGCCGGTATGCCTGCAGCTCACGCGATCCAAGCGCGGTCACATCAACGTCGCCGAGCGCGATCCGTCCGGCCGTTGGTGTGAGGATGCCGCCGATGCACGAGAGCAGCGTCGTCTTCCCCGTCCCCGACGGCCCGAGCAGGATGACCAGCTGACCTTTCTCCGCCTCGAAGTTCAGCCCGTCGAGGGGTCGAATCGCGTACCCGTCGCGCCGGTACTCGACCACGAGATCCTCGACCCGCAAACCAGCGTCCATGCCCATCACGACGCCCCGCTGAACGCTGCCGCGGGATCGGTACGCACTACCGCGCGCATTGCTGCGGCGGCGGCGACCAGCGATGCCCCTGCGGCCAGCAAGGGGACCCGCCAGTAGTCCGACGCCGGCACCCGTATGCGCATCGGAAATGCCGGCCGAAGCAGCACTTGCAAACATGCAGCGACGGCCACGCCGACGAGAGCGATGACCACCGCCTGAATGGCAAGTCCCCCGGCGAGTTTGGAGTCGCGGGCACCCACGGCCTTCAGCACGGCAAAGTCTCGCCGTCGTTCGAGCGCCGAGAGGAACACAACGGCACCAATGACAACGATCGCGACGAACCACAGCAGTGCTCGCACGAGATCGATCGACGAGATCGCGTTCTCCAGCGGATGGAACGTATCTGCGGCGACATCACGGTTGCTGTGCACGCTCAGCCCCGCGCCGACGCTGTCGACGTTGCCTCGCACGAGGAAGCCGCTCACCACCGACCGGGAACCGAACGCGAGGTCCTGCGCGTCCGGCAGCGACACGTACACCAGTGGAACTCCGGCGAGGACGCTCGCGTTCGAGGTCAGTCCGACCACCGTGAAACGTTCGCGTCCGATCGCCACGTTCTCGCCCACGCGTGCGCCGGTGGAGCGATCGACGACCGCCTCACCCGATGCCGCCACCGCAGTCCCGGCAACGATTCGCGGAGTCCCGAGTTGCCCGGGTTGATGGCCCACGAGGATCACCTCGCGACCCGCGCCTGGCACGCCGCGTCGCAGCGTCGAGCGCGCGACCACCAGTGGCGACACCTCCTCACCCTTGACGCTCGCGAGTGCACCGAGCGGCACACTCGCCGACGACGTGAACGGGCCGGAGACACCGGCCGACAGCACCCACGCGTCGGCTCGGAACGAGCGAGTGGTGTCCGTCGGTTCTCGGTGGAACTGTTCCACGAGTCCGTTCATTAGGAACAGCAACGCGAACACGATCGCCGCGACCGCGGTCACGATCGCAAAGCGAACGACACGATGCCGGAGGTCCTTGAGGGTCAGAAGCAGCACGATGTTCCCTTTCCGGCGGCGCATCGCCGCACAAGCCGCACACGTTCCTCGCCTGACGCCAGAGGACCACCCAATCGGACCACCCAATCGGTCGAAACCGACATTGGGTGGTTCGATCGGGTGGTTTCGGACGTCACGGGAGGAACGTCCGCGTGCGTGCGCCGGCGTCGCCTGCGAGCCACCGCTCCACGATCGGCCGGGCGGCGACATAACCCGCACGTGCGACAGGCTCGACCCGACCGAAGGCAAGCAGGTTCACGTCGTCGAGCCGGATCTCGATCGCGAGATCGTTCGGGCCCGAATCGCCCGAGGTGTTCTGCTCTCGACGCGAGCCCACGAGCATGGTCCGCACGAGTACGTTCCCAAGCGTCGGATAGGCCGAACGGGTCCGTCGAAGCGACGAACCTGCGACGCCGCTCAACGCTCGCCATCCCGAGACCGATGACCCGAAGTCAGTCGCCTCGACCCGTCGTTCGTCGGCCGCGACGTCGACCGTGATCACGGTGCCGATACCGGGATGGCTCCGCATCGGCGAAACCGGCAGGTTCGAAAGCACGCCACCGTCCACGAGCAGGTCACCCGCGACAACGACGGGTGGCAGGACACCCGGAATGGCGACGCTGGCTCGCACTGATCGGGCGAGCGGGCCGCGGCGGTGGACCTCAAGGCGCGCCGCGGAGAGGTTCGTCGACACGCAGTAGAAGCCGAGCCACAGGTCCTCGATGTCGACGCCACCGAGCGACTCTTCGATGCGGCGCGAGATCCGCGCTCCTTTCAGGATCGACACGACAGGGACGGTGTAGTCAAGAAGTCGGTGGAACTGGCGACGAATGGTTTCGTCGAGCTCATCCGGTTCGAGGGCGAGGGCGATGCCCGCGCCGATCGGTGCTCCTATGGACGCGCCGCCAACCACGTCGATCGGTACACCGAGCTCCCGCATCGCTCGATGGACGCCGAGGTGCGCGAACCCGCGAGCCCCACCGCCGGAGAGCACAAGCCCGACACCGTGACCGGTGAGAAGACGGGCGAGTCGGGCAACGTCGTCGTTCCGACCGACGCGGACGTGCACGATCTCCTCACCGCCGTAGCGTTGCAGCAGCGCAGCGCTGTTCGTGACTCGTGTGTCGCTCTCACCGTGCACGACAACCAGCCACCACGGAATGCTCGCAAGCGCCCGCAGCTCGCGAACATATGCACACAGATGATCATCCTCGTTGCGGTCGGGATGGTCCGAGAGGACAAGCACGACCCGGTCCGCGTGACGCAGACATCGACGCGACCACGGTGATAATGGCGGCCTCTCCGGTTCGCGGTCAGTCTCGAACACGACCCGGTCGTGATCGGCGTCGATGCGGTGCAGAGCATCGGCGACTTGATGGTCCGTGGTCTGGGCAGCACCTTCGCTGCCGAGAAGCGAATCGACTCGCGCAGCATTTAGGTGGGTGGTCGACGCTCCTCGTGACAGCTCCTCGACCAACGTGACGAGGAATGCGTCGGCATCGATCGCTGCGGTGATCGCGACGGCAATGGACGCCGCTCGCGGCCGGGCAATCGGACGCTCCGACCGGCGTACAACCTGGCGCGTCACGTGGAGTGCGAGTGCGGCGTGACGAGAGAGCAACGACTCGAAGGCAACACCCGTGAATCTGGCAAGCGTGGTGTCGCGCACCGCTCGGATGGTCGCCGCGCGCGGCGTCCCGTCAATGAGGCCGCGCTCGCCCACGAGCTCGCCGTTGCCCATCTCCGCTAGTCGAAGCATCGATCCATCGGGCTGGAGTCGCGTCGCGATCAGCCGTCCGGTCACGATGAAGTAGGCAGCGTCCGCCGGTGCAGCCTCCTCGAACAACACCTCGCCAGCTTCGAGGCGGCACCATTCGAGTGTGTCCACAACATCGTTCAAACAGGCTCGATTTTCGGTGCCGACGAGCGCCTCGATCATTGCGACGACACGCTCGTGGTCGACACGGTCTCGTTCGGTCCGTTCGTCCAGCGGGCTCATTAGGGTTCCCCTGCCCACTCGACCACGTAGACGAGATGGTCACCGGGGATACCCTTCAGCTGCACCGTGCGCGGCGGGCCGAATCGGAGGTCGCCGGTCGTACTGACAATCTCGAACACGAGCGACGAAATGAGAATTTCACCGCCGACGGCGAGGTTGGCGATGCGCGCAGCGATGATCACGTGGCGTCCGAAGAGGTCTCCCTCGGGATCGGCGACCGCCTCGCCGGTGTGCAGACCAATGCGCACGCGCAGGTCTCTGCCTGCGCTGGTTTGAAGTTTGCCGTCGATCGCCTGCTGGGCGGCAACGGCGAACTGCACTGCGGCGCGTGCACTCGGGAACGTGAGCATGAACCCGTCGCCCTGCGACTTGATCTCGCTGCCCCCGTGGAGACGCAACTGACGCCGCATCGAGTCGTTGTGCCGCTCGAGGAGGTCGTACCACGCGTGGTCACCGAGCGACGTTGCCAGCTCGGTCGACGACTCGATGTCGGAGAAGAGGATCGTTGTGGTGGTGCCGATCGTCGGGCGACGACTCGGACGCCAGCGATCACGCGCGGCAGAACTCGCGAGCGTGTCGATGGAGGTCCGACGAAGATCTTCCGGCTCGTCGTCGTCGCCATCGCCTTCGCTCGTGCCGATGGCGGTGGCTCGCTCATCGAACGAAGTGGCGCGTCGCTCGACCAGCTCGATCGTTGTCCCGCCGAGCTGCACCCGGACACCCGCTCGCAGCTCGACGGGTGCGGTCATCCGCTGCCCACCGACGAACGTGCCGTTGCTCGAACCGAGGTCGGACACCATCACGCGGCCGCCCTCGACGCGCAGCTCCACATGACGACGTGACACCTGCAGGTCGGCGAGCAGCAGCCCGTCGCAGTCGCGCCCGATCTCCAGCCGATCGTGCAGTTCCAGGTGCAGGGGCTCGCGCCCGGGTTGGCGGACAACCACGGTCGGGGGTGCGTTCATCGGATGATCTCCACATCTTTCGGGTCCCAGGCGTCGACGATGAGCCACCGGTCGGTGTGGTATGCGCGCATACCGAATATTTTCGTGACGCTGGTGGTCGCTGCGGTTGCGCTCGTGCCAGGGGTGGTTGCGGTGCCGGTGGTCGTGGTACCGGTGGTCGCGGTGCCGATCGCCTCGAAGCCGACGAGCAGACCGCCCTGGCCACCTGAACGCACCGCGACGAGTCGTGCGTCGGAGAACTCGTAGTGCGTTGCGTCGCCGTGTTTTTCGATATGCGCGCGTAGCTCAGCGAGCCGGGCACCGTGGTCGACCGCGGTGAGGAGTTCGGGACGCTGCGCACGCACCGCTGCCTCCTCCACGGCGAGTCCGAGCATGAGTGCCGTCGCCAGCGCAATTCGTTGCGTCGTCGTGGTGAGTCGCGGGTCGATCTCCAACACAAGCGGGTCGACGCTCGTAACGCGCGGCGCACGCGCAGCCACGACGCCAGGTGCCACCTTGCGGGGTTCGGGCAGCGTCACCGCTTCGACGTTCGCAAACGCGGTGCGCGCCGGGATGCCGAGCTGCGTGATCGCGAGCGCCGTCATGCCTAGGACGAGTGGGACCGACAGGCCCACCGCGATCCCGCCGACGTCGCTGGCGAAGAACCTGCGTGGCATCCGCAGCCTGGCACTCACGGGGCGCAGGGCGAACGTGGTAGCCGCCGCACGGACGATGCAGACAACCGCCAACGCGCCGAACAGCGAAACCTTCGTCGTGAACTCGGTTCGAGCAGGGGCGAAGAGCAGGACACTGAGAAGCCCGACCGACGACCCGAACACGACGCGACGCAGCGGCGTACGCGGCGCAGTCTTCGGGTCGGTGAGCATGAAGAATGCGAATACCAGAATCTCCGGCGACGTGAGAAGCAGTCGTGTGAAGGCACCGTCGCACACCGGTCGTGCGGACCAGTTCGTGGTGATGCAGTGCCCCGACGACGCAAGCACCACGCTGCCGAGGCCGAGCGTCGTCCAGAACGCCACCGCCATGCCGAGCAGTGCGAGCCGATGTGTGATCAGCAGACCGCCGATCACGATGGCCGCGTACGCGATTGCCATCGGCACTCCCCAATGGAACCACCACAGGTCGAGTGGCTCGACCCGACGCGAACCCAGCGCGAGGAACACGACGAGGAGGCCGACGTTCGACGGATTGAAGACCTGAAGTCCTCGGACACGGAACACGTACTTCGTGGCGAGCGACAGCACTGCCGTCCCGGCGTAGAGGTACCAGCCATGCCACGTCCAGTGATCCCATGCGCGCATACCATCGACGCGCAGGATCAGCCCGACACCGCTCCCGGTCAGGATCGCGCTCGCGGGCCACACAATGCGCTGATGTCGATGCGCTGTGACGGCGACCTCGACGAGCGCGCTCGCGAGGATCGCGGAGAGGATCTGCGGCACCGAGACCCGGAACCCGAACGCGACCTGGCCGAGCACGTGAATGGTGAGCACGACGAACGATGAATGCAGCCGTGCGTCCGTGAGGCGAGGCAGGTCGACGGGGTACACGGCCCGACCGACGCGCAGCGTCCGCAACGGTGCAGGTGCCATCACTGCCGCGCTCGCGTCCATGGCGTTGGGCAGCGACTCAGTCGAGGATGCGCAAGTCGAAAGAGGATCGCCAGCATGGCGCCGGGTCGCCCGAGCCGTCGGCGAAGATCGACGTATTGAAGGCGATCAGCTGCTCGCCCATCTCACCAAGCGCACCCAGGTACTCTCCCGTTCCGCCGATAACTGCTCGCCAGGATGTCAGCGATCGGTCCGTTGTTCCTTCAAGGCCGACGGAGAAAATGGAATTTCGCGGGAACTGATTGTCCTGTGTCATCCGACCGAAGTAGTACTCCGTATTTGCTGAAGTATGTGGTTCCTGCCGCGAAGCGTTGACGAGGACTGCACCTCGGCAAATCCATCTGCCAATCGACCCGTCCTGACGTGGGATGAAGCCGTCACCCTTGATCGTGCCCTCGGGGTATATCCATCCTTCGATAACATAAGCACCTCGGAAGTCCGCATCATTGGCGGGATTGCCGCGGGAGTTCTCGCTCCATGTTTCTCCCAAGCAGGCAACCTCGACGACAAGCGTTTTGCGCCGGAAACCAGACCCAGCGTTGGCCCGGCTAGCGAGTCCGCCGACAGCACCTGCGCCGAGTGCGGCGGAGCCGAGCACCAGCCCGCTGACAATTCCGCGTCGGTGCACCTTTGGCGCACGGTCCGGATTGTCATCATTTCCGGAGGTATCGGTCATGTTCCCCTCCTCCTTTGTGCGTTCTCTCTGTTGGAAGTTTCGATCGGTAGCCGACCCGAGTAGTTGCAACGGCGCCCATGACGTTGGTGACTCAGTCGAGGATTCGCAGGTCGAAGGCACAGGTCCAGCACGGCGAGGGTTCATTCGTGCCATCGGCGAACAGGGACGTATTTGTCGCGATGATCCGCTCGCCCATTTCACCGAGGGCACCGACATACTCGCCGGTACCTCCGGTGACCGCCCGCCAGCAGGTCTGCGTTCGATCGATCGTTCCTTCGAGACCGGTCGTGTGCAGCGAGCTTCTCGGGAAGAGATTCTCTTCGGTGATTTTGCCGAAGTAATAGCTCGTCTTCGCGTGCGTATGCGGCTGCTGACGCGACGCATCGACGAGCGCCGCGCCACTGCAGAACCAGCGCCCGATCGAGCCGTCCTCTCGCGGGATGAACCCGTCACCTTTGATCGTGCCCGCTGGGTAGACCCATCCCTCGACAACGAAGGATGAACGGAAGTCGGCATCGTTCGCCGGGTTGGCTTTCGTGCCTTCTCGCCAGGTCTCGCCAAGGCATGCGACCTCGACGACAAGCGTCTTGCGGCGGAACCCCGACCCGGCGCTCACTCGGCCGGCGAGCCCGCCGACCGCACCGGCCCCGAGCGCGGCAGACCCGAGGACGAGTCCGCCGACTAGACCTCGGCGATTCACTTTGTGCTCCGGTGTGACAGCGTCCGGTTGGTTAATCGTGCTCATGTCATCCTCCATTCGATGGTTCTGCTTGGACATACTGCGGACAGGTAGCGACGTATTCGCCGGCCGGCCCGTACTGTTCCCACTCAGCCTTTGTCATGTTCCGCCCCGCAGCGCGGCAGGCGACGTCGGGCCAGCGGTCGACGTTGAGGTCCCAGCGGATCAGTCGGGCATCGCGGCCGGTCACGGCCCACCGGAGGTTCCGTGATGCGCTACTCCCGTACGACGGGTCGAACGGAAACGTGCCACCGATCTGCTGGCCCGTCGCCATGTCCCAGAGGCGGGGCTGGAGGTCGAAGGCGGTCATCATAAAGCGACCGTCAGCACTGAAGTACGGGCCCCAGTCTTGGTTCAGCGTCCCGGTGTTGCCGACGAAGCGACGACCGTTTGGCTGAAAAGTCGAGGCGTCGCGCATCGTAACGGTGCCGTCACTGCCGAGAGTCGCCAGCTGCTTGCCGTCGGGGGTAAACGTCGCCTGCAGGAAGTCGCCACCGCTTATTGCCAGGATCGTCGCTTTGCCCGTCCGCAAATCCCACACCGCTCCGCGCCCGTTGCTCGCGGTGCCGACAAGCCGCCGACCGACCGAGTCGAAGTGGAGCATGCGGATCTGAACTCCCGGAGGGAGAGGTGCAAACTCGGTCAGCTCGCGGATTAACGAGCCGTCGCGCGCGGATCGAACCTGCACCAGACCGCCGCGCGCAGCAAAGGCCACGAGCCGTCCGTCGAGCGACGCGTCGAACGAAACCATCCAGTTCGACTGGGGCCAGTCCTTCAACCGCGCCCGCACCCGCCCGCTCGGAAGTTCGAGAATCTGGATGCCCGCGCCGGGGGTGAGAACGGCAGCTATGCGATCAACTCCGGTGAGCATGACGACGTTCGGCCGCGGGGTCGGCATTTGCACCGCGGTGATTCGCGAGCCATCGATTCGCCAGATGTCCGCCTTCGCCCCGACGATGTCCAGCCGACTGATCGTCGCCCCGTCATTGGTCACTTGAAGGTCTCCTCCGCCGATGTCAAATGCCCTGGAGATGAGCCCGTCCCCGACGAGGGAAACGATGCCGAGACCGTCGCCGCTCGACGCAAGGAGCCGCTGACGTCCCGGATCGACGCCGATGCGGACAATATCGAGCAGGAAAGTCTCTACGGACTGGACCGTTGTTGGGTGGTCTATGTCAATGAGAGCGGCCGAGCCGATCTGCAGGTCGGCGATGATCGAGCGGCCAGCCACGACTACCTGGCGTTCACTGTCCTGAAGCGCAGATGCGGTTCGCGTCTCGGGAAGCTCGAAGGATGCGATCACGTCTCCGGTCCGGGCGTTGACGCGCCACGCACGGGACCTTTCCACGATCACGATTTCGTCCTGTCCACCGATCCGCGACGTGCCCATAGCGCGTGCGACCGTTGCGAGTGTCCGCCCGCCAGCCTCACGGGTCAGCGGGAGTTCGCGCCCCAGCCGAACTCCCGAAACAAGGTCCCAAATCCGTGCGTATCCGAACCCTGCCGTTGCTATCAGTGAAGTGCCGGGAACGAATGTCAGCGCCGACACGCCGCGCACCGCACTCATCACGAGGTGCGGAACCGCCTCCGAGAAGACGTCGTCCATCTGGAGGTCCGCGACAGTTTGTTCGGGATGAGCCTTCACACGAAGGTCCTCTTTCGGCCACCGGTCGACGTCGTAGACCACGAGGTCGCCGTTCCCCATACCGACGGCAAGCGCGCTCCCGTCAGGCGCGAGCTGGATCACCTGGATGAGAGCGGACGTGTCGACTCGGCGGGGACTCGTCCTCACGTCGGCAAGGTCGAAAATGGCGATCTGCTTCTGCTGCGCGACCGCTAGGCGCTTCCCATCCGCCGACGCCGCCAACAGGATCGCCCCCTGGACTGGAATCGTCCGCTCGACCTTCCCGTCGTCCCGGAAGATGTCCACTCCGTCAGACCGCGCAGCAGCAAATCGGTGCTCGTCGATCCACTCGACCGCGCCGTAGCTCACACCACCCTTGAAGTATCCGAGCAGGTTGCCGCTCCCGACAAGCGCCTGCTGCAACGCGCCGAGCGACGCCGGCCCCGGATCGCGGCGGTACGCCTCGGACGCCAAGAGCAACGCGATACGCGGGTTCGTCGACGCCAGTTGCGCCGCTTCGGATTGAATTCGGCCCGTGTCTGCGGCAAACGCGGCGCTCCGTGCAGCCGCCGCCTTCGTGTTCGCCCGCTCGCGCTGTTGCAAGGCGAGTCCCGAGGCCAGCACGGCCACCGCAGCGACGAGCCCCACCGCAAGCAGCGACCGACGCAGCCGACGGTTCTGGCGCTCCCGAACCCGCACCCGGTCCTGCTCGGCCGCGACCTCCCCAAGATGCAACGCACTGGACGCGCCGAGCAGCTCCCGTTCAACATCGTTGAGGACAGCGTCGTGCGACCCGGCCCACGCCTCCGTCGTCTCGAGCCGCGCGCCCCGCAACAGCTCGCCCTCATCGCGCCCAGCAGCGATCCATTCAGACGCAACCTCTGTGAGATGGCGGTGAACTCGCAGGCCGTCGCGGTCCTCGTCGAGCCACTCACGCAGACGCGGCCACTCACGGATCAGTGCCTCGTGCGCGACCTCCACCGTCGGCTCCCGCGTCACGGGGTCGTGGTCGAACGACAGCAGCCGAGCGTCCCCGAACGAGTCCACAAAAGAAGCAAGAGCAGCGTCGGAACCAAGCTCACTACGCCGCACCCGACGCCGCGTGTCCTCGGTGCCTTCGCCGAGCGACACCAGACGGATCATCGCGCGGTGCGCGGCCGCCTGCTCCTCGACCGACGCCGCCGAATACAGCCCTTCGGCGCGTCGGCCGAGAACACCCGTCAGGCCACCCAACCGTTCATAGGCCTCTATCGTAAGTACACCTACGACATGGTCGTCGAACAACTCCGTCATCGCGTATTGCAACAGCGGCAGCGCGCCCGGCTGGTCCACGAAGTCGGCAATGATCCGGGCCACGAGTCCCGGCTCGAACGACGCACCCGATCGATCCGCTGGTTCCACGATGGCCCGCTCCAGCTCGTCCGCCGTGAGCGGCGACACCGCCACGGTTCCACTCTCCACGAGCGGTGCGAGGTCCGCATAGCGGAGGGGCCGGTCGTAGAAGTCGGCGCGCAGGGTCAGAACCACCCGCAGCCGAGAACGGGGATCGGACACCGCGGCCACGAGTCCGTCGATGAACGCCCGCCGCATGGCGTCGTCGGCGCACAACGTGAACAGCTCCTCGAACTGATCGATCACGAGCAGCAGGTCGTCACCCTCGGTCGGCAGCACCTGCTTTACGGCACGGGCAATGCCGCGGTGGTCCGACGCCATGAACTCGCCGAGATGGCCAAGCTGACCGGTCGCGAGTCGTCGCAGCGCAACCTCCAGTTCCTCGAACGGATGCGTCCCCGGAACCATCGAGGTCACGAACCATTGCGACGAACCGGGCACTGCGTCGCGTCGGATCGCCGGAAGCAGTCCCGCGCGAACGACCGACGACTTGCCGGACCCCGACGGGCCGACGACCGTCAGCAACCGCCCGCGCGCGCCCGCCTCAGAAAAACGGGTGACGAGTCGCTCCACGAGGCGCTGGCGTCCGAAGAAGTCCTCCGCGTCCGCTTCCTGAAACGCCCGGAGACCCTTGTAGGGATTGCGCGTGACGCCACTCACCAGCGTCGCCCGGCCCATCACCGTCGGCGGCGCGCTCGGACGCCCCTCGACCGCGGTGCGACATGCGATCACCATCTCGTCGATGGTCAGGTAACGGTCCGCGGGGTCTTTCGCCGTGGCTCGAGCCAGCACCTCATCAAGGCTCGCGGGAACCTCAGGACGGAGCGCTCGCATGCTCGGCACGGCCTCGTGCAGACGTCGGCGCAGCAGTTCCGCCTGGGTGCGAGCGTCGGGGAACGGCACGCTTCCGGTCAGTGATTCGTAGAGCACGATCGCGAGTCCGTACACGTCGGCACCCGGCCCGACCGGTTCGCGGCGGAGTTGCTCGGGCGGTGCGTACGCGGGTGAGCCGATCGACGAGAGATCACCCAGTCGGTATGGCGTCTCGTTCTGCTGCGCGATACCGAAGTCGGCGAGGAACCAGTTGCCGTCGCCGTCGCCGAAGATGTTGGCCGGCTTCACGTCGCGATGGACCACACCGGCGCGGTGTGCAACCGAGAGAGCGGATCCGATCTGATGCAGCATCGCCAGCGCCTCGGGCAGGTCGAGTCGGCGCTCGCGGATGCGGTCCTCCAACGTCCCCGAGAGAAGTCGCATCACGAGATACGCCGAGCCGGGCTCGCGCCAGTAGTCATACAGCGGCACGATGTGCGGGTGCTCAAGGCGCGCTACGAGATGCGCCTCTGCCTCGAAGCGACGCACGAAGTCCGCGCGGTTCGCAAGCTCGGAGCGGATCACCTTGATGGCAACGGGACGTCCGACCGTGGGCTGTTCGCCGCGATACACGACGGAGAACGCGCCTTCACCGATGCGCTCCATGATCCGGTAGCCGCGGAGATGTCCGCCGAGCGGGGCGCCCTCGCGACCGTGCGCGCCGTCGGCGATCCGTGCTTCGAGCTCACAGATCTCCTCGCCAGGGCTAAGGCCGAGATCCGTCGCGAGACGTCGGCGGTATCGCTCGTAGACGCGCAGCGCCTCGCCCTGTCGGCCGCACAGCTGCAGCGCCGTCATGAGGAGGCGGTGCGTCCGCTCTCGAAGGGGAGAATCGTGCGACGCCGCCTCCAATGACGCAACGGCGTCCTCGTGGCGGCCAACCTCGATCAGGACCTCGGCGCGATCGTCCGACGCTGTGTCGCGCAACTCGGTCCACCGGGCGGCGCTCGGTCGAGCCCAATCCTCGTGCTCGAACCCGGCGAAGGCAGGACCGCGCCAGAGCGCAAGCGCCTCCTCGAGCATGGCGACCCGCCCCGAGCCAACGGCCCGGGCGGCGTCGGCGAGCAATGCCTCGAAGCGCTGTGCGTCCACGGCGTCGGGTGGGAGCAGCAGTTCGTAGCCACCGGCCCGGACCGACGACGCTGCCCGTGTCGCCGAGCGTCGCCCGAAGTCGCGAAACGTAGGTGCGTAGCGTCTCACGTGGATCGGCGGGCAGGTCACCCTCCGGCCAGATCGCATCGATCAGCTCGCCGCTCTCGATGAGGGTTCCGGGACGCAGTGCGAGCTTGCCGAGGAGTCGGCGCTGCCGGGCACCGCGAAGGTCAGCGACTTCGCCGTCCACGGTGGCCTCGACCGGGCCGAGCAACCGTATGCAGACTCGCACTGTCCCTCCCTTCGCACCAGTTGCCGTTCCGTCGGTCTCCGGTGCCCCGCATTCTGCCCACTTCGACATTTCAAAGTCGTGTCATCACGTTCCGTGGTCGTTCGGAGGTGTCCGACGTGGGCCGGCGCGGTCGGCTCCCGGTGCGCCCAGCGCCACACATCGCACAGTGAACTGATCGGCGGTCACCCCTGCTCGACACCTGACCGGCGGTCACCCGACGCACCGTGAACTGATCGGCGGGCCCGTCAGTTCGGGTGCAGGACCACTGCCCACCGGTTGAGCGTCCCCGTGTCACGTGGCGCGGTGTCCTCGACGATCAGCACCCAGTCCCCTCCCATCGGGCCACCGCCAAGCGATGCAAGCGCGGGGGTCGAGGTCACGTCGAAGGTCTGTCGCACGTCGTCGGCGTTGCCGCCACTGCGGCGCAGCAGTTCCACCGTGGTGCCGTTCGGCGAACGAAGCGCGAGGGTCAGGTCGCTGCGGTAGGTGTGCGTGATGTCGAGCTCGACTTCGACCCGGTCGAGCGTCGCGACCGTGGTGCAGCGCAGCATCCGTTCGAAGCGCGTGTGATCCTGGATCGCCGCGGCCGGGCGCTCCTCCAGGCGCACGAGGGCACCGATACCGACCTGCGCCCGAAACGTCATCGACGCACCGCTGTCGACGATCGAATCGATCGTGAGTCCCGACGACGTCCCATCCCACCAGCGGCTGTGGGGAACGGAAAGATCTGAGAACACCATCGTCGGCTGCCACAAGTCCCCGGCATCGTCGGCAGCGCCTGGGAATCGCTCGAGCTCGAACAGTCCGTCCGCCTGTTCCAGGGAGAGCTCATAGTGACGACTCGGCGTCCGCTCGTTGCGCGAGTTGTCGCCCGTGTGGTCGACGTGCCAGACCGCCAGACCTCCTCCGGCCAGTCCAGCGTCGCGACCGGTCTTCGGGCGGTGCTCGATGATGAAGTACTCGGTCTCGCCCTTCGGGACGATCGCAAATTCGTTGGTCGCTGCGCTGACCGTGACCGTCGCCGAGCCGACGATCTCGGTTGTTGCGCCCCACCCTGAGAGCCGCTTGAGGTACGCCGAGATCTGAGTCGGGTTGCGTCGTTGGTCGGCGTGGTTCCCGGCGCACATCAGGCAGAACCCTCCGACCCCGCCGCCTTGCGAGGCATCGTTGGGGTTGTCGTCGTAGAGGTCCGGATAGGCAAGAAGCATGTGACCGTTCTCATGGCAAAACGTTCCGATGCGAAGCGACGAACCGATGTCCGTGCACTGGTAGTCCTGCGCGTCGACGCCGGGCACGATCTCGCGCCGTGGAATGAACCACTGGTGCGGCCACAGCCCCTCACTCCAGTTGTTGACGTTCTCGCCCGCATAGAACACGTTCACCGCATAGATGCAGCCGCTGTCGTCGACGCTGAGCTGACCGAAGTCGAACGCCGACGCCCGCAGACCGTCGAGAGCCTCGTTCACCAACTCCCTCGCCCTCGGGCCGGCCTCCAAAGGTGCCGCATAGTACGACTTGGGTTTCGATGCACGGAAGTACGGCGTGACGATGTTCGTGTAGAT
The DNA here is from genome assembly GCA_043720395.1 of Acidimicrobiia bacterium. Taxonomy (GTDB): domain Bacteria; phylum Actinomycetota; class Acidimicrobiia; order Acidimicrobiales; family JANYDT01; genus JANOYY01. The sequence continues at coordinate 24,339 of JAYSSR010000070.1, forward strand.
GCACGCGTCGCCCGAGTTGTCGGCGAAGTAGTCGCGGACCGACCCGTTGTTTCCGAACTCGGTGTATCCCTGGAGGTTGCAGAAGTCGTCGATCTGCTGGCGGGTCATCTCTGCAGGCGCGTCCACGAAGTCGACCGGGATGCACAGACCGACAAACGAACCGACCATCGAACGTTGCGGCGGTGCGAGGAGAGGGGCGCCGGTGCTGCGCGCCGTCGTTCGCGCCGCCTCGACGCGACGCTGTCCGTCACGACGCTCTTCCCATCGATTGCCCCCGCGGCCGAACGGGCTCGACATGACCGTTTCGCGCCTGGCGCTCGCGGTCCCCGGAGCACCCGGTGCCAGCGCAGGGCGCTCCGACCAAACCCCGGAAGCGGGATCGCGTGTCAGCGGCCGCCCATCGATCGTCTCGAATCGAGCGGACCGGTTGCTGCCGAAACCACGGACACGAAGAGTTGTGCCGTCGGGCTGCTTGAAATCGAACTCGTCGCCATGGAACGGAACGGACATCTGGTGCTCCTTTTGGTTGACCTACTGGTGTGGGGTGTGGCTTACGTGGGTCGCCGGACACGTTCAGTGCTGGCCCGCTGGTCGGGCTACCTCGTCCTCGAAATCCCTGCCGATCAGACTCACGTCAGTGCAACGAAATACGCGTTGTTTTCAAAAGAAAGTCGCCAATTCCATTGCGATGTAGGAGTCGGGAACAAGGTCGCGACGAGGCCGTTCGCGACGAGCGGGTCGCTACCGATGCCCTCCACCGTGGCCATGGTGATGATGCTCGCCCTCGTGGCCGTGCGGATGTTCGCCGTGCACGAGATCGCGATGGTCGCCGTGCTCGACACCTTGCAATGCGATCCCGAACGTTTCGAGCAGCCGGTCCGCCGTGAGAACGTCCGCGGGGACGCCGTGCGCGACCACGCGTCGGTTCAGCAGAAGCACCTGATCACACGCCGAAGCCTCCGCGATGTCGTGCGTTGCCGTGACCACCGCCGCGCCACGTGCGCGCGCGGAATCGATCAGCGCTCGGTAGCGTTCGCTGCCTGCGAGATCGAGGCCCGACGTTGGTTCGTCCAGTACGAGCAGGTCCGCGTTGTGCGCAATCACCTGTGCCAGGAACACGCGTTGCTGCTGGCCACCCGAGAGCGAACCGAGCGCGCTGTCCGCCAGGTCGGCGATTGCCATCTGTTCCATGGCATCACGAACCAACTGGCGGTCGCGGGCAGTCGATCGGCCCAGGAGACCGAGCGACGCGAACCGACCCATACGGACGACGTCGATCGCTCGGATCGGCGCAACGTGATTCGTGTGACGTGACTGCCCCATGTAGGCGACTTGTTTCGGTCTTCCCCCGGGCGCACCACCGACGACACGGAGGCGGCCGGTGACCGCGGGGAGCAGGCCGAGGAGCGTCTTGAGCAGCGTCGACTTCCCAGAGCCGTTGGTGCCGACGAGCGCGAGCGCCTCGCCCGGCAAGAGAGTGAGGTTGATCCCCTGCACGACGGATTCGCTGCCGTAGCCAACGGCCAGATCGAGTGCCTCGATGCTGGGATGCACGCTCATGACGCCACCGATCCCGCTGGGCGCGTGCGAAACGACTGGACGACCAGCACCACGAAGAATGCGCACACCGTCACGAACACCACGGTTGCCCCTGCGGACAGATCGAAGTGGTAGCTGAGCAAGAGCCCGGCGTACACCGATGCCGAGCCAATGCCCGCCGCCCACGCGATCATCGCCCCGATGCGCCGCGCAAGCAGTGCTCCTGCACCGGCCGGCGCAATCAGCATGCCGAACACGAGCAACGTGCCGACCGCCTGGAAGCTGACAACCACTGTGGTTGCCACCATGATCAGCATCGCGGTGTGATAGCGCCGCGACGAGAAGCCCGCAACGTCAGCCTGTTCAGGATCGAAGCACAGCAACAGGAACGGCCGATACATCACGGCGACGCCGATCGACACGACCACGAGGGCAAGGGCAAGCCCGACCAGGTTGCGCAGACGAATCCCAAGGATTTCACCGAACAGAATCCGAACGATGTCGCCGTTGAACGAATCGGATCTCGACACGATGATCACCCCAAGCGCCAACATGCCCACGAACAGCAATCCAATCGCTGTGTCCGACGACAGGCTCGATCGTCGCACGACAACGCTGACGCCCACGATCATCACCGCCGACCCAACTGCCGCGCCCACCATGCCGGGCGCACCGAGCAGGAGCGCTCCAGCGACGCCGGGGAGGACGCCATGTGCGAGTGCGTCGCCGATGAAGGCCAAGCCACGCAACACCACGAACGTGCCCGCGACTGCGCACAGAAGAGCCACGAGCACACCCGCCGCAAGTGCAAGACGCATGAACTCGTTGTCTGCGAACGGCGAGATGAACCAGTCGATCACGGCGGTGAAACCTCCGCGAGTGCTTCGGCGATCTTCGTCGCGTCGGCTTTGAGAAACGATGCGTACGTACCATCGCTCGGCAGTGCGTGGGTCGCGAGTTCAACGACCGATGCACCGGTCTCCGCGGCGATAGCTTCGGCGACCTGCTTCGGCGTGCCCGTCTCCGTGAAGATCGCGGGCACCCGCTGTGCCCGGATCTTTCCCGACAACTTCGCGAGTTCTTGGGCGGACACCCCAGCCTGGGACGTGAGGCTCGGGACGATCGCACCCACCAGCGCGAAGCTATACCGAGCAGCGAAGTAGCCCAGGGACTCATGCCCGGTAACGAGCTTGCGGTTCTCGTCCGGAACAGCGGCGAGAATCGCGGTGACCTCATCGTCGAGGCGGTCAAGGCCCGCCGACACCGCAGCGATCCCGTTGCCTGCATCAACGCCGAGGTTGCCCAACACCGGGCCGAGTGCTGCCAAGGCCTGTTTCAGCGTGATCGGGTCCATCCACAGGTGCGGGTCCTGCGCCCCGACCCGTTGATCCGCATCGCCGGTCGGGAGGCCCTCACCCTCGCCTACCCGCCGCACGGACACATGGTCAGATGCCACGAACATCGCGACGCCGTTCTCCTTGGCGCGGTCGAGGGCGTCCTGCAACCCGCCTTCGAGATCGAGCCCGTTGCGGACGATCAGCGTGGCATGGTTCAAACGCTCGATGTCCTTGGCCGACGGTTCCCAGTCGTGCGGGTCGGCACCGTTCGGGATCAGCACGGTGACGCTGGCCTGACCATCGACCACGTCGCGGACCAGCGCTCCGAGCACGGCGTAGGTGACCACAATGGAGGGAGGCGCAGCTTTGGATACGTCGGCCGACGGTTGCGACCGGACGC
>JAYSSR010000071.1:0-27064 GCA_043720395.1 Acidimicrobiia bacterium
GACCGTCGGTAAGCCGTGTGCGGGAAAACCGCACGCACGGATTGAAAGGGGAATGGGGAAACGGGCTGGCAACAGCACCGCGCCCCTGACTACCAATGAGTCGTCCGATTTCCGTAGATAGTGCCCACGGCGTCGATCGGTGCATCGCTGAGCGAACGACAGGGCGAGAGTTTTTACCAGAGCGTCTTTACGTCGTAGTCGCGAAACGCTCGGTCGCGAGTCAGGATGGTTAGATCGAGTGCACGGGCTTGACAAATGATCATGCGATCGAAGGGATCGCCGTGGTGGCGCGGGAGGGTCTCGAGGTCGGCGAGGTGATCAAGTTCCACGGGCAACACCTGTATTCGCCCGATGCGAGTTGCCTGAGCGAACCAATTGACGACGTTGGGGGCCAGGCGAAGACGGCCGGACTCAGCCTTGATCGAGAGCTCCCACGCGGATGCGACGCTCACCGCCAGCGTCGATGTGCCGTCAACTATCACCGACCGAGCCTTCGCTCCGAGCCGCTCGTCGTCGTCGGCTGACCAGATGAGCGCGTGCGTGTCGAGCAGGTACGTCACTCCGGAAACACGTTGTCGGTGAGGAACTCGGCGGCGTCAGCGTCGTCCATTTCCGAAAAGTCGGTGTCGCCGCTGACCGTCCCCTTCATCCAGCCAAGTCGACGGGCGGGCGCGCAACCGACGATCCGAGCCACAACAACCCCGTGTCGGGTGAGCAGCACTTCCTCGCCAGCTTCCGCCTGACGCACGTACTGCGACAGGTGATCCTTGACCTCTTGGATACTGGCGGTCTTCATGCCGATACCGTATCAGGTCGCCAGATTTTCTGGCGAACCATTTTTCGAGGTGGGCACGGCCTGGATGGCTGGGACCGGATCGCCGGGAAAGGGTGCGAGCGGGGCGAGCACCGGCCGTTCGAGTCCGACCGCTTCGTAGACCGCGTGCTCGTCGAGGGTCTCTTTGGCCAGCAGTGCTCGGGCAAGGCGGTCGAGTTGTGGGCGGTGCCTGAGAAGCGTCGCAATCGAGACCTCGTAGCAGGAGTCGATGAGGCGACGCGTCTCCTCGCCACGATCACGACAACACCATCGGCGCGCGTAAAGCCGTCCATCTCGGTGAGGATCTGGTTCAGAGCCTGCTCCCGTTCATCGACGCCGCCGAAGCTGGCAGTACCACGGGCACGGCCGATCGCGTCGAGCTCATCAATGAAGATCATCGACGGGGCGACCGATGGGGATGGGTTGGGTGCGCCCTCGACTCGCCAGGGTGTGCTCGGCCCGTTCTTTGGAGCCTTGTTCTCCGCACGCCCCTTGCCCGGGCGCCACTCGAACTTGTTCAACGTGACGTGACCGGTCCCCGGACATGCACCTGTTGAGCGTGGTCCTCTGTGGCTTCGAACATGCCGTAGGGGATACCCGCAATCTCGTCCTCCGAAACCTGATCCTGCAACGATCTCCGAAAATCTGAGGACGGAGGGCTTAGGCGTCGAAAGTTTGGGTACCTACGATCGATGAAGGCAACCAATGATCGTCCTCGTGTCGGCCGACGAAGGCGGGAGACCTTCGCGGGGAGTTCAAACACCAACGATTTGCGTTGGAATTTGCGTCGGCGCGCACGGGGTGGCCGCGTCAACGTTGCCGTGGACCGAACGGCCGCTTACTCGTGGCGGTTTTTGGTTATAGGCCTCGCTCTTTACGCTGCCTTGTGGCTCACGGAGAAGCTGATCGTTGTTGTCGTGCCCGTATTGCTTGCGCTGCTTCTGGCTCGTGGCTTGCACCCTGTGTCGCAATGGCTGCAACGACACAAATGGAAATCGTCGTTGTCCTCGATGGCAACACTCGGCGGATTTCTGATTGTTCTCCTAGCGGTGCTCGGAACAGCCGGTGCTCGTTTTGCATCACAATTCGATGAATTGGGATCGACGATCTCGGCTGGACTCGACGACGCTGAGTCCTGGCTCATCGGGTCTGAAACATTGGATCTCAACGCCAACGACCTCGCCGAATGGCGAGAACGCATTTCCGGTTCCATTTTCGACTTCTTCTCATCGAGCGACGGCGCCGTGCTAACCGGTGCCGCATCGGTGGGCAAGGCGATTCTTGGAGCGTTCCTCACCGTCATCGTTACGTTCTTCCTGTTGAAGGACGGTGACCGGTTTTGGGCTGTCGCCAGGAAATGGTTTCCCGCTGCTCAGAGTGACCTTGTCGGAAGGTGCGGTCAACGGGCCTGGGATGCGCTTGGCAGCTATCTTCGGGGCGCGGCTCTGCTCGGTGTGGTCGAAGCGTCGGTTATCGGTCTTACGTTGGTCATACTTCGCGCGGATCTCATCGTTCCAGTCATGGTGGTCACGGTCATCGCCGCGTTTGTGCCCATCGTCGGTGCTATCGCAGCTGGTGTCGTTGCGGTGCTGGTCGCGCTTGTCACGGTGGGCACCACCGGGGCAATCATCATGGCCGTCGTCGCCCTCGTGCTGCAGCAACTCGATAATGACTTGCTCGCGCCTGTTATCTATGGCCGTGCCTTGCGCATCCATGCGTTAGGAATTCTTCTCGGAATCGCGGCAGGAGGTGCCCTCTTTGGGTTCATAGGTTCGGTATTCGCCGTCCCCGTACTGGCTGTTCTTGTGAACGTCGGCAACGAATTGCGTGGGTCGCAACAGCCAATGCAACAGAACAGCGCTGACCGGTCGTCCGGCAACTCGGCACCTACAAGCTCTCAGACACCTCCGCCTGCCGTACCACTAGCAGTGGTGGCGGGCCCAGAATCGGGAAGCTGAACTCAGTGCCGAACGACGGGTGGTCCCGGGGTCTTGAGGGGCTCGCCGTTTTTAGCCCGCGTGCTCCTATGGCCCGCTCTATCGCTGACCTGTGGTGGGCCCTGCTGTCGATCAGCACCTCGTGGTCGTCGCGCTCGTCGTGCTCTTGATCCCTCGTCGGACCGCTAGTCGGACCACGGATCCAGCGGTGGACGACAATCGGGACGCTCCGCGCGTCAGTAGACGCGCGCTGCGCCTAGCGGTGGTGGTGCCGGCGGTCCTTCTGGCCACCGCCCTTGCTCCTAGCCGTCCACCCTGAGCAAATTGCCGCAGACGGCACCGCCGGGAAGTCTCGTGATCGACGTTGTCGGGCACCGCTGGTGGTGGTCGGCCCACTACCCGGAGACAGAGCTGACCGTCGCGAACGAGATCCACATACCGGTGGGCCGCCCGGTGCAGCTCAATCTGACCTCGGCGGGGCAGTGAGATCTTCGTACAGGACGGATGTTCCGTGTGCCATACGGTGCGAGGCTTGACGGTCGCGTCGGACCCTACGGCGCCGGGTCCCGACCTCACCCATATCGGTGCTCGCCGAACTCTTGCTGCAGGTGCCGCCGTGAACTCGTCGTCGACGCTCACCCGATGGCTAAGGCATCCCGGCACGATCAAGCAGGGAACGTTGATGCCGAATCCGGACCTGAGCGACGAGGACATCGCGGCCGTGGTCGTGTACCTACGGAGCCTCCGGTGATCGGACGACCTGGAGGTGTGAGGCGATGAGCGACCGACCGTTTAGGACGCTGGTTACCCCATCGGCCGACACTGCACCCGAGACAGCGGCGCAGATGGCACGGCTCTGGTCTGACCCGCCCGGCCTTCGTGGGCTTTTGATCGCCGTTCAGAATGACGTGATCGGCAAGCGCCTTCTGTACACCGGGTTCTTCTTTCTCCTCCTCGGCGGGAGCATCGATTCGCTCGTAATGCGTCTCCAACTGTCAGTACCGAACAACGATCTCATCAGCCCACAGCTGTACAACGAGCTCTTCACGAATCACGGCTCGGTCACGATGTTTCTCGTGATCCTTTCGATCATGGAGGGCTTCGCAATTCTGGTGCTCCCCCTGCTGCTGGGCACCCGTGAAATGCCGTTCCCCAGACTCGGTGCCTATAGCTTCTATACCTACCTTTTTGGCGGGCTCTTTTACTACAGCAGCACCCTGTTCCAACTCGTGCCAGATGCCGGACGGTTTGCTTACACACCGCTGAGTCTGAAGGAATTCTCCCCAACCCGGGCGCTCGACTTCTGGGTGCTCGGATTGAGTGTCGCCGAGGTCGGCGCGATCGCCGCGGTGTGGAGATCATCATCACGATCCTCAAATTCCGCGCTCCCGGAATGACGCTGAGCCGCATTCCATTTTTCGCCTGGGCCATGCTGGTCACGGCGTTCATGATCCTTGTTGCCTTGACGACGCTCGTGGTCGGAAGTCTGCTGCTCGAACTCAGCCGTAGCTTTGACATGAAGTTCTTCGATCCCAACTTCGGTGGGAGTTCTCTTCTGTGGCAGCACCTCTTCTGGATCTTTGGACACCCGGAGGTGTACATCCAGTTCCTTCCGGCGGCGGGAGCGATATCGATGATTCTGCCAGTCTTCGTGGGTCGCAAGCACGCCATGTACGAGTGGATGGTAGGTGGATTTGTCGCCATTGGGTTCATGTCGTTCGCGCTATGGGCGCATCACATGTTCGCCGTCGGCCTGTCACCGGTCGTCAGCGGGTTCTTCTCGGCGGCAAGCATGGCCATCGGTGTCCCGGCCGGAATCCAGGTGTTTGCTTGGGTGACCACGTACCGGGCGGGTCGGCCGGTTTGGAGGACGCCGATGCTGTTCACCGTCGGATTCCTCTTCACGTTCGTCGTGGGTGGTGTCACCGGGGTGATGGTCGCCTCCGCTCCGTTTGATCTCCAAGCGCATGACTCGTACTTCGTGGTCGGCCACCTGCACTATGTGCTGATCGGTGGCGTCGCGTTCCCGATATTCGCAGCCACGTATTACTGGATGCCGAAGTTCACCGGACGGCTACTCAACGAGCGATTGGGCAGATGGAACTTCGGCCTTATGTTCATCGGACTCAATCTCACGTTCTTCCCGATGCACATCGTCGGGCTGATGGGGATGCCGAGGCGGGTCTACACCTACGACGGTGGCCAGGGTTGGGGCATCTACAACCTGCTTTCCACCATCGGAGCGTTCATCTTGTTCGCTGGGGTGCTGGTATTTCTTGGGAACGTTGTGTGCAGCCGGTTCCGAGGCGAGGCAGCGGGTGACAACCCCTGGGGCGCAGACACGTTGGAATGGTCGGTGTTGTCTCCTCCGCCGAACCAGGGCTTTCCGTTCAACCGATCGTGCAGAGCCGCCATCCGCTGTGAGACCAGACCGACCTGCATGCAGGCGAACCACAGATCGAGGCGTTGCTTCATGGGCTGGGGCGGTGGCCACTCACGTGGCGGGCCGCACTCGTCACCGGCACGAGCGATGCCCGGCCCGAAGAGCTGGTCCGTGTCTCGGGGCCATCCATCTGGCCCTTCGTGGCAGCGTGCGGAACGGTCCTGTTGTTCATCGGCGAGATGCTCCACCGGACCGACCTGATCGCGTTCGCGGCGCTCGTCGTTATCGGCGCGGTCGTGATGTGAACCGGCCCGAAGGGCTGCCGCTCGATGCCGCCGCCGAGACGAGATTCGAGGCCGAATACGGCATCCCGTCAGATCGGGCGGAGGTATCACGCTTCCCACATGGGGAATGGGACTGTCGATCTTCATCGTTTTCGTAGCGTTTTCGACATTCCTCTTCAGCTACTTCTATCTGAGACTCGAAAGCCCGGTGTGGCCCCGCATGGAGGTCGCTGCTCCGGGGCTGTCATCGGCCCTGCTCGGCTCGTTGGCCGTTCTCGTCGGCGGTGCCGCCATGCGGGTCGCGCGCAACGGTGCCCGCGCTGGGTCGCGCGCGCTGCTCCTCTGTGGTGCCTGCGGAGCTGCAGCACTCGCCTCACTCGCGATCGCGGTGCAGGTGCGAGACCTTGCCGGCCTTTCCTTCAATGCGACGACCCACGCCTACGGTTCGATCTTCTTTACGCTGAGCGGGTTCGTACTCGCAGTTGCCGCCGTCGGCGTCCTGATCAGCGGAGTGATCATCTACGGCGCAGTCAAGGATCAGTTCACGCCAAGCGATCACATTGCCGTGACCGTCGCTGAGAGGTACAAGGTTGCGATGATCGCGGTCTGGTGGATCGGTACGATCACCCTCTACGCCGTGCCGCGGCTGACGTGATGCCCCCGGCAGATATCGAGGCGCGGCGACCATGAAGCACGACATGGCGGTGTTCGGATTGTCCGGCGGCTCGCTCGGCCATGTCACCGGGCCGCTCCTACGATCGGATTTTTGGCGGGCCTGGAATGGCGACCCGGCGATTCTCGCTTGCCTTGTGGCCGGAACGGTCGCGCATCGCCGGTCGATTGCCGGAACCGGGCCGGACGACAAAGCGCGGTGGAAGCGGCGCGCCTTTGGGCTTGGGATCCTGGCTACCGCTGTGGCCCTTGTGTCGCCGATCAACGCGCTCAGCGGATCGCTCGCGTCTGCGCAGATGGTGCAGCACCTCCTGCTTACGGTCGCGGCTGCACCCCTCCTGGTCCTGGGTGCCCCAGCGAGCTTCCCGGCTGCGTTGTCGAGACGACTGAATCGGCTGAGAGGCTGGGGGGCAACGTCTTCAAAAGCGGGAACTTCGAGCATCGTGGCGTGGGCGGTGCTGCATACGGCTGCGATCTGGTTCTGGCACGCCGGCCGGACTTACGACGCAGCGTTGCGGAACCATCTGTTGCATGGGGTCGAACATGGAGTCTTCTTTGCGACGGCTCTCGTGTCGTGGTCTATCGTTCTCGGCCGAGATCGGCACGGCCGGGACCGCTCAGGGATGCAGGTGGCGGTCCTCTTCGGACTCTCCGTGCAAAGCGCGCTTCTGGGTGCACTCCTCACCTCGCGCCGACGGCGTGGTACGCGTCGTGCCGGTCGACAACGGCAGTCTGGGGTTTGACACCACTGGCCGACCAACAGCTCGCCAGCGCAATCATGTGGGTGCCAGCCGGAGGCGTCTATCTGATCGTCGCCCTTCTGGTGCTGAGCAGGATGCTCGGGTCCGGCGGCCTTGAGGCCGAACCTATCTCGACAACGAGAACGTCATGGCGGAAGTGAATCGCGTGTTTCGCGCGGGGACCCGCTGGCGCTGAGCTTCGTTCGCGACGCCCACAACCATCTCAAAACAATCGGTCTCAACCGGCGTCGCACGTAGTGCTCGAGTCGGCTGGGATCGCCCTCGACGAGGGTGTCACCGACCTCAGTGAACACTTCTGATCGCCGCGGCCAAGCGCTGGTACGAACGCGAACCAGGCGTTCGACCTCTCGCCTGAGGATAAATCGGCACGGTCAGGCTTACAAAACCACCCGATCGGACCACCCAATAGGTCGACACCGACATCGGGTGGTCCTATCGGGTGGTTTTGCTGTTCATTTCACGATTCGCTCCACCAGTTTCTTCGCCTCGTCGGCCCACAGCACGATGCTGGCAAGGCCGGCGCACAACAGCCAGTCCGTCACGTTCAAGGGTGTTGTCCCGAACGCGCTGTTCAAGAACGGGAGCTGGACGACGGCCGCTTGCAACGCAGTGGAGAGCGCGACCGCACCCCAGAGGAGGGGGTTGGTGAAGAGCCGATGGAAGGCACTGACGCGGTCGGAGCGTGCGTTGAACACGTTGAAGAGCTGCGCGAACACGAGCGTCGTGAAGGCCATCGTGCGAGCTTCCACGATGGTGCCCGAGCCACCGAGAACACCGCCCGCCAAACGGAGGTCGAGCGCAGCGAGCGTGACCGCGGCCATCACCAGGCCGACCCATGCGATGCCGAACCACATACGTCGATCGATGACCCGGTCCGTGATAGCCCGTGGACGGCGCAGCATCACGTCATCAGGCGGCGGATCGAAGCCGAGGGCGATGGCCGGAGCCGTGTCGGTGAGGAGGTTGATCCAGAGAATCTGCGTGGCAAGCAGCGGCACCGCGATTGCTTCACCGGTCGCGCCAAGCCCGAGACCACCAGCGAACGCGACGCCGAAGAACATCGTGAATACCTCGCCGATATTCGACGAGAGCAGATAACGAAGGAACTTGCGGATATTGCTGAAGATGGTCCGCCCTTCTCGCACGGCCACCATGATCGTGGCGAAATTGTCGTCGGCGAGAATCATGTCGGCCGCCTCTTTCGTGACGTCGCTGCCGGCGATTCCCATCGCCACACCGATGTGCGCCGACTTGAGTGCGGGCGCATCGTTGACGCCGTCGCCAGTCATCGCGACGATGTTCTGGTCGGACTGCAGTGCCTTGACGATCCTCAGTTTGTGCTCAGGTGCGACGCGGGCGAAGACCGAGACGCCCCGCAACTGTTCCGTGAGGGCAGCGTCATCGAGTGCGTGGATGTCGGATCCGCTCATGGCTTTCGCGCCCGGCTGCGCGAGGCCGAGGTCGCCCGCGATCCGGGCAGCCGTTCGGGGATGGTCTCCGGTGATCATCACGACCCTGATCCCCGCTCCGCGGGCTTCTGCTATCGCCTGCTTCGCCTCTTCGCGGGGTGGGTCGATGATCCCGACCATGCCGAGGTAGATGAGGTCGCGCTCCGTCGACTCGTCCTGCGCCGGTGGCGTCGAGGTGAGCGTTTCTCGGTAGGCAACCGCAAGTGTGCGAAGCGCGAGGTCAGCGAGTCGGTCGACCTCGGCGAGCACCGTCGCGCGGCGCGCATCGCTGAGCGGCATGATTTCGCCGGCCTTGCGTTCGTGGGTGCAAAGGGCGAGGAGAACGTCCGGTGCGCCCTTCGTGACAACGGCGACGTTCCCGTCGCGTTCGCTGTCGGTGGCGAACACGCTCATGAGTTTTCGTTCTGACGTAAATGCGATCTCGCCGACTCGCTCGAAGCGCGCCTCCCTCCCGGCAGTTCCTTCGATCTTCGCTTCCGCTACGAGGAACGCAGCCTCGGTCGGGTCGCCGCTGATGCCCCAGGTGCTGCCTTGACCCCGCAAGGAGGCGTTGTTCGCGAGGCTGCCGCCGAGGAGTACGAGGCGCACCTCGTCCAGAAGTACGTGATCATCCAACGGTCGACCTTCGACGTGCAGTTCGCCGACCGGCCGATACCCGCTGCCGGTGATGTCGACTTCACCCGATGCCGTGATGACCTTTTCGATCGTCATCTCGTTCTTCGTGAGCGTGCCGGTCTTGTCCGTGCAGACGACCGATGCCGAACCCAACGTCTCCACCGAAGACAGCCGCTTCACGATGGCGCGCTTTCCGGCCATGCGCTGTACGCCGAGGGAGAGCGTTACCGAGAGCACAGCCGGCAGACCCTCGGGCACGGCGGCGACGGCGAGCGACACACCGAGGAGCAGCACGTCGACGAGGTCCCCGGCCTCCTCGATCTCCGTCGTGAGGAGAATCGCTCCCATGACGATCACTGCGATCACGATCACTGCGACGCCGAGCATTCGGCCGACGCGGTCGATCTCACGTTGAAGCGGCGTGCGTTGCTCCTCGGCACCTCCGAGCAACTGCGCGATGCGGCCCATCTCCGTTTCCATGCCGGTTGCCGTAACGACGGCGCGACCGCGTCCACGCGAAACGGACGTGCCGTTGAAGATCATGTTCGTACGGTCCGCCAGGCCAACACCGGCGTCGAGTGCCGCAAGTGTCTTCGTGACGGGCTCGCTCTCACCGGTCAGCGATGCTTCTGCGACGGTGAGCGAGGCAACGTCGGTCAGGCGTGCATCGGCGCTCACGGCATCGCCCTCGGCGAGATCGAGCACGTCGCCTGGTACGACGTCGACCGACGGCACGCGCAGGTTCGAACCGTCGCGTACGACGCCCGACGTCGTTCCGGCCATCCGCTGCAGAGCCGCGACCGCTTGTTCTGACCTCGCTTCCTGGACGAATCCAAGCACGGCGTTGAGGCCGATGATCGTAAGAATCACGATTGCCTCGAATGGCGTGCCCTCACGGCCTTCGAGGCCCCAGGCGACGAACGACACGGTCACGGCGAACAGCAGCAAGTAGACGAGCGGGTCCTCGAATTGTGCGAGGAACTTTCGCCAGCCGGGCGTTACGGGTGGCGCGTCGAGCGAGTTCGGCCCGTGTCGTTCGAGCCGCTCTGCCGCCACAGCAGATGTCAATCCTGTTCGGGGGTCGGTAGAGAGATCCGCCGTGATTTCCTCGACGCTGCGGCACCACGGTTCCGGGCGCGTATCGCTTGCGATCCGTTCAATCACCGAGTGCGCCGACGACGAGGGCTGCTTTGACCGCCAGCACCGTAAGGAGAATCCCGTATGCGGGACGTACATTCGTGCGGCTCAGTTGGTTGCGACGATGGGGCATCACGAAGGACTACCCGCACCTGGCTCGCAGCAAACGTGTCGAAGCGTCATCGCGTGGCACCATACGTGGCGTGTGTCCCCGATGTCCGGTCGATCACGAGTCGAGGTTCAGCGCGTCTCGGCTTCGCAATCGCGATGTCGGGGCTGCCCGACGTCAACAGCGACGCCCGGGCGTTTGTAACCGCCTTCACGATTGTTTGTCCACTTTGTGCTGTTGCCGCTGCTCGGCTCGTTCACAAGGGCCACCTCAGATGGGCAGGGTAAGCCATTCGGCAGGGATCATGAGAATCGGGTTGGCAACAACTAGTCGGCGAGGCGGAACGTCGGCGCGCCCTCGGTCGCGGGGTCGCCCGATACCCGCGTGTGCAGCATCACCCGCGGTTCGCCGTGTTCGTACGGACGCGCACGATGCAGCACGCACCGGTTGTCCCACACAACGAGATCGCCGACCTTCCAGCGGTGCATGAACAGTCGGGGTGGCTGGCACGCGAACGTCACGAGCCAGTCGAGCAGCTGTTGCGACTCGACTGCGGTGAGGCCCGGAACATCGAACGTGTGGCGTCCGATGAACAGCGAGCGCTTCCCGGTCGATGGGTGCACCTTCACGAGAGGACGCAAAGGTACGTCATCGCTGAATCCGTACGATCCACCGATCACTGCGGCGAACCCCGCTCGACGTTGCGAGTACACGAGCGAGTGGTGGGCCGAGAGTCCTTCGACGCGCTCACGCACATCGGAGGGCAACGCGTCGAAGGCTGCGCGCATGTCGGCCCACTGGGTCTCGCCGCCGGAGTCGGGAACAATACGCGCGCTTAGCATTGATGCCTTCGCAGACACCGGCATGTAGGAGCTGTCGGTGTGCCAGCCCTCATTGCCGCGCAGGATCGCCATCGCCGGGTGGTCCTCGGGCAGCGCGGTGCCGTCGTTCGCCAGGTTCGAGATGGGCGTCAGACCTTCGAGCGCACCGATCTTCTCCAGCGGACCGAACCGTCGCCCGAACGCCAGCTGTTCGTCATCCGTCAGGTGCTGGGCCGGGAACACGAGCACCGCATGCGTATCGAATGCGGCAGCGATCGCGCTCCAGCCAGCGTCGTCAAGCTGTGCGAGTCGCACTCCCGTTACGACCGCGCCGAGGCTCGCCGAAGTCGGGGTGATGGTCAAGGTTTCCATCGGTACCTCCACGGTCATGTTCTCACGGCTGACGCGCCCGTGCTGGGCGCAACTGGAAACAACGCGAGCGTCAGCGCAGCGACAGGATCGTGACCGTCCCCGTGTCGCCGTCGAGTTCGATCATCGCGCCGTTCGGGATGCGATGCGTGGCGTCGGTGACCGAGACAGCGCAGGGGATTCCGAGCTCTCGACTCACAATGATCGCGTGGCTGAGTGCTGCTCCGACGTTGACCACCACGCCCGCTGCAGCCACGAACAGGGGCGTCCACGCGGGGTCGGTCATGGGTGCCACGAGGATGTCGCCGTAGTCGAGCGCCGACGGGTCGGACGGGTCGAGCACGATGCATGCCCGCCCGGTTACTTTGCCGGGACACCCCGGCATGCCTTGCAGCGTCTCGCCCACCGCGACTGCGACGGTCACGTGGTCGGCCTTGAGGGGCCACGTTGTGTTGGCAGGGGCCGTGCCGTTGATGATGAACGGCGGCTCCAGCGAGAGAAGCCAGTCGTGGTGGGCCCGCCGTTCAGCCACCAACGAGCGGATGTCGGTGAGCGTCCCCGCGGCCAACGCGTCGAGTTCGTCCTCGAACAGGAGGCACACATCGGTGAGCCGGTCCGCGAGCCCGCGCTCCACGACGCGGCGTCCGAGTTCGCGCAGCGCCACCCGTTGCTCCTCGATCACGCGGACAATCGACGTCTTCGATCGCTCCCGTCCGGGCACGAACACCGACGCGCTCTTCGCAGCAGCGAGAAACGTGCCGAGCGTTTCACCGTCGAGCATTGCGGCTACCTCAGCGTGGAGACGCGCGCGGTCCGCCTCGCGTTCCGCGTGGTGGCCCTGCGGTGACTGGTCCGCGGGCATGAGCCGCATACGGTCGATGAGGGCGAGCGCGAGATCGGGATTGGTCTCCCAGGTCTCGGCCATCACGTCCCACTCATTCGGTCCACGCGATCCGAATTCGGCGATGAACTCGTCGAGTTCGGCGACAAACGCACCCTCCGACGCCGATGCCCGCAAGGACGCGTCGAGACCAGTCGGCCCGCCGTCGAACAACGCGTTCAACGTTGTTGAACCAGCGACAATTCGCCCGAGGTCCCACATCGCATACGACGGGGCAGCAGAGTCGACGCCACCCTGTCCGGCGATCAGCCCCAGCACGTCGCCGGGACGTCCGATCGCCGCGCAGATCGCGCCCAGCGTCCCCGGACCGATGGACGCGGCACCGCTCTGGTTGATGTGCTGATCGAACATCCGCCGGCACATCGGCCGAAACGAGCGGGCCCGCTCCACGAGTTCGGTATCCGTAAGCGCGCGTAGGTTCGGACGCTGTGCCCGGATCTCGCGGGCCGCCAAACGGTCGGCCTCCAACTCGTCCTGCTCCATCGTGCCCATGGTCCAGCTGAGCCAGCCCGTCATGACCTCCGTTGTCGCAGCGTTCTCGTGCCATGGCTCTGCGACATAGACCGGAACGTCCGGATGATCGCCGAAGTAGGCAGCGTCGATGGCGTCGGCCGACATGCCCGGTGTGCGCTCCGCCCATACCCGTATCCAGGTCGCTCCGAGGTAGGCATAGCCGCCAATGAGCCCGATGAATTCGCACCGGTTCGGGTTCTCGCTCAGCTCGTCGTTGCCCACGCCGAGTCGGTTGACGGCGCAGTCGCGCCAGCCGGCGACGGACCCGCCGTTGTCGAACGTGAGGTCCCACGCGGCCGGGCTGGGTGGCGTCGGAAGAACCTCACCGGCGTTGGCCCGTGTCCAGAACGGCGTCTTCGGACCGTACTGCGTGTCCTCGATCCAACGAACATTCGACATTCTGGTGACCCCCCGGGTTGTGTGGCGCTGTTGCGTTCGGGGCAGGGTACCGGGCATCCGCTCATCACGCACGCGCTGTGGCGCGTCGCGTTCCGAGTGGATCAGTCGGCGAACTCCGTCGGCATGACCGGTGCCGGGGCCCCGGCGACTGACGGACTACGCAGTTCGAGGCCGCCGAAGAGGTGGGCCGGCGGGATGTGGTTCGTCTACGAAGCGCAGGCCAAGGCGTCCGAGGGACAGCGAGTAGACCGCGAGGAGCGCCGCTCCGATCAGGAGCGCTGGGCGAACACCGACATGGTCCATCACGGCACCGAACACCAGCGTCCCGAGTGGAACCCCCGCCATGATTCCCCACATGTAGACGCTGATCGTCCGTCCGCGGTACTGGTCGTCGACCTGCAGCTGCAGGCTCGTATTTAGCGAGCTTGCGGTGGTGACCTGTCCGACGCCGACGATGACCATGGCACCGATGCCCGTGGCGAACGTCGGCACGTAGGCGAGCGCCACGAGTCCGATCACCCAGCCGTAGAGGAAGATCGGCACCATCCGCGACCGCTGTACCCGCTCACCGATCAGCGACATGAACACCATGCCGATGATGCCGCCGCAGCCGAAGCCGACGGCGAGCCATCCGCTCTGCGCCCTCGTGCGGTCGAATCGCTCCAGCGCGATCGGCGCTGCCAACGATACGAACGCGAAGCCGCATGCGCCCGTAACCAGGTTCGTGAGCGCAGGCAGAACGAGCGAGCGGTGGTTCGCCACATAGCGCCAGCCATCGACGATCTGGCGCAGCGCGGGTCCACGTTCGACCACGATGCGCTCAACCGTCGGCATCATTGCAAGGACGACGAGCACTGTGAGATAGCTCGTCGCGTTGGTCAGGAAGCCGATCCGCGGCCCGTAGCGTGCGATGGCGAGCGCGGCAGACAAAGGTCCGAGCGCGCGTCCCATGGCGAATTGCATCGAGTTGAGACGCACGGCCGGTGCGAGCAGTTCGCGCGGCACCAGCGTCGGCACGAATGACTGCCACGTCGTCATCGACACACCGCCGATGAGCGATGAAACGGCGACGACCGCAGATACGGCAAGCATCGACGGGTGGTTCGACCGGAAGATCCACCACATTGTAAGCGCGCATAGTGCCAGGGCGAACTGGGTGACGAACAACACCACACGCCGCTCGAAACGGTCGGCGATCGTGCCGGAGAACGTGTTTGCAATGAGCGAGGGGACGAGACCTGCCACTGCGGTGATGCCGATCCACGTCGCCTTGCCGGTCGCTTGATGAACCGCGATCGGCACCGCGATCTGCTGCATCCACGTGCCCGCGTTGGAGATGACCGCGGCGATCCAGAACCAGCGGAAGCGACGGATGGCGAAGGGTGCAAAGGCGCTCGGGTTTGCTGGAGCAACGTCCAACGCGACAGGTGCCGTATCGCCTCGGGAGTCGCGGCCCTCAGTCGACGTCACGAGCCTGATGGTTGGCCGCGATCGCCGCGTCGAGCGCGTCACGTCCGGGCCCGCCTGATGTGGAGGTCTCCGGCCGGTGCGATCCGCCGACGAGCGCGGACGCGCTTGCCGCGACGGACCGTTTGAGCGCGTCGAGGTTGTACCCACCTTCGAGGAACAGCACGGTGCGCTGCGGGACCAACGCCATCAGCCGCGTGGTCAGGTCGGCATAGTCGTTTGCCGCGAGACCGAGGCCGCCCAACGGATCCTCCCGGTGGCTGTCGAAGCCGGCTGACACGAGTAGCCACGTGGGGCGCAGCCGTTGCAATGCGGGTGCGATCAGTTCATCGACCGCTCGAAGTAGTACGTCACCGGTGGCGCCCGCGGGTAGGGGCAGGTTGATGGTCAGACCCGCCGCGTTGCGCCCACCCGTTTCGTCGACATCGCCGGTGAACGGCCAATGCCCCTTGAGGTGACTTGATACGAACAACACGTCTGGGTCATCCCAGAAGATCGCCTGCGTGCCGTTGCCGTGGTGGACGTCCCAGTCGATGATCGCTACCCGCTCGCCCTGCGCGGTGAGTGACCTCGCTGCAATTGCAACGTTGTTGAGGAAGCAGAAACCCATCGACCGATCGGCCAGCGCGTGATGTCCGGGAGGGCGCACGAGCACGAGGCCAGCGTCCGCGTCTCCTCGTGCCACCGCGTCGATGGTGGCAAGCCCCGCGCCCGCTGCGAGCAGAGCGGTTTCCCACGACGCCTTTACGACCGGCGTGTCGGGGTCGAGGTCGCCGCCGCCCGCAGCGCAGAACCGTTCAACGTCGTCGAGGTAGCTGTTGCAGTGGACGCGGGCCAGGTCCTCGCGCGTCGCCCGCTGGATTTCGACGGGCACGATTGCTTCGCGAAGATCGGCCTCGCAGACGCCCTGCCATGCAGCGACGAGTCGGGCCGGCCGCTCGGGATGGCGCGGTCCCGTGTCGTGTCGGTCGAGTTCGTGGAGGGCGGCGACGGCAAGCACTTACGTCACCGTACGCCAAGCGGGCCAAGAAGTGGAAAGAACAAGAACACTATGTACACATATTTATTCCCGCGTGGCAGTGGAGGCGGTTCGTCACAGTCCGACTGATGTGTCGAGACGAGTCAGCCGGAGGGCCGCCGGTTGGCCGTGTCAACCGCGAAGAGTGGTAGTTGTAGACGACCTCGATGCCTTGGGGTATTGTCTCGGCCACAACGGAATGTCCTGCAGCGAATCGCTGCGTGTGAGTCCGGGGCCTCTGGTCCCGATTACCCAAGTGCCATGCAGTTCTGGCGCGCGGAGGTACGAGATCATGGGTCGAACACGACGTCAACGACGTCTTGCAAAGACAACGTGTGCCATTGGGTCGCCAACCGTCTTACCGATTGCGGGTTCGCGTCATTCGACGCGTCCAGCAGCCTTCGTCGGGGTGGCGGCCCTCGCTGTGGCCGGCATCGCGACGGTGCTCCCCGGGCTTGCGGCGAACGCACAGACCGTGCAGGTAGTCCAACCGGCGCAGCCCGTCGATACGGTCGCTCCGGGGGCCGTGCAGGCGAAATCAGTCGTCGTGGGGCAAGCCCGCTACTCGGACGCACTCGCCGACACGGCCGAAGTTGCGCGTGTCGCTCTGCGAAGCCGTGGCGCGTTCACCGTGTCCGCTGCTGCGAGCCCAACGTCGTCCGGGGCTGTGTCGGTTGCTGCGCCTGTCCAGACCCTGGTGCTCGGCGGCCCGAGTGTTGTTCTGCCGCCGTCCTCGCCGTCCTCTGACGGACAGAGCTGGACGTCCGTGGTACTCGACACCGAGAAAGTCGACGACTACCTCGTGGGTACGCTGGTTGCGGTGCCCGTCGCACCGACGACGCAGCTCGTGTTGGGCGCGTTCCCGACCGATGGCGTTGCGCGTTATCAGGCGGCCTTACATCAGGTCGCACTCCTTGTCGCGGCTCGCGTCAATGGGGTGAACGCTGCCGACTTGGAGCGGACCTGGATGCGCACCGATGACCGTCGCATGACGGTCATCCTCACCGCACTCGCACAGGTCGGCACGAGCTACCGGTGGACCGGGAATCAGCCGGGCGGCTTCGACTGTTCCGGGCTGACCTCGTACTCGTGGTCACGCGCCGGCGTGAAGATCCCACGGGTTTCCGGCGACCAGATCAACGCAGCGGTGCCCAGGACCGAAGCAGATCTCCAAACGGGTGACCTCGTGTACCGTCCGGGACACATTGGTCTGTACCTTGGGGTGCCGGACCTGATGGTCCATTCCCCGCAAACCGGGAAGTCCGTTGAGGTCAAGCGGATGGGCCGGCGCACGCGCTTCGGTTCGCCGATCTGACGGGTCCGCCACCGCTCGCAACCGAGCGCAGCTTCAGCCGAACTGCGCCTTGAACCGGTCGAACTCATCGCGCAATGCGTCGAGGTCAGTGCGAAGGCTCGCTACGTCTTGCTCCAGCGATTCGATGCGCTCCGACCCGCCTGTCCGCTCAACCCGGCTGGGCGACGTCGAACCGGACGCTGCGCGGCTCGCCAGCGCGTCCACGTCGACGGGACCCGCGAGCAGGTGCGCGACCCGTGGCTCCTTCTGCCCGGGCAGGCGGGGGAGACGCACAACGAGCGGTCCGGGCCAGGGACGCCGGTAGCCCGCGGGTCGCTCGACATCGTCCGCGCCCCACGACGTTGTTGTCGAACGCAACTGACCGTCGTCGGCGCGTGGCGGCTGCTCCGTCGGGTCCGCTTCCTGGGTCGGATCGGTCAGGCGGTCGAGCGTCCGCTCCAACGCCTCTGCCGACTTGAACCCGTGAAGGCGCTCCGTGCGGGTGATGATCTCATTGATGGTCTGCGGTCCACGGAGGAAAAGCACCGCCAAGACAGCGAGCTCCGGCGGGCTGAGTTCGAGACGTTCCTCAAGCACGTGCTTGTACTTTTCAACGCGGTTGCCGTGGCTCGGAAGTTCTACGCGCACATATCGATGCCGCGCCCGAAGGTGGTCAAGCGCCTGCTTCGCCGTTTCGGGTTCATAGCTCACGATCGGATCGCGGTTCGTCGATTGGTTGCACGCGGTGACGAGCGCGTTGAGCGTGAGGGGGTACACGTCGGGCGTGGTCATGGCCTTCTCGACGAGACAGCCGAGCACGCGTACCTGTTCGGCGGTGAGATCCATATCGGTCGACGCTAACCGGGGGGCTCCACCGGCCTGTGCACGCCGATGATGTTCTGACTCAGGACACCAGCGTTAGGGCGGCGGCGCAGACCAGTGCGTCCGCACCCGGTGCTCCGATGAGCTGGACGCTCGCGGGCAGGTGTCCGTCGGGTCCTTGAGCATCGTCGATGCTCAGTGCAACCGGCATCGACAGAGCGGGAAGGCCGACGAGATTCGCGTACCGCGTCAGCGCTGTCATCGGTGCGTTGTCGCTCTCGCCGAGGCGCGGGGTCAGCATGGGCAGTGTCGCTACGGCAACCACATCGACCTGTTCGAAAACGGCAGTAAGCGCGCTTCGTACTTCGTCGCGGACGGCACGTGCCGACGCGAGTTGTTCCGCAGTGATCGCTGAACCCATTTCCAGCCGGTGGCGGACGCTGTCGCTGACACCGGTCGGGTCTTGCAGCAGGTGGTGGTCGCAGAGCCACGCTTCGCCAAGGAGTACGACGAGCCCCGCTTCGTGGGCGGTGTCCCAGAGGGGCAGTGTGATGTTCTGCACGGTCGCCCGCCCGCTGGCAACCGCGGCTGCCAGTGTGGCGTCGATGGCTCGTTCGATTGCCGGGAGAACGTGGCGGTCGCCCGTGAGTGGCTTGGCACGGCCGATCCGTATCGGCCGGCTTGCGGCCAGCGCCGCGACGGTCGCTGCGAAGCCCGGTTCGAGGAGGTCCATGCCACGAACCACGTCGGCGACGGTTCGAGCCATCGGTCCGATCGTGTCGAGGAATGGGGCCAGCGGCCACACACCGTCGACAGGTACGCGTCCCCACGTGGTCTTCAACCCGACGATGCCACAGCACGCCGCGGGCATGCGGATCGAACCGCCCGTGTCAGAGCCGAGTGCGATGTCGGCCTGCCCGGTCGCGAGCGCGACTGCGGAACCGCTCGAAGAACCGCCCGGGATACGTTTCGGATCGAGTGGATTCGTGGGCGTCCCGAACGAAGTATTGACGCCATCGGCACCGAAGGCGAGTTCGTGCATGTTCGTCTTGCCGACGATCGTCACTTCTCCACGCTCGACCGCCGCTCGAATTCCGGCGAGGAGCGCAGCGTCCTTGGTCGCGAGTGTTGCTCGACGCTCGACCGCACGACAGCCCGCGGTCGTGATCATGCCCTCCATGTCGATGAGGTCCTTGATCGCGACGCGCAGAGCGCCGGTTCCTATTTGGAGGCGGGTGATGAAGACCGGGTCCATCTCGACGACGATAGGGCAGCGGCACGACCCGCTGCTCGCAGCGATGCACTACCGTCCCCGGCGATGTTGCATCTTGAGGACCACCACGAAGGACGTGTCGTGCTTGCCACGATCGATCGTCCGCATCGACGTAACGCTGTTGATCACCCGACGTTGGTCGCCCTGGGCGATGCCCTCGAAGACGCTGTGGTACGTGACTGCCGGGTCCTCGTTCTAACGGGCGCTGGTGGTTCGTTCAGCGCAGGTGCCGACCTCACCGGCGTGGAGGGCGAGGAGTTCACGGGCGCATTACGTCGCGCGCTTACTTTGCTCGCAGAAGCCCCGCTCGTGACGATTGCTGCGATCGAAGGCCACGCTCTCGGTGCCGGCGTGCAGATGGCGGCCTTCGCCGATCTCCGGGTTGCAACGCCAACGGCACGATTCGGCATCCCGGCGGCGAAGCTTGGTATCGCCGTCGATCAGGCCACCGTTGCCCGGGTTGTCGAGCTGTGTGGTGGCGGCATTGCACGGGACCTGTTGCTTGCTGCTGGCATCGTCAACGGTGTTCAGGCGCATGCGGTTGGCTTGGTGCAGCGTCTCGGAACGCTCGCCGATGCGCTTGCGTGGGCGGGCGAGATTTCGTTGCTCGCGCCGCTCACGATCCGTGCGCACAAAGCAGCCCTGAGTGCGGTGCGCTCGGCCGGGTCGGGACCGCGTTCCGAGGTCGCAGCCGCAGCAATGGCGCTTGCCTGGGCGAGTGACGATCTCGTCGAGGGACGTACCGCGTTCATGGAGAAGCGTCCCCCAACCTTCCGCGGACACTGATTTCGCGGCACGAACGCGTGTCGCGCGGCCCGTTTGCAGATCTGCAGCGCGTATGGCCTGCCACGGGCTGCACTTCTGCCAATGGATTCGAGTTAGAGGCTGCGGGCGGCTGCGAACGGCGTGACTGCTGTCGCTCGTGAAAAGGGTCACGCCGGAATCAGTTGCCTTTTCTGCAACGATGCCGTTGAATGTATGTCCACTTACAAACCAGCGTCCTCCCGGTGCCTTCGCCCGGTCGAGTGCCTCTCACGGCTCGGTCTCGTCCGTGTTCTCCTTGATCACGCGCACCTGCTGAGCCGCGTCCGAGAGGCCTTGCCCCACGTGCGTTGAGCCGATGGACACGTTGTGCAGACATCCTGCGCAGCGTCGAGTGGCGGCGTTCCTTCGTGATCCTTTTCCCGTCGCCCGAATGATGAAAGGTGTCCTATGACTTTTCGATCATGGTCGCGTCGTGCGCGTTCCGTTTCGCTCCGGACCGTTCTGCCCATTGGTCTGCTGGCCGCCGCGGCGCTTGCCGCGCCGCTCGCTTCGCCGCAGCAAGCCGACGCCGGGATGCGCTACGTACGCTCTCCCTACCCGGGCGTCGGCACTGCGCCAGCGATGGAAGACGCCATCTCGGCCACGTGGCCGGCCAGTCTGCACAGGCAGGCACTGAACGTCGCCTGGTGCGAGTCGCGTGGCCGAGCCAGTGCTCGCAACGGACAGTACAGGGGGCATTTCCAGATGGGTCGTTCGGAGTGGCAGAAGTTCGGCAACGGCGACCCGTACGACGCGGTGTCCAACAGCGCCGCCGCCTACCGGTACTACGCAGCGGTCGGCTCTTGGCGTCCTTGGCAGTGCCAACCGTAGGTTCTTGAGGCAGCGCGTGCGCTAGTCCGCGAACCCGCCGAACGCAGCCTTCGCCGCAGCAGTTCGGGACGCTCCCATCAGCACGTCGCCGTCCGTTTCGGTGACGTTGCCCATGGTTGCTCTGTGCGCATACGAACGGAACTGCGTGACTGTTCCGTGCACAGCGATCTCCGGCTTGGCCACGATGCGCCCTGCCCAGGCGTCGACGGTCGAGTCGAGATCGTCGGCGCTGACGACGCGATGAACGACATGCAACCGTTCCGCTTCAACAGCGTTGACCGGGTCGCACATCATGATGAGTTCTCGTGCTTTCGCGGCCCCGATCTCGTCGATGAGCCTCGGCGTGCAACCCCATGACAGTGGGATGCCGAGGTCGACCTCCGGGATGGAGAACATGGCGTCCGCCGAGGCAATGCGGAACGAGCACGACACCGCGAGACCGAGCCCACCGCCGACGCACCAACCCTGCACACGAGCAATCGTCGGGATGTCGCACTCCGCTATCGCTGCGCAGGCACGTAGCCCGACCTGACTCGCCCAACGGCGCTCACGATCCGACGCGCCCGACTCGGCGCTCATACGGTCGGCACCGGGAGACGCCTTGCGATCCGCGCCGGCACTGAAGGCGCGTCCCCGCCCTCCGAGGATCACACACCGCACGCCGAACGCCCGGTTCAGGTCGGTGAACACGTCCGCGATACCTTCGAGCACGTCGGTGTCGAGCGCGTTCAGAATGTTCGGACGGTTGAGCCACACGCGCACAATCGGACCGTCGTATTCGATCTCGATCTTGTCGTGCGGGAGGGTGCGAATTGGAGCGACTTTCATCGGGCCACTCTCGCGCGGCGGCGTCGGTGACCCGCGTTAGTTGAACGATGCGAGCACTCGTGCTCGTTCGAGGTCGAGCACGTCGGCCGAATCCGGGTCCGCGCGCTCCGCCTCGGCGATCACGCGCATCGACTCGTCGATGTCACCGAACGCGTGATGCAGGCGGATGAGCTCGCGCACTTCGATGATCGGAATTCCGGGCAGACAGGACCGCAATCGCAACACATCGCGCAGCCCTTGCAAATCTCGTGAGAGCGCGTAGTTCTGCTTCAAATTCGCCAGCATGCGGATCAGGATCTGCGTAGGCGAGGATGGCGCGAGGTACGACGGATGGAACTGCTGATCGTCGCCGAACATTGAGCGAAAACGCGCGACAAGTTCGTGGTCGGTCAGCTCGGCACCGCCGTTGAACGGGTCAAGGTAGCGGGTGGCGTCGCCCAATCGGTAGCCCAGCAAGAAATGCCCGGGCATACCGATGCCGTCGAGGTCGAGCCGCATTCGACGTCCGACCTCCATGCCCAGCACTGCGATCGAAATCGGGATGCCGACACGGCGGGTGAGGACGTCGGGCAGGAATGAATTGCGGACGTCGTGATACTCGATCCCGTTTCCGCTCAGGGCGAGGTCAACGAACAGGAGCCGACGCCAGCCCTCCAGAGTCGCGGGACGGCGTGTCGCCAGCGCGTCGAGGTCGGCCAGTCCATGCTCGACGTCCTCGGAGTCGTTCACGAGTGAGCTGCGGTGGGCGCCGAGAACCCAAGCGGCGCGGCCGAGGTCGATGGTCGGAGCGTCGACTATCCGGAAGAACTCCGTGTGCCACCACGGTGCATCGGGTGGAGGGGTCAGGCGCACGACGTCATTGTTGTCGCGTCGACGCTGCTGGGCATGTCGGGGCGAAGTCGCACGACGTGCACCACGGTCCGGGAGTGGCGTCGAAACGTCGCTGTTGCAGCCGTCGCTCGATGCCTTCGAGTCCGGCTCGGGTCTCCGCATGTCGTTCTGCGGACCATGCAGTAGTCACGTCCCGCGTGCTCGCCTGTTGTACGTACACGTACGATGTCGCCAACGCGGCCGGGTTCACCCCCCACTGGTCCGCTGCGACGAGCCCGTAGACGTCGAGCTGCACGTTGCGCCCCGCGTCGCTGGCGTCGGGTTCGCGACCAGTCTTGAAGTCGACGATGTGAGTGACGCCGCCGATGTCGTAGCGAGCGTCGACGCGGCCACGCAGCACCGTGCCTCCGATCGCAATCGCGAACGGCACCTCGACGGAAGTCGCGGCGCGGCCCGCCCAGTGCGACTGTGTGAACGTCGCGACCAGTTCCTCTGCTTCGCGGTACGTTCTGTCGTTCGCGGTACGTTCCACGTACGCCGAACGTACCGCGAGCGCGTCAACGTACCGCGAAGCCTCGGCGCGGGGGTCTGCCGAGTTGCCGGTGGAGTCGTCGGGTTCGGCGTCGAGCGGCCGGCCCCCGCTGGCGATGAATGCGATGCGCTCATGGACGTCGGTGCCCACCTCGGCGGCACGCGAACGGCGGGTCGGCAGCGGGTTGATGACGCGCCATTCGAACTGTTTCGGACACCGGGCGAACGTCGCAAGATCCGACACGGAGAGCACGTCGGGCACTGCCGCTGCCGATCGTTGGACGCTGCTCAGCTCAGTGTTGGCGTCGAGCATCGACCCTTGGTCGGGCGAGAGTCGCTTCGGTCGACGCTTCGGCGCTTCGATGGGCACCAGCGAGTCCGCTGACTGCTGACGCTGCGCGTCGGCGAGGCGTCGGCGGCGTTCGACCATCGGGTTCGCGATGCTCGGCGCGGCCCGAGGGAGGTGCTCAATCACATGGTCGGTTTGTGCAGTGATCAGCTCGTAGAACGCAGATGGTCCCTGCGGTTCGACCGGCCCGCTGTACCAGTGCGCAGCGCTCGCGAGCAGCCGTGTCTTGGCCCGTGTCACCGCGACGTAGAGCAACCTCCGTTCTTCATCTGCGCGCATGCCATCGGCGTGAGCCTTCTGGGTATCCATTTCTGCCTTGGACCGCGGTGGCCCGGTGACGCCGTCGTGGTCCTCGCGGAGCCACAGCGGAAGCACCTCCATCTGCGTCGCGCCGTTCTCGGAGATGCGCTCGTCGGGAAAGATCGAACTCGACTTCTTCGAACCGGCCAGCCCCGCGATCACGACATTGTTGAACTCAAGCCCCTTGGCCTGGTGGATTGTCATGATACGCACCGCGGCGTTAGCGCTGGGGACCGCTTCGGCCGGTTCGTCTTCACCGTCCATCACCAGCTGGAGATAGTCGAGGAACGACCGGACGGTCGGCGCGCCGTCGAGGGACACGAACCGCTCGGCAACGTCGAGGAAGCGAAGCAGGTTTTCCATGCCGACCGCATCGACGCGGTCGCGAAGACGTTCCACTTCGATGATGGCCTCGACGAGGTCGGGCAGTCGGAGATCGTCCAATCGACGCAGCAACATCGCCCGATCAGCCAGCAGCGTCTTGACCCGCTGCCATGCTTCGGCACTGAGGCCCGGCACCGCGTCGACGGAATCGAGCGCGCTGAGCAACTGCACGTTGGGGTGCGATTCGTCGGGTGCGTGAAGGCGGGCCAGTGTTCGAGCGTGAGCTGCGAGCGCGGCGAGGTCATGCATGCCGACGTTGCGCAGCGGTGAACGCAGCAGTCGCAAGGACGCGACGTTTGCGTCGTCGAGCGCGAGCACTTCGAGCCACGCGAGCACATCGACAATCTCCGGACGGGTCAGTAATCCGCCGATGCCGAGGATCTCAACGGGGATGCCACGGGCAGTCAGTGCGTCGGCGATCAGCGGGAAGATCTTTCGCTTGCGGCCGAGAAAGATGGTCTCGTCCCATGGCGCGCCACGGTCGGAAATCCAGTTGGCAACCATGGTTGCCTCGGCGAGTTCATCGGCGCAAAGCACTGCTTCAACCACCGCTGGCGGGGCGTTCTCGCGAGCTACAAGAGCCTTGTCCTTGGCCGTGACGACGGTGGCATGCACAGCGTTGGCGACCGCAACAATTTGCGGTCCCGAGCGAAAGTTCGTGGTGAGAGCCGCTTCCGTCACGACGCCAGCGAGGCCGTCACGAGCGCCCACGCCGAAGTGGGAAGCGAAGTCGAACAGGTTGCGGAGATGCGAACCGCGGAAGGCGTAGATCGACTGCATGTCGTCGCCCACCGCGGTCACCGGGGAACCCGGCGGATAGAGGAGTTGCAGAAGTCGACGCTGCGCGAAGTTCGTGTCCTGGTACTCGTCGAGGAGTACGACAGTATGACGCTCCCGCATCGCGGTTGCGCGGACGTCGTCGAGCCGTAGTGCCTCGACGGCCAGCGCGATCTGGTCTCCGAAGTCGATGAAGCCTCGTTCTGATTTCACCTGCGAATAGATCTCGACGAGACGGGCAAGGTCGCGTCTGCCTCTCGCAGCGTTGCGGACCTGCTCGACGATGTCGAGATCGTCCACGATCGCGTCGCAATCTTCGATGACACGAGCAATCGGCACGAGGTGGTCGGAACATTGCGACGCGAGGCGTAAAGCAGAGGCTGCGAGGTGCGCGACGCGTCCGACCTTGCGACGCTCGAACACCACCTGGTCGAGCGCTCCATAGAGGAGTTGAAACGCAGAGGCGCGGTCGATGAGCGCCGGGACACGGTCGAAGCCGAGGGCTTCCGCGAACTCGTTCACGATGGACGCGCCGAAGCCGTGATAGGTCGTCACGAGCACGTCGATGCCACCGCCGACCTCGTCGGCCACCCTTCGGCGGAGGTTCTCAGCCGCCTTGTTGGAGAAGGTAAGCCCAAGGATTTCGTCCGGCCTACGGCCACGTTCGATCAGCGTCGCAATGCGCAGCGCCATCACGGCGGTCTTGCCGGACCCCGCTCCGGCGATGACCCGTACCGGCCCCTCGGGCGCGTCGATTGCGATGCGCTGCTCCGCGGTTGGGTTCATCTGTGCGGTCATGGTTTGGCTTGGGTGGCGGGCATGAGGGGCACGAGCCGACCTTCACGCTGGATCGGGCAGAGGCGTTGGTAGTCGCAGTACTCGCACTCGGCTTCGGGCGCGGGCTCATACTCTTCGCCCTCGATGCCGACCAGCGCCTCAGCGATCGCGGTTTCCCACATCGCCTCGTGATCGGGCCCGATGGTCTGCCAGGCGTCCTTGCCGGCGTCCACGAAGTGCAGTCGGAGGCGAGTCGGTTCGCCGAGAGCCACGAGTTCGGGGTCTCGCTTCGCGGCGAGGTAGTACGTACCGAGCTGAAGGTTCTCCTCGCCTGCTTTGCCGGTCTTCCAACTCCCAGTCTTGTAATCGATCACCTCAAGTTCGTCGGGTCCGTCGCCGGAGGCGGGGTGACGATCGACCCGATCGATGAAGCCGGACAACGTATGCCCCGCAACGGCGATCTCGAAGCGGTGTTCGACCCGGGCGACGTCGGTTGCCGCCGCGGCCTCCCGTTCGAACCACGTTGAGAGCAGCATTGTTGCCACGCGAGACCGATACTCCGCGGCCTGCGCCCGATAGGTGAACAGATCATCTGTCCACATATCATCGAGGATCTCCGCGAGTCGTTCTCGCGTGCGCGGCCCGTTGATCTTGGGATCGAGGAATTTCTCGAGGATTTCGTGCACAAGTGTGCCAACTGCCGCCTGCACGCCGCTCGGCGTATCGACGCCGAGGACATAGCGGATCGTGAACTGCAGCGGGCAATTCTGGAACGTCTCCAGCGATGACGCTGATGCGCGGATGGGCCCGGACCGGAAAGGTCTATCGGTTTTCGTTGTGGCGATAGCGGTCAGTGGACGCTGGGTCGTGTGCGGCAGGTGAGGGACTCGCGCCACGATCGTTTCGAGGAACCTGCTCATGAGGACACCCGGCTCAGGTGATGCGATTGCGATGACGCGCTCCGTCGCCCGTGAGCACACGAAGTCGAACTGTGTTCGCGCATCGGCGGCTGCACGCCGGTGACGCTCCGTGACGTCGGCAACGTCGGGACCATCGAGGAGGTCGAGGTCGTAATACGGCACAACGGCGTCGGGCCGCGGTGGCCGTACTCCCTCTTCGCAGCCGGTGATGATCACCGCGCGCCAGCGTCGGCCACGGGTGCCCGAATCGTCGACCACTGCGACGCCGCGGCCTGGTGGGGTGATCGCGTTCAGGGCCGCGTCGATGCGAGCGGCCGCATCGTTTGGGCTCGGCTCGTGCGCTGTTTGAGTTTCGCTCGCGCTCGCCGCGAGCGCGTCGATGAAGGTGCGGATGGCAGCGATGGCCGGGTGAGCTGCGCTCGCGACTTGGACGCCGAGCAGACGCGGGGCGATCGCGATCCACGCCTCGAACGCGAGGTGGTCGAGGGGCAGGGGCGCTTGTAGGCGCGCATGCCATTCTGCGGTGAGGCCGAGTCTGGCCGCGGCCGCAGGCCAGGCCAACGCTTCGTCGCGGTGCATCGCGTCCGCTTGCGGTGCACTTGGTGCGCCCGAACGTACCGCGGACGTACCGGTTGTACCGCGAACGTCAGTGGTGGGAGCGGTTGCGCGGCGGG
>JAYSSR010000072.1:0-80270 GCA_043720395.1 Acidimicrobiia bacterium
GTGGCCCGCGCCCGCTGCGGGCACGACTTTCGCCAGCGCGGACGACACCTTCAATCGTCGCGTGAACGTCGTCAGCCGTTCGGGTAGTCGCTCTGTTCGTACTGAGGGGACAGCGCGAGCAACCCGTTGTGAGTATTCGACGTTGGCACATGCGTCGCGCGGTAGACCTCACGCACGGTCGGGGTCAGCGCACCGCGCATCACGAGCCACATGACCATCTCGATGCCTTCCGCTCCCGCTTCGCGCACATAATCGAGGTGCGGAATCGCCGCTGCAGCGGTCGGATCGTCCACAAGCAAATCCAGGAAGTGCGCATCGAACGCTGTATTGATCAGACCCGCTCGCTGGCCGGAAATCTGGTGTGATAGACCACCCGTACCGAACACGACGACGCGCTCATTGCCCGGAAACGAGGCAACCGCGCGAGCGATTGCCTCACCCAATCGCAAGCATCGATTTCCCGTCGGAATCGGGTATTGAACAACGTTGACACACAGCGGAATCACCTTGAACGGCCATGCATCGGGCTGGCCGCACGTGACCGAAAGCGGAACGGTCAATCCGTGGTCGACCTCCAGCTTGTTCACCAGCGTGAGGTCGAACTCGTCGAGCACGAGCGACTCGGCGAGATGCCACGCCAACTCGGGGTGTCCTTCGATGTCGGGGACCGGACGCCGCCCGAAGCCCTCGTCGGCGACCAGGAATCGATCCGACATCCCGAGCGCAAACGTTGGAATCAGTTCCAGGGAGAACGTGGACGCATGATCGTTGTACACGATGATTGCGACGTCGGGCTTGAGATCCGCCACGAACTTCTTGAGCGGCTCCGTCTTGGCGAAGTAAGGCACCCAATACGGATCTCCCGACTTGCCCTTATCCAGCGCAGCTCCTACCGCCGGCACGTGCGAGCATCCGATACCGCCAACAATCTCAGCCACGATTTGACCAATCTTCCTTGGATCGATTGCCATCAATAGACCGCCCGCCGCCGACCATCATGTCCACATACTGCTGCTCTGTGACGCCAGTCTGCAGGGCTGCCAACTGCTGGAAGGTCATGCCGTCGCAGGCCGCGAGTTTGAACGTGTAGTAGATGTTCCCGCCCAGTTCGAGCATGGTGATCCACTGCCGATTGAGCACGGCTGCGCGCTGCTCCGGCGTGAGCGCGAACCCGTCGAGGTAGGCACCCTCGTCGGCCCGGAACCGCTCACGGTTGGCCTCCTTCAACAAGGACATGCAGAACATGTTCAGCTCGTAGCCCTGGCGACTGCGGCGTCCGTTGAAGAAGAACGTTCCCGGCACGTCCTCGAAGCTTTCGGCCAATAGTGCTGCCGAGGGCACGAGTCCGGTCTCTGACCCTGACGCTGCTAGCACCGACGACTCCTTACCTCGTTGATCGGGCCGGTATTCTACCGGTTCCGTTGTTGAATCAGTCAGTGACTGAGCCAACTTGAGCGAGGACCGACATGATCATCGACTGCCACGGTCACTACACCACGGCCCCGAAGCAGCTCAACGACTACCGGGACAAACAGCTCGCGGCCCTGAAGAACGATCCCGGCCACATCGGCGAGAAGGGAGACATCACGATCTCCGACGACGAGATCCGCGACTCCCTCGAAGGCGCCCAGCTCAAGCTGCAACGCGAGCGGGGCACCGACCTCACGATCTTCTCGCCACGGGCCAGCGCGATGGGCCACCACGTCGGCAACATTCATACGTCCACGTACTGGACGGAGCATTGCAACGACCTCATCCGTCGCGTGTGCGACCTCTACCCCGCGAACTTCGCGCCCGTCTGTCAGTTGCCCCAGTCGCCCGGCGCAGCGATCGATGGCTCCGTGCGCGAGCTCCGCCGATGCGTCGAGGAGATGGGGTTCATCGGCCTCAACCTCAACCCCGATCCGTCGGGTGGCTGGTGGAACGGTCCGACCCTGTTCGACCGCTCGTGGTACCCGCTCTACGAGGCGATGTGCGAACTCGACGTGCCCGCCATGGTCCACGTGAGCGCCACGTGCAATGACCACTTCTACTCCACCGGCTCGCACTACCTCGGCGCAGACACGACCGCGTTCATGCAGATGATGACGTCGGACGTGTTGAAGGACTTTCCGACGCTGCGCCTGATCATTCCGCACGGCGGCGGCGCCGTCCCGTACCACTGGGGACGCTTCCGCGGCATGGCGCAGGACATGAAGAAGCCACCGCTCGACGAACTCGTCTTGCGCAACGTCTTCTTCGACACGTGCGTGTACCACCAGGCCGGCATCGACTGTCTGCTCAAGGTCATTCCGGTCGACAACATCCTCTTCGCATCGGAGATGGTCGGCGCGGTCCGTGGGATCGATCCCGAAACGGGCCACTACTTCGACGACACGAAGCGCTACATCGAGGCGGGCTCGCTCACCGACGCCGAGCGCGTGAAGATCTACGACACAAACATCCGCCGCGTGTTCCCGCGTCTCGACGCGAACCTCGCCGCCACAAACACAAAGGGCTAGTTCATATGCGCGCACAGCATCTCGTCGTTCGAAATATCGAGCGGGCAGCGTCCGAGGTGATCGACGCCCTCGCGGGCATCGGCACGGCATCGGTGCACGAGGCGATCGGACGCCGCGGCTTCGTCGGCCCGCACCTCCGGCCGATTCAGCAGGGAACTTCCATTGCGGGCTCGGCGGTCACGGTGTCGTGCCATCCGGGTGACAACCTCATGATCCACGCCGCCGTCGAGATGTGCCAGCCGGGCGACATCCTCGTCGTCACGAACACGGCACCGTCGACCCATGGGATGTTCGGCGACCTGTTGGCGGGATCGCTGATGGCTCGAGGAGTCGGCGGACTCGTCATCGACGCCGGCGTTCGTGACACCGCCGATCTTCGCTCGATGGGATTCCCGGTGTGGTCGCAACATGTGTCGTGCCAGGGCACCGTGAAGGCGACGCCCGGTTCGGTCAATCTTTCGGTCGTTCTCGGCGAGCAGATCGTCCACGCGGGCGATGTCGTGTGTGCCGATGACGACGGCGTGGTGATCGTGGCGCGCGCCGAAGCAGAGGAGGCGCTGGCGTTGTCGAAGGCTCGAATCGCGAAGGAGGCGGCCACCCGTTCGCGGTTGAACGCGGGCGAGCTGGGCGTCGACATCTACGGCCTGCGGGCCACACTGGCATCGCTCGGCGTCGTCTACGTCGACACGCTCGCCGACCTCGGCTGAGATTGAGACCGTGGAATTCTTCGACTTCGAATCAAACCACCCAATCGAACCACCCAATAGTCGATTTGGTCGATCGGGTGGTTCGATTGGGTGGTTTGAGAGCCGCAACCGACGCTGGTGGCCGCGTCCGACCATGCTGGCCAGTGGTACAACTCGTCGCGTCTGGCAGTTCCGGTGA
Organism: Acidimicrobiia bacterium; assembly: GCA_043720395.1. GTDB lineage: Bacteria > Actinomycetota > Acidimicrobiia > Acidimicrobiales > JANYDT01 > JANOYY01. The sequence goes on from JAYSSR010000072.1 coordinate 3,387, forward strand.
CGTTTCGAGCAGCGGTGTTCGGGCTCGGCGAGGCAGGCGGCGCGATCGCCGCCGACCTCGCTGCCGCAGGCATTGATGTGCGCGCTTACGATCCGCGCGACGTCCGAACACCACCGGGCGTCACCCGCTGCGTGACACCCGTCGAGGCGGTCGACGGAGCCACGGTCATCTGCGCGCTTACGGCTGCCGCTGACGCTCTCGACGCGATCTCGCAGGCACTCGAATCCATCCCACCGGGCGCGCTCTACGCGGACTTCTCAACGTCGGCAGCCGGCCTCAAACAACGTCTTGGCGCGATCGCCGCGACGGTCGATGTGAAGTTCGCCGACGTTGCACTGATGTCGCCCGTGCCCAGTAAGGGCGTCCGCACCCCAGCACTCGTGAGTGGCAGCGGTGCGACACGCTTCGTTGAACTCTTCGGTGCAGTCGGCATGCCCGTCGAAAATTCCGGCGATCGAGCGGGTCAGGCTGCCACGCGCAAACTGCTGCGCAGCGTCGTCATCAAAGGCTTCGCCGCGCTGCTCATCGAGTCGATGCAGGCGGCCAGGGCAGCGGGCCTCGCAGACGAGACGTGGGAGAACCTCGTCGGGCAGTTCGCGGTCGCCGACGAGGCATTCCTTCGTCGCATCGTCGAAGGTACCTACGAACATTCGCTTCGACGCCTCCACGAGATGGAAGCCACCGCGGACATGCTTACCGAATTCGGCGTCGACCCGCTCATGACCCGCAGCACGGTCGAGTCCCTCCGCCGCATCGAGTCCGGGATGCCAAGAGTGGAACTGCCCTGATCACGGCCCGCCCACAACGTTCGAGACAACGGGCACCCGTACGCGGTCAAAACGACCCTTCAGCTCGGACGCTCACCGACAATCGTCGCGCGGGCCATTTTGCGCGGGTGCGGCCAGTAATCGTGCACGGCGTAGTGCTGCGTAGCTCGGTTGTCCCACACGGCAACGGTTCCCGGTCGCCACCGAAGCCGAACCTGGTATTCGGGTATCGACGCCTGACTGAGCAGGTAATTCATGAGGTGGTTCGACTCCATCGTGAAATCGAGACCTACCCGGATGCGGTCGAAGCGTTGGAAGTTCACGAAGTGTGTAGTGAACCCCTGATTGACGAAGAGTGCCTGCTCGCCGGTGACCGGGTGGGTTCTCACGACTGGGTGTTCGGCTGGCGGGTTCTCGGCCACGAGCGCAGCGCGCTTCTCCGGCGTCAGTGCGCCACCGAAGGAGTGCTCGATGCTGTGCTGTGCACGAAGATCTCCAATGCGCTCCTTGAACCTGTCGGGGAGGCGCTCGTAGGCGAGCGCCATGTTCGCCCACATGGTGTCGCCGCCGAGAGGAGGACATTCGTCGCACTTCAGGACGGCCCCCATAGGCGGCTCGGCACGAAACGTCGCATCGGTGTGCCACACGTTTTCATACGTCGAGCGCTCCGCCTGGCGATGTATCAGAAGCAACGTTGGGTGGTCGGGGTGCGACGGCTGGATCGGGTGCCCTTCGAGGGGTCCGAACCGCTCGGCGAACGCCACGTGGTCCGCCGGTGCGAGCTCCTGTTCACGGAAAAAGAGCACCTTGTGTTGCAGGAGCAACTCGCGAACTTCGCCGAACAAGTCTGCGTTGTGGGCGACTTCAGCGAGATCGATGTTCGTGATCTCAGCGCCGAGGGCTGGCGTCAGGGGCTCGACGATCAGTGTGCTTGTCATGTCAGCTCCCGAGAGGCTCTGCGGATACATCACTGCTGCGGCGCGGCGATGTCCGGTGACCGGCTTCGACGCTCGATTCATTCTGCTGTGTCGACGAGGAGGGCAGCGTGAGGTCGATGATGGACGAACCGGTTGTTGTCCGGGATTCGAGTGCGCGATGGGCGTCGGCGGCGTCGGCCAAGGAGAAGCGCTGGTTGATCTCGATGCGGATTCGACCTGCGGCGACATGACCGAACAATTCCCCGGCCAACTCCGTGCGTTCGGCCGGATCGGCGATGTAATCGGCAAGTGCAGGCCGCGTCACATAGGCAGATCGCCGCCGGACGAGTTCGGGCGGATCGATCGGAGGAACGGGCCCCGACGCAGTACCGAGACAGACGAGCAACGACCGCCGTCCGAGGCAGCGCATCGAGGTTTCGAACGTGTCCCGACCTACGCCGTCGTACACGACGCTCACGCCACGGCCCCCCGTAAGGTCCCGGACGCTGGCCACGACATCGTCGCTGCTCGTGTCGATGACGTGCGCGTACCCATGAGCGGATGCGATGGCGACCTTCGACGGATTCGACACCGTGCCGATGGCCCTGATGCCGAGAATCGCCGCCCACTGGCCGAACACGAGTCCGACGCCGCCTGCCGCTGCGTGGAACAACACCGTGTCGTCGGCCGACAGTGCCCAGATGCGACGCAGGAGATAGGCAGCCGTGAGACCGCGCATCGTCATCGCGGCAGCCGTGTCGAAACCGATCGACGCCGGAAGTTTGATGAGCGAGTCGGTCGGCATGGTGCGCTCAGTGCTGTAAGCGCCAAGCGGGCTTCCCGTATAGGTGACCCGGTCGCCGACGGCGAACGACGAGACGCCGGGGCCGACGTCTTCGATCACGCCGCTGGCTTCGACGCCGAGTCCTGAGGGGAGTCGGGCGGGGTAGATGCCACTGCGGAAGTAGGTGTCCGCGAAGTTCACGCCGACAGCGTGGTGACGGACCCGTACCTCGCCGGGGCCCGGTGCAGCGACGTCGACGGATTCGAGGCGGAGCACGTCAGGTGTGCCGTGCTCGTGGAAACGGATGGCTTCAGCCACGGCGTGCCTTCGTTCGGATGACTGGTCGGGTGTTGGTCCGGGTGCTCGTCGTGCGGCTGCTGATCGTGCGGTCGACCTCGGTGCGCAGCAGCGCGCTCAGCAGCGCAACGGTGCATCGTACGACCGCTTGCGGTTCCCGTTCATAGTCGTTCATCATGGAATGAGTGACGAACGAAGAAATCGTAAGCGCGCATGCGTCCGCGATGATCTCGGGGCAGCGCCCGGTCCCGCCCGCGCGTCGCCACGCCGCCCGCGCGATTGCCTGTGTGACGTTGCGACGCTCGTTTCGGCGTCGCTGGTTGACGACAGCGAGCTGTGCACTGAGCTGCCCTTCGTCCGATGCCGCTATCTCCCAAAGCCCTCGCCCCGCGTGTCCGTGGATCTCGTGCACTCTCGCCACGAGATCTCGGAGCCACTCATCGAGCGGCTGATCAGACGTTGTCACCCGATCAAGCTGTGCGCCATACCAGTCAAGGGCCGAGGCAAGTGCCGCGGCCACAAGCTCGTCTCGGTTTTCGAAGTGTCGGAAGAGTGTGCGGCGTCCGAGACCGGCCGCTTCGGCGATCTCGTCCATCGACACGCCCAGTCCGCGCTGCGCGATCAGGTGCCTCGCGGCTCGCAGCACGCGGCGTCGCAACGCTGCGCTTGCATCGTAAGGAGCATCGACAATCTCGGACTCGCCACCGATAGTCGCGCTGGACAGAATCATGCTTGGCACTCTAAGGTGTCATACGCGGCACTGTCTAGTGCCATTTTCGGAGGTGATGTGATGTCGATACTGATTCAGACGCAGCGACAGGACCTGAGCAGGCACGTTGGGACGGTGCTGAGTGGCGTTCGGCTGCTGGACCTGAGCGACTTGGAACTGGACGAACTGAGACTGCTCCTTGCGGAGCGAGGCGTGATCGCAGTGCGCGACCAGCGTATGACGCTTGAAGAACAGATCGCGTTCGGACGGAGGATGGGACCGCTCCATGTTCATCCCGCGTATCCCGACGATGATCACCCCGAAGCCCTGCGGATCCACGCCGACGCGACCTCTCGCTATGCAGCGGGCGAGGGTTGGCACACCGATGTGTCGTGTGACGAGGAACCACCGGGCGTGTCGATGCTCCGTATCGAGGTCACGCCATCGTGTGGTGGCGACACGGCGTTTGCATCGATGTACCAGGCGTGGGAGGCGTTGTCGGCACCGATGCAGACGTTCCTCGCTGGGCTCGATGCGATCCATGCGGGCGATCTCCCGTGGCGCGGTTCCTATGGGAGCAAATCGGCGAAGCAGTTCCCGACGAACGTTCATCCGATTGCTCGCACACACCCGTTGACCGGCCGGACGGCTCTGTATGTGAACAGTGGATTCACCGATCGCATCAAGGGCGTCTCAAAGGCGGAAAGCGCTGCACTACTCAGCATGCTCTTCGACCACATCGCGCTCGGCGTCGATTTTCAGTGTCGAATCCAGTGGGAGCCGCACACGCTCACGCTGTGGGACAACCGCTGCGTACAGCATCACGCCAGCTGGGACTACTTCCCCGAAACCCGCTCCGGCTGGCGAGTGACCACCCGTGGCGAACGGCCCTATTTCAGCGAGCGCAACGCCTGACGAGCCAGGCCCGGACCAGCGCCGGGGTTCCGCAGTGGCGTGTTGCGCGACGGCGTTTATCCGAAAAGCATCGCGTTGGCAGCCGGAATAAAGGTCTCAAACGTGCCCGTGCTCTTCCAGAGCTCGATAAAGGCTTCCGCGTCAGCGCCAACGATTACATGCAATGGACTCTCGGGATTGCCGACTGCAGCCACGATCGCCGCGCCAACGTCGGCCGGATTCCCGCCATTCTCCAGCGCGCCTTTGCTGAAATCGAGCATGAACTTGGTGAGATCTGCGTAGGCAGATGTCGCGTCGATCGACTCGAGCATCCCGTCGACCATCTGCGTGAATGCCGTGTCGTAATAGCCAGGCTCGATACAGAGAACACGAATGCCAAAGGGTGCAACCTCACCCGCGAGTGACTCGGAAAGAGCACCAATCGCGTGCTTGCCTGCCGCGTAGAACCCATAAGCGGGAAAGGCTGGGAGTCTGCCAATGATCGAGCCGACGTTGACCACGACACCGCTCCCCTGCGCCCGCATGCCCGGCAAGACGAGGCGAGCCATTCGGACGGGTCCCCAGAAGTTCGTCTCGATGTTCTGGCGGGCCAACGCATCGGGATAGTCCTCGACGGCACCCGAGAACGCGACACCGGCGTTGTTCACGAGCACGTCGATGCGCCCGTGGCGAGCCAGTACGTCAGCCACGGCGGCGTTCGCAGAGGCATCGTCGGTAACGTCCAACTGAACGACCTCGACCTGCACACCAGCACTCTCCGCCGCTTTCAGCAGCGCTTCGGACTTCGCGGTGTTTCGCATCGACGCAACGACGGTGTCGCCGTTGCGGGCGAACGCGATTGCTGTGTGAAGACCGAATCCGGTGGAACAACCGGTGATGAGCACGATGGACATGAAGGCTCCGAACTTTGACGCTACGAGAAGATTGGACGGGGCGAGTAGACCACGATTGCTCTACCGTGTCTACGTGGGACCGAAGTCAGAGCCACGCAGATAGTCGATGCTGCGGGCCCGTCGGCCCTACTGCCGGATTGTTCGGTACGCGACTCGTGACGCTTTCGCGGCCGCCCGGATGCCGAGCCCATCGTCGCCCGTCCAGACAACGAGCGACGCGTCGAGATGTCCTGCCGCGGCGACCGCTTCCGCACCGAGCATGGATACTCGTTGCACACCGGCAATCTCCGCCATCCGCATTGCAACGATCTGCATCGGAACAATTTCAACGGACGACGTGGCGACCACCAGCTTGCGGCCGAGAGCGATGCGCTGCTCCTGCGTCCACGATCCCGTGAGCTGGCCACCGCGAGCGGAAACGACGCTCTTGCAGAGGCGAAGGAGATAGAGGTTCGTTGTGCAGGGCGAGTGGGTTGCTAACAGTCGGGCGAGCGGTGAACCGATCTCGTCGGCGAGTACGTCACGGAGGAGGTGATCGTCGAGGACCGCCTTCTTCACGTGGTCGCGAGGTCGGGGTCAGTGGCAAGAGACGCAACGAACGCCGCATGCGCGTCCCGCGGAAGCAGGTCGCTGAGGAGTCTGCGTCCCTTTCCCTTCGGTACGGTCAGCACGCCGAAACCGAGATCGATGACGTCGACCGGGCCACCGTTGTCAAGATGCCAGCGATGGCGAACCGCGGCAGGAAGCGACACCTGCCCGGATGTTGAAACGAGATACTCCTGAACAGACATGGCTTGATCGTACTTGGTACCGGCTAACTCCGTACCAAACGGATTCGGCGTCAGTAGATCGTCTGACGGACGCGCTCGGGGTAGGCCGCGTCGTACGCCGCACCGTCGAAATCGCCCGCCGTGATGAACGTCATGATGTCGCCAACCGATGGCAGCTCTGATGGGTCGCGGAAGTGCGATGAGTCCCACAGGTGCGACCGGATGAGAGCCTTCGGACACTGCGTGTAAACCGCCGATGTGGTCACCACCACGACCGTTGCGGGAACCTTTCCGCCCACATCGAAACTCGCTCGCAACGTCGGATCGGTCGTGATCTCGGCCGTGCCGCTCACGCGCAGTGTGATGCCGATGCCGGGCACCAGAAACAGCAGCGAAATCCGTGGATCACCCACAAGGTTGCGCAAGGTATCGAGTCGGTTGTTTCCGCGCCGATCCGGTAGCAACAGTGTGCGTTCGTCGACCACGCGCACGAAGCCGGCCGGATCACCACGCGGCGAACAGTCAAGGCCACCCGGACCCGACGTCGCGACCACGACGAATGGCGACGCGGCCACGTACTCGCAGTGCAAGGGCGTGAGGTGGTCCAGCTCCTTGGTTACTGCGATCGGAACCGCCGTGTCGTAGAGGGCGTGCAGTTCCTCAAGCGTGCGAACGATGGTCACGCCACGGAACCTTACGGCCTGCACGCAGGCCCAACGCAGAAAATGCGCCGCGGCGTCCAGCTCGGAACCGTTGCTTCGACAGGAGATCCAGACCGATTGTGGGTTCTTCCAGGAAGAGGATCTCGGGTTCGTGGAGAAGGCGGGAACTGCTCCTGCGGATCAACGAGCAACACGGCACCAGGTCTTCCTCACGTCGCACGACGTCGCAGACATCGAGCACGTTGCGAAGCGCGCCATTGTGATCAACCAAGGAGAGGTGATCTATGACGCCGAGGTCGCGGCCATGCGTCGAAGACTGATGTCCACGAAGGTCATCGAAGTTGCGCTGAGCGAGCCCGTCAGCGCGCCAACGGCACCGGGTATCGGCGTGATCGACCACAGCGACGTTGCGATGAAACTCTCTGTGGATACCTCCACCACGACCGTGCGTACGGTGCTCGATCTTCTCCTCGTCGGTACCGCGGTGTCGGACCTCACGGTCGTGGACCCGCCGCTTGAGGACGTCATCGCGTCGATCTACCGACAAGCCGTTGTCGAGTCGAAAACATGACCCGGCACCCAACCGCTGTTGCAGCGGAGATGGCGGCGCGTCGCGTCCTCGGAGTGCGGTCCGGTCTCGTCATGATGGCGGTCTTCTACGCGATCGTGGCGGGAGTCCTCTCCGCGGCATTCGTGGCGTCCGTACCAGGGGAGCTCATCCAGCATCTCGACCTGCCGGTGCCACTGGCTTTCGTGGCGGTCACGCTCATCCTCGCAGCTGTCGCCGCCGCGACCTTCCGTGCTGCGCTGCGAAGGTACACGTCGGGCTCGTCGTGGACGCAGGCCTGAGGCACAGCGCGAGACACCGATCGTGGGCTCGCCGGTAGTCTTGCTGCCGGTCCGGTGAAGGTCGCCCGTGGACCTTGCTCGTGACCGTGGGAGTACTCGAAATGAAGATTGTTCTGGCCGGAGAGGGTGCAATCGCCCGACGTCACATCGCCGGATTGCAGCGTATCGATGACGTCGACGTCGTCAGCATTACCGGTGGCAATCCCGCCGATACCGCGGCGTTTGCGGCCGAGTTCGGTATTCCCCACCACACCGGCGACCTTGCGGAATCGCTCGCGCAACCGGGCGTCGACGCGGTCATTCTCACCACTCCAACGCAGATGCACGCCGCCCAGGCGATCCAGGTGATGGAAGCGGGCAAGCACGTCCTCATCGAGATCCCCATGGCCGACTCACTTGCCGATAGCGAGGCGGTCGTTGCCGCTCAAGAGCGCACGGGCATGACCGCCATGGTGTGCCATACGCGCCGCTTCAACCCGAGCCACCAATGGATACACAACCGCATCGTGGGCGGCGAGCTGACGTTGCAGCACCTCGTGGTCGAGACCTACTTCTTCCGACGCGAGAACAAGAACGCGCTCGGTAAGCTTCGGAACTGGACCGACCATCTCCTCTGGCATCACTCGTGCCACACCGTCGATCTGTTCCAGTATCAGACGGGACAAGAGGCGTCGAAGGCATGGGCGCAGCAGGGTCCGATGCATCCCGAATTGAACATCGCAATGGACATGACCATCGGTCTCGCTGTTCCCAAGGGAGCAATCTGCACGTTGTCTCTTTCGTTCAACAACGACGGTCCGCTTGGTACCTTCTTCCGATACATCTGCGACAACGGCACCTACATTGCCCGCTACGACGACCTCATCGACGGGAAGGATCAGGCGATCGACCTGAGCGGCGTTGCCCTGTCAAACGACGGCATCGAGCTGCAGGACCGCGAGTTCGTTGCCGCCATCAGCGAGGGCCGCGAACCCAGCGCCAGCGTCGCTCAGTGCCTCCCCGTTATGCGTACCCTCGACCGCCTCGAGCGCTGCCTGTAGGCGTTGGTCAGCCGAGGATTTCGGTGCGCCACCGCTCGGGCGTGAGGCGCACGATCACCTCGTCGGGGGTGGAGAATGCGGCCGCATATTGCTCGCCTCCTGCCTTGCCGAGGTACCGCGTTGCCATGGCGCGAATCGTGTCGCGGGCAGCGTCGCCAAGATCGCTCACGGTGACCGGACCTTCGACGGTCACATAACGGTACGGACGTCCCTCATCGCTCACGAGCATCGAGGCACGCCCCGCTGCACGGAGGCAGCGCGCCTTCGCCGATGAGCCGCCCATGCAGATGTCGATCGTGCCGCCCGGCGTGTACAGGTACCAGATCGGGGCTTGGAGCGGACCCGCACCGGCGCGTGCGGTGGCGAGGTTGCCGAGCCGCCGCTCCAACAGAAAGGCGTTGCGTTCGTCATCGTTCATCGTTCCCATGACCGCAACTTACCTGTCCACGTCCAACTCGGCCTTTCAGGGCGGAAGGCGGACGTTGCTTGTGCCAATTCGTTGAAACGCAATGCACCCGTCGTAACCTCTGCGCCATGGACACATTCGAAGCAGCAGCAATCGTCCAGGACGCGCTCGGCCGGGCAGACTTCGGAGAACACCTGACAGCGTGGTCGTTTCGAATGCTGGATGCCTTCGATGGAGACCTCTGCGCCGAAGCGGTGTTACTCAGCGACCGTTCGGAGTGGGACGAAGTAGCGAGCCAGGCGTTCCACCAGGCACGTGCCGAACTCGATCGACTGCTCGAAGGAGAACCCGTGCGCGTCATCGTGATTTGTCGGACCCTCGAAGATCACACCTCGTACCAGGCTCGCGAAGCCGGGATCTGGACGCAGTCCTTCCCCATGTCGCTTGCTGACGAGATCCTTGATCTCGCCCACCACACCCGAAGCGGAAGCGAGGATGGTGTCGACGGTCGACATCGTGTTCGTACTACTCGTCCTTTCACCGACTCATCGAATACGCCTACGGCAATGTTCTCGTGCCCGGGTTAACTCGCCGGTTCGTGCGGTCATTCGAACACAGGACCATGAAGCAGTGCACCGACCTGCTCGTGAGGAAAGGAACTGACGCAACCAAGGAATTCGGCCTTACCTCGCCCCCGAGCGCCGACCTCGTACTCGTTGCGAAGAATTTCGGCGAGCTGCAGAGTCGGCGACATTTGGCCGACTACGACACGACCCGCATGTATTCGCCCCCTGATGCAACGACCTCCTACGAGCTGGCTGTCGCACTCCGGAACGCTATGGAACGCCTCCGGGCCGTAGGTACTACCGAGCTCGCCTGCCTGGTCGCAGCGATGCTGCTCCCGAAACCGCGACACGATAACTCGCGACAGATTCGACTTCGGAGGGCACGCACGCGCGTCGTGGGAACGGAGGTGTCGTTCGCGCTGACGAGAATCGCCCGCGCAGACGACACCACCACCCGTGGCAACCCGCGCTACGTTGCGGGCATGGTCGCCTACGCAATCAAGACACCCCCACAGCACGGTGAATGGGAGGACTTCCTCGCCGTCTGGAAGGCCGCCGACGAGATCGACGTGTTCGAGTCAGCCTGGACGATGGATCACTTCTACCCGCTCAGCCCGCCGATGGACGGCCCAATACTTGAGAGCTGGACGCTGCTCGCTGCACTCGCCCGAGAGACCAAGCGTCTGAACTTCGGCTGCATGGTCAACGGCATGCACTACCGCCATCCCGCGGTCACGGCGAACATGGCCGCCACGATGAATCACCTCTCGGGCGGACGCTTCCGGCTCGGTATGGGCGCGGGCTGGTTCGAGCCCGAGTCGATCGCGTACGGCATTGAGCTCGGCACGCTGACCGAGCGCTTCGACCGCTTCGACGAAGGGCTTGAGGTGATCACGTCACTGCTCGCCAACGAGGTGACCAACTTCCGCGGTAACTACTACGACCTCACCGATGCGCGCTGCAATCCGAAGCCGCGCCAGCACGTCCCGATCGTGATCGGCGGCAAAGGGCCCAAGCGAACGCTGCGCAGCGTCGCCCGCTTCGCCGATCACTGGGACGTGGTCGCCCTCGATGACGTTGCAGCGTGGACGGCCCTGAGCGGCGTTCTCGACGGACACTGTGCGGACGCCGGACGTGACCCGTCGAGGATTCGACGGTCGATCCACTTGATGTGGCAGCCCGACGCCGACCCGCGCCAACTCGCCGAGCGTGCAGCACAGTTCGGCGAGGCCGGTGCCGACCTCGTCATCTTCTCGATGCGTGGCCCCTACGAGGTTCGCCTCCTCGAACCACTCGCGAACGCCGTTCGCGCAAGCTCGTGATAGACCCGAATCATGGAACTCGACTTCTGGATCGACCCGATTTGACCGTGGTGCTGGGTGACGTCTCGTTGGGCCGTCGACATCGCACCACACCGTGACCTGAAGATCCGCTGGCGTCCGATCAGCCTGCTGATCAAGAACAACACGCAGCCCGATTCACCGCGCTACGCAAACGTGAAGCACACCCACGACCTGTTGAGGGTCCTGGAGTCGGTCCGCGCCGCGGAGGGAGACGGACCGATCGACGCTCTCTATACGGCGATGGGCGAGCGCATTCACAACGGTGGCGCGCCGATGACGCCAGCCATCGAGGTGCTCCGCGCCTGCGGGATCGATGAGTCGCACGCGGCGGCTGCCGACGACGAGCAATGGGACGAGGTCATCCGGGTCTCGATGAAGGAGGGGCTCGCTTTGACAGGCGACGACGTTGGCACTCCCATCGTCGGGTTCGACAATTCAGCTGGCAAACGAGTGGGTTACTTCGGTCCGGTCATCACTCGGCGTCCACCACTTGCGGACGCGCTGGATCTGTGGGACGGGCTCATGCTCGTCGCCCGCGTCCCCGGCTTCTGGGAACTCAAGCGAATCCGCACCGAGCGCCCCGACTTCACCGCCCCGACGAACTGAACCGCCAATCCGGCGTGGAGTATCGGTGCACATCTTGTGCACCGAAACTCCAATCTCACTCGACGGGCGCGTTGAGCGGGTAGAGGCGACGTGGGTTGTCCACGAGGATGCGATTGCGCACGGCTTCATCGGGTGCGAATAGCGCGAGGAGGTCGACGAGGTCGCCGTCATCGGGCATCGCGCGGACGTTGGGGTGTGGCCAGTCCGTCCCCCACAGCACCCGGTCCGGGGCTGCTGCGATCAGTTCGCGCGCGTAGGGAACGACGTCGTCATAGGGCGGCGTGCCACCGTCGCCGGTGAGACGCTCCGCTCCCGAGATCTTCACCCAGCAACGCTCGTCACGCATCAGCGTCAGAAGTGCCTGGAACGGTTCCTGTTCCACTCCGGCTACGGCGACGACCCGAGCCATGTGGTCGATCACGTAGGGGACCGGCATTGCGTCGAGCAGTGATGAGTAGCCCGCGAGATCTTTAGCGTCGAAGTGCAGCACGATGTGCCATCCCCACTTCGCGACGCGCTCCACGATCCGCCAGTACACGGGCAGCTCGGGCGCCCCACCGAGATGAGCCACGAAGTTGAACCGCGTCGCTCGCACACCTGCGTCGTGCAGTTCCTGGATCTGCGCGTCGGTGAAGCGCTCATCGATCATGGCGACACCGGCGTAGCGACCGCGGCCACGGACCAGCGCGTCGAGCATTGCTGAATTGTCGACTCCATGGCAGCTCGCCTGCACGAACACCGCGTTCGAGAGTCCTAAGCGCGCTTGCAATTTCTCGAAATCGTGGATGCCCGAGTCGGGGGGCGTGTAGGTGCGATCGTCGGAGTACGGGAAGCGGTCGCCGGGTCCGAAGATGTGGCAGTGCGCGTCGGTCGCGCCGGGAGGTGGCGTGAACGCGAGGGGTGCGTGCGGGTTGGAATGCGGTGCAGGAATCGTTGCTTCCATGTTCAGAACGTCCTTCGAGGCTCGACGGATAGGTCACGGCTACGGCGCGACGTGGCCTGCGGCCGGCTTCGCCGGCCGAACCATTGTGCTGTGTCTAATTGAGGACTCGCCTATCGGCTCGCCCTCGTGGGTAGATCGTGCCGTCCATCAGCTTGCGGGCGGTGCGGATGATGCCCGCGCGTCGCAGCACCACGGTGGTACCGACCAACTCGAAATCGATCGCGGCGTCGAACGTGCCCGTCGGATGCTCGACCACGATCGGACCCCCATCCGTGCCAAGCAGGGCGACCTCCGCCGCAGGTGACCCGGCCAACAAGGCTGCGGTCGCCACGCTCACGGCACCGAGCACGCCAATCGCATCGTGACAGCGGTGCGGGATGAACGTACGCGTACAGAGGGATCCACCCTCGCGTGGCGCGGCTACGAGTGTGAGCTTCGGAACCGTAAGCGCACTTACATCACCGAGATTCATCAGCGGTCCGGCCGCTAGGCGAATGCGCTCGATCAACTCGCGCACGGCCGCGTTCGCTTCGAGTTCTTCAGGCGACTCGTAGCCCGTCGCACCGACGTCGGCAGCCTTCATGACCACGACCGGCATCCCGTTGTCGATCAGCGTCACGCGTACGCCTTCGATCACATCGACCACATTGCCCGTCGGTAACAAAGCACCGCACGACGAGCCCGACGTATCGGCGAAGTCAACGCGCACCTCACCCGCGGCACCGGGGACACCGGCGATCGACGTCGAACCGGAGTACACGGGTCGACCATCTCGGACGGGAAACGTCGCAACCGCAATTCCGCCGGTGTTCCGCATTCGGATGCGAACCGACGCCGAGTTGCCTACAGAGGGCGACAGAAGGCCCCGTTCGATCGCGAACGGCCCCACGCCGCTCAGGATGTTGCCGCAGTTCTGCGCATCGGTCACCACGGCCTTGTCAACCATCACCTGCAGGAACAAGTAGTCCACGTCGGCGTCGTCGTCGGTCGAACGCGACACAACCGCAACCTTCGACGTGAGCGGATGCGCGCCGCCGAGCCCGTCGATCTGGCGGGCGTCGGGCGAGCCCATGACTTCCAAGAGAATCCGGTCACGGTCCGCGATGTCGACCGGTAGATCCGACAACAGGAAGTAGAGACCCTTGGACGTGCCGCCCCGCATGACCATGCACCGCACGCCACCGTCGTCGTCGAGTACAACGGGCGCAGCAGCATCCATATCCGCCACGGTACTCACCCGTGCGTGACAGCCGACTCGCGAGTGCGTGACTGTGCCGCCAACCGAACAGGCGCGTTCGCCGCGCCAAAACCTGCGTAGGCATTTCGCTGAACGAACTCGAAGAACACGCCGTGAATCTCCCGCGTGTAGAGATGGAAGAACTCGCCGTTCTCGACACGGTCGTAGAGCACGTTGTTGTCACGGAGGAACGCGAGCGTGTCGGCGTCGAGGCCGAAGCGCGCGTCGAGGTCCGCGTAATAGTTCGCGGGGATGGCGAGCACCACGTCGGGATCGATCGTCGCGACCAATTCAGCGATCGACGGCGTGGCGAGTGCGATGTGCTGCACGCCGGAGCCATGCGCCGTGGACCGGAACCGCTCGGGCGAGGTGTCGCCGCTGCTCGCCGAGTTCAGGGGAAGACGAATCTGACCGTTCGGCGAGATGACCGTTCGACTCGTCACGAGGCCGTGCAGATCGGCGAGCTCCAACGGCGGCTGCAGTCCGAAACCAAGCGCCGCTCGGTAGAACAGCAGAACCGACAGCAACTCGTGTGGGGCGACGGCCTGGGCGAGGTGGTCGATCGTGAGCGACGGCCCGGTCGGCACGCCAGCATCGGCGGATTCCGTGACAGCGTCGAAGTCCGTCACCGTGAAGTGGGGAAGACGCGTGTCGACGAAGTAGAGCAACGCACCACCGACACCCGCGATTGCGGGCATGCGGATCTGCCCCTCCTCGCGAGGACCTTCGACCTCCGACGCGAGATAGGCCTTCGCGCGGGCGAGTGCAGCGTCAGCGTCGTCGGTCTCGAACCCGATCGCACACGCGGCCGCGCCGTGCCGTTCAGAAAACATGCGCGCATACGAATTGTGTTCACCGTTCACTGCGAGGTACGCGCCGCCACGGCTGAAAAGGTCCACTCGCTTCGTTCGATGACAGTGCGAATGACGAAAGCCCAGCAGCGAAAAGAACGAAGCCAGCTCAGCCGACTCAGCCTCGGACGACACGCCGAACTCCACGAACGACACACCGCGAAACGATGGCTCGATCGACGCCGCTGCACCAGAACCGGTCCACGAAGGATGCGTCGCGATGCGAGTCGGCCGCACCGGACGGGATCGCAACGCCTTGCTGACTTCCTCCTCCAGCCAGATCATGGACCGGTAGCCGTCGAGGGCAGTCTGCGTATGCGGCGCGACACGGAAATCGTCGTTGAAGATCTCATGCGAGATCACGTCGTCGTAGCCCGTGGCGAGCAGCTCGATCATGAAATCGACAATCGGGTAGTCGCCCTGGCCCGGGAAGTTCCGGAGATGACGGCTGTGCCGCAAGATCTCCATGTCGAGACTCGGCGCGTCGGCCAGCTGTACGAGGAAGATCTTCTCCGGCGGCAGGTCACGGATCGGTGCGATGGGATTCCCTCGCACGAACAGGTGGTAGGTGTCGAGCACGAGACCGACGTTCGGATGATCTGCGCGCTTCACAACCTCCCACGCCTGCATCCAGTCGCGCACGTGGCGTCCCCAGGCGAGCGCCTCGTAGGCGACGCGAACGCCGCGTTCGGCGGCACGCCGACCAAGTTCGCGGAAGTCGGCCGCGTAGCGGTCGAGCCCATCGGCTGCGTACGGCGACACACTGCTGCACACCATCAGCAGGTCGGCACCGAGCTCGGCCATGAGGTCGAACTTGCGCTCGGCACGATCGAACGCCGCGCTGCGCCGAGCGTCGAGCATGCCCTCGAAGTCACGGAACGGCTGCAGCGTGAAGAGTTTCAGTCCGAGGTCGTCGTTGCGCAACCGGATATCGGAAGCACGCAGACTCGAGAACGTGAAGTCGTTGTCGAACAGTTCGTAGCCGTCGAAGCCCGCATCGGCAATCGCATCGATCTTCGCGGCGAGTTCGCCCGAGAGCGACACGGTCGCGATCGACGTCTTCACGAGTCGGTCGCACCTTCAGACGCAGCCGCGGCGACCGCTCCGCCACCATGTCCGCCCAGGAACACCGCAGCAATGTCGGGGTGATGCAGCAGCGTGTCAGCCGGACCCTGCAAAGCGAGTCGACCCTGCTGCAGCACGATTCCCTCGTCGCTGACCGCCAGCGCCTTCTTCGCATTCTGCTCAATCATTAGGATCGTGACTCCGGTGTCACGAAGTTTCAGGAGAAAATCGAACACCTGCTGAACCAGAATCGGCGAGAGCCCGATCGACGGCTCGTCGATCAGCAGGACCTTTGGCTCCAGCAACATCGAGCGCCCAACCTCAAGCATTTTCTGCTGCCCACCGCTGAGCGCGCCGGCCTGAAGATGTCGCTTCTCCTTCAGGATCGGGAACTGCTCGAACGCCAGCTCCATGCGCTCACGGGTGAGCCGGAGGTTCTTCAGCGGAACCCCCCCGAATTCGAGGTTCGCGTTCACGGTGAGCTGCGGGAAAATGTTGCGACCCTGCGGGACGTACGCGACGCCAGACCGCAGCAGTTCGACCTGGCCGAGCCCTGTGATGTCACGGCCTTCCACGAGGACGCGGCCCTCACGCAGTTTGATCATCCCGAAGATCGCCTTGAAGACCGTGCTCTTGCCAGCGCCGTTGGGTCCGATCACGGTGGTGAGCGCCGCACGCCGCACGTTGAACGTCGTGCCATGCAGGATCGTTGTCGGGCCATATCCGCCGAGCAATCCTTCGACCTGCAGCGACGCGTCGGCAGCGTCGACCGTTGTGGTTGCGTGCGTCGCGCCAGTGGTTTCGGTCGAGCCCTTACTTGCCATGTGTGCTCACTCCCCGAGGTATGCCTCGATGACGCGGGGGTCAGCCATGACCTCCGCTGGTGTACCGGTCATGAGCACGCTGCCCTCCGTCATCACGACGATGCGATGGGCGATCCGCATGATGAAATCCATGTTGTGCTCGACGACCACAAAGGTCGTGCCGTCGGTCCTGTTGAGGTCGACGATCTGATGCTCAACGCCAGCAAGCATCGTGAGGTTCACGCCGCCGGCTGGTTCGTCGAGGAACACGACCTTTGGGTTCGACACGATCGCCATTGCGGTGTCGAGCAGCTTCTGCTGCCCGTAGCTGAGGTTCCCGGCCAAATCGTCGGCGATGTGTCCGAGACGGAAGCGCTCGATCAGTCCGTCGACGTGTGCCGTGAGCCCGAGGTCGGGCGTCGACACGAGGCGTCTCGCCACGGAACCGATGTGCTCCTGCGCTGCGAGCTTCATGTTGTCGCGCACCGACATCGACGGGAACACTTGGAGAAGCTGGAACGTCCGAGCGAGCCCCGCCTTTGCACGCTTTGTAGGGCTCCACCGACTGACATCGGTGTTGCCCAATTTCACTGAGCCGCGGTCCGGTACGTACTGCCCGAGCACGCAGTTGAACATCGTTGACTTCCCGCACCCGTTCGGTCCGATGACCCCGAGGATCTCGCCCTTGTACACATCGAAGGAGACCTCTTCGACGGCAACGACGCCACCGAACGTCTTGCGGATGTTGCGGACTTCGACGACGACCTCTCGGACGTTGCGATCTGCGCTACTCATCACGTCGGTCATCATGCGCCCCGCTTCGTGACGAACTTGGCAATGATCCACGCGCGCACCCGGCGCGAGATTCCGACCACTCCGGTTGGCGACACAATCATCATGACGATCACGAAGATCGCGAACGCAATCTGGTAGCTGTCACCGAGGAACCGCAGGTGGTTTTCTAGGAACGTGATGAAAGCTGTTCCGATGAAAGGGCCAACGAGTGTGCCGACGCCGCCGACCACGGTTCCGAGCAGGAACGAGAACGACTTGAGCGTTGTAAAGGCACCAGGTTCGATGGATTCGATGAGGGGTGCGTAGAGCGCGCCGGCGATGCCAGCGAGCATTGATCCGATTGCGAAGGCGAGCAGCGTGTACGTGGGAACGGACACGCCAAGGCTCGACGCACGACCGGGATTGTCGCGGATCGCCTTGAACGACCGGCCCCATGGACTGCGAACGATCCACCACACCGCGGCTGCGACGAGCAGCATGCACCCAAGACAGAAGTAGTAGTAATTCCGGTTGTCGAGCATCGCGAACCCGAAGATCCGCAGGTTGGTTCGCGGTGCGCGCACACCCTGTGGCCCATTCGTGAGACCGCCTTCGTTGTTCATCACGAGGACCACGAGACCGTTGAATGCCACGGTAACGAACGCGAGCCATGGTCCCTGAACCCGAAGCGCCGGAAATCCCACGAGGACGCTGAGCACGAGGCACATGAGCGCGGCGGCCGGGATCGTGGCGAGGTAGGGCAGATTCGGCAGGGTGCCTTTCACCGGTCCCCACGCGACATGCGCGCCGTTGTCGAGAAGGCTCGACGTATATGCCCCGATACCGAGGAACGCGGCCGCGGCCAGCGACACCTGGCCGGCGAATCCCTGGGTGAGGTTGAGACCCATGACAGCGATCGCAAAGACTGCGAAGAGCCCAAGGTCGATCAAAGTCGAATTGGATCGCCCGAGCGGGAACACCAGCAGGAACGCAAGTCCGCCAAGGAGCATCGCGGCACGGAGGATCTTTCCGTACGACGTTCGCGTCTCGAAGACCGACGAGGCAACCGCAAGCACGGCGAGTGCGATACCGAGCGCGAGACCAAGTGGGAACGTCAGATGGGACTGCCCGAGCGGTAGGAGCACCACCGCAAAGACCGCAGCGAGACCGACGAGCAGAATCGGTAGCGTGACGGTCAGCCCGTCGAGACGCTGGCTGGCCACCTCCTTGCGATTCGAGAGGCAGACACCACCAAGTTCTGGAATCGAGGAATCGCCGCTCATCAGAACCGCCGCTCCTCGGCACGGCCGAACAGGCCCTGGGGGCGAAAGAGGATCACGACAATCAGAAGGATCAGCGGACCGGCCGTGCGATACGGCCCGGAAACGTAGAAGCCCGACCAGTTCTCCAGCACTCCGATGAGGAAGCCGCCGGCCAGCGCACCCCTGACTTGGTTGAAGCCCCCGACAATGGCGCTGGTGAATGCAAGCGTGCCGAGGGAGAGCCCGTTGTCGAACTTCGCGAAGGTCTTCGGCGTGACAAGCAGCGACGCAATCGTTACCAGAACTGCGTTGATCAGGAACGTGTAGAGGATCATGCGCTTGACCGGTATTCCGAGCACGCGCGCGGTGTCGCGGCTCTGCGCAGTGGCTTCCATCTGACGTCCGAGAAACGTCCGATTGAGGAAAATCTGCAGAGCCGCGATCACGATCGCGGTTGCCACGATCGTGCCGACGTCGCTTGCGGCGATCGAGACGTCGCCGAACTTCCAGACGTTCGACGGAAAGACCGATGGGAAGTCCGCAGCGTTGCCCGACCAGTGGACGCGTGCCGTTTCACGCATCAGCAGGCCCACGCCGATCGTTGCAATGACCAGAGGCAGCTGGTCGCCATGCCGAAGGAGCCGGTCGACGAGTGCGATCTTGAACACGACGCCAAGGAGCAGCGCCGCTATGACAAGGCTCACGAGGAATGCGGGGATGATCCCGATGTCAAATCGCTCTCGGATGACCAGCATCACGATTGCAGGAATCGTGACGAACTCACCGTGCGCGAAATTGATGGCACCAGCGGTTTGCCAGAGGAGCGCGAAGCTCACGGCGGCGATGGCGTAGATCGAACCCGTGGCCAGGCCGGACAGGGTGATCCGCAAGAAATCGGACACGCGACCTCCGGAGTCGGTGACGAATGAGCAGGAACTGAGCAGCGAAGGAAATACGACGCTGCTCGGCCTACGTGGACCGAGCAGCGTCTTCTAAAGTCAGCCGAAGCCGAGAACGTGTGAACTCAGCAACCGGGGCGCTTGCCACCGATGGCGGGGAGCGTCTTCACAATGCGCTCCTCGGCGTTGACAACCTTGGTGAGGAAGCTGCCACGGTCGATGTCGCCGTTGCCGTCGATCTCGACGTCGAGCAGGACGCCCGGCTCATCTTTGGTCGAGATCTTGGTGCAGTGAAGTTCCTTGGCGACCTTCTCCGAGTCGAAACCGTTCTGGCGCTCGGCCATCTCCTTCACGATGTGAAGGCCGGTGAAACCCTTGATCGAGTTGTGGTCGGGGTAATCGGCCGGGCTCGTGACCTTCGTGAACGCAAGGTACTTCGTGACCCAGCCGTTGAACATCGGAGCGGCCGACGACAGGCCGACGTGGGCCGATGCACCATTGGCTGTGGCACCGGCCAGGCCGAGAACGGCCGGGCTCGTCAGCGTGGTCTCGCCAATGAGCGGGAGGCTGCCACCCTGGCGCTTGTACTCCTTGAGGAAGTTCGCGTTCTCCGTTTCGTTCATGTACACGAACGCAGCCTCGCCGCCGGTGCCGTTGACCTGAGCGACCTCGGCCGAGAAGTCGGTCTGGCCCGGCTGACCGGCGATCTCCTTCACGATTTCCACGTTCTTGTCCTTCAGCGCGACGCGGGCGGCGTTGCGCCCACCGATCCCGAAGTCGTTGTTGATGTACACGACGACGACCTTCTTGAGCTTCTGGTCATCGGCGATGTAGACGGCAACCTTCGGGAACGAGATCGATTGACCGAACGACGTGCGGAAGATGTAGTCGTTGTTGCCGTTGATCTTGCGGTCGGTGAGGCTCGCTGCCTCACCGCCCGTGAACTGCGGGATCTTCGCACGCTGTGCCTCGACCATGTTGACGATCGTGGAGCCAGAGAAGACGGTTCCCATGACGACGAACGGCTTCGCCTCAAGACCCTTCGCAATGACCTGCTTGGACTTGTCCGGGATGTTCTGGGTGTCTTGTTCGTCGAGCTTGATCTGGCAACCGAGGATGCCACCGGCCTTGTTGATCTCCGACGCGGCCATGGCGACGCCACGCTTGAAGTTCAGGCCAGCGGGCTGATTGGCTTCGTAGGCCACGAGGATCTTGACGGAGTTGTCGTCGCCGGGACATTTGGCCTTGACGGGCGCGGGTGCCGGCGCTGCAGGCGCTGGGGCCGGTGCTGCGGTGGTCGGCGCGGCGATGACCGGCGTCGCTTTCTTCTTGGTCGTAACGACCTTCTTCTTGGTGACAGCCGCGGCGGTCGTGACCATGGCTGACGGAAGTACGAGACCGGCAAGGCTGACGGCAATGACAAGGCGCTTCATACGAAGGCTCCCCCTCTTGTGAGTCTTCAGGTGGACAGCAATGGACGCCGACCACGTAGTTGAATCCATTCAATCAGATCGAGGTGACAAACGCAACACCCGAGAACCTCAAGGGGAGGCTGAATCCTTTTCTGTCCTCAGATTGGCCCAGAGACGTCGCGCCAACGGTTCCGCTTGACAACGAACGACAGTACGGCAACGATTTAATCGATTCAATCATGAAATGGTGAATGAAGTTGACGCGAACGCTTGAACCAGCCACCATCTGTACGTGACCGCCAGCATGCGAGACGTCGCCAACCGTGCAGGGGTCTCCACCGCCACGGTGTCGAACGCGCTCAATCACCCGGATCTCGTGAGCCCAGCCACCCTGGATCGCATCCTCAAGATGATCGACGAGCTTGGCTTCGTCCGCAACGGCTCGGCTGCTCAGCTGCGCGCCGGTCGCAGTCGTTCGATCGGACTGATCGTGCCGAGCCTCGCGAACCCGTTCTTCACCGACATCGCTCGGGGCATCGAGGACCTCGCGAGCGAACGTGACTACGCCGTACTTCTCTGCAATTCCGACGAGAACCCCGAGAAGGAGATTCGCTACCTCCATCTGCTCGTGCAGCAGCGCATCGACGGCCTTCTCATCCGGCCGACCGAAGACGACGTAGCACCCCTCGAAGAACTTCGAGGGCGTGGCATCTCGGTCGTGCTGCTCAATCGTCAGGTCGAAAGCCGCGATTTCTGTTCCGTGATTGTTGACGGCGAACGAGGCGCTGAGGACGCCGTCACGCATCTTGCGGAGCTTGGCCATGGCCACATCGCCTGGGCCACGTGGTCCTTGCGCAATCCCGGATTCGCGATGCGTGGGCGTGGCGTCACCCGTGCAGCAAAGCGTCTGGGTCTTGAGGTGACCACGATCACCGTGCCCGGCATGAACAACGGGTCGGGCGAGATTGCGGCGGGCAAACTGTTGCTCACTGAGCCGCGTCCGACCGCATTGCTCTGCGCCAACGACCTCCTTGCCCTCGACGCCCTTCGTGGCCTGATCGACGCCGGGGTGCGTGTCCCGGAGGACGTCTCGGTGATCGGATTCGACGACATCGACTTCTGCGCCAACGCGCGCGTCCCGCTGACCACGGTCGCCGTTCCGCGCTATCAAATCGGTGCCGCTGCTGCCGGGTTGCTTCTCGACGAGATCGATCATCCCGGCACGCACGCTCATCAGCAGGTGGTGTACCAACCGCGTCTCGTCGTGCGCGCCTCAACGGGGCCGGTCGGAGTTCTCCGGCAGGTCCGGCCGTGAAGGTCCACATCCTTGGGGCCGGGTCGCTGGGTTCGGCAATCGGCGGCGCCCTCGCCGCCGCGGGTTCCGAGGTCACGCTGATCACTCGTTCCCGAGCCCATGTCGACGCGATTGAAAACGCCGGACTTCGTATGCGCACTGATGATGGCGAACGCGTCGTGAAGGTCCACGCGGCGCTTGCCTGCGATGGTCTTGAGCCGGCCGATCTCCTCATCGTCCTCGTGAAGTCCTTCGACACGCTTGAGGCGATCACGGCGGCGCGGTCGATCGTCGGCGACAACACAACTGTCCTCTCGTTGCAGAACGGTCTTGGGCATGAAACGGTGCTCGCCGAGGTCTGCGGCACGGAGCGTGTGATCGCTGGCAAGTCCTATGTCGGCGGCGACATGGTGCGGCCCGGCTACGTGATCGCCGGAACCCGAGGCAAGCGCACGATCGTCGGCGAGCTTGATGGCAACGTCACGGCTCGGATCACCGCGATCAGCGATGAGTTCGAGCGAGCCGGACTCTCGACGACGGTGAGCGACAACATCATGGGCGTGATGTGGGACAAGCTCCTCGTGAACGTGTCGACCGGTGCCCTGAGCGCAATCACGGGGCTCGCCTACGGGGAGCTGTACCGAGTGCCCGAGATCGAAGCATGCGCGGTTTCCGCAGTGTGCGAGGCGATGGCCGTGGCGGCTGCGGAAGGAGTAACGCTGAGCATCGACGCTCCGCGGGACGCGTGGCTGATGGCAGGGACCGGACTGCCCGCCGACTTTCGCACCTCCATGCTGCAGAGCCTCGACAAGGGTTCAATCACGGAGATCGACTTCATCAATGGTGCGGTCGTGCGGATCGGCCGGCGTCACAACGTCGCGACGCCCGTAAACGCTGCGCTCGTCGCCGCGGTCAAGGGCATCGAGCATCGGATGTTCAGCGAGGCGAAGGAAAACGCACAGTGATTCGCGGCACGACTTCCTTGATTGCCCACATCGGCTATCCGACACATAATTTCAAGTCGCCGATGATCTACAACCCGTATTTCGAACAGGAGGGCATCGACGCGGTCCTCGTGCCGATGTCGTGTCAGCCCGAGCATTTCCCGAATCTTCTCCGGACAGTTTTCACACTCGACAACGTCATCGGTGCCGTGATCACCATGCCGCACAAGGTGTCCGTGGTCGGTTTGCTCGACGAGGTCTCCCCTGCCGTTCGTATTGCAGGTTCATGCAATGCCGTTCGTAAGCTACCCGACGGACGTCTGTTCGGCGATATGTTCGACGGTGAAGGCTTCGTGCGCGGGATCATGCGAGCCGGGTTTTCCGTCGATGGAGCACGGGCGCTCGTGGTCGGAAGCGGTGGTGTTGGGTCGGCAATTGCGGCCTCACTGGCGGCCGCGGGCGCGTCTCGACTCGGCCTGTTCGACAGCCGTCGTGATTCGGCGTCCGCGTTGGCCGCTCGCATCGATGCCGAGTACCCAGCGCTCGTCGAGGGCACAACGTCGAACGATCCTGCCGGTTGGGACATCGTGGTCAATGCGACGCCGCTCGGCATGGAACCCGATGATGAGCTCCCGTTCGATCCGTCACGCCTCAGTGCCGATTCGTTCGTGTGCGATGTGGTGAATAGTGCGACACCGTCACGGCTGCTGGCGCTGGCCGCCGAACGTGGTGCGCGGACCCAGGGGGGTTCTGAGATGCTGTACGAGCAGATCCCGGTGTACTTCTCGTTCTTCGGCCTGCCGACCACGACCCCCGAGGTGCTGCGGTCGATAGATGTTGGCTTCTCGAAGTCCTAATCCTAGGTGTGCAAATGAGTTTGTCGACTTCTTCCGTACCGGATCGATACGCGGTGATCGGTCGGCCGATCAGTCACACAATGTCGCCACAGATTCATCGGCGTTTCGCCGAGGTGACCGGCGAAGACATTGTGTACGAAGCGATCGAAGGTGAGGCTGCGGGCATCGCCGAGCAGGTTCGGTCGTTCACCCGAGGAGGCGGTCGCGGCATGAATGTCACCTTGCCGTTCAAGCTCGAAGCGTTCGCGATTGCCGATGAGTCGACGCCGACAGCAAAGCTCGCGGGCGCGGTGAATTGCCTCAAGTTCGAGGACGGTCGCATACTCGCCGACAACTTCGATGGGGTCGGGCTGCTGATCGACATCCAACAGAATCTCGGCATTTCGCTTCGCGGTAAACGTGTGCTCGTACTTGGCGCCGGCGGCGCTGCACGCGGCTTGCTGTTGCCCTTCCTTGCCGAGCGTCCGGCCGAGTTTGTGTTGGTCAATCGAAGCCCCTCGAAGGCGGTCGAGTTGATCGCGGGACTTGAGCCGGCCGTGACGGCCGGAATTGACGTGCGAGGGGGCGGGCCGGAGGAGATCCGACAGGGTCATTTCGACGTTGTCGTGAATGCGACCTCATCGAGCTTGCAGGGCCTGCTTCCGCCGATTGCGGCGTCGGTGTTCTCGCCCGACGGACTTGCCTACGACTTGCTGTACGGAAAGGGTCTCACCCCATTTCTGCGTCTGTCGGTGGAGTCAGCCGTCGCGACGTACGCCGATGGCGTCGGGATGCTCGTGGAGCAGGCAGCCGAGGCGTTCCACTGGTGGCGCGGCGTCCGCCCGTCAACACGCGCCGTGATCGACGAACTCACCGTTCCGCTCACGTAGCCGCGGGCACCGCGTGCGAATTCTCGCTCACAGAACGAGGTCGCGCACCTGACGTGCGACGTCGCGTCCGGCGAGGAAGCCGAACACCACGCCGGGCCCGAGTGTGCCGCCCGCGCCTCCGTACGTCATCCCCATCGCCGATGCCATGACGTTGCCCGCGGCATAGAGACCGGGCATCGGAAAACCGTCGAGGTCGAGCACCTGGCCGTTTGCATTTGTACGCGGCCCTCCCTTCGTGCCGAGCACGCCGCAGTGCACTTCCGCGGCGTAGAAGGGAGCGACGTCGACTGGGCCGAGCGTTGCGGTCGATTGACCGGTCAGCTCAGGATCGCCCCACCACGTGTCGTGTGCGCTCTCGCCTCGGCCGAAATCGAGATCCTTCCCGTCCGCCACCATGGCATTCCACCTCTCGATGGTGTCGCGTAGTTGGGTCGATGAGATGCCGAGGCCCGACCCGAGTTCCTCGATCGTCGGCGCGCTGATGATCCACTCCGGAAGTGGACCCTCGCCCTTGTAGCCGGCGAGACCGTACCGGGTGAGGTAGAAGTGATCGAAGACCATCCAGCACGGAAGGTTCGCGTACTCGAACTTCGTCACGTCCATCTGGTGGAAGGCCGAGCCGAAGGCGTTGTAGTTCGCCGCCTCGTTCGCGAACCGCTTCGCCGACTTGTTCACCATGATGCAGTGTGGTCGCGTCCGCTCACCGTTGACCTGCCACACGACCGGCTGCCCGGTGGCATCCGTCGTGTCGATGACGGAGAGCCACCACGCCTCGCGCATGTTGCCGAGCGACGCCCCGGCACGCATGGCCATCTTCAACCCATCACCCGTATTCGTAGGCACGCTTACGGATCGTTCGAGTGGTCCGCGGATGAAGGCGCGGACGAGTTCCGGGTTCCACTCGAACCCACCGGTCGCGAGAATGACGCCCTTGGTTGCCTTTACTTCGAACGGACCGTTGGGTCCGGTGGCAAAGCGCACACCGACGATCCGATCGACGCCATCGTCCGCATCGCGTTCAACCACGAGGCCCGTTGCCTGGCAGTCGGTATGCGGCTCGATGCCCCGGTCCAGCACGCCACGAAGGAGGCGTCCGACGAGGGCCTGGCCCGCGCCGCGCTCGTCTCGGATCTTGCGACGAGCCAACTCGTCGCGCGCGACGCCCATCGGTGCACCGCGTCCAAGTGCCGTCTCTGACATTGCCAGCTCGCCGGTGAGCTGCTTGCCGACGGTGACGCGGGCGGCCCACGGGCCAAGCTCGTCGAACGGGTAGATCGGGCACTCGAGCGAACGTCCACCTCCGGGTTTTCCGCCAGGATTCTCCGGGTGGTAATCGGGGAATCCTTCGACAACGCGAAACACGACCGGCGTGTTTGCTTCGAGGTGCTGCACGACCTCGATGCCACCGTCGATGAAGGCGCCCGCGAGCTGCTCGTCGATCATGTCGTTTGACAGCGACATGAGGTAGGTGAGCGCCTCCTCGCGACTGTCGGTGGCACCTGCTGCGGCCATATGCGGATTGTTCGGCATCCAGAGCATCCCGCCCGACCACGCACTGGTTCCACCGACGAGGTCGGCCTTCTCGAACACCGCAACGCGGGCACCGTGGTCGTGCGCGCTGATGGCAGCAGTGAGAGCAGCTGCACCGCTCCCGAGAACCACGACATCGAACTCCTGCATGGTCATCCTCTTTCGTCGGCGTGACCTGTTGGTCTGCTCACATTCTGCCGCTAAACCTCATTGAGGAATCCAGCCAGGGGTGAGCATCGGACGCTGCACCACCGACTCGGTGCGTCGGTCGTGCCGGTGTCACGAAGCCCTCCGGGAGTCCGGACGCTTCCGCCGTTTCGGCGGTTGCAGTTCTACCTCTAGGTGCTCCATAGTTCTATCTCTAGGCAATGCGTAATTCTGCCGCTAGAGAATCCGCAATTCAGCCCCTAGGGCCCCTAGGAGGTGGCCCCACCAAGTACACTCGTCCCGTGGTCACCATCCCAGGATTCGTGCGTCGGGACGCCGACGACTTCGTCGCCCAACTCGTGCGGGAGGAGCCCGCCGTCATGTTGGAAGGACCGCGCGGATCGGGCAAGTCAACGATTCTGCGATCGATCGCTCGTGATTTTGGCGGAACGATCGTCGACCTCGATGACGAAGTCACACTGGCTGAAATACGAGCGGGGTCCGATTCGCCGCTTACCTCCGAGGGTCTCGTCGCCATCGACGAGTTTCAGCGCGCACCCGAGGTCCTCTCGGCTGTGAAACGTGTCGTTGATCGCCAGGGTGGCGTCAGCCGGTTCTTGCTCGCCGGATCGGTCAGTGACCGGCTGCTCCCGAAGGGAACCGAGACGCTGACTGGTCGCGTGCAACGGGTGAAGCTGCTCCCTCTTTCTGCGGGCGAATCTCTCGGGCAGCCTTCTGAATGGCTGGCGGAGGTGTTGGGTGGGGATGGTTCGATTCCAAACGTCCGAACCGAACTTCGGCGCGATGCCGTCTTCGAGCTTGTAGCAGCCGGAGGATATCCGGGGGCGCTAAGGCGACCGACTCATGCACTTCAGCGTCGGTGGCTCCATAGCTATCTCTCTACCGTCGCGGATCGGGATCTTCCTTCACTTGTCGACGTGCGAATTCCGGGAGCGCTTGCGCGACTGTTTCGATTGGCCACCGAACGATCCGCCCAGACGGTCAACGTGGCCGAACTGGCTCAGCGTATGGAGATCAAGGCGCAAACGGCACGTGGCTATCTCGATCTTCTAGAGCGATGTTTCCTCATAGACGAGCTGCCATCGTGGACGGTCGGGATCTCCGCCCGAGCGGGGCGTCGATCGAAGCTTCATCCGGTTGACACGGGCCTCGCAGCGGCGTCACTCCTCGCCGACGCACGGAAGTTGGGTCGGCTCCCGTTTGGCGGTGGATTGGTCGAGAGTTTCGTGGTCTCCGAGCTTCGCAAACAAGCCGCTGTCATCGACGAGCCACTGATGTTTGCTCACTACCGCGACAGCGGAGGTGCTGAGGTCGATCTCGTCGTCGAACGTCCGAATGGCATGGTGATCGCAATCGAAGTGAAGTCTTCGGCGAACCCCGAGAAGGCGGACGGCAAAGGCCTTCGCTATCTTCGCGACACACTCGGCGACCGGTTCGTGTGTGGCGTTGTATTCCACACCGGAACGCTCACCAGAGCCCTAGACGACCGCATATGGTCGACGCCGATTCCGGCATTGTGGGGCGGCGGCGGCATTGTGCCGGGTGCGACCGGTCTCGGCTCCGATCGGGTGGATTGACCATGGCTGGCGCACTCCACTGGTCACGACTGGTCCTTCAGGTTTGGAGCATTTGCAGACGCGAGCACGACTGGTGCGTCCTGACTCCATTCCAACCTCACCGTTCGGGTCGTCAGTTTCAGATCACGCCGGCTCCGGTGCCAGGGTAAGGAGCCGATGACGGATGGCATAGGAGGTTGCCTCGGTGCGCCTGTGCACACCGATCTTTCGGTACAGGTTCACCAAATGACGCTCGACGGTTGCAACGGACAAGAAGAGTTGCTCCGCAATCTGCCGGTTGGTGCGGCCCGAGGCTACGAGTACCAGCACTTCGACCTCTCTTCTGCTCAAACCGACGACGACACCCGACGTCGAGGTTGCTCGGACGTGGGGAACCGCCCCGTGATCGTCGGTAGCCGCGCCATCGACCGCGCCATCGACATGGTGCTCGGCGACGTCCTCTGCGTACATGATGGCCTCGTGGATTGCGCTACTGCGCGAATCACGCATCCCGCGCTGCATTTCTTCGTCGAACCGGGCGTCGCCAATTTTTTCCCGGGTCCGAGCGGCAAGAAGTTCGACTCGCTGTTGTTCGACTTGTGGCATCGCCCGATAGAACGAGGAGAAGTCCGCCACGATGGCACCGTAGAAACGGGCGGTGGCGGCGGAGTCGCCGATGAAGGAGGAAATGAACACGATGTCGGTCATGCCGAACCCGATGCACCGCCACTCCGAGGCTGCCTGCGCCAACGCCAGGCCGAGGGCGGTCCATCTTGCGGCGGAGCGCATGTCCCGCTGTACCTAGAAGACAGGCCCGAGGGAAACTGCGGCGGACCCTCAAGCCGGTCGCACACCTCCAAAACGCTGGCGGTGTTGTCACCGCTCAACACGAACGTCGGTTGCGCCGACCGGGCGCGTTCGCAGAACAACAATACGGCGGGCGCTTCAACCGAACCGACCGACAACCGCTCCAGTTCATAGACCCGCTCACCGCGAATGTGCAGCGGAGCGCGGCTGGTCACCAGCACCGTGAGCAACGGGCACTGCTCCGTCAGGAAGCTGACGAATTCTGCCGCAGTCATGACCTGCTCAAAGTTGTCCAGGACGAGCAGCGAGGACCGGGGGCGCAACGCATCGCACACCGCCTCCTCTACCGGGCGGTCGGCGCTCGCTCGCACCTCAAGCACCCCGGCAACGGCCGCCGCCACCCCGGGCGCGTCGGTGACACCAGCCAGGGCAACGAAGAACACCTGATCACCGAAGGCGACAACGTGGTCATGGGCCACCGCTGTCGCCAACCGGGTCTTCCCGCCCCCGCCGGTACCGACCACGGTGATGACCGGCAACCGTTCGCACGCTCTCGGTTGACGCGTCGAGTGTTGGCTGCACGATGCCTGCTGGTGTTGTGTCGTTCGTGTCCCCTGGGTCATGCGTGATCAATGCCAACCAGGCCGGCAACACCTTGTTCGCCCCGGCGTTTCAAGTGCAGGTGGTCACCGTCATCGTCGCCCGAACACTGCAGAACCAGACGATCACGTTCACCGACCTGCGACAGGCACGGTCGGTGGCGGATACACCCCGACCGCTACAGCATCGTCGGGCTTGCCAGTGGTGTTCGCGGTTGACGCATCCAGTGTCGGCTGCACGCTGACTGCTGGTGTCGTGTCGTTCGTGTCCGCCGGGTCGTGCGTGATCAGCGCCAATCAGGCCGGCAACACGACATACAACGCAGCACCAGAAGTGAAAGTAGCCACGGCCGTCGTCGGGAAGGCCGACTTGGTCGTCACCAAGACGGTGAGCAGCCAGGTCGTGCTCCCCGGCCAGTCGAGCGTGACGTTCACTACCTCGGTGAGGAACAACGGTCCGCATACGGCGGAGCTGACGACGGTTACCGATGTGGTACCGGCAGGTCTCGTTGTTATCGAATCGACGGTGACTCGGGGCACCGTCGCACTTCCGACATGGGACGTCGGCAGCCTCGGCTCAGGTCAGACCGCAACCATGAGTGTCACCGTGACCGTTCCGGAGCTTCGGATGTACACAGCCGGAAAGGACCAGTTCGGGAACGACCAACCGGCAACTGGTGGAGAGGATCGCGCACCTGTGAGCTATCGCAACTGTGCGTCGGCCAGCTCGTCCGCACAAGACGTCGTGCCGGTGAATAACAGCGCATGCGCAACTGTCACCAGATCGTGGAACGGTCGGACCCCTGGATATTGGAAGAACAAGCCGGCGGCCTGGCCGACGGGAACCTCGAACCTGACGCTCGGTCAGGTCTTCACCTCAGTCGTCGGGATCAGCGGATGCAGGACCGTCAAGCAGACGACGACGCTCGCACAAGCCCTTGCGCTCAAGGGTGGCAGCGATCTCGACATACGTGCTCAGAATGTGCGCGAACTCAGCGTGAAACTGGCGGGGTTCGGTGGATCGGTCGAGGCACACGACCCGCCCGAACTTCGCGACTCACTTGCACGCGTCGGCCGCGAACTCGTCGCCCAGTACGGAGGGTGAGTCCGGGCTACACGTTCGGATTGCCAGTCAGACGTTGTGGCGTCACGAGAACGGCAAGTCGACGCTCGTGTGCCATGGCCGCGTCGTACGCGTCCCAGTCGTCGTGCGTTCCACCCGCACCCTCGAAGACTCGACGCAGTAGCAATCGCATACCGTTCACGTCGATCGCGTCCGCAGCGTCATCAGGTCCGATCAGCTCGACGGGACCTGCCACCCCAACCCAACTCCACCCGTCTCGCCACACCAGCGAGGCTGATGGGCGCGTCCGCAGATGAGCGACCTTTCGGGCGTCTCCGCGCACGACCAAGCCGACCATGCGAGCGCCCGTCAGTGGATGGTCGACGACGCCAGCATTCACGAGCGAGCCCGCCGGCGTGCCGTCCGGCCGCACGACCGACACCACGGCGAGGCCGTGGTCGCGGGCGACGAATGCTTCGATCTGATCCATGCTGGCTGCCATGGCGCACCCTACGCCCGACCGGGCACATCGATCAGCGGCCCCCGTAAAGTCAGCCGCATGGCACGGAGCAAGAAGCCAGCGGAAGACACCGCTGGGTCGGAGACCTTCAACACCACGTTGTTCGGAAGCGGGAACAACACCGGCATCGTCGTCCCGGACGACGTGGTCGAGCGGCTCGCGGCGGGACGTCGGCCACCTGTGTCCGTCGACCTCAACGGCTACGCCTATCGCAGCACGATCGCGGTGATGTCGGGCCAACACCTGATCGGCGTCAGCGCGGCGATTCGCAAGGAAACCGGACTGAAGGCGGGCGATGCGATCACGGTGACGCTGCGC
The DNA here is from genome assembly GCA_043720395.1 of Acidimicrobiia bacterium. GTDB lineage: Bacteria > Actinomycetota > Acidimicrobiia > Acidimicrobiales > JANYDT01 > JANOYY01. Next base: position 34,682 of record JAYSSR010000072.1, read on the forward strand.
GTCGACGCGTCAGCGCGAGACGTTGTGGTGGCACCCGATTTCGCCGCGGCACTTGACGCGAGCCCCGGCGGTCGTGGGTTCTTCGACGCACTCTCGAACAGCCTGCAGCGCTACCACGTCGACCTCATCAAGGGGGCCAAAACGCCGGAGACTCGAGTGCGACGCATCGAAAAGGCAGTCGGTCTCGTCCTCGAAGGCAAACCCCGCTAGACCTACAGTTCAACAATGCGGTACGGGCTCCACATCGCACCGTTCGCTGAACTCGCCGAACCCACCATGATCGGTGACCTCGCCGAGGCAGCCGAAACGAACGGCTTCGACGGCGTCTTCATCTGGGACCAGATCGCCCGTCCGCACAAGGCACTCCCTGCCGCCCACGTCGGTGTGGCGCTCGCCGTCATCGCGCAACGAACCTCCCGCGTCCGATTCGGCGCACTCGTCACGCCACTCACTCGACGCCGCCCGCACGACTTCGCACGTGAAGCGGTTTCACTCGACCGACTCAGCGGCGGACGCCTCATCGTCGGTGTCGGACTCGGCGTGAACACCGGCGGCGAACTCGAACGATTCGGTGAAGAAACCGACGAGCGCATACATGGCGACCGACTCGACGAAGCCCTCAACGTCGTCTTGCAGTGCTGGACCGGAACCAACGTGATGCATCACGGAACCCACTTCCGAGTCGACGATGTCGCGTTCACCCCCACACCGGTCCAGCAGCCACGCGTTCCGATCTGGGTCGCGTGCCGGTCACAGGCGGTGCGTCCGCTTCGACGCGCCGCTCGCTTCGACGGCCTCGTCCCGGAGACCGACCCGGCCGGAGTCGAGGCAATGCTCGCAACCATGGCGTCGATGCGCGGAAGTCTCGATTCATTCGACGTTGTCTGCAAAGGCGACAAAGGCGACGATCCGGCACCGTTCGAGCGCCTCGGTGCGACGTGGTGGCTCACGGCGCTCCCCGAGATCTGCACTGCTGCGGAAGCCATGCGAGTCGCGGAAGCAGGCCCACCGAAGTAGCGCGACAACTCGGTTCCCAGCCAGGAGGAGTAGGTACCTCGGGCCGATCGCATGCGGAACCACCCAATCGAACCACCCGAAAGGTCGAATCAGCTTTTGGGTGGTTCGATTGGGTGGTTCTGCGGAGCGCCACGACCGGACCGTCGGAAATCCGCCAGTCGAGACTGGCCAGACAAGACAGGATGGCCACATGACCACCGCCACCGCCACCGAACGACGCGCCACCTTCCGCGAGCTCCACCAGTCCGGCATCTTCGTGCTCCCGAATCCCTACGACATTGGCTCGGCACGACTGCTCACCCAACTCGGGTTCAAGGCACTCGCCACGACCAGTTCCGGCTTTGCCGCAACACTCGGCCGCCTCGACATGCACGTTTCACGCGACGAGTTGGTCGCCCACGTCGAGGCGATCAGCGCGGCAACCGATCTGCCGCTCAACGTCGACGCTGAGGCGTGCTTCCCGAACGACCCCGGCGGTGTCGCCGAGACCGTCCGACTGCTTGCGGACGCTGGCGCGGCGGGAGTTTCGATCGAAGACTGGAACCCCGCCGCCGCAGCAATCGAACCGATCGGTCTTGCCACCGAGCGGGTCGCCGTGGCGGCGGCGATGGCGAAGCAGCGCGGCGTCATCCTCACCGGACGCTGCGAGAACCACATTCGCGGCATCTCCGACCTCGACGACACCATCACCCGACTCCTCGCCTATCGGGACGCCGGTGCCGAGTGCCTCTACGCTCCAGGCCTATCCGACCTCGCGACGATCCAACGCGTCACCGAAGCCGTCGTCACGGCGGTCAACGTAGTCCTCCTGCCGACGGGCCCAACCGTGCAACAGCTGGGCGAGGTCGGCGTGCGACGAGTATCCACCGGTGGTCTCCTGTCGAACGTCGCGTTCGGGGCCATGGTCACCGCAGCGAAGCACCTGCTCGATCATGGCCAATTGCCGGAGAACGTGACACTGCTCCCACGCGACCTCGCCCGCCAAGCGTTCACTGTCGCGACCTAAGATAAGCACGCTTACTGTTGCCCCATCACGAGACGCTCCTGCGCGTCGGCCTCGGCGCGCGCCGATGCCTCGCTGCGACCGGCCGCCAACTCGAATGTCACCCGATGGAGCTTGCCCTGGAACACGAACGGCGGCTCGTAGTCGTGGCAGACCGGCGCGATCGAACGTCCAATGTCCATACCGGTCGACGACACGATCATCGCCATCCTCGGCACGATGACCTGGCCCGCCATCGCACCACCGATCGTGAGCATCGCGTGCCCCGCGACACCTTCACGGTCAACGTGCACCTCGATCCGGCACGGCCCGCTCGGGATCTCGCGATCCGACACCACCTGCGTATGCGCGTGGAAGTAGTTGTAATCGAACACCAGCCGACGGTCCTTCACGAACATCACGTACCCGCCGTTCGCACTCCCCCGCGCGGCAATCGCCCCTCCCGCCGTCGGCGAAGCGTCGAGTTCGATGTCAGCCGAAATCGTGAAGGGCCGGTTGCCCGTCGCCGGTGAAGCGTCGGCCGCGAATCGTGACGCCGGCGGATACAAGGTCCAAGACCGGCGAGGTGGCTCACCACGACGCTGCGCTTGCCGGAACAGCTCTGCGCCTCGGCGGTCATCCAGAGGCAACACACCGTTGCGTCCGGCTTCCGACCACCAGCGCTCAATCAGGGACCGCAACCGGGCGGGCTGCTCGGCGGCAAGATCGTTCGACTCGGACGCGTCATCGTCGGAGTGGTACAGCTCCCACGTCTCCGTGTCGTAGTCGGCACCAGGCTCGTGGTAGCAGACCGCTTTCCAACCCTCATGCCAGATCGCCCGATGTCCGAACATCTCAAAATACTGTGTGCGCTTACGAGTTGGTTCGTCGCCGGATCCGTCGGCGAGCGCATAGGCCATCGACGTCCCATGCACATCGGACTGAGTGACACCGTTGACGACGCTCGGCGCTGAAATCCCCAGGAGCTCGAGCAGCGTCGGCGCGACATCGGTCACGTGATGGAACTGGGGTCGAATCGCACCGCCTTCGTGGATCTGGGCGGGCCAGTGGACAATGAAGGGGTCCCGTACGCCGCCTGCGTGCGTGTTCTGCTTGTACCGCTTGAGCGGAGTGTTCCCGGCCATTGCCCAACCCCACGGGTAGTTCGTGTGGCTGTCGGGTCCTCCGATGTCATCGAGGCGCTCCATCGCCGCATCAACGTCCTCATGAAGGCCGTTGAAGAATCGCATCTCGTCGAGTACGCCCGTCGCACCACCCTCCTGCGACGCGCCGTTGTCGGACATCGCGATGAAGATCGTGTTGTCGAGCTGGCCCGCCGCCTCGAGATCGTCGAGCAGGCGTCCAAGTTCTCGGTCGGCGTGGTCAAGAAATGCAGCGAATGCCTCTTGGAGACGCGCCGCAAATGAACGCTCGTTGTCGGTCAGCTCGACCCACGGCTTCACCCCCGGATTGCGCTCGGGCAACGTCGTTGAAACCGGCACGACACCCATCGCCTTCTGACGCTCGAACCAACGCTCGCGGTGGACGTCCCAGCCTTCGTCGAACCGGCCGCGGTACTTGTCGAGAAACGCCTGTGGTGCCTGATGCGGCGCGTGACACGCGCCGAAGGCGACATACAGGAAGAAGGGCCGGTTCGGTGCCGCCGACACGTGATCGTGCACCATTGCGATGCCACGATCGATCAGATCCTCGGTGAGGTGGTAGCCACGTTCGGGCGTCGATGGCGGATCGACGTAGTGGTTGTCGTGCACCAGTTCCGGTCGGAACTGATCCGCTTCGCCCTGCAGGAACCCGTAGTACCGATTGAACCCGCGCTGTAACGGCCAATTGTTGAACGGTCCCGCGGGTCCCGTCTCGTGCATCGGAGCAAGATGCCATTTGCCGATGGCATAGGTTCCGAACCCGTGCGAGCCGAGTACCTCGGCCAACGTCGCCGAGGAGCGAGGGATAGCGCCGCGCATGTTCGGATACCCGGTGTCGTAGTTCGAGATCGCCCGCATGCCGACGGCGTGGTGATTGCGTCCCGTCAACAGCGACGCTCGCGTCGGTGAACACAGCGCCGTGGTGTGGAAGTTGACGAACCGCAGACCCTTGTCCGCGAGCCGGTTCAGGTTGGGCGTCTCGATCGTCGAGCCGTAGCAGTTGAAGTGCGCAAAACCGACGTCGTCGAAGACCACGATCACCACGTTGGGTGTGCCTGCTGCAGGACGTGTCGGGGCAGGCCACCAAGGCGTCGACTCCGCCACAACCCGTCCAACCGTTCCGTTGAACTGCTCGCTCATTTCTGATCCCTTCATCAGTCCTCGGGCTGCAAGGCTTCGCGGAGCGACCCTAGTAGCGCGTCGAAGTTCCGCTTGCGTGCGCTAGCGCTAGCGAGGGAGCGGCATCGTCGGCGAGAACCTGGCGAAGCCAGCAATTTCCAGGACTGCATCTCAATGTTCGAGGAGGGCGAGCCGATGATCCCGCTATGTCCGAAGAGGTTGCCCCGCCCCGCGCCCGGTGGTCGAACGTCTCCGACATCCGCGGCATCAACGTGACGCGTCTCGCGGGTCTCATCCTCACGACGGGACCATTGTTCTACGTTGCCGCCGCTCTCCTTTCACCAGGACAGGCGCACACACGCGGGGATCTCGCAACGATCCTTCTCGCGCTTGCGTCAGGACTCGTCGGCGCGATCATCTTCCGCCGCGCTTCGGCCCTTCCTCGCTGGGTTCTCGCGGTCACGGGTTTCGGGTGCAGTCTCGTCGCGGGACTTGGGGTGTGGCTCACAAACGGCACCGCTGCCCGCGTCGATGTGCACCCCGTGTTCGCCGGCATCATCGTCATGGGCTACCTCTCGAGCTCGTTCCGAATCGCCGCAGTGCAGCATGTCGTCGCTGTTGCCTCGTTTGCTGTCGCGACGAGCATGACGTCGGCTTCCCTCGGCGCGACGGCAGGAATCGTCCTGATCCCCGCCTTCTGGTACAGCACCATGGGCGTCATCGCTGGTTTGCAACGACATCAGAACAACCTGCTGATCGACGGGCTTCGGTTCGACGCGTGGATGGACAAGCTCACCTCCATCGAGAACCGCACTGCGTTCCTCGCCCGCACCGAGGCGGCAGTCGAACGGACCGTCAGCGGTATTCGCCCGACCGTCCTGCTCCTCGACCTCGATGACTTTAAAGAGATCAACGATTCCCTCGGCCACGCCGCGGGCGATCGGGTACTCGCCGAGGTCGGAACGCGGCTCTTGGCGTTGGCCGGAGAGGACGCCACCAACGTGAACGTGGCCCGTCTCGGTGGCGACGAGTTCGCGATGCTCCTCGGCGACTCGACCCCCGATCACGCAACGACCACCGCCCGGTCGATCGTCCGTGCCCTTCGCCAACCGTTCATCGTGGATGGCATCGAGCTCAGCATCGACGCGAGCGTCGGCATTGCGACCGCGCCTACGCATGGCTCGACCGTGTCAGATTTACTCCGGAGCGCGGACCTCGCCATGTACGCCGCGAAGACGTCGAAAACGGGCATGTCGTGGAGCGTCGACCCAACAGACGGTGACACGCCGCGAAGTCGGCTCGTTCTGCTGGGCGACCTCCGCAGGGCAATCGCCGAAGGCGAACTCCGCGTGTACTTCCAGCCAAAGGTGCGACTCGACAACCGAGCGCTGCATGGCGTCGAGGCGCTCGTACGGTGGCCCCATCCTGTGTATGGGTTCGTGTCGCCGGCCGAATTCGTCGCAGCAGCCGAGCAGACCGGACTGATCCACGAACTCACCGACTTCGTTCTCGATACCTCGCTTCGCCAATGCCGTGACTGGCTTTCCGACGGCCTCGAATTGCGAGTCGCCGTGAACGTTTCGACACGCAACCTCCTCGCACCCGGATTCGCCGACCGTGTGCGGGCGATGCTCCACGAACACAAGTTGCGTGGGGAGTACCTCGTTCTGGAGATCACCGAGGGGACGCTGATGCAGAACCCCGATGTCGGTCGAGTCGCCATCGAAAAGCTCAAGGAAATTGGCGTCGAAATCGCCATCGACGATTTCGGCACCGGCTTCAGTTCGCTCTCCTATCTCAACATGCTCCCCTTCGATGAGTTGAAGGTCGATCGCAGCTTCCTCACCGGCATTCTTGAAGAATCGTCGACAAACCGGGCGATCGTGCGCGCCGCCGTACAGCTCGGACGCGATCTCGGAATCCGAGTTGTGATCGAAGGAGTCGAGCAGGAGGAGGAGGCAGCGGCGCTCATCGAGCTGGGTTGCGAGATCGTTCAGGGCTACCTGTTCGGACGCCCGATGCCGGCTGCTGAAATCAAGACCCTCGTCGGTGGCAAGGTCCGATTCGGCGGGGCGCGCGAGCGCGTGAAACTGTCCGCTCCACGGGTATAGCCACGGGTCTAGCCGAATCGCGAAATGGGTCTTCAGCAGCGTCACCGTTACGCTGCTGCGATGGCTGACCGCGACGTCAAGGCACTAACCGAAAACATCGACTGCCCGACCTTCGAACAGGTGGCGTTCACCAAGACGCGCCCGCTCTCCGAAGCCCGAGTTGCAATCGTCACAACGGCCTCGTTGCACCACCGGGACCAGGAAGACTTCGTCGGTGGCGACACGTCGTTTCGCATCCTCGACGCTGCCCGCGACGACCTCGTGATTGGGCACTGGAGCCCAAACTTCGACGCTTCCGGTTTTGCCGTGGATCGCAACGTCGTCTTCCCGATCGACCGGTTGCGTGAACTGGCGTCAAACGGACGAATCGGTTCGGTTGCACCTCGCCACCTTTCGTTTGCGGGCAACCAATTCGAGCTCTCCGCAATCCGCATGGATTCCGGTCCAGCCGGAGCACAGCTCCTTCGCGATGACGGAGTCGATGTTGTCCTCCTCACGCCCGTTTGACCTCTTTGCACGCGCACCGTGAGTGTGCTGGCCCACGTGTTCGAAGCCGCCGGACTTGCCACCATTGCCCTCGGATCGATTCGTAGCCAGATCGAGCGAACCGCACCGCCACGTGGACTGTTCTGCGACTTCCCGTTGGGGCGTCCGCTTGGAAAGCCAGACGACGCAGACTTCCAGCACCGGGTCCTCGCGCACGCATTCGAGCTCATCGAACGTGCGACAGCGCCCGTCGTAGAGACGTTCGCAGAATCGATCGTTGATGACGGGACCTCCGCGACCTCGTGTCCGGTCCCGCCGCGCCACGACCCGACGTTGCCACCGGCGGTAGACGAGGCCCGCGGATTGCGGCCCGCGTTCGATCGCGCCGTTGCCCGATTCGGCGACGCTGCAGGTGCGGGTCGAGTGATCTCCCCCGATGAGGTTCCCGCGGCGGTGGCTGCGTTCCTTCGCGTCGCCGAGGGCGCACCTTGGAAGGAAGCGGGCATACCTGGTGTTCCTGCGCGTGTCTCGCAGGACATCCGCGGGTACTACGAGACCGCCGCGCTTGCCCTTGTCGAGCACACACCCGCTGCGTGGGAAACCACACGCTGGTTCCTCGACCACACCGAAGCAGGAAAGGCGATCCGAGGTGCGCGCGCAGCGATGGAGGCCGCTGGCGAGAAGACGCAGCTTTGGTTCTACCTGGTGCCCGCAGGCATCTGACCGAGTCGCGACCGGTACAACAGTTTCAACAGTTTCAACAGTTTCAACAACACCTCGGGGTCGCACGTCTCAGCACGTGCCCAGAAGTACCATCACCACCGTCTTGAGGGGTTCACCATGCAGTCACCGCCTTTTCGACGCGCCCGTCGCGCCGTCCAACTCACTTTGCTAAGCGCGCTTACTCTCGCCGTTGCCCTGTCTGTGACAGACGCGTCGAGTGCAGCGTCGAAGAAGAAGAAGACCACCAAGAAGCCCGTCACCAGGACATCGCCGAGTACCGCGGCCACAACGACGGCCGCCCCCGCACCGGCCCCGGCCGCACCGCTGTTCGGTGTCGCCAAATCGCAAGTCGGCGACATCCTCGTGGACACCAGCGGTCGAAGCTTGTACATGTTCGATCCAGACGTTCGCAAGCCAGGCGGATCGGTCTGTAACGGACAGTGCGCCGACATCTGGCCTCCGATCATCGTGAAGAGCGAGACGGCCTTGGTTGCACCATCCGGCTTCGCCGGAAAGCTCACCGCAGTGAAGCGCGACGACGGTTCGCTCCAGGCCGCGGTAAACGGCTGGCCCATCTACGGCTGGGTGTTCGACAAGACGAAGGGCGACCTGAACGGACAAGCGTTCAACGAAGTGTGGTGGGTCCTCGACCCGGCCGGAACCCCGATCCGTACGACGCCGTCGCTTCGCATTCGCTCCAACAAGGTCGGTGCCGCCGGAGCGTCGAAGAACATGCTGGTTGATTCCAAGGGCATGACGCTGTACATGTTCGAAAACGACAAGGTGAAAGATGTGTCGGCCTGCTACGACGCATGCGCCACGGCATGGCCTCCCGCCATCGTGACCTCGGAAGCACAGCTCAGCCTGTTCCAGGGCGGCGGCATCGACCGGTCGAAACTCAAGCTGATCCGACGCGCCGACACCACGGGGTTCCAGGTGTCGTACAACGGATGGCCGTTGTACACGTGGGCACGCGACGCGAAGATCGGCGACACCACGGGCCAAGCCGTCAACAACGTCTGGTGGGTCATCGACGGCTTTGGTACGCCGCAGAAGACTTGAGGCATCCCCTCGTCGATGCGTCGAGGAGGTCCGCCAGGAGGACCTGATCGGCGCATCGTCGCGCTTGACGGCGCGGCGGCGAGCATCGGCTCGGTCAGCGCAAGTAGTTCCCAGCGTTGAGGGACACGACCGCGTCGGACTCGTCGAAGGACACGTTGACCGGATCGCCGCCCGCTCCGACAATCGCGATCTGCTCCTTGAATTGGCGGCGAACCATCGACACACCGCGATCGCTTGACGCGAGGCGTTCGCCGGCGTGCAGCGTCATCGGACCCTGCCCCACCTGGGTCTCGAAGTCGCCCGGGAAACGCTGGTGTTCCTCATCGGTGAGATCGAACCAAGTCTTCGTTTCCGCGTAGACCGGGAGGCCCTGTGCCGGCGCACCTTTCGGTTTACGGACCATTGCGTAGACCTTCGTGTGGGTCTCATCGATCGGCACGGCCCACGACATGTTGTTGGTCTTGCCCGTATAGAGCAGCGTCGGCGTGGGGATCACACGAATCGTAGGTACGCGGACTTCTGTGACGCGATGAAGACGGCCACCATCGTCCAACACGCGGTCCGCCGTAGCATGCACGCCCTGCTCGGTGAGGTGAAAGTCGATCGTCGGCCAGCTCTGTAGATCGGGATGGAACTGCGGTCCGCTGATCGCGTTGTGCAGGATGAACACGTGGTACGGGTCCATCGAATTCTCGTGCGTCTGGAACCAGTTGCACGGTGCCTCAACGGGACCGCCGAACGCGAAGTGATCGATGACCACAATCTCGTCGTCGTCGGTCATGTCCTCGAAGATGTCGTAGCGCGGGAACACCGGCTTCTTCTCGGGTGGGCCGAGGTAGGCGAAGATCAGTCCGTTGTATTCGACGACCGGGAACCACGGCTGTCGGTACCTGGCCAGGTTTCGGCCACGGTCCGGTTCGCACGGCTGGTCGAGGCAGTTGCCTTCGCAGTCGAAAAGCCACCCGTGGTAGGCGCAGCGAATGCCGGCGTCCTCCACCTTGCCGTAGAACAGCGTCGTGCCACGATGGCAGCACCGCGGCACCACGAGTCCGGCGCGTCCTGCGAGGTCGCGGAACAACACGAGGTCCTCCCCGAGGAGTCGGACGTTGCGCGGCAGGTCCGTGGCTTCTTCGCTGCGGGCGAACGGGTGCCAGTACCGGCGCAACAACTCGCCGGTCGGCGTCCCAGCTGCGACGTCGGTCAACTCGCGGTCGTGGGTGGGCGTGGTACGTCCGTACCCGGTACCGGTGTCTGGAGCAGTGGTCACGTGCAGCATCCTCGCGCCGGGGCCGGGTGCCACCCAAGCGGTCGATCCATCTGGCGGTGTCGTACGCGCCGGTGAGAGTCGTCCGCGCACGCTGCGCGCACGACTTTCGTCGGCGCGGACGACACCGCCAAGTCCGACCGGCCGCGTAGGGTCGGGACATGAGTTCCTTCCCCGTTCCCCTCTCGGTGCTCGACCTCAGCCCTATCGCCGAAGGGTCAACGCCACGGGACGCCCTGCGGAACTCACGTGAACTCGTGGTGCTCGCCGAGCGGCTCGACTACCTCCGGTACTGGGTCGCGGAGCACCACGGTATGCCCGGTGTCGCCAGTACGTCGCCGCCCGTGCTGCTCGCCGACCTCGCGGCGGCAACGTCGCACATTCGCGTCGGATCCGGTGGTGTGATGCTGCCGAACCATTCGGCGTTGGTCGTCGCCGAGCAGTTCGGCATGCTCGAAGCCATGCATCCCGACCGAATTGACCTCGGCATCGGGCGGGCACCCGGCACCGACCCGTTGACCGCTTCCGCGCTTCGGCGCGCGCCGATGACGGGTGCCGACGACTTCCCGGAACAGATGACCGAGCTGTTCGGCTACTTCGATGGGACGCTGCCGCTCGGTCATCGCTACCACAACGTCCATGCGACAACCGGGCTTGGCTATCGACCAGCGATCTGGATGCTCGGGTCAAGTGACTACGGCGCACAAGCCGCGGGCGTGCTCGGTCTCCCCTACTCGTTCGCGCACCATTTCGCGGCGGGCAATACCGTAGGTGCGCTTACCGAATACCGCGCCGCCTTTCGCCCGTCCGATTCGTTGTCGACGCCATACGCGATGCTCGGCGTCAACGTCGTGTGTGCGGCGACCGACGAGGAGGCGCACTGGCTCGCTGGCTCGGGACGGCTCGCCGTGTTACGCCTGCGGACCGGACGACCGAGCCGCTACCCCTCCCCCGAGGAAGCTGCTGAGTACCCGTATTCGTCGCTGGAGGTTGAACAGATCAGGGCGTGGACCAATTCGCATGTGATCGGCAGCCCGTCGACGGTCCGTCGAAAGCTTGAGGATTTGCTCGATCGTACGCGCGCAGATGAGTTGATGATCACCACCATGGTGCACTCACACGAAGCCCGCCTGCGCTCCTTCGAGCTGCTCGCCGCAGCGGCTCACTAGTGCATCGCTTGCACTAGATGCCGGTAACGCCGCTGTCGACCGCCAACGTCTGAGCGTTCACGTACACGCTCTCGTCGGAGAGGAAGAAGAGCACCGCGTAGGCGACCTCCCACGCGGTTGCCATACGGCCGAACGGCGTCCGAGATTCGGCCCGTGATGGACGACCCGCTGTGGCGGCCCGGCCGAGCGGAGTGTCCACGAGACCCGGTGCGACGATGTTCGAGCGGATGCCGCGCCTTGACCCTTCCAACGCAACGTGGCGCATCAGCCCGCCGAGCGCCGCCTTGGACGCGTCATATGACACGAGCCGCGACCCCGACGTGAGCCCCGCGATCGACGAGATGAACACCACCGACGAACCGTTCGCGAGGTGACGTAAACCCTCGCGGCAGCACAGCATCGGGCCACGGAGATTCGCCGCCATCGTGAGGTCCCACTTCTCCACATCGACGTTCTCCAGACCGAGATTGTCGAGACCGACGCCGACGTTGAGAACCATGCCATCGAGTCCTCCCAGAGCGGTACGCGCCTCGTCGATCATCCGCGTCACATCGGCTTCGACCGTGATATCGGCCTCGATCGCCTGGGCCAAGCCGCCCTGCCTCGTGATCAGCTCGACCGTGTCCTCGGCGCTTTCTCGGACGCGATCCGCTACGGCGACTCGCGCGCCCTCACGGCCGCACAGCATCGAGATGGCACGTCCATTGCCAACCGGGTCGGTGTCGGCGTCGACAATGCGCTGCCCACCGCCGACCACGAGGATGCGACGTCCCTCAAGGCGTCCGCGCCCGGGGGCGACGCCCTCAGACTCGTGCGACAGCGGGCGGATCCATTGACCGGTACTCATGGGGTCGAGCTTCTCAGACCGCCACCGGAGAAGCCAGACCGCGCCGCTGGTACCGACGTTGTGGCCCCAAGTCGGTCAACGCGGCCCGAAATCGGGCCGATTTGGGGCCACGGTGACCGATTTCAGGCCACGCTCACGTCGCGGCCCAGCCCGTCAGCGGTGGATCAGCACACCCCGGAGGTTCTTGCCGGCGTGCATGTCCGCGTAGCCGTCGTTGATGGTGTCGAGCGTGTAGGTCTTGGTGACCAACTCATCGAGCTTGAGCGTGCCGGCCTGGTACATCGCGAGCAGACGCAGAATGTCCTTCGACGGGCTCGACTCGCCGAACAAAGAGCCCTGGATACGCTTCTGAAAGAGCGTGAGCATGGCCGGTGAGATGGGGATGCCGACCTCGGTCATGTCGCCGAGCCCAGTCACCACAACGGTTCCGGCCTTGCGGATCGAATCGAAGGCCTGCGCAATGTGCTCGCCCTTGGTGACGCCGATCGTCACGATGGCCGAGTCGGCACCCTGCCCGTTCGTGACTGTCAACGCGAACGCTGCTGCCTCGGCGATATCGGCAAATGCGTGCGTCGCACCGAGTTCCATTGCCTTCTCGCGCTTGAACGCGACGGGGTCGACCGCGATCACGTTGGACGCTCCCTTGATCGCCGCACCCTGCACCGCGTTGATGCCAATGCCGCCAATGCCCATGATGATCACGGTGTCACCCGGTTGAACGTTCGCCGACTTCTCCGCCGATCCAAACCCCGTTCCGACGCCGCAACCCACCAGACACGCCTTGTCCAGCGGAATGTCCTTCGCGATCTTCACGGCGTTGTTGACAGACACGACGCTGTGCTCGGCGAACGTCGAGATGCCACACATCTGACCGACCGGCTCGCCGTTGAGCGTCATGCGGTAGCTGAGGTCTTCACGAGATCCGAGGAGCAGCGTCGCACCGGTATCGCAGAGGTTCTGCATGCCGCTCGCACACCAGCGACAGCGACCGCAGCCGGGGAGGAATGACATGACAACGTGATCGCCGATCTCGTAGCCAGGCGTGTTCGGCCCAATGCCTTCGACGATCCCCGCACCCTCGTGACCGCCGCAAACGGGATAGACACCGAACGGGATATCACCCGTAGCGAGGTGATCATCGGAATGGCACAGGCCGGAAGCGACCATCTTGATCAAGAGTTCGCCTTGGCGTGGCTCTTCGAGATCGACTTCGACCACTTCCCATTTTCCGGGTACGGACATCAAAAGACCGGCGCGAGTTTTCATGGTTCCCCCAAGGAAGTTTTGGCATCGCGGACGCCCACGATGCGGCTGAAGTGTCGACCTTAAGTCGCCTCGCGGCGAGCGTCAAAGAGTTCGCGTTCAGAACTTCGTCACTGTGGTCCGACTCACCGAAAACCCATGTCCATTCTTGGCCGTACACCGCATCCCAGCGGCCGAGGACGCGCACTTGAACCCCTCCTTCGACCACGTCGAGCCGTACGCGATGGCCTTCGTGTTCGCGCCCGCGATCGTGTCCCCCTGGCAGCTCCAGGTCGTGACCCTCCCCGTCCTGTCAACGGTCGCCGACGCGACCCAATCGAGGTCGCAGTCGTCGGGACGCGGCGCGCCCTTGCCGGAGAACGTCGAAACATCGCACGTGACCACAGCAGTTTTCACGATGGGCGGCGGGAAGTACGCGCAGTTGATGTTGCCGCTCGGCGACTTGAACAGCTCAGCGGACGCCGCCGAGGCAGCAACGCTGCGCAGAGGAAACGCGCCCAGGACGAGGGCCAGAAAAAGTGAGACGACAGGCATGCTCGACGTAGGTTTCATTCCTTGATCATCGCCCGGCGCTCGTAGCGACTGAAGTCGGCCGAGGGATCGAGTCGCCAGGCGACGAGCGTGGGCCCCCGGCCGGAGGTGGTCACGTCTTGACGGCCTCGTCAGCGCCGACCGCCCGGCTTGAGTTCGACTCGCATGCGGCACGGCAAGCGAGCGTCCTCGGTGATCCACCGTACTGCCTATGCTACTAGACGCCTACTGTCTATGGTGCTATCTTAAATGCCTGTGACAGCGAGACAGCTTCGGCGCCGACTGGCGGAACTGGGCTGTTCGAAGTCCGCCAGAGCGGCTCGCATCTCATCGTCCGGTGCGGGACTTGCCAACAACGGTGCCCGTTCACGGTGGCGACATTCGTCCGGCACCCTACGAAGCATCGAGCGGGACCTTGAGCCCTGCCTCGGGAAGGGATGGCTACGGTGACCACCAGCTACACGGCAACCTTTGATCGAGACGACGAGGGTTTCTGGCTCGTCGAGCTCGTCGAGGAGCCACGTATCCACACATACGGGCGCACGCTCGCCAAGGCCCGCGACCACATCCGAGACGCCACTGCTCTGTGGTTCGAGGTCGCCCCGGAGGCGTTCACCCTCATCGAGGACATCCGCCTCCCCAAGCCGGTGAAGGCGACCGTCGATCGGGCTCGCACGGAGCGTGGCAAGGCCCGGGCGATCCAGGAGTCAGCAGCCGGTGCCACGAGGAAGGCGGCGCGGGCGCTCGTCGAGGAAGGCCGACTCAGCGTGCGAGACGCCGCCGACGTCCTTGGCCTGTCCCACCAGCGCGTCCAACAGCTCCTCGCCAGCTGACGGACACGCGTCGCATCGAACATGAATCCAGCTCGTCGGCAGCGTGGCACGCTGGAGTACATGCCACCCACCACGAACGTAAGCGGTACGAGACCAATGCATGCGTGAAGCCCAGCCTGACCCGGCCACGCTCGCCACGCTCGGCTGGTCAGCCCATTGGGACGCTGCACTCGCATCGATGCCCCCCGCCGACCCGCCGCCGGTCTGCGCTCGGGTCGTCGCCCAACACCGGGGACGGTGGACCTGTGCCTACACCGCAGGAACCGTCGCCGCGGACCTTCCCGGACGCTTCCGGAAGCTCGATTCGCTCGCCCTACCTTCGGTTGGCGATTGGGTGCGAATTCATATCCGCGCAGATGGCGCAACGATCCTCGACATACTTCCCCGCTCATCGACCATGACGCGACTCGTGGCAGGCGGCACGACCGACGTCCAAGTGATCGCGGCCAACGTCGACACCGTGTTGATCGTCGTGCCGCTCGACGTCCTGCCGAACGCGCGGCGTCTGGAACGTCAGCTCTCGACGGTGTGGGAAAGCGGCGCGATGCCAGTGATCGTCGCGACGAAGGTCGACCTTTGCAATGACCGTGTTGCCGCCGAAGAGGTCCTGCGAGCAACGGCCGTGGGCGTCGACGTCCTTGTCATTTCGAACACCACCGGCGAAGGTATTGAGGGAGTCGAGGCGCTTGCGGAACCCGGCCGCACACTCGCACTGCTGGGCACGTCGGGTGCCGGCAAATCGACGCTTGCCAACCGCCTCATCGGCCACGAGGCCATGGCGGTCAAAGAGGTCGACGCCAGCGGCAAAGGCCGCCACACCACCTCACATCGCCAGCTGCTCGTGCTCCCCACCGGCGCGTTACTCATCGACACGCCGGGCATGCGCGAGCTCGGCCTGTGGGTCGCCGAGGAGGGCGGCGTCGCCTCCACCTTTGCAGATGTCGAGGACGTCGCGGCGTCGTGTCGCTTCTCCAACTGCGGCCATTCGGGCGATGTCGGCTGTGCGCTTCCGGCAGCGATCGCGGACGGCACCCTCGACGCCGCCCGCGTCGAAGCGTGGCGCAGCCTCAACGCGGAACAGGCGTGGGTCGAACGCCGCCATGATGCGCGGCTTCAGGCCGAGGAGAAGCGGAAGTGGGCAGCGCTCAATCGTGAGGGCCGAGAACGAAGCAGGCCATGAACCCCGACGAGGCGAGCCCTCACGACCAGAGCACCGACGACACCGCATGGCTTGCCGAACTGCGCTCGAGTCGCGCGGCGAAACGGATGACGATGTTCACTGCGGGAACCGGCGACGTCCTGCTGCGCGAAGACGAACCCGGCAACACCTTCCTCGTACTTACCGAAGGTTTGACAAGGCGGCGGCCGAGTGGTCCCTGGCCGACCGCGGCGTGCTCGCCCCCACCATGGACGTTTCGAAGGCACGGGCAATCATCGACCCGGCCGCGGGAGCGGAGATCGCTGTGAGTGTCGCAAGCCTCGGCCACGCAGCGTCGATTCTTGCGACCTGATCAGGCCTTACACCGAGGCCAGCGAGCGGACTGCCGCAGCGATTGCCTGTGGGTCTTCCTGCAGGGTCTGATGGCCGATGCCGGGGAGTTCCACGAGACGTGCCACGGGCATCGTCGACGCGATTGCACGCGCGTGAAGGACTGGCGTGAGTCGGTCAAGCTCCCCGACGACTGCGACCGTTGGTGTTGTCACCGAGGCCAGCCGGTCGAGCACGTCGTGGCGAGCGATCGAACACACGCCGTCGATCATCGATTGGTCGGGTGCGGCGGCCTGACAACGTCGAAGATCGTCGACCATCTTCGCAGTGGCGACTTTCCCGAAACCTCGACGCAGGAGCGCGATCGAGAGGTCATTGTCGGACCACTTGTATGCGGTCGCGAGGCCCTTCTCGGCGAGTACGGCCGTCGACTTGCTCAGCCGCAGAAGTCCGCCGGTCCGAAACGTTCCATCGTGGGAGCGGGCGGACGTGGAAAGGAACACGAGCCCCCCAACTCTCGCTTCGAGCACGGCCGGATTGTCGACAGCGAAACGGCCCAGCACCATCCCGCCCATCGAGTGGCCCACGATCACTGCGTTCTGGAGATCAAGGTGATCGAGCAATGCCGCGAGATCGCTTGCCGCGGCCTCGACCGTCGCGCCGTGCGCTCCTGCGGGTGAGCGTCCAAAGCCACGCTGGTCCCAGACAATGACTCGACGGTCTGATCGCAGAAGACGGATCACGGCAGACCACATCCACCATTCGAGCGTGATCCCATGAAGCAGCACGACCGGCGGAAGCTCCGATCCCGGCGCGGTGTCGACATAGCCGACGCTGCCCCCGTCCGGGCGCGCCAATGAAGCGTGAGCGACGTCCATTACGGGCTCCATGAGCGCGTCGAGGTCCGCCCTGTGGCTTCCTCGGACGCCAGCTGCCTGTCGGTGCACGGCGAAACTCACTGCACCAAGCAATGCAGCGACACCACCACCGACAAGTCCTGCGGTAAGCAGGCGGCTCAAGGCCGGGCCGCCCGAACTTGCTGTGCCCGACCCTGCAACATCGTCCGTGTGATCGCTGGATTCATTCTGTTCCACGCCGGTCGACGCTATCGGCCGAGCGGGTCGGGTCGATCCGCTCGGCTAAGTCTGCGATGTCGCTCTCAGAGCGACCATTCGCACACTCAGGTCCATTTCAGGTCCATTTCAGGTCCATTTCAGGTCCGCTTCACGTCCGGGTCGGGGAGCATCACGTCGCGCACGATGCCGACGAAGTCGTACCAGGCGGCAATGAAGGAGCGCAGGGTGCGCACGACGGGTCCGAATGAGTCGAACTCCGCCGGCGTCATCCCGTCGGGCTCGTAGGCACGGCAGAAGTCGGGAATCTTCGCCTGCAGCTCCGCGACAATCGCGGGATCGACCGGGACGTCGATCCGTGACACCGGATCGTGACCCGACTGATTGGCCTTGACCTGCCAGTCCCACGGCATCGTGAGGACCATGTCACCGCCGACCAGTTCGGTCCAGTGCCCAAGGTGGCGATATGCCGCTGCGAGAAGCTTGGTCCGATAGCCACGCTCGTGGAAGATGCCAAGGGCTCGCTTCGCGCACGCAATACCGGCCCAATCCATAACGGCGGGATCGATATCGATGCCGTCGCGTTTCGCGACGACTTTCATCCAGTCATCGAGTCGCCCGACCATCATGGTTGCGGCCGGCGCCATATGGCTTGTTTCGAGCCCTGCTGCCTCACGCCGCTTCAGGCCGTTCTCGATGGCTTCGGCGATGGCGAGTACCTGTGGCACACAGAAGCTGACGGTCACATTGAGGGTGACCCCTTGGAACGTCGCCTCCTCAATCATGGCAATGCCTGCCGCCGTGGCGGGCATTTTCACCTGCATGTTGCCGCCGAGTGCGTTCAATTCGATGCTTTGCGCCAGCATTGCCGCACGGTCATTGTGCAGCGTCGGATCGGTCTGCACCGAGAGGCGGCCCCACGTGCGGTTGTGCGCATCGAAGACGGGCAGGAGCAGCTGCGCCGCAGTCGCGCCCATCTCCGTGTAGAGCTGCCAGGCAAGCGTCCTCTCGTTCGCGGTACTATGCGCGCGTACGATCTCTTCGGCTCGGGGCATCCACCGATCGGCTTCGTTGCGCAACACGTTGAGGCAGATGACCGGGTTGCTGGTTGCGCCGGTCGCTCCCCGCTCGATCGCGTAGGTCAGCTCAGCGGTGTCGCACGAGTCGTTGAAGTACTGCGTGGGCGTCGTCTCGGTCATCACCTTCATGGGCGAGAACGCGGCGACGGGTTCCGCTGAGGTGCTCACGGCGTTTCCTCGGCGGACGGCTTCGGCGCATCGCCCGCGCCCTGCACGGATTGGTCGATATCGATGATCGCCCCGGTCGTGAGCCCCGACTGCGGAGACAGGAGGAACACGATCGTACGAGCGACCTCGTCGGTCTTCACGAGTCGACCCATCGGCTGACTCGCCTCGGCTGCAACGAGCCAGTCGTCATCGGCGTTGTGCCAGACCTTCTGGATCATCGCCTCGGACTCCGTGTCCATCCATCCGGGGTTGACCTGGTTGACGCGGATCCCGTGGCGCATGAGTGAATACGCAGCGTTCTTCGTCAGTGTCATGAGCGCACCCTTCGACACGCAATAGGCGTGCAGGAACGGCTGGCCGCCGTAGCCGCTGACCGATCCGACGTTCACGATCGAGCCCTTCTCGCCATTGGCCCGCAACAGTCGTGCGGCTCCCTGGATCAGCTGGAACGGCGCACGAACGTTGAGCGCCATCATGTCGTCCCAACCTTCGACGGTGGTGTCGAAGACGTTGCCGCGCGACGTGCTCGCCGCGACATTTGCGAGGCCGTGGACCACGCCGAAGCGCGCCTCAGCCGCAGCCATCACACGATCGGCCGATGTCGGGTCCGACATGTCCGCCTCAACGAACAGCGTCGGTGTTCCTGTTGTGGTTAGCGACTCGGCGAGGGCCGCACCACGCTCGGCACTGCGTCCGAGCAGGACGAGCCCCGCCGCGCCGTTCGCGGCACACTCGCGGGCGATCGCCTCACCGAGGCCCTGCGTCCCGCCGTTGATGAGAACGACCATGCCGTCCAATGCGTTACCCATGCTCATCGATCCATCCTCTGTGCTTGTTTGCCGGTCTGCATTGCGGCGTACGCCGCGGAAACTTCGTTCCGTGGGCTCATTTCGGGGACGCCCACCTCCCAGAACGCGCCACCTTCGGTCCACGTGTGCGGGTCGGTGTCGATCACGATCACCGTGGTTGTGGTGTTCGTACGTGAGCGAGAAAGCGCACCGTTGAGATCGGCGATCGTATGTACACGTTCGACTTCGGCACCCATCGACGCGGCGTGCGCCGCGAAGTCCACGGAGAACGGTTTGACCACGTTGGAGTCGGCGATGAAGTTGTTGAAACTCACGCCGCCCTGATTGACCTGGAGTCGATCGATGACGGCGTACCCGCCGTTGTCACACACGATCACCGTCATCTTGTGACCCGACAGAACCGACGAGTACACGTCGCTGTTCATCATCATGTACGACCCGTCGCCCACGAAGACGTAGACCTCGCCCTCGATGCCGAGCGACTTGCGGGCCATCGCCGCACCCCAGCCGCCGGACACCTCGTAGCCCATACAGCTGAAGCCGTACTCCGTATCGAAGCTGTGGACGGACCGTGCGCGCCAGCCATTGTTCAGCTCACCGGGGAACCCGCCCGCGGCGGTGAGCGCGTAGTCACCTGCACGGGCCTGACGCGTCACAGCCGATACGACCTGTGCGTAGCTGGGCAGCGTCGACGGTGTCACGACGTTGGCGTTGCCGATCGCGCCCAGGTACGACCAGTACCCACGCATCTCCTCATCGGCGGTCGTGTTCCACGACGATGGGGCCTGGTACTCACCGAGCATGTTTGACACTTCCACCAACGTGGCCCGCGCGTCGCCGACGACCGCGAGGCTGCGGTGCTTGTGGGCGTCGAAGCGATTGACGTTCACACCGATGATCGCCGTGTCGTTTCCGAACACGGTCCACGATCCGGTCGTGAAATCCTGGAGTCGGGTACCGATCGCCACGACCACATCGGCGGACGCTGCCAGGCGGTTCGCGGCCTCGCACCCCGTGGTGCCGATCGGTCCCGCGTACATCGGGTGATCGTGCAGCAGGCTCGACTTGCCGGCCATCGTCTCAACGACCGGGATCCGGTGCTGTTCGGCGAAGCGGGTGAGTTCCTCCTCGGCGAGCGAGTAATGGACGCCGCCCCCGGCGATCAGGAGCGGACGCTGCGCCTTCGAGAGGAGTGCCACTGCAGCGTCGAGTTGGTCGGTGGAGGCGCGAGGACGGGCGATCGTGTGCACGACCGTCTCGAAGAATGTCGCAGGAAAATCGTGCGCCTCGGCCTGCACGTCTTGCGGGAGCGCGAGGAACGCAGGCCCGCACGTTGCGGGGTCGAGCATCGTGGCGAGCGCGTTCGGGAGGGAGCTGACGAGCTGCGCCGGCTTCACGATGCGGTCCCAGTAGCGGGTCACACTGCGGAACGCGTCGTTGACCGTTGTCGATGGAGAACCTTCGTGCTCGACCTGCTGCAGCACGGGGTCGGGGATACGCGACTGGAACGTGTCCCCGGCGAGCAGCAATACCGGCAAGCGGTTCGCCATTGCGACACCGGCGGCCGTCACCATGTTTGTCGCGCCCGGTCCGACCGATGAAGTGGCGACCATGATCTGGCGGCGTCGGAGTGCCTTGGCGTACGCGACGGCGGCAAGTGCCATTCCCTGCTCGTTCTGCCCGCGCCACGTGGTGATCCCATCGCGGCGGCGTTCGAGGGAATGCCCGAGGCACGTGACGTTGCCGTGCCCGAAGATCGCGAACACACCGGGGAACAGCGGCACCTCGGTGCCGTCGATCAGCGTCCGCTGGGCAATGAAGTACTCGACGATCGCGTCGCTCATCGTCATGCGAACGGTCGGTCGTTTCGTTGGTCGCGCTGCCATGTTTATGCCTCCCGAAGCGAGGTCACGGTTTCCCAGTGGCCCGATTTCCATGAGCGCAGGACGGCGTCCTGCACCTCGACGAACTGCAACGCCTCCGCGAAACCCGGCCTGTGAACTCGGTTGGTTGCAACCGACTCCAGGAATTCGTGGTCCTCGATGCACACGAGATCCTCGAAGCCGATGCCGTTCGCGCTGCCCGGTACAAAGTTGCCGTGGTGCGGGAAGCGATCGCCGCCGAGCACGGTCGTGAACCCGGTGTGCTTGTGCTCACCGGCCACGTACACCTGCAGCTCGTTCATGCGCTCGAAGTTCCAAGCGATCGAACCCTTGGTGCCATACACCTCGAACGCGTTGCGGCTCTCGGGTCCGACCATCGTGCGTGACGCCTCGAACGAACCGCGAGCACCGCTCTCGAATTTGCACAGCATCGCGACGTAGTCCTCATTGGTCACGGTGCCGGTCGTGTCGCCGGGCTTGCCGCGGTCGTAGTGCGTGCCCGCGCCGCTCGGCAGGGGACGCTCCTTGATGAACGTCTCGCCGGTCGCCACAAGGCTCGCGATCGGACCGATGAGGAAGTGTGCGAGGTCGACGGAGTGGCTCAGGATGTCGGTCGACACGCCATGGCCGGCCTCGTCCACCAGGAATCGCCACGACAGCAATCCGAGCGGGTCCGAGCCGTAGGTCGAGAGGAACTGTCCGCGATAATTGGTGGTCTCGCCGATGGTGCCATCGGCGATCATCTGGCGAGCGTGCTGCACCAGCGGTGCCCAGCGGTAGTTGTAGCCAACGCCGCTGGTGACACCCGCGGTGCGGGCTGCGCGTTCGGCCGTGACCGTCTGCGCGGGCGTGCCGCCGACCGGCTTCTCGCAGAACACGTGCTTGCCCGTCGCCGCGCACGCCTCGACCATTTCGACGTGGGCCATGTTCGGGGCGGTCACGAACACCACGTCGACCGCGGGGTTCGCGACCACGTCGTGCCAGTCGGCAGCCGACTCACGGAACCCGAACGAGCGGACCGCGTCGTCGCGTCGTGCCTCGATCGTGTCGCTGATCGCGACCAGTTCCGGTTCATAGGCGCGCAGAGGGAAGTACGCAGGAGCGCGGCGACACCCGCGGCTGTGGGCCTGGCCCATCCAGCCGAAGCCGATGACGCCGATGCCGAGGCGCTTCGTGGGCGTGACGGTCACTCCGTGCTCCGATTGATCGGGCCTGCGGCCGACGTCATCGGAAGGCGCGGATCGGTCGGTACGCCGTTCCACGAGTCACGCACCCAGTGATGGGTCGGATCGTCGCAGAAGGCCATCGTGCGTTCGCCCGACGGCCCCGCGAGCACGTTCAGGTAGTACAGCGGGTAGCCGGGTGCGGCAACGCATGGGCCGTGGTAGCCACGCGGGATGGTGAACACGTCGCCGTCGTAGACCGCAACGTTCACGTCGATTTCGCCATCGGCCGTGTAGGTGCGGTGCATCGCGAACCCATCGTTCGAGTAACCGCCGGTCACGGTTGAACCGACCCGGAAGTAGTAGATCTCCTCGTTGTTCACCACGCACTCACCATCGCCGTCGTGGCGATGCGGCGGATAGCTGGACCAGTTCCCGTCGGGGGTGATCACCTCGACGCACATGAGCCGATGTGCACCGTCGAACACCTCGGGTGCCATGAAGTTGTTGAGCTGTCGGGTGGAAACGCCAGCGCCTCGCAGCTCCACCGGTACGGCTTCGGCGTGGATCTTCACCGGGTCGAAACGCTTGTCGGCTCGAGCGGATGGGAGTGCGACCTGCGCCGGGGTAGCCGCAGTGATTCGCACCTCCGCGTCGATCGGGAGATAGCACCAGTCGGCGATCCCATGGAACACGTGGGTGCGGTCGCGCAACTCAAATCGCCGTCCTTCGACCTCCACCGTCACCGCGCCGGAGAGCGGGAGCACGGCCATTTCGAGAGCACCCGTCGTGAAGGCGTTGACGTCACCGGGCGCGAGGTCGAGGACCCGGAGGCCGCACCACTGCAAGGCTGCCTGCTGCGGATCGATCGAGACCGACCGTGTGCCCTGGGTCGCCGAGCCAGCAACGACGTGCCACGGATGTGCAGCCTCGTTGGATGTCAGCCGAGGCATCGCCCGGCCTCAGGCATTCTCGAACGCTGCGATCTCACCCTGCAAGAACGCAAGGCTCACGCCAACGTCCTCAACGGGACCGGTGCCTTCGACCGGCGGTTCACCTTCGATGGAGATGTCCTGTTCGAGCACGAACCACCCGGCAAAGTCCGCGTCGAGGAGCTGCCGAATGACTGCCGCAATATCGACGTCGCCCTCGCCGAGGGAGCGGAACATGCCGGCCAAGGTGGCGTCCATGAGGGAGAGTTCTCCGCTGCGTAACTTCGCAGCGATCGCGAGATCGACGTCTTTGAAGTGCACGTGGCCGACGCGGTCGGCGTAGTTCGTGGCGAACTCCACGGGGTCGTAGCCGCCGATCGCGAGGTGCCCGGTATCGAGGCAGAACGAGACGGACGTGCGGTCGAGCACCGTCTGCACGTCGCTCGCCGTCTCGACAAGCGTCCCGACATGCGGATGCACGACGTGACGCAACCCGTGCGCAGCGCAGAGCACGTCGAGTTCACCGAGCATGTCGAGAAGGTGCGTCCACTCGGTGTCGCTCAGTTCGTACCGCGGTGCCCAATCGGCGTCGACCACGATCGCCGACACGAACACGCTCGACCCGGCGGCGGCAAGGAGCTGTGCGGATTCGTTCGCGCCGCGAAGTGTTTCGGCGCGGACCGACTCGTCGTGCAGCACGACCGGTACGAACCCGCCGACCATCTCCACGCCATGCTCGGCGAGCACTGCCCGGATCCCAGGCGCGTCAGTCGGGAGGAACCCGGGTGCGCCGAGTTCAATCGCATCAATCCCGAGGGACCGCACTTCGCGGAGGACGCGCGGCGCCGGGAGCATGGGACCCCATCCCGGTACCTCGCAGACACCCCACGAAATGGGGGCGGTAGCGATCCTGGCTTTCGACTTCATCAGACTCCCTCAATCTTTGTCATGACATTCTAACCGAGAGGAGCCCGAGCCGTACAGAATCAGTTGTCGACGACCGTGGTCTCTACCGAATAGTTGGCGGCGTCGTAGGCGTGGATGCCGAGCTCGACGGTGCGTCCGAGGTCGTCCTGCATGATGCGACGCATGGTGAGCAGCGGGGCACCGACCGCAAGGCCCAACACGGCGGCATCCTCCGCCGATGCGCCCCGTGCCCCGATCACCTGCGTGGCAATGCGCGGTCGGACGCCACGTGCTCGAAGGAGTTCATAGAGACCCGACATGGCGAGCTGTTCGGAGGTGATGTCACCGGCCGCTTCGACGATCAGATAGTTGCGCATGATGGCGATTGGATTGCGTCCGGCGAAACGATGCCGTTCGATGAGGAGGACCTCCACACCACGGACGACGTTGAGCGCCTTCGCCACTTCCTTGTCCGCCTTCAACCGCTTGTGCGTGACGATCACCGTGCGAGGGGCACGGCCCTGCGCGTTCAGGTCGTCGTAGAGACTCGTGAGCTTGACCGGACGCCGAAGTTGCGCGTTGACGACCTGCGTGCCTACGCCGCGTCGACGAACGAGGACACCAGCGTCGACAAGTTCCTGGATCGCGCGGCGAACCGTTGGACGCGACACGCGCCACGAGTCTGCGAGGTCGAGCTCGTTGTCGAGGAAGTCGCCCTTCGACACGTCACCTCGTGCAATCGTCGCCTCCAGTTCCTTCACAAGCTGGTGGTAGAGCGGAACCGGGCTGGAGCGGTCGAGGTTGACGATGATCTCAGCCATGGTGCGTCACGGTCGTCATCGTACGATCCGCCGTGACTTTGTAACGACATTTGCTTTCGGGAAGGCCGCGTGCAGCTCGACGTCGGTCGGAGGCTCGGCCGACCTGCGTGCGGGGTGCCGCCTTGAGAGCGACAATTCGCACACGAAGGTTCGGCGCTCCGCAGACCTGCGTGCATGCTCTCGCTTGGAGAGCGACAATTTGCACGCGGTCCGAGCGCCGTCGAGTGGGTTCGTGTAGCCCCGGTCGATCCGCAATCAGTAGGTAGCGAAAACCGCGAGGTCGGTCTTGGCTCGGACCCGTCGGTCCGCAGGTGAAGCTCCGACTAATCCGCATCGAATGGTCGGCGAATCCGCACGCCAAAGGGTGGCTAATCCGCAGTTGAAACGAGTTTCGCTGTACTGTCGCCTGTGTGGCAGTCAACGCGTACATTCCTCGTCGAGCTCAGCGACTCGTCGATGAAGCACTAGGCGACACCCCGATTGTGGCGATCAACGGGCCGCGCCAAGTCGGCAAGAGCACTCTTGCAGCGGGAGTTCTGGAACGTCATGGTGGCGCGCTTGTGACGCTCGACGACGAGACACAGCGCCGGGCAGCCAACGACGATGCCCGCGGTTTCGCAGAGAGAACTCACGTTGGCCCCCTCATCGTCGACGAGGTCCAGTTCGCGCCTCCGCTGTTCCGGGCTCTGAAAGCTGCGGTTGATCGGGATCGTCGGCCCGGGAGGTTCGTTTTAACCGGTTCAACAAGGTTGTTTTCGGCCGAAGGGTTTGCTGACGCATTCGTCGGCCGACTTGAAGTCGTCGAACTTTGGCCGCTCAGCCAGGGCGAGATCGATAGCCAGCCGGACGGGTTCGTCGATTGGGCGTTCTCAGACGATCGTCCGACGCTCAGTCTTGGCGAACTCACTCGCTACGAGTACGCGGAGCGCCTTGATCGCGGCGGGTTTCCTGAGGCGATTCATCGTGAGGGCAGACGCAGGTCCCGATGGTTTGGGAGCTATCTCACGACGCTCGTCGAAAAGGTCGTTCGACAAGTATCCGGTATCGAACGTAGTAGCGAGATCCCTCGAATTCTGAGGGTCTGCGCCGCACGGAGCGGTGACGAGCTGAACGTCACGCGGGTTGCGAGCGAACTTGGCCTTCCTCCGCGAACACTTGATGGCTATCTTGCGCTGCTCGCGAATGTGTTCGTCCTGCAACTGATCCCGGCCTGGTCGACGAATCTCTCCAGCAAAATGATCCGTCGACCAAAACTCGTGATGGTCGACAGTGGTCTCGCCGCCTACCTCTGCGGCACATCGGCGATCCGAATTGACGAACCAACGTCACCGTTCGGTCGGCTCCTCGAGGGTTTTGTGGCTATGGAACTGCGCAAGCAGCTCGGTTGGAGCGAGAACGAGGCGACGCTCTCGCACTTCCGGGATCGGGACGGACACGAAGTCGACCTCGTCCTCGAACACACGGATGGCCGCGTCGTCGGCGTCGAGGTCAAGGCAGCTCGGAGCGTCTCGCCTCGCGACACAAGTGGGCTTCGCTTCCTCGCCGAACGCCTCGGCGATCGATTCCACGCCGGCTTCGTCCTCTCTTGCATGCCGGAACCCACGCCGCTCGGCGACAAGCTCACCGCACTGCCTTTCGACGCCCTCTGGCGAGCCTCGATCTGACCAATGCGAAGCCGCAGTCGGAACCCGCGACCCGGTTGCCCGCGTCGGAGCTCGGCACTGAGGATGACTTGTCGTCCCTGATGATCGACATCGCGATCCGCAGCTGTGTGATCTCGTCAAGGGTTGCTGTCTGGCCGATGTCGTCGTTCATCCCACAGACAGATCCTCGCAGAATCGAACGAATCGCAAACCAATTCGATAGAGCGAAATCTCGTCTTGATCGGTTCGTATTGCCAACATGATCGACATGCCAACGATCGACCCTTGGGACATCGCGCTTTTCGAGTCGACCGCGAGTGTCGAATCGATGGTGCCAACCATCGAATTCCTCGACGCATGCCCGCCGAAGGTGGCGGCTCGAATCGCCGTCGTTCTCGAAGCCGTCGCAGCGAGTCCGCCACCTCGCTTTGCTGGCGGCGGTTACTGGGAGGCTATGCATGGCGAGATGAACGGCTTCTACGAGGTTCGGGTAGGCCACGGGAACTTCAATTACCGTTTGCTTTGCTTGCTTCAGAACCCGCTTTTGGATCAAGACAACGTGGAATCGGGGGCGGCAATCGTGTGCCTTACAGGGTTTCGCAAGCCAGTGCGATCGGCCGCGAACGACCGTGACTACCAGGCGGCAAGGGACGCCCGCGACGAGTTCCTGCGCACTCGCCGAATAGCTCGCTAGCCAGCTCTGGGAACAAGGTGGATGTCGAGTTCCATCGCGGTAGCTAGCGCAACAACGGTGCGCAAGGTCGGGTTGATGTGTTCGGCAGTGAATAGCCGCCGGACGGCTTCGGGTCCGAGGCCGGCGCGCCGAGCGAGTTCGGCCTTGCTGAGGCTTGAGTCTTTCCGTGCATCGTCGAGTGTGTTCATGATGGCGTCGATTGCTGCGATCTCCATTTTGGCGGCGAGATATTCGCCATCAAACTCGGCCGAGGTGGCGCGGCGCTTAGCGACGTAACGGTGAAATGCAGCCGGGGGGGCTGGGGTGGATTGCTTCGTGCGTGCCATCACCATAACGTTGATCGTACCGCAAACGGTACGGTTGGTTGACGGCCTCCGGTGGCAGCACGCTTCCCCCATGTTTGCGTACGATCGTCCAGTGGACTCACCCGGCCAGCCTTTCGAGGTGATCACCATGGGACGGGTCAGCGCCGACATCTACCCACTGGAAATCGGAGTGCCCCTCGAAGATGTGCACCTCTTCGGGAAGTTCCTCGGCGGGAGTCCCACGAACGTCGCCGTCGCAGCAGCACGCCACGGTCGAAGCGCCGCCGTGATCACGAGAACGGGCGACGACCCCTTCGGACGCTTCGTGCACAACGCCATGCGCGAACTCGGCGTCGATGACCGCTACGTCTCATCCGTCCCGAACCTTCTCACGCCGGTCGCGTTCTGCGAGATCTTCCCGCCGGACAACTTCCCCCTCTACTTCTACCGGGAACCAAAGGCACCTGATCTCGAGATCCGCGTCGAGGAACTGGACATCGATGCGATTCGCCAGGCCGGAATCTTCTGGGTGTCGGTGACCGGGCTCAGCAAAGAGCCGAGCCGATCGGCCCATGCGGTGGCCCTAGCCGCTCGCGGCAGGAAGCAGCACACGATTCTTGACCTCGACTACCGACCCGGATTCTGGTCGGGGATCGACGCGGCCCGTCGCGAAATCCGTGCAGTTCTTCCACACGTGACCGTTGCGATCGGCAACCTCGATGAATGCGAAGCGGCGGTCGGAACCCGCGACCCGGTTGCCGCCGCATCAGCGTTGCTCGACGCCGGAGTTGAGTTGGCGATCGTGAAGCAGGGGCCCGGCGGCGTCCTCGGGATGACCCGCCACGAGATGGTTCGTGTCGCGCCCCATCGCGTCGAGGTCCTCAACGGCCTCGGTGCCGGCGACGGTTTCGGCGGCGCGATCTGCCACGGGCTCCTTTCCGATTGGACCCTTGAGCGGACGCTGCACTTCGCCAACGTCGCCGGTGCCTTGGTGGCCGCGCGGATCGAGTGCTCGACGGCAATGCCGACCACGAGCGAAGTCCTCGCCGAACTCGGTGAGCAGTAATCGGGGCCGACCAAGGAGCATCTGACGACGGCAACGCACGATGCGCTCCGGAACTTTGCCAGCGGGTACGGCGACGACAACCCTCTGTTCATGGCGGGCTCCCCACTCATTCGGCGATGACGATGTCGTCGACTGTCAGGTGGAGGTCCCAGAGTGGGGCGTTGAGAATTGCTCGGCCGATATCGACGATCTCGGCGCCACGTTCGTAGGCGGCGGTAAGTGAGGTGGCGGTGATTCCACCGCCAAACGCGAGCTGGATTTGGGCTCGCCGACCGGATGCGACGAGAGCAGCTTGCACGTTGGCCAGGTCGTGAAGGTTGCCGGTGTCAACCATCACGATGCCGCAACCGGCGTCGACGGCACGTAGTGCTTCGTCGACGCCGTCGACCTGTACGGCCACGGGGCCGTGACCCAGTGCACGACCGGCCGTGACTGCGGCTTCGACACTGCCGATCATGCGAACGACGTTCTTGTCGATGTACACGAACTCGCCCGGCGCGAGTCGGTGTCCGATCCCGGCCACGTCGAGCCCGGCCCGCAGGACCGGTTTCATGGCTGCGGGGAGCTTCTTCCATGCGCCGCAGACGATGACCAGTCCTGGGGGTGCCGCAGCGCGAAGTTCCAATGCTCGCCGCGCGATGCCACCTGCCACGCCGAGCGTCCCGAGCACGTGGTCACTCGCAACGGCGATCTCCCAGGCCGTGCCGACCACTTCGAGGATCGGCGTGTGTGCGTCGACGTGTGTGCCTTCGTCGCACATCGGCGTCCATCGTCCAGCGGGGTCAGGAACCTCTTCGGGGTGCAGCGTGGCAAGTCCGGCGACGATGCCCGGCTCCGTTGCGCTCACGACGGCGCGTCGCGGTCCGGGCAGCGTGTCGGTGAGTTCCTTGGTGATCCGGCGGACCGAAAATTCGGGTGCACCCGCAATGGGCGAGTGCTTCCACGTGTGCGGCCCCTGCATCCTGGAACGAAGGATCCCTCGCAGCGTGCGGGCAATCGACTCGGCGAGGTCGACGGGCGCGAGCTGTTGCGCGAGACCTCGTCGAAGTGTCGGGATCGCAACGGTCACCTCGTCGTTCGGACCGGGCAGGGCGACGATGAGCGATCCCTGCGACCGACCCACGGCGATTCGCACGCCGTCCTTGACGTGACGGTTGTGCCCGGCCAAAGTCGACCCCGTTTCGAAGTGGGCGAGATAGGGCGTTGCTGCTTGCGGGTCGATGAGCAGCACGGCCTCGACGCTGCAGTCCTTCGCTTCCGCGCCAACGCCTCCGGTCGTGATCACGAGGCCGTAGCCATCGTCGATCGCCCTGCGGATCGATCCGGCGATGAGTTCGGCATCGTCGCGCAGCGCACCGCCGTGATCGCAGAGGTAGCCGTCGAGTGCCAGGCCGTCGGTGACCGACGCGGCGTTGGTGTCTTTCACTTCGCCGCTCACCAGCTCCGCCCCGGTCGAGAAGATCCGAACGCGTTTCGCGACGCGAGCAACGATGTCATCGGCCTTCGACTGGGCGATGCGGATGGCGTCGCCGATGTCGGTGCTGTCCGCCGCGATCCACCCGAGCATGCCCCGTGCTTCTACCTTCGCGTCTGCGTCAAGCGTGACGCCGACTACCTGCGCGAGTCGAGCGAGCAGCGTCTCACTTGCCGTGAGGAGCTGATGCGGATAGATCGTGGACCTGAGAACGTCGAAGGTAAGTACACCTTCGAGGTAGTCGGTGACGAGAACCTCACGACGATCGAGACCCAACGCGTCTGCGGCGACGGTCGCGACTTCGTTCAGATCGGCGCGATCCAGCGTCACTCCGACGATCTGTAGCTCTCGCTTGTCGAGAAGATCGAACGAGGTCCCGTCGAACTCGGACTGGTCCGCAGGACCTGGTGGATTCACGGAACGAGGAGGTTTCCGTGTGGGTCGATGCCGCGTTGCTTGAGCCATCGGGGCAGGAGGTCGTTGTCGACTCTCTCGGCACAGCCCGGTGCCTTTTCGAGGAGGTGCTCGGCCATTGATGGGCTCAGATTCATTGCCCCGTACGTGCCGTCGAAACAGAGGAGCCTGTCCGATTTCCCAAGCACTTTGGCCCGTTCGACGGCGGTGAACAGGTCAGGTGCCTCCTCGGCTCGGTTCATGAACTCCGCATTGGAGAAGTCACGTCGCAACGCCTCGGCCATCTTCGGATTCGCAACAACCGTTGGATACAGCATCGGCATGGTCGCTGTAGTCAGCCCGGTGAGCCCGTGGTTGAGCACGATCGATCGAATGCTCTTCGACATCCCAAGATAAATCACACGCTCGATCGCCGCAGAGTTATCGGGGACGTCAAGGTCGAACCAGTCACGGCCACCGTAGAAAAGCTGCCCGAAAATCATTCCGCCGGAATGGTTGTAATACGGCCACTTCGTTCCGTCGATGATCGGAATCACCTCTTCGATCGCCAGGAGCAACGTCATCATCTTCCCGTACGACGAGAGCATGTTCGCGGTGACTCGTCGGCCGAGCGCGTCGAGGTTGTTGTCCGCGTCGACGCCACGAATACCGTCGGGCGAGCTGATCAACACGCTCGAGAACGCCAGCTTCCCGCGAACGAAATCGGAGTCGGCGATCGCGCGTCCGATGAAGTTTCCGGTCCGCGGTCCCATCGTCATATGGAAGATCGACCGAGTTTCCATGCGCGCATAGGACATGCCGAACGGCTTCGTGATGCGGTCGATCGCACGGTGCGCATACACCTCACGCGGATCGTCGTAGTGCGTGTGCACGATCCAGTCAGCGTCGTAGACCTTCCGCAGTCCATAGAGCGGACCCATCACGGTTTGGATCTCGATACCGTGATCGAGCGGTGTCGCACCGCGGACGTTTCCCTCGAAACGCTTGTCCAGGTCGAAGAACTCGATCAGCTCTTCGGGTTCCTTCCGGCCGAGCCATGCAACGACGATCAGCCACACAGTCGCGCCGGTCCGCTCGATGATTGCCTCGCGAATCGCGGACAACATTTCGGCATAAGGGAGCCCTCCGAGCATGCCGAACCCATGCTCGGAACAAACCACGTTCACCGAATGCTCCGGGCGGATCATGCTCATGTCGATGCCAGCCATCGCACGATCAGCGGAAGCGCGGATGACCGACGCGTCGGGTCCACCGCGATACGCAGCTTGCGCGAGATCGGGGAAGAGGCGACGCACCGGAAGCGACACCATCCCGGGTAGATCTTTCGCCCGGTCGATCGGCAGATCCGGGCCGTACACCGATGGCACCAACGGTGGCGGATCGATCGGCGGATCGAAATCGACTGCCGTCATTGTGCTCACGACTTCACCTCGGTCAGTGGTCCTGCGGGCGGCGGCACCGCGCCGGCGGCGAGCGCACGTTGACGTTCCTTCTCAAGACGAGCCCGGACATAGCCCTGCTCCTCGACGATTCCAAAAGTGGGGTACTTCGCAGCGAGTTCCGACGGAATGTCCATGAGGCCCTGGCCGGAAGGATACCGGCGCACCTTCGACGTGGCCTCAGCGTCGCCCGATGCAGCGACGAGCAAACGACGGATCGTCACCGCGCAGTACATCAGGCATCCCGACTGCACACCAGTCGCGAGCGCCAGATCCTCAAACGTGTCATGCCCGGCGATGATCGCAGCGGCAACCTCCGTCGCAGCCGAACCGCTGCACCAACACACGCTCTGTTTCGGATCAATCCCCGCCGTATCGCACAATGCTTTGATCGCCTCCTTCGACGTTCGCGACGAATCAAAACCCACGACCAACGGTTCGGCCCGGTCAACGAGCAACATCGCGTCGTCATCGCAGGAATCGATGCAACGTGCACAGGCGATACACCGCGAGTTGTCGACAACGGCCAACGCCTGCTTCTTCGGACCGACCATGATGATCGCCCCGGTCGGGCACGCACGCTCACAGCGGAAGCAACCCGTGCAGTTCTGATCGATGATCTCGATCTCGTGGCTGATGGTTTTCATGTCATCCGTCCGTTTCCGTCCGTCTCGGGCGTGGTTCGCGTGAAAGCGCTGATTGTTTGAGCGGAGGAAACGTCGAGATTGACGACGCGGTCTCGCCAGCTTCGTTGCGGATTCCAGCCGAACAACTGGCGAGCCTTCGCACTGTCGATGCCGCTCGCATCTTCGCGCTCCAAGACTCGCAATGGTGGAGCGTCGTCGCCGAATGCCTCGGCGATCATTTCCAGGAAGGGTCGCCCTGCAAGGTTGTCCGGCTGAGCGGCGTAGACGACCTCGTGTCCGGGCGTCGCTGCTTCGGTGGCCAGAACGATCAGCTCGGCAAGGTCTTCCACGTCGACGTAGGACCAATGGTTGAAGCTCGGGCGTTTCGAATGCTGGAGCGGGCCGATTCGTGCGTAGTCGTCTGGCGCGAGCACCAACGACGGGCGGATCGACACGGCGGTGGCCGAGCATCGACGGACCAGGGCGTCACATATGTCTTCGCCGAGCGACTTGGAGAGCGCGTATGCCTCTTGCGGTCGACGCGTGTGATCTTCGTCGACCGGGAGGTAGTCCGGGAGAAATGGTCGTTCTGCGGTGATGAACCCGAGCGCTGTCTCGCTTGACGTGACAATCAGTCGGCCGACGCCGGTCCGAGCGACCGCTTCGGCGACGTTGTACGTAGCCATGATGTTGTTCGCGAAGATGGTCGGTCCCGGATCGTGGGAGTTGTCAGGAATGCCAGCGGCATGAACGATCACTTCAGGGCGAGCGGTGAGCACCGTGGAGATCGTCGCACCGAAGTCAGTGAGATCCGCCCGTAGGTAACGGGGAGATGGTCCGTCGGGAAGCCCGTACCGCGCGGGTGCAATATCGGTCAGGACGACCCGATGACCGGCAGCCTGAAGCGCCATGGCCGCGGCCGAACCGACTTTGCCGCGTGCGCCGGTGACTAGAACTCGCATCGGCGTTGTCCTTTCTGAGCGGCCGTATGTGCCAAATCCGCTGCAGATTCAGTAGTCGTAATTTGCCCAACCAGCCTATCAAAGCGCCAGTTGGAGCCTGCGACAGGGAGATCAGTACACTCAGCGGCGATCGTCCGTCAGCGTCAAGGTGGACGTCCGAGAAGGGGAACGTGTCCGAAAGTACCGAGTTCGAGAAGGCCACAGACTTCCAGTTCAAGGAGACAGACATCGAGCGTGCGAAGGCGCTGATCGGGCGCTTCAACGCCGCTCCGACCAAGGAGCACCTGACGACGGCGACACACGACGCACTCCGAAACTTCGCCCGCGGGTACGGCGACGACAACCCTCTGTTCTGTTCGGAGGAGTACGGCGAAACATCGCGCTGGGGTAGCCAGATCGCTGCACCGATGATCGGCATCGCACTGAACCGACCGCTGCTCGGCGACCCCGCAGATCCGACGCTGAAACGTCCATCGTTTCGGGGCATTCACGTCTTCGTTTCGGGTAGCCAATGGGACTGGTTCCGCCCGGTGCATCTCGGCGACCAGCTCTACGGCTTCGGTGGCATCGAGTCCGTGGTCGAGAAGAAATCCGAGTTCGCGAACCGCTCCGTGCTCCTCACCTACGTGAGCGTGAAAATGAACCAGCACGCTGAGGTCGTCGCAATCGCTCGGACGCTGGCCATCCACACTGAACGCAAGACCGCACGTGAGAAGGGCAAGTACTCGGCACTCGAGTCAGCGACCTATACCGACGATGACATCGCAGCACTCGACGCGGTCTACGCAGCTGAGCAGCGTCGTGGTGCGGAACCGCGTTGGTGGGAGGACGTGACGGTCGGCGACGAGCTGCAGCCGATGGCCAAGGGCCCGCTCACCACGACCGACATCATCGTGTTCCACGCCGGTGGCTACGGCTTCACCCCGTACGCCCCCAGCGCGAACCGCCTTGCATATGAGAACCGTCAGCGCATCGCGCCGTTCTACGTGAAGAACGAGCACGGCATTCCCGACGTTGCGCAGCGCGTCCACTGGGACTCCGCATGGGCGCAGGCGATCGGCAACCCAATGGCCTACGACTACGGGGTCATGCGGGACTGTTGGCTCACCCACTTCCTCACCGACTGGATGGGCGACGACGGCTGGATCGTCCGACAGAACAGCGAGATCCGAAAGTTCAACTACTTCGGCGATCGTCACATCATCACCGGCGAGGTCGTCGACAGGCGCATCGACGCCGGACGTTGCGTCGTCGACATTCGGATGCGCGGCACGAACCAGCGCGGCGATGTCACCTGCCCCGGCACGGCGACGGTCGCTCTGCCATCACGAGACCACGGTGCGGTTGTGCTGCCGCAACCGCCTGGCGACATCGCCGAACGCGCCACGCGGATGATGGAACGTCACGGTCAACTGTTGCGCGAGCGTCGAGCACGCCCGCGGGTCTGAGTTCAAGGGGAAACGACATGACGACACCACTCAACTCACCACTCGGGGGACTTCGCGTCATCGAACTTTCCGGCACGAAGGTGGGCGCCTTCACCACCGGACTGTTCGCCGACTTCGGTGCCGAGGTGATCCGCCTCGAACCGGCTACCGGGGTTGCCTTACGCAATGCACCCGCCTATCCGTTCCTCGCGCGCGGTACGAAGAGCGTCATCGCCGACGTGCGAACGACCGACGGCGCGGCCAGAGCGAAGGCGCTGCTCGCCGATGCAGACGTATTCATCACGACCCTGTCCGACGCAACGGTCAACGCCGCCGGACTCGACGAGACGTCACTCCGAGCAGTCAACCCGCGGCTCGTGTATACGTCGATCGGCGGCTTCCCCCGGACCGGTCCTTACGCAGGCGTCAAGGGGTACGAAGGCGTCATCATGGCGAAGGCGGGATTCATGTCCGCGTTCCGCGACGCCATCTTCCCACCGCGGTCGGTCTACGTGGAGGCACCGTATGCGTCTTTCTCGGCCGCGCAGCTCGCTATCCAGGGGACGCTGGCCGCCTTGTTGGAGCGCGAGAAGAGCGGCGTCGGCCAGCGAGTGGACACGAACCTTCTGCAGGGTGTTGCGGTCCACGACACGTGGAACTGGTTCCTCATCATGATCTCGAACCGCTTCCCCGATGCGTTCAAGCGCGGCACTCCCTACGACGCCGAAGGCACGCCGTCGATGGGGCTCGCCTTTTCGCTCATGCCGGTCCTGACCAAAGACGGGGTGTGGTTGGCACCCACGCAGTTCCTCGCCCGGCTCTTCCCCGCCTACCTGAAGGCGCTTGGTCTCGGCGACATCTTCACGGATCCCGAGTGGGGCCTGCCGATGATGCTGGACAAGCACGAGAAGCGGAGGGAACTGCACAACCTGATCGTCGAACGCGTTCGCGAGAAGACGCTGGCCGAGTGGCGTCAGATCTGCGACGAGGACCGCAACGTGTGGCTGGAGACCTTTACGGTCGGGCGGGACGTGCTCGATCACCCGCAGTTTCTCCACGACAGGACGCCGGTCACGATCACCGATCCTGAACGTGGGCCGGTTCGTCAGCCGGGGCCGATGGTCCTGCTGCGGAGCACACCGGCCGTGACGCTGACACCCGCACCAACGCTCGGTGAGCACTCTGCGACCGTGACGACCGCGGCGGCTACTGCGGTCGCCGCCGGCGAAGGTGTCGCTGCTCTGGGTGCCGTTCTTGCCGACCCGACCCGCACGAATGCACCGCTCGAAGGCGTCACCATTTTGGACATGGGCACGATGTTCGCCGGGCCGTTCGGACCGACGTTGCTCGCCGATCTCGGCGCACGCGTCTGGAAGATCGAGGCGCTCACCGGCGACCCCATACGCATGGCCGTACCCTTCCCCGAAGCAGGCGCAGTGAAGGTCATGCAGGGAAAGGAGAGCATTGCTCTCGATCTCACGAAGCCGGAAGGCACCGCCATCATCCACGAACTCGCGAAGCGCGCGGACCTCTGCATGGTCTCGTTCCGTCCCGATGCAGCGCGACGTCACGGCTTCGACGAGCACATCCTCCGGACCATCAATCCCAACTTGGTCTTCGTTCAAGCACCCGGGTACGCGTCGGAAGGCCCGTACTCCGATCGTCCGGCGCTCGCCCCAACCATCGGCGCCGCAGCCGGAGTCGCCCGACGCAACCTTGGTGCCTCCGTGCCTGCCGGTCCCGATCTCAGCAATGAGGAGATTAAGCAGTACAGCAGGCGCATCGCCGGAGCAAACACCGTCGTAAGCGCGCAGAGCGATGGCTTCGGCGCACTCGGAGTGGCCACGGCACTGCTACTCGGACTCATCGCACGAGAGCGTCTCGGCGAGAGCCAGGTCATCGAGGCCAGCATGATCCGGACCAACATGCACGCAATGGGCGAGGACGCTGTCGACTACCAAGGACGCGCACCGCTGGCATGCGCTGACGGCGAGCTTCGAGGCCATGGCGCGCTCTACCGCATCTACGACACCGCAGATGGTCAGTTGTTCCTCGCGGCCCCCAAGGATCGTGAGTGGGCACCGCTCGTGGCGGTCCTCGGTCTAGCGCCGAACGACAACTTCGCCGACGCCAAGTCCCGAGAAATCAACGACGTTCAACTCACGGTTGCCATACATGCTGCGTTGTTGACGCGGTCGGCTGCCCAGTGGGAGACGGCACTACTCAGTGTCGGAGTTGCCGGAGTGGTCGTGGAGGAGCTTCCCCCCGAAGACCTACTTCAGAACGACGAGTTCGGTCGCGCCTCCGGAATGGTCCACGACGGGGTGCATCCGATCTTCGACGCGTACCCGCGCCTCGCCCCACTCGTTCGGTTCAGCCGCTCGGAGAACACCCCAGGCAACGGCTGCGTCGCCGGGCAGCACACTCGGTCCATCCTCACCGAGATCGGCTACGACGACGAAAAGATTCAAGCGCTCCTCGACGCCGGAATCATCGGCGTCGCGTGACGTTTCGCGGAAACACTCAGTCGCGAGGAGTTGCAGGCAGGTGTTCACCGGGCGTGAAGCCACCCGTTCCGGATCAGCGACCAGTTCGCTCCGACCGCGCTTACCCGAAATCGAAGACTGTGAATTCGCAACTATATCGGATAACGTTTGCGCGCCACGCCAGGTCGACGTGCTGAAAGGATTCGATGACGGCGCATGATTTGTTCCTTGATGTGACCGACGCTGCCGGCCTGGGCGAGACCGCAACGATTTCTCTGACGGTGACGTTGCCGACCGTCGAGGCTTTGGGAGACCATCCAATCGTTTGTTTCGCGAAGCCGGGGGGCGGATACTCGAAGGGCTATTACACCGTCGCTCTGCCTGGACCTGGGTCTGGCGCTCAAGCCGACTGGCACGCGGAGCGTGGCTGGATCTTCGTGGCCGTCGACCACCTCGGAGTCGGGTCAAGCAGCATCGACCACGATCCGGCAAAGCTCGACTACACCACGTTGGCTGCGGCGAGCCACGCTGCCGAAACGAAGGTTCTCGAGGGCCTCGCGGCCGGCACCCTGGTCGACGGGTATCCGAAGGTCTTCGATCCGCTCAAGCTCGGGATCGGCCAATCCATGGGTGGCTGCATGACGGTCATCCAGCAGGGCCGCTACCACTGTTACGACGGCATCGGCGTGCTCGGCTACAGCGCTGTGCATACCCATCCTCCGGTGCGGCCCGGTGACGAGCCAATCGTGGCCACGTGGTTAGTCAGGGACACGCTTTTGCGCGAACCGATGGTAATGGTCAATCTTCCCCAATACATGGCGGCCCAGCGGCACTCGTTCGAAGGCCAGCAGATCGTCGATCAGGGGATGGGAATGGCCTGGGGGTTCTTCTACGACGACGTGGATGAAGCGCTTCAACGGCGCGACCTCTCCGACTTCCCGACAAGGCATGGCAACATCGCACCTTGGGCATCGGGAACATTGCCGATGGCCGTCGCCGCCTCATGCCTGACGCCAGGCATCATCGCCCCAGAGGCGGCCGCCGTCAACGTTCCCGTGCTCGCCGCAT
Organism: Acidimicrobiia bacterium; assembly: GCA_043720395.1. Lineage (GTDB taxonomy): Bacteria > Actinomycetota > Acidimicrobiia > Acidimicrobiales > JANYDT01 > JANOYY01. The sequence continues at coordinate 73,179 of JAYSSR010000072.1, forward strand.
TCGGCGAGCGCGACACGTGTGCCGACCCGAAAGGTGAACCACGCGCGTACCTGTCGGCCACGTCGGTCGATCTCTTCATCTGCCCTCGGATGGGGCACATGCACAACTTCGCGAGTACTCGCGAGTTGTTCTGGCAGCGTATCGACACGTGGTCCGACTGGGTCCGCGCCGTCAAGGCCGCCTGCTGATCGTGGCCCGCTGAGTGCACGTGTGCTCGATGCACGACTCGAACTGATCGAATTCCCCGCCGTGAATCCATGATGCATTGGAGATCGTACATCGCCCCCGCTGAGCCAGACCGATCCCATTCGATGTACTGAACTCGGCCGAGAAGGAATCGGGAGCCCGTGATTCGACCATGGAGTCCGAATTCAGGTACCTTAATCTTCACTGCCGAGTTTCACGCACCGCCCACCTGAGGAGACAACGCCATGACCACCAAGATCTGGTCCAACTCTGGTGACTCGCACATCATCGAGCCGCCGGACCTCTTCAACTCGCTCCCGGAGCGCATCAGGGAGAAAATGCCTCGAAGCGTCAAGGATCCGAGCGGCGCGTTCGAAACGATCTACATCGACGGCCAGGTCTTCAAGCGCGACATGCCGACGAACAGCCCGAACAAGATTCGCACCGGTATCACCGCGCGGCCGATTGGATCGAACGAGGACGAGTTCATCACGAGAGTGATCGCGGGCAATGACGCGACATCACGCCTCAAGGACCTCGACGATGAAGGCGTGTGGGGCGAGGTCATCTACCCGTCGCTCGGCATCTGGCAGTTCAACCTCCGCACGCCTGAGGTTGCCGCCGCCGGATCGCGCGTGCTCAACGACTTCGCTCTCGACTTCCAGAACAAGTCGCCGCGTTTCGTCTGCACCGCCTCCATCCCGCTGCTCGATGTCGATGACGCAGTCGCGGAGATCAGGCGAGCGAGCGCGGCCGGGTTCCTGTGCGGCTTCCTCCCGACGAAGCCACCGATCGGACGTCCACTCTGGAACGACGAAGAGTGGGATACAATGTGGGCCGCGTTCGCCGACACCGGCATGGTGATCGGCTTCCATATCGGCACCGAGCCGCACGACCCGACGGAGCGTACGGGCGTCTATTTCCGTGGACGCGGCGGCGCAGTTCTCAACTACACCGAGACGACGTACGGCGGCCAGCGCGCCGTGACGCAGGTGATCGGCTGCGGTGCACTCGATCGCCATCCTGAGCTGAAGGTGCTCGTGTCGGAGGGAGGCGCGACGTGGGGTCCGTTCCTCGCCGATCGCATGGACGAGGGCTACCGCCAGCACGGTGCGGGCGTGCGCCCGATGCTGTCGAAGCTTCCGAGCGAATACCTCTACACGCAGGTGTACGCGTCGTTCCAGCACGACCGCTCCGCGATTGCTGCCAACACCGCGATGGGTTGGCAGAACGTGATGTGGGGCAGCGACTACCCGCATTTCGAAGGGACGTTCGGGCACACACAGGACACACTGCACGAGCTGTTCGACGGCGTCGACGAGAAGGCCAGCCACCGCATCCGCGTCGGTGCGTTCCAGGAACTGTTCCCCTCGGTCCCCCCTCCTCCGGCCGCGTGAGCCCATGACAGCCAGCACGCAACCGGAGAACGCATGACCCTCAAGGACCAGACAGCGATCGTCGGCGTCGGTGCCACCCCGTACTACAAGCGCGGCCAGTCGCTCCCGCAGACACAGACGTCGATGGCGTGCAAGGCGATCCTCGCTGCGCTCGATGACGCCGGCCTCAGCGTCAAAGATCTCGATGGTTTCGCCATCTATTCAAGCTCGTGCGACCCTGCGCAGATCGGCGCGATATTGGGCGTCCCCGAGATCCGTTTCGCTGCGACGCTCACCTCGGGCGGAGGTGGTAGCGCAGGTTCGCTCGGACTGGCGGCAGCTGCGGTTCACTCCGGAATGGCCGACGTCTGCGTGTCACTCATGACCCTGCAGCAGGCCGATCGTCGCCTCGGTGGCACACAGGTCGACGGTGGCGGAGGAGATGGCGGTGGGGGCGGCAACCCCTATGGCGCCGGTGGTATTCCACCGTCCATCGCGTTCATGGCCGGTAGCGGACTCATGTCGCCCGGACACAGCTTCTCGATCCTCACGCAACGTCACATGCACCAGTACGGTACGAAGCGAGAGCACCTCGCCGAGGTCGTGATCAACCAGCGGATCAACGCGATGAATCGCCCGACCGCGATGAAGCGCGACCCGCTCACGATCGACGACTACTTCAACGCCCGCATGATCTCCGATCCGCTGTGCCTTCTCGACTACACGTTGGAGACCGACGGTGCCGTTGCCGTCATCACCACGTCGGCGAAGCGCGCACAGAGCCTGAAGCAGAAGCCGGTGTACATCATGGCCTCAGCGAACGGCGGCATGGGACGTTGGGGTTCGGCGATCTTCACGTACTTCCAGATGCCCGAGGAGTACTTCGCCTCGTCGGGTCATCGTCCGGTCGCCAAGCGTGTCTTCGAAATGGCCGGTGTAACCCCGGCCGATGTCGATGTGGCGTTGCTCTATGACCACTTCTCCCCGCTCGTGATCATGCAGCTGGAGGACTATGGGTTCTGCGGAATTGGTGAAGGAGGACCGTTCGTGGCCGAGGGAAATATTCGGTATGGTACAGGCGCGATTCCCGTCAATACCCATGGCGGACATCTCTCCGAGGCGTACATCATTGGCATGACGCACGTGAAGGAGGCCGTTGAGCAACTGCGCGGAACCGCGATCAATCAAGTAAAAGACGCCGAGATCGCGCTCGTCACCGGTGGACCGGCCGGGCTCCCCGTCAGCGGCACCCTTCTCCGGAGGTAACAGACATGGCCGAACTCAAGCAGGGTGTCTTCCCGATGCGCCTCAAAGACCCCTACGCCGACGAGGCGACCCAGCCCTTCTGGGACGCCGCACTCGAAGGAAAGCTCGTCGGTTCCAAGTGCACCGCGTGCGGCACCGTGCTGATACCGCCGCAGCCATACTGCTTCGCATGTCAGGGCGAGTCGTTCGCCTGGGTGGAGTTGCCCGGTACCGGCACGATCTTCTCGTTCACCGTGGTGCGCCATCCGCTTGCACCGCAGCTTGCGCCGGTCACGCCGTACGCGGCTGGCATCGTCGATCTCGATGGCACGCAAGGCGCAGGCTCTCGGCTCATCGTCAACATTGTTGACTGCGATCCGGACACGCTGCGCATCGGCGACAGGGTGAAGGTCATCTTCGACCCCGTGAGCGACACCCTCGCCGTGCCACGCTGCACCCCGATCTGACCAGCTCTCCGACGTTGGGAAGATCAGCTACCTGGGAGGTATGCGATCGTCCCAACGTCGGTGCGGTTAGCCAATGAGGTCAGGCAACCTTCGGTAGTTTGTTGAGGTCGCCGCGGGCGATCACCGCCTGGCGTCCCTTGACGATTTTTGTCACCACGTAGGCGGCCCGGCTGATTCGAGTCATACCGGCTGCTCCCTTCGTGCCTGGCGTCCATGAGTCCACGCCCGGGATAGCGGCGAACGTGTTGGCGTTGAACGATTCGGCGACGGATTTCGGTGTGTTCTCCTTGGCAAGCTTCGCAGCTTCAGCAAATGCGTAGACCTGGACCCAACCTCCGTATCCGCTGCCCGTAGCCGTGTCGTTCGGCTCTTCACCGGCGGCCAGGATCTCGCGACGGAAGCGGTCGAGCGTTGGGTTCGAGTCGAGCGAGTAGAGCGGGTCGGCACCGCTGCCGATGATCATCCCGTCATAGAGGGCGATGTTCTTCTGCAGCGTTGACACTCGGAGACTGCCTTCGCCGATGCACACCTTGGCTTGCACGCCGAGCGAGTCCATCGCCTGGAGCAGAAGGATCAGCAGGTTGTCGGCCCCCACGACACACACGGTGTCAGCGCCCGAGGCTCGAATCTGCGCGGCCTGGGCAGAAAGATTCGTGGCCGTCGGTGGAATGCGGATGTCGTTTCCCACGATCTCGCCGCCGGCTGCTTTGACGCCAGCCTTGAACTGGTCGCCGAGCGGGGTAGCTGCGTCGACGTCGGTTCGGGCAACGGCGATTTTGCGGCCACCGTCCTTCACGGCGCCCCATCCCGCGCTCGTGTACGACGAAAGGGGCGAGTTGGTGAACACATACTGCGGGTTGTTCATGCGGGCCGCATCGTTGCCGGTGCCGTCGAATACCGACACACCGCTCTGCTCGAAGACCGACGCGTACCCAGCGGTGAACCGACCGAGCGTGATGACGCCGACATAGCCGTCCGACGTGGCCTTCCGTGCGCAGTTGAGTGCTTCGGTGGCGTCGACCTTGTCGTTGCAGAAATCAACCTGCATCGTCGTGCCTCGGACGCCGCCCGCCTTGTTGATCGCCTTCCCTGCGACCTGCGCGCCGGCCAGCATGTCGGGGAAGTTCGAGGAGTTGGTTCCGACGGCCGTTATGACGAGAACCTTCACCGGGCTCTTGAACGGGGCGAGGGCCGCGGGGGCCGCTGCGGGAGGCGAGGCTGCGGTCGTCGGCGGGGCGGCCGTGACCGGCGCCGCCGTGGTCACGGTGGCCGCGACCTTCTTCGTGGTCTTCCTGGTTGTCTTCTTCGCGGCCGGCGCGGCGAGCGCCGGCAGGACGAGTGCCACGGCGAGCCCGAAGGCAGTCGTCGCAGCGAGTCGATTCTTTCTCATTGATGTTGCTCCTGGGTTGGTTTGTAGGTGGATAGAGATCATTTCGAGGTGGAGAGACCAAATGTCGGTCTGGTTGAAATCGACTGGCAGGACGCTTCTCAGCCATGGACAGCTCCGGCCACCGCGAGTTCCGATTCCTGTGCTGGTTCGCCGAGATACGCCGCGATCACCTTCGGATCTGCCTGCACTTCTCCGGGCGTGCCCTCGCTGATCTTGCGGCCGAAGTCCAGGACATTGACGTGGTCGCAAACGCTCATCACGAACTTCATGTCGTGCTCGATGAGCAGCACCGAGAGTCCCCACTCATCGACGATGCGACGCAGCAGACGGCCGAGTTCGGCAGTTTCAGCATCACTCAGTCCGGCGGCCGGTTCGTCGAGCATGAGAACCGACGCACCAGATGCGACCGTGCGCGCAATGCTCACCAATCGACGCTGCCCATAACCGAGGTCGCTCACCTTCGTTCGTAGCAGCGGCGCAAGGCCGAACTCCTGAACGGCTGCGGCAGCGGTTGCGTTCAACGGCGTCGATGCACCGGTGAACAACGCCGTGAGGTAGGGGAGCCGACGCTGCTCATCGATCGCGGACACGATGTTGTCCTCGACCGTGAGATCCTCGAACAGCTCCAACGACTGGAACGACCGCCGGAGTCCGCAGCGAGCGCGACGGTAGGCGGGGAGCCGGTCGATCGAGCGTCCCTCAAGGGTGACGGTGCCTGCGCACTGAACGAAGCCGGTGATCGCATCGATCACTGTTGTCTTTCCGGCGCCGTTTGGACCGATCAGTCCGGTGATCCTTCCAGGGACGATCGACATCGACAGGTCCGAAACCGCCACGACACCACCGAAGCGGACGGTCATCGCGTTGATCTCCAACGTCGATGGCTTTCGGCGTTCCACCGCTGCGGTCCGGCGCTGGGCGAGACGCAGCACGGCTTCGGCGGCATGGGCCTCAGTTCGTTCGACCCGACGCCGCTTCACCGCCGAGCGGTGCACGAGGTACGCGCCGAGCAACGGCGACCGGGTCAGGGCCGACGGTTCGGCGTCGGGTGCCTTGTGCGCTCGTGGTCGGCGATTCGCCAGACCATTGGGGTTGATGATCAAAATGGCCAGCAGGGTGAACCCGCCGAGGAATGGCAGCCACATATCGAGGTTGTCAGAGACCGACCAGAACCCGGCAGTACCTGCAACGAGGATCGCTATGGGCCTGGAAAGTGTTTAGTTGGTCGTTTGTGGGGTTGGGGTAGGCGTGAGGGTGTAGTTCCATTCGCCGTGGAAGTCGTGGGGGGTGAGTCGATGGGTTTGGGTGAGGGCGGCGTGGTTTTTGTCGCTGATTTTGATGCCTTTGGGGTAGTGGTTGGTGTCGCGGTTGGCGTGGACTTTGAGACCGGTCCGGGTGGTTGTTTTGGCGATGAGGTTGATGACTGTGTCGTGGCTGGTGAGTGGCCGTCCGCGCCAGTTCATGGTGATGTGGCTGAAGAGGCGATGTTCAATTTTGTTCCATTTGGAGGTTCCGGGCGGGAAGTGGCAGACGGTGATCGTGAGGCCTGTGCGGTCGGTCATCGCGGCGAGTTCACGTTTCCAAAGCCTGGACCGGTAGCTGTTTGATCCGCCGGCATCAGCGGTAATGAGGAGTTTTGTTGCGTTCGGGTACGCGACGGAGCCGACCGTGTCCCACCATTTCGTGATTGTAGCCACGGCGAACTCGGCGGTGTCTGCGTCGTCGCCGACCGTGACCCAGCCTTCGTTTCGGGTGGTGTCGTAGACACCGTACGGGATTGCCTTGCCGATCGTTGGATCCGGGAAGTCGTGGCCGTTCACGTGTTGAGGTGAACGCGAAGGCTGGTACTCGACGCCCCTGTTGGCGTAGTCGCCGACGAGTTCTTTCTTTTTCGTGTCAACACTGATCACGGGCTGCCCATTATCGGTGTGCAAGTTGACTTGCGTGGCGAGATGCCCGAACTGGGCGTCACGATCAGGATGCGATTCGCCTTCCTTGGTTTTCGCGAGTCCTTGCAAGCTGTATCCCAAATATGCCAGTAGATGTCCGACGACGCTATGAGACACCGTGAAATTCTCGGCCTCAAGTTCGGCCGCAAGTTTGCGTGTCGATTTCGCCGTCCACCGCAACGGACACATCGGACATCCCCGCGATTCCGGTTCGACGAGATCATCCAACGCCTGTAACAGGCCAGGCTGAACATCAAGAATGGGTTTGGCGCCTGCACCAGGTGCCCGGACCCGTGACGTGACTTCAATCCCGGCATCGATCTCACCAATCGCGGTCTGAACTGTTGAACGACTCAACCCGGCAGCTTCAGAAACCGCGACAATCCCGCCACGACCCAACGACAACGCCACATTCCCCGCCATAATCCGGCGTTGCCGCTCATCCAAATGCGGCATCACCCCCGTGAACAGTTCTTCCA
>JAYSSR010000073.1:0-78599 GCA_043720395.1 Acidimicrobiia bacterium
AACCGACGACATCAGACACCGTCATCGTCGCTGCTCAAGAGGCCTTTCACGCGGATGGGCACACCCACCACCCACAACCAATCGGTGGATTCAGGCTAAATGCGCAGACCCGAGACTTGAAGGCGCAGACCCGAGACCTGGAGGCACAGGTCAGCCAAGTGGCAGCCGACGCCTCTCGGATGGAAACGGCAGTCGATCGAATGCAATCGTCAAGGTCCTGGCGATACGGTCAACGCCTTGCCGGAGTGAGCGGCTACGGCCGATTCCGGAACCGGTTCAAGCGTTAGGACTCAGTCCCAGCTGTGAACGAGATCCGACAGGTACGTGCGGAACTCCGGACCGAGGTCGGGGCGATCAACGGCGAGTTCCACGGTGGCGCGGAGGAAATCGAACTTGTTCCCGATGTCGAAGCGACCGTCGTCGAACACCACGCCGAGAATTGGCTCATCCTCTAGCAGCAGGCTCATTGCATCCGTCAACTGGACCTCGTTGTTGCGTCCGGGCTTCGTCTGCGCGATCTTTTCGAAGATCCGTGGCGTGAATAGGTAACGGCCCATGATCGCAAGATCGCTCGGCGCGTCCTCGGCGGTCGGCTTCTCGACAAGCTCGGTAATCTGCGCGAGCCCGTCGTCGGTCATGCCTGACACGCCGACGCAGCCGTACGAGCTGATCTGTGCCGGAGGGAATCGCTTCAGCGCGACCACCGAGCACCCGTGCTGCTCGTAGGCCGCGAGCATCCGCTTCAAGACGCCCGAGTCGTCGACCATGATGTCGTCGCCGAGCATCACCACGAAGGGCTCGCCGCCCATGTGGTGGACACCGAAAGAGATCGCGTGGCCCAGACCGCCTGCGAACGGCTGGCGAACGTAGTGAACATTGGCCAGGTTCGCGATCGAACGAACCACGGCGAGTTCATCGAGCTTGCCACCGGTTTCGAGCATCTGTTCCAACTCGACCGCACGATCGAAGTGGTCTTCGATCGACCGTTTCGACCGGCCCGTCACGATCAGGATGTCGTCGAGCCCGGCGTTCACCGCCTCCTCGACGACGTATTGGATTCCGGGCTTGTCGATGAGCGGCAGCATCTCTTTGGGCTGCGCCTTGGTGGCCGGGAGGAACCGCGTTCCGAGGCCGGCGGCGGGGATCAATACTTTTCGAACCGGTGGCATCACGAATACTCCATCGGCGAAGAACGTAGGCGAATTGAGGAGGTCGGGACTTTCACACCGGTCACCGGTTCCGTTGGACCTCCTGGCAACGTACAATTGGCACTCGTCAGGAGAGAGTGCCAATTCGCCACGCGGCGGCCGCATTCCACGAACCGCCTCGGGAGCAACCATGCCCACCTACGAATACGTGTGTCGGCAGTGTGCCCACAACTTCGAGATCGTCCAGTCGTTCAGCGACGCTGCACTCAACGAGTGCCCGCAGTGCAAGGGCGACCTGCGGAAAGTGTTCGGCAACGTTGGCATCACGTTCAAAGGTACCGGTTTCTACAAGAACGATTCCCGTGGTTCATCGTCGGGCGCGTCGGGTACGTCGAGCACGCCAGCGAAGGATGCCACCGTCTCGACCGGTTCGGGAGAGTCGTCAGGAACGTCCACGAGCACCGCCACGGACTCCAGCAGCTCAACGAGTTCGGGAACGTCCGGTAGTTCCTCGGGGGGCGACTCAGTCGGCAGCTCCCACAGTCATTCGCACGGTCCGGGCACCCACACGCACTAATCGTTGAGAGGGCGAGCCGATAGGCGAGGCGTCAATCGGACACAGCAAATGAATCGGCCGGCGAAGCCGGCCGCCGGGCATCGTCGCGCCGCAGCCAGCGCCAATCCGCTGAGCCTCTAAGCTAAGCAGAAGTGTTCGACGCGTCGCGCGGTTGACCTCGGCGCAGGCAGGGCCAAGCCGGGCACCATTGGGGAGTGCGCCGTCGCCCCCGTTTCCTGTCCCTGATCGTCCGCAGGTTTCGCAGGTCCCGCCTGGCTCTCGCGTTGGTTGCAGTGGCCGCTGTCGCGTCCACGCGAGTTGTTGTGTTGCGCGCCGAACACGACCGTGCGCGCTGGGGAACCGTCGTCCGTACCGTGATCGTGGCGCGCGAAGTCTCGGCCGGTTCTTTGCTTGTTTCGACCGACCTGGCAGTGCGATCGATGCCACTTGCCGCCGTGCCCACCGGCGCCAGCACCTCCGTCGAATCCCTCGTCGGTCTCCGGACGACCTCGGCGCTCTACGTCGGCGATGTGGTGATCGCACCCCGTCTTGTCGGACATCGCTCGGCACTCGCCGCTCGGCTGTTACCGGGCCAACGCGCCGTCGGAGTGCCTCTCGGAACGACTCATCCCACGCTCCACCCCGACGATCACGTGACGCTGGTCGCGCTTGCGTCCGACGAGACATCGAGTTCTGACCGCGCGGGAGGGCCTGCCGTTCAACGGTTCGCCGCCATCGTGCTCGATATCCAGGACGACACCCTCACGGTTGCCGTTCCCGAGTCCGATGCCGTGGCGCTGGCGACGGCAGCCATTCGCGGACCGGTCGCCGTGATCCTTCGCTGACCCCGAGGGTGTCGTGCGTTAGTTAGATGACATTGCCAGCGACCAGACCCAACGTAGCAATGCCCACGAGGACCCGGTAGCCAGCAAAGACGCGGAGATCGTGTCGGGCGAGGTACCCCACCATCCATTTCACTGACAACGCAGCGGCGACGGCCGCGACGACGACGCCGATCAAGGGCGATGCCGTGCCGAATCGGTCAAAAACGAACGACCCGTCTTTGAGCAGTGAATAGCCGCTTGCAGCTCCCAGCGTGCAAAGTCCGAGCAGGAAACTGAATTCGACCGCAGCCGTGAGGGAGAAGCCAAGCAGCACCGCCGCGAGGATCGTGACGAGGCTGCGGCTCACCCCAGGCCACAAGGCAGCGCTCTGGGCCACTCCGATGATCACGGCCTGACGTGGCGTGATCGCGTCGAGACCACGACCGGACCGGATCGCCTGGCGGTACCGACCGGACAACGCTGCGATGGCGATTCCACCAACAATCCACGCGATCGCGACGGGCACGGGGCGCAATAGGTGACGGTCGATCGCATCGTTGAACAGCAGCCCCACGATGGCCGCGGGAACAAACCCGCACACAAGCGCGAGCAACAACCGACGGCCGGTTTCGCTGCGGCCGACCAGCCCGTTCAAGACGTCGAGCACACGTCGCCACGAGATCAGCAGCACCGCGGCGATCGCGCCGAGTTGGATGATCACCGTATAAGCGTCGGCTGCATTCTTGGCGTCGTCGCTCGAGGTGCCGATGTCGAGGAGACGCTCGGCGACCAGCAGATGACCCGTCGAGCTGACCGGCAGAAACTCGGTCACGCCTTCCACGACGCCGAGGATCACGGCCTTCGCTATAGGCAGTTCCTGCGTGGTTGCGGTGGTCGTCGTCTGGTTTGCCGACGGTCGGGCGACGCTCGTGGTCGGACTCAACGTCAGCAAAACGAACAACACCGCGGTCGCTGCCACCAACGCGCCGAGGGACCGAACGGGGCGACCTCCGACCAGCTGCTTGAGGCCCTCGGCGCTGTTCGTGAACGTAGACACGGGGTTGAACGCTATCGGTCCGCGGTCAAGCGCTCGGTTCGGTCGGCCGAAGGTTCCACCCAACGTTCGTGGGCCTTGGCGGCGGTCACGGCACGATCGCGTCCGACCAAATCAGCCACAATCCGAACATCGACCAGGCCGAGGACCGCGGCGTGGGCAGCGGCCCATGCCGTTTGCGCTGGTGCCATCTCCACGACCACGACGCCGCCAGGACGCAGCCACACCGACGCTCCGTCGAGCACCGAGCGAACGCAGTCGCGCCCGTCGTCGTCTGCGAAGAGCGCGAGGGCCGGCTCCCAATCGAGGATCACGGCATCGAGGTCAGCACGCTCGCGTTCCGCCACGTACGGCGGGTTCGACACGATCACATCCACGTTGCCCAGCAGCGAAGTGGGGAGGGCGTCGTACCACGAACCCTGGACGAGGGTCACCCGGCCAGCCGCGCGCCCGAGTCCGGCGAGATTCGCTCGCGCCACGGCGAGCGCAGCTGCCGAAACGTCAGTCGCCCACACCTCAGCGTTCGCGACCTCGGAAGCAACGGAGAGGGCAATCGCTCCCGAACCCGTCCCCAGGTCCACGACCTTCGGGGTCCGGTCGCTCACCGCGCGGGCCGCGTCGATCGCATGCCCAGCAACAATCTCCGTCTCCGGCCGTGGGATGAGGACGCTGCGGTCCACGTAGAGGTCCAGCCTCCGAAAGCCCCAGCGGCCAAGCACGTACTGAAGCGGTTCACCTGCCCCTCGCCGCGCGAGCAGCTGATCGAAGAAGGCGACGCTGCGCATGCCAACGCGCTCGCTTTCGTTCACGATCAACTCGGCCGACGAGTACCCGGAGATGCGCTCGACGAGCCATCGCGCCTCCTGGCGTCGATCGCCTCCGAGCCGTTGCGCGAGAACGGTCGACGCCTCCGCGAGAAGGTCCGACCAGCCGATCGTGTTGTCTGTCGCCATCTCAAGGACCCGCCGCAGAACAGGTGGCGCATTCATCCCGCGAGCGCGCTTTGCGCAGCACGGGTTCGGGAACTTGGGCGCGCGAGCAGTTCAGCGGAGCACCCTTACTTCGACGGATTGCCCGCTGCGAGCTTGGTCGCGCGGTCGTCGGCAACGAGGGCGTCACTGATCTCGTCGAGCTCTCCCGCGAGTACGCGGTCGAGTTTGTGGATCGTGAGGCCGATGCGGTGATCGGTCACACGGTTTTCCTTGTAGTTGTAGGTGCGGATCTTCTCGCCACGACCGCCACCACCGACTTGGCTCTTTCGCGCGAACGACGCCGCGGCGTCGGTGCGTTCCTGCTCGGCCTTGAGCATTCGGCTACGCAAAACCACCATGGCCTTGGCCCGGTTCTGGATCTGGCTCCGCTCGTCCTGCATCGTCACGACGATGCCGCTCGGCCGATGGGTGATGCGCACGGCCGACTCGGTGGTGTTCACGCTCTGGCCACCCGCGGATGATGCCCGGTACACGTCGATCTGGAGATCGGTGGGGTTGATGTCGACGTCTACCTCGTCGGCCTCGGGAAGCACGGTCACCGTCGCTGCCGAGGTATGGATGCGGCCCTGGCTCTCAGTCACCGGCACGCGCTGCACACGGTGTGGCCCGCCTTCGTGCTTCATACGGGACCACACGGCGTCGCCCCGCAACGAGAAGTTGACCTCGTTGAAACCGTTGCGCTCGCTCACATCCGTACCGAGCAGTTCGAGCTTCCACGACATGCGGTCGGCGAACCGCACGTACATGTCGAACAGATCCCTTGCGAACAGGTTCGCTTCCTCGCCGCCTTCTGCCCCGCGGATCTCCACAATGACGTTGCGCTGATCGTTGGGGTCCGGCGGCAGGAGGAGGACCTTGAGTTCCTCTTCCAAGATTGGTAAGCGCGCTTCTATTTCAAGAACCTCAGCGCGCATAGCTTCGCGATCTGCACCTTCGGATTCGTCGCCCATCTGCTTCGCGGTCGCGTGATCTTCGATGGCACATGAGTACTCGCGCATCTTCATCACGAGCGGTTCGAGCTGCTTGAACCGCTGGCCGACCACTCGCAGCTTGTTCGCATCGTTCTGAACGACCGGATCGCTCAGCTCGCCAAGTACCTTCTCGTACTCGGCTTCGAGCCCTGCAAGTCGTTCCAACACGCCGGAAAGGCTAGTAGCGCGTCGCGGAAGCTTGCGTGCGCTAGAGCGCGAAGTCCTTCCACCCGGGCGCGATGGTAACCAGTCGAGCGTTGTGGACGCGCTCCACGAGGAGTCGCTGCGGGGCGAGCACGTCGGATTCCGACAGGACGATCACCAACTCCGCGTTGGGCGCGTACCATGCACGGGCGTCGGCGGCGAACGTCACGGTGTCGAGGTCGGACCCGGTGCCGCACGCCACCACGACGTTGCGCCCGAGTGCGATCGCGGGCGTGGCACGTTTGAGTCCTGCGGGTTCGGTGCCCTCGACGGCATCCAGCGCAACGTCGACGCCGACGAGCGACGGATCGTTCACCACGACGTGTCGCATCCACCTTGCGTTCACCAGCTGATTCGCCGGGTGCGGGGCCGCACCCGCGCGGCGATGGTCCTTCACGGACGCAACCGCGTTGCGCAGGGCGACGAGCACGTCGCGATCATGTCCGAGCATCGAGTTGGCGAGGCGATCGTGCTTACCGACGCCCACATCGAGGCGCGGCACGCCGTCCTCGCTCGCAACGACTCGGCCGACCTCCAGTCCCCGATACTCCGCGCGAAGGACACCGTGATCGATGACCGGATCGGCACCGGCGTCGGCAATCACGACGCGGAACAGCTCGACCACGGCGTCGGGCGGGGCGACGGGTTGGAAGGGAATTGGAGCGATTTGATGGACAGCGCGGCCGACTGATCGCCAGAGCGTCGGGCCGTTGCCGAACAATGCTGCGCGGCGTGCATCGTTGCCATCGACCGTGTCGACGATGACGTCGAGATGCGTTCGTTCGTTGCGTGAGGCCCACACGATCGAGCCCCCGAGCCAACCGCGGGGGTTGACATGCTCGGGTGTCTCGTCGACCGATCGGTCCATGGGGTCGCGATCACGCGGCGATGGGGACACGAGACACCAGCCATCGCCGGACGTCGGGTCTACGAGCGACGCTCCGCCCGGAAAAGGGCGCGGGGTCAGCGTCGACGCGTCTCGCCGCCAACCCTCGGCGACGAGCGCACGAAGTTTGGCGGCGAGGAGGGCACTGCGTTGCTCGGGTTCCATCAGAGGCTCAGCGGAGGACCATGGGTCGCGTTGCCCGCAGCGTCGGGAATGTCACGCTTTCGTGGCGCGGGTTCCGTAGCGCTTGTTGAACCGGTCGACGCGTCCACCGGTATCGACGAGCTTCTGCTTGCCTGTGTAGAAGGGGTGGCACTCGTTGCAGAGTTCCACGACGATGTTCGTGCCCGTCGAGCGGGTCGTGAACGTGTTCCCGCAAGAGCAGCGCACTGCGGTCTCGTCGTACTTCGGGTGAATTCCAGCCTTCATGGCGTTCTCGCGTTTTCCGTTGAGCGACACCGGTTCCAACCGGCGTCTTGGGGACAGGTGAGGTTAGCCGCGATCCGCCGGACTCGCTTCCCTCGTGGCGAGCCATTCCACTTGGTCTCCGGCGGAAAACGTTGGTTTGATGTCGAGCTGCGGTCCGCTCGTGAGTTGCCGGAGGCCGGGACAGAACAACGATCGAACGGCTCACGCTGACGGAGGACTCCACAAATCTGTCGAGCGGGCCTACTGCCACGTGCTGCTGAGCCTGGCCTTCGAATAGATCATCTCGACGGCTTGGTCGTCGAGCGCGGTCGGTAGGGAATTCAGCCATCCCAACAAGCGAAGCCGTGTGATCACTTGCACGTCCGACGGCAATTGCTTCAACGTGAAGGCACCGAGATCAACGAAAACAATGGCGGCAGACGCGCGAACCTCAGTCCCACAGCCAACAGTCAGCAACTTCGAAGCCCGCTTCGCCTCGAACCGTGCGTTTCGCAGGTAGTCGGTTCGATGTCCGTTGACCATAACCAGGTTTTCGCCGACCCAAGCCTTCGCGCCAGGGTGGCACTTCGCGTTCAGGGTGATCACGCCGGCCGGCCCAATCACCACGTGGTCGATGTCTGCCCCGTTCACACCGACTTCGACGGCATGCAACACGCGCCACGCTGGACCGAGCTTCGCCAACTCCTTGGCAACCTTTTCCTCACCTTTTGCTCCGACGCGCCAAGCCCGCTCCTCAGTCTTCACGCCGAGCAAACGGTCGATGAGGTTCATGATCGGCGCTCGTGCGTTGACCTCGTTTCGCTTCGCCCGTGCGGCTGCTCCGGCAATGGTCGCGGCGATATCTCGCGCTGGTTCCCCAACATTGGCCAGTTCGACGTCCGCTGAGTCCGTTGTCGATTCGTCGTCGGCAGGCGCGCTATCAGACGGCGGCGACGGCGGCAACGGCGGCAACGGCGGATCGGCCGCGCACGGCCGCGATTCCTTGTTGTCGGTCCACCGCTGGAGGCAGTCCAGCAGCTCGGCATCGAACCCCGTCACCGTCGGCACGATAGAACGTGCGACAAGATCCACATGGCCCACATCGGCACCACCGGCGGTACGTAGGTACACGCGGTGCTTGCCGTAACGTTTCCACGATGTCTCGAAGAGGTCGGCCACCACAGTTCATATCGGCCGCAATCCCGCCATTCTTGACCATTCGTAGCCCTGCTCCCACCGCACGCGACCGCGCGAAATATCTCGAATGGCCGTCATTGTGATGACGATTCGTCGTCGGCAGGCGCTCCTCGGCGTCGGCTACCTTCCGACCTGGGTGGTTCAACACGACGGTGTCGTCCGAGCTGGTAAGAGTCGTCCGCGCACGCTGCGCGCACGACTCTCGTCAGCGCCAACGACACCGCCACTAGGCCATCGGGCCCCCGCTAATTGACGCCCGGGGCCTTGGCGATTTCGCCGAGGAACTCGGAGTTGGTGCGGGTGGTTTTGATGCGGTCCATGAGCAGTTCGAGAGCCTTGGCGGCTGAACCGTCCTCGGCGAGGCCCTGCAACACGCGCCGCAGCTTCCACACGATCTCCAACTCGGCCTTCTCGAAGAGCAACTCTTCGTGGCGCGTCGAAGACTCGTTCACGTTGATCGCCGGATACACGCGCTTCTCGGCGAGACGCCGGTCGAGGCGCAGTTCCATGTTGCCCGTGCCTTTGAACTCCTCGAAGATGACCGTGTCCATCGTGGAACCGGTCTCGACAAGGGCCGTGGCAAGGATCGTGAGCGAGCCACCCTCCTCGATATTGCGGGCTGCGCCGAAGAACTTCTTGGGCGGATAAAGCGCCCCGG
This sequence comes from Acidimicrobiia bacterium, assembly GCA_043720395.1. Lineage (GTDB taxonomy): Bacteria > Actinomycetota > Acidimicrobiia > Acidimicrobiales > JANYDT01 > JANOYY01. Next base: position 8,899 of record JAYSSR010000073.1, read on the forward strand.
TATCGATACCGCCGGACATGATGCGACCGGTGCCGGGACCCGCTGCAAGGTTGTACGCACGAGCAAGGCGTGTAATGCCGTCGAGGATGATCACAACGTCGCGACCTTCCTCGACCAGACGCTTTGCTCGCTCCAAGGCAAGCTCTGCGATCATCGTGTGCTCATCGCTCGGCTTGTCGAACGTGGAAGCCACGACCTCGCCCCGCACGTGGCGTCGCATGTCGGTGACTTCTTCCGGACGCTCGTCGATCAGCAGCACCATGAGGTGCACGTTCGGATTGTTGCCCTCGATCGATGACGCAATCTGCTTCATGATCGTTGTCTTGCCGGCTTTGGGCGGTGACACGATGAGACCACGCTGGCCCTTACCGATCGGGGCGACGAGATCGATGATGCGGGCAACCATATTGGTCGACTGACCGGGCTGCTCCAGGCGAAGTTTTACGTCGGGGAACAGTGGCGTGAGGTCCTCGAACTTCGGACGTAACAGCGCAACCTCAACGGTGTGCCCATTGACCTTGTCGACGCTGACAATCGCCGGGAATTTCTCCTGGGCTGTCGCGGGACGATGCTGTCCTGACACAACGTCGCCTTTGCGGAGCCCGTACTGCTTCACTTTGTTCACCGGCACATAAACGTCGTTGGGCGAGGGCAGATAGCCCTTTGCCCGCACATAGCCATAGCCCGAATCGGAGAGGTCGAGCAAGCCTTCAATCGTGATCAATTCGCCGGTGTAGGTCTCGCTGATTCGATCGGCCACGGCGTCTTGTCCGGGCGTGACGAGACGTTCCTTGTCACGACCGCGGCGACGTCGGTTGCGACGTCCGCTCGGGTCATTGTCGAAAGCCAACGAGTCGTTGAACGACGGGCGATTCTGCCGATCGCCCCCTTGGCCACCCCCGCCCGAACGATCCGGGCGCTGGTATTTCTCGGGACGCTCATACTTCGCTGGACGTTCCGTCCTCTCCCCTTGCTGCTGACCACCCTGCTGCTGACCACCCTGCTGCTGACCACCCTGCGGCTGACCACCTTGCGGCTGCCCAGCTTGCGGCTGACCACCGAATCCCGTCGTGCCCGTACCGGTCTGCCCGGTCGTCGAGGGCGCTCCACCTTGTCCCGACTGCCCCGACTGCCCGCCAGCGTCCCGGTCACGGAATCGATCTCGATCTCGGTCGCGCCGACTGCGACGCGCCACATAATCCTCGCTACCACCCTCACGAAGCTCCGGCGGGGTCGCCACGGGCTTCGGGGCTTCTGACGCCTCCTCGCGGGTTGGCGTCGACGCTGGCTTGGCCGCAGCGAACGCCCACTCATCTTCGTCGGGGTCGCTCGACGGGCTAGACGCAGCATCGTCGGCCTCGGCGAACGGATCGAACAGCGAAGCTCGAGGTGCACGGCGGGGTTCATTGCGCCCGCGTCCGCCAAAACCACCGTTGCTGGACCCTTGCGTGGGCTGCGACTCGGCCGCGACCGAAGCGGCGGACTCGAAGCCACCCGACGAGTTCGCGTCCGGTTCACTGGCCACCGACTCGGCCACGGCACCCTCAACCGCTGTGCCTTCCTCGACTCGAGCCTTCGGACGTCCCCGCGGCACCCGCGGCACCCGCGGTGCTGTTGGTGCCGAAGCCGCTGCGTCGTCAATGCCAACACCGGCCGCCCGCATGATCTGCTCGATCACTGTGTCTTTCTTGGCCCGCGGGCTCGGTTTCAGTCCGAGTGCGCCGGCGATTGCGGCGAGTTCGTCACGTTCTTTTCCTTCGAGGAAGGAACGCTCGAGGGTATCTGCCATGGTGGGGCCTCCGCGGGCTCGTTCGCCCGTGTCAAAATTGGGGGGTGGCTCGACGCAAGAAGCGGCTCCGGTCGCCGGGCTACGCCTGTCGACCGTGCGGCGTCGATTCCGTGCGGGCTCCGTGAGGGCCGACCGGGAACTATCGAATCCGCTGCGCCCCGGTTCAGACTCGCACCACGGAACTCGGAAGCGGTACTCCGTTCAAGGAGGAACCGATCCGCCCGCGCGGTAATTCGCCTTCGCATCGAGGGGCGCTCAGCACGCCAGACGCACCGAACGGGAGAACCCTAGCGACAGACTCGCGAAAGAGCAAGTCACCTGTTGGTGACAGCCACAATGCGTGCCTTCACCGCATCGACATCGTTGTCGATCACGTCGACACGTTGTGGCCGCTCTTCGATCCCGATGACGTTGGCAGGTCGGTGGGGTTCCGTGCCGAGCGCCTCCACGATCGTTTCCCCGAACTTCACGGGCAGCGCCGTTTCGAGGCAGAGAATCGTGGTGCCGACGGGCAACGCGGCACGGTGCTCGAGAGCAATCTTGACGCCATCGGCCGTGTGGGTATCAATGACCCGACCGGTCCGTTCGTGCACGGAGCGGATGGTGGCGAGCCGATCGGCATGGGTGCTGGTGCCCGAAACGAAGCCCTGATCCGACATCGCCCGACGCTCGTCGGAACCGATGAGGTCGAAACCGCCCGCCGCAACCTCCCGATAGAGCTCCGCTGTACGTTTCGCGTCGCGTCCGGTGAGGTCGAACACGAACCGCTCAAAGTTCGACGCCTTCGAGATATCCATGCTCGGGCTCGACGTGTGGTGCACATTCTCCGAGGGACGCGGCCGATAGACGCCTGTGCGGAAGAACTCGTTGAGCACATCGTTCTCGTTGGTCGCGAGGATCAGACGCTCGATCGGCAGGCCCATCCGCCGCGCGACATGACCCGCGAAGATGTTCCCGAAGTTGCCGCTCGGTACGGCGAACGCCACCCTCTCCGCTCCGTTCGCCTTCGCCGCGAAGTAGCCCTTGAAGTAGTACACGACCTGCGCGACAACCCGAGCCCAATTGATCGAATTGACGGAGCCGATGCGGTACTTCGCTTTGAAATCGGCGTCCTCGCTGACCGCTTTGACGAGGTCCTGGCAGTCGTCGAACACGCCGCGCACGGCAAGGTTCACGATGTTGTCGTCGAGAACCGAGAACATCTGGGCGGCCTGAAACTTCGACGTGCGCTGGTACGGCGAGAGCATGAACACGCGGATACGCGGCTTGCTGCGCATCGCGAAGATCGCCGCGCCGCCCGTGTCGCCGCTTGTCGCGCCGAGCACGTTCAGTTCGTCGCCGGACTTCTCGAGGACGTAAGGGAACAGGTTGCCGAGCAGTTGCATTGCGACGTCTTTGAACGCGAGACTCGGACCGTTGCTCAGGCGCAGGAGCGCGAGGTTTTCGAAAAGCGGTTCGACGGGTGTGATGTCGTCAGTCCCGAACGCCGCGGCCGTGTAGGTGCGGTCGATGATGTCGCGGAGATCGTCGGGGGGGATGTCGGTCGCGAAACGTCCGATGATCTCGAACGCGAGCTCGCGGTAGCAGCAAAGACGCAAGGCTTCGAGCTCCCCGGCAGTGAGCACCGGATAGCGCTCCGGTACAACAAGTCCACCATCGGGGGCGAGACCTTCGAGGAGGATTTCAGTGAAGGGACGCGGGTCCATGCCGCCGCGGGTCGAGATGTAGAGCATCGGCGGGTGAGCCACGGTCATGCCCCGAAGATCACGCGCAGCACCGAGTTCACACGATCCACGACAGGGAGCCGGCGCAGGTCAGCGAGGCACGCCTGGATGTCGCGCTCGACCGCATTGTGTGTGATGAACACTATGCGCGCTTCCTTTCCGAGGCCCTCCTGCTCCATCGATCGGATCGACACCTTATGGCTCCCGAAGACGTTGGCCACGGCCGCGAGCACGCCCGGCTGATCGGCAACTTCAATGTTCAGGTAGTACTCGGAGCTGGTGTCCTCGATGGGCGCGAACCGTGCCGGAGCGAACGTACCGATCGATGCGTGCGTGTTCTTGCGAAGGTTGACGGCCGCGTCGACCAGGTCGCCGAGCACTGCGCTTGCGGTTGGCGAACCTCCGGCACCGCGCCCGTAGAACATCAGGGACCCGACCGATCGACCCTCCACGAACACGGCGTTGTACGAGCCGCTGACGTTGGCAAGTGGATGGTTCTTCGGCAGCATTGTGGGGTGTACCCGCACGCTCACGAGGTCGTCGAACTCCTCGGCGACGGCTAGGAGCTTGATCACAAAACCGAGTTTGGTGGCGTATTCCACGTCTGCCGCAGTGACGGTGCTGATGCCTTCGCGGTGCACGTCGCCAGCGACCACTCGCTTGCCGAACGCGATCGAAGCGAGGATCGCGGCCTTCGCCGCGGCGTCGAAACCTTCCACATCCGCAGTTGGATCGCTCTCCGCGAAACCGAGGCCCTGCGCCTCCGAAAGCGCATCGCCGTAGGTCGAGCCGCCATCGGTCATGCGGCTCAGGATGTAGTTCGTGGTGCCGTTCACGATGCCCATGAGACGGAAGATGTCCTCGCCGACAAGCGATTCACGCAGCGGCCGGATGAGCGGGATGCCGCCGCCAACCGCTGCCTCGAAGAGCAGATCGACGCCCGCGGCGTCGGCGGCTGCGCACAGCTCCGTACCGACGTTCGCGAGCAATTCCTTGTTGCCGGTCACTACGGGCTTGCCGTGCTTGATCGCCTCAAGGACGAGCGCGCGAGCGGGTTCGATGCCGCCGATCAGTTCCACAACGAGGTCGACATCGGGGCTAGTAACGACCTCGAACGGGTCGTGCGTGAGAAGTGCGGCGTCGATACCCGGGCGCTCCTTCGACGTGTTGCGCACTGCGACCTTGGTGACAACCAGCTCGATGCCGGTGCGTTCTGCAATGGCTGCACAACGCTCGCCGATCAGCTGTACGAGCGGTGCGCCGACGTTGCCGCAGCCGAGCACGCCGACGCGCACGACCGATGAATCAGGTGAAGCCATAGCGGTCAAGGCTACCGGGCGAGGCTCTTCAGAAGATGTCGTTGCGGAGGAGATCCTCGTAGCTCTCACGGCGGACCACGACACGGGAGCGTCCGGCGTTGACGAACACGACGGCCGGCCTTGGCAGCTTGTTGTAGTTGGACGCCATCGCGTAGCCGTAGGCGCCGGTCACGGGCGTGCAGAGAATGTCGCCGACGCGGATGTCATCAGGCACCCACGCCGCGCGGACGAGGATGTCGCCCGTCTCGCAGTGCTTGCCGACGATTCGAACGGGCTTCGGACGCTCGGCAGCGGCGGCTCGGGGAAGGAACGCTTCGTAGCCGGCGTCGTAGAGCGCGGGACGCGGGTTGTCGCTCATGCCACCGTCGACCGATACGTAGGTGCGGATGTCCGGCAAATCCTTGATCGTGCCGACCCGGTACAAGGTAAGTCCACCGGTGGCGACAATTGCGCGGCCGGGCTCAGCACTGAGCCTCACGGCCGACGACACGCCAAATCGGGCGGCAGCCGCCTTGACACCGGCACCCCACTCGCCGATCGAGGGAGCGCTCTCGTCATTGAGATACGCGACCCCCAGTCCCCCACCAATCACCAGTTCCGGCAGCCCCAGTGGATTGAAGAACGCGGCAAGGATTTCCACGATCTTCTCGTAGGAGTCGGTCGAGAACACCTGGCTCCCCACATGTGCATGCAGACCGACGAGATCGATGCCGGAGTCCGCCTGACGGCATCGCAGCACCGCTTCCATCGCCGCGCCACTCTTGATCGAGAAGCCGAATTTCACGTCCTCGTGGCCGGTCGAGATGAACTCGTGGCTGTGCGCTTCGACGCCGGGAGTCAAGCGCAGCAACACCTTCGGCTTGTCGTGCCCGAAATTTGCCAGGCGACGGAGGCGCTCCAGCTCGTCGAACGAATCGACGACGATGCGACCGATCTTGTGTTCCAGCGCATACGTCAGTTCGGCGGTCGACTTGTTGTTGCCGTGGAATACCATCCGCTCGGGTGGCACACCGGCACGGAGTGCGACGAACGCCTCACCCGCAGACGCTACGTCGAGGTGCATACCCTCCTCATTCGCGAGCTGCGCCATTGCCGCACACAGAAAGGCCTTCGAGGCGTACGCAACACCGTGACCGAACGTGAACACGGCGTCCTGGCAGCGTCGCCGGAGGTGGTACTCGTCGTAGAGGAAGAGCGGGGTGCCGTGCTCCTCCGCGAGCGCACACACGTCGAGCCCGCCGATCAGCAGGCGACCGGTGTCGGTCGCGAACTCCGCGGTCGACGGCAGGAGATGAGTACCAATCGGGCCGGCCACGATTGCTCAGTCTGCCCGGTCGACGGCGGTTGTCGGGTCACCCGGTTGAGCGGCGTCGCCCGACGCGTCGAGCTCGTCCATTCGTTCCGGAGCGCTCACACCGAGCAGGCCGAGGCCGATGGCGAGGCCGATCCGACATGACTCGACCATCCACAGCCGGGCTTGGCGCAGCGGCTCGGGCACATCGGAGCGCAGGATCGGACAGTCGTGGTACATCCCCTGGAACTCGGCCGCCAGCTCGCGCACCCAGGTCGTGACCTTGTGCGGAGCGCGGTCAATCGCCGCCAGCCCCACAACTTCCGGAAGGTCCCCGAGCAGACGCGCCACCGCCAGTTCGCGCGGGTGCGTCAGCAGCGCGAGGTCCGCTTCGTCGCGCGGCACCCGGGTCACACCGAGTTCCGCAGCTCGGCGTCCGATGCCGTGGATGCGGGCGTGCGCGTAGTGGACGTAGTGGACGGGATTGTCCATCGACTTCGCGACGACAACATCGAGGTCGACGGTCTGGCGCGTGTCAATCGACTGGAGGAGGAACGTCAGCTTGGCGGCGTCGGCACCGACCTCGTCGATGATCTCCGCCAGCTCGACGATGTCACCCGTGCGCTTCGAGAGCTTCACGGTCTCGCCGCTGCGCATCAGCACACAGTTCTGCCCGATGATGATTTCGAGATCGTCGGGTTCATGTCCGAGCGCCATCACCGCGGCCTTCATGCGCCCGGCGTAGCCGTGGTGATCGGCACCGAGGATGTTGATGAGCAGTGACCCGCGGGCGAACTTGTCGCGATGGAACGCGATGTCTGGCATGAAATATGTGTACGTACCATCGCCTTTGACGAGAACGCGGTCGGCGTCGTCGTAAGGCTTGTTGCGTTTCGGATCGACGAACGACGTTGTGCGTAGCCACGTAGCCACGCCCGCCGCGTCGTCCTCGTCGTGCGCTCCTTTCACCGTCGCCGGGTCGCGGTCGCTCACGTTCTCCGACGTTGCAGAGCGATAGGTGTGCCCACTCGCTTCGAGTTCGCAAAGGGTCGTCTCGACGGCACCGCTCCCCGCAATGACCCGTTCGCTTGAGAACGTGTCGAACTCCACGTCCATGCGACGCATGGTGTCCTGTTGGTACTTCAGCGCCTTCGCGTATCCCCACTCGAGCGCAGCGACGTTGTCGAGACCCTCCGGCATTTCTCCTGCCCAGTTGACGATGTACTGCCCCGCGTAGCCCCCCTCCGGAACCTCGGTGCCGTTCTGCCGTGCAAGGAGCGAGGCCGCGAACTTCTCCATCTGCACGCCGCGGTCGTTGATGTAGAACTCGCGCCGCACGACGTATCCGGCCCGCGTGAGCACCCGCGAGAGAGCGTCACCATACGCAGCCCAGCGCGCGTGACCTGCATGGAGCGGACCGGTGGGGTTTGCGCTGACGTATTCGACGTTGACCGTCCGACCATTCCCGACATCGGCCCGCGTTGCGTATCGCTCGACCCCCTCGTAGAGCACCGTCGCGATTACGTCGTGGAGCCACGAGTCGGCGAGGCGGAAGTTGAGGAACCCCGGCCCGGCGATTTCGACTGCCGTAACGTGCTTGATGGAAGCGGCCTGAAGTGCGACTTGTAGGCAAGCGGCGAGTTCGCGTGGATTGCGGCCCGCTGCTTTCGCAGTGACCAGTGAGACGTTGCTGGACCAGTCACCGTGCTCGGGCCGCGCCGGACGCTCCAGGCTGATGGTCGCGGGTGGCACCACGTCAAGACCGACGAGGGCCGCCCGAACAGCGTCGATGAGCAAGGTACGAATGGCCGTCGACATGGTCCGAACACGTTAGTGACGCAGCGGACCCGTCCGGGGTGAAGATTCGCGGGACCGACGCCAAGCCGCGCCCGCTACGCTGGCCGAGCTGTTCCCGCCCTCGTAGCTCAGGGGATAGAGCGTCGCCCTCCGGAGGCGAAGGCGCAGGTTCGATTCCTGCCGAGGGCACATTTGCGCGCGAGAAATCCACACCGCGGACAAGAATCACCCTCCTCAGGTGTGCATTCGACGCACTCGTGTGCATTTCGCTCAGCCGTGATCTCCGACCGTCCTGTGGACGAAGCCTGCCCAAGGCGTCAGCGGCGGTTGGCGGCGAGGAAGGCGTCAAGCTCGGCGAGGTACGTTGCCTTGGTCGGGCCGGTGTGGATGTTGTGGGCTGCGCCGGGCACGAACACGATGTTGGCGTGCGGGTTCGCGGCGAGCACTCGCGGAGCGTGGTCCGGCTTGAATACCGCGTTCATGGCCGGGTCGGCGCGCAGGATCGTGATCGGGCACGACACCGCTGCCTCGGGATCGAAGCCACGCCACACAATTCCGTCGACGGCCGCCTGCATGGTTGATGGGTCCCACCGGGTGAGTGCTTCAGCTCGTTCCGCAAGATCTTCGCTTGCCACGATCGCTGCGACAAGCGACTCGTACTCGCCAGCCGGTGCCGAGCGGGCCTGCAGCTCTCGCACAGCGGCAACCAACTTCGGGAAGAACGTGGCCACGGGACTTGCGTTGCGAACTTCGTCGTCGCCTTCGAAGTAGGGCGGATCTTCCAGCAACAATGCACGAACGAGGTCAGGCCGCAACGCGGCGACCGCTCCGGCGACCACTCCCCCGAGCGAGTGACCGACCACGACTACGGACAGGCCGACTCGGGCCTCGATGAGCGCGACAACGTCGGCGGCGAAGCTCGGCGCGTTGTACTCGTCGAGCGACACGTGGCCGGAGTCGCCGTGCCCGAGCAGATCCACGTTGAGCACCTCGAGTTCGCCCGCGGCGACCGGCCCGGCCACGAGGTGCTCCACAACCGCCCCGTAGCTCGATCGATCCGACGACAGACCGTGCAGCAGCACAACAACATTCGTGCGCGCGTCGCCGTATCGATCGAAGGCGACGGTCCGTCCGTTGGCAAGTTCAAGAATCACGTCGGAGAAGGTACCGCTGCACAACCAAGGCCGCTCGGCGAGACCGCTATTTGAGCCTCATTTGAGCCTCATTTGAGCCTCGCCACGGCTTGCATCTGGATTCGCTGACCGGGCTTTGGTGCCCACGAGATCGCCTTCCCGCGGACCTTCGCGTCCTTGTCACGCGCCGTGACGACACCCGGGAACGTGATCTTGATGTTCACCCGGGTCGCCTTTTGCAACGATGCAACGTCGGCTCCGTTGACACCGGGGATTGCGGCGATGGCACCGGCCGTGAGATCGATCGTGCCGAAGAACCGCCAGTTTTTCGAGGTCCGGTCAAGAACGAAATCTTGTGCGGTCTTCGCTCCGAGCGCTCCGCTGCCCTGTGCTGCCGTGGCGACCATCGCGCCGAACTTCTCGTAGGGCACGCCGCTGAAGGTGATTCGCTCGCCGACGTACCCGTCCACGTCGTACACGTCGATCGAGAGTCCTTTCGGCAGCTCTTTCGTGGCACCGCGCACGTCGGCGATCACGTCGCTGCGGCTCTGTCCAACGGCCTGCAGCAGCGCTGTCGAAAACGCGATGATGACGACGCCGCTCACGCGTCCGTCGCGATCAATGCGGGCGTCGACTTCTGCACGGACACAGCCGCTGAGGGCGACCACGAAGAGGGCAAACGCAACGAGAACCGACGTTGCCCGGACGCGGCCAGCACGCGCAGCTCCGGTGCCGGACAGTGATTGCTGGCTCATCGCACTAACCGTACCGCCCGCGCACGGTGATATCCGACGGAACGCCGCTCACCTACAGGGAGCGGGCCGAGGAAGGGACCGGCCCAAGACGACCCGAGCCGATCAGCGGGTCACGACGGCTTGGCGATTGCAAGCATCACGTACTTCTTGCCGGCCTTCGGCTCCCAGGTGATCGATTTCCCGCTCACCTTGCCGTCTTTGTCGTGCTTCAGAATCTTCCCGGGGAAATCCATCTTGATCTTGACCTTCATGCCCTTCATCAGAGTCGAAAGGTCGCCGTTCTTCGATCCATCCTTCGCCTTGGTGTCGGTCGGGAGTCCGAGATTTCCGGTCATGTCCATCGTGCCGCTGAACTTCCAGTTTCCACCCTCCTTCACGAGTGTGAGGCTGTCGTCGCCAGCTGCCGGGTTGGTGGCGTTCGCGGAACTGGTCACCTTCGCAAAATCGGCGGCGGCCATACCCTTGAACGTGATCTTCTGGCCGATGAACCCGTCCTTGTCGTAGATCTCGGCCTTGGCACCCTTCGGGAGATCGCGCCAGTCCTTCTTGATTGACGCGATCATTTCCTTCTTCGACTGGCCACTCAGCTCGAGCAGCTTCGATGAGAATCCGAGGATGACGGCACCGTCGAGTTTCGCGTCCTTCGTGACCTTCATATCCATATCAATTTTTAAGCACCCGGTGAGGGTAACCACCAATGCCAAGACGCCAGCCACTGCAGTTCCAAGGGTTCGTATCCGTCGCATAGGCGGTACGGTACCTGGCTTGCGCCGTAAGCGGTACCCCCAAACAGATCATTTCTGTCGAAATACCGAGAGAATCACCCAGAACAGAAGGATCAATTTCCCATGACTGACACGACGCCCCCCGACAACGTCCTGCGCGTGCAGACGTGGCGCGAGATGGACACCGCGGCCCGTCAGCAGATTCTCGGACGCGGCATCGGAACGATCTTCAGCGCGCAGTTGAAGGAGTCGATCGGGCGGATCATCGATGACGTCCGAGTCAATGGTGACGATGCGCTCTGCCGAGCCCTTCGAGACTTCGACCGGATCGACGTACCTGCCGACCGGCTACGGGTGAGCCAGCAAGAATTCGCCGCGGCGCGAGCGAAGGTTCCGGCCAGTCTGGTCGACGCCATTCGCGACATGATCGACCATATCCGCCGCTTCAACGAACAGGTGATGGAGCGCAAGGCACAGGACTGGTGGTTCGAAAGCGAGCCCGGCCTCTTCGTCGGTGAAAAGCACACGGCCATTCATTCCGCAGCACTGTTCTGCCCGAGCGGCAAGGCGAGCTATCCGAGCGTCCTCGCCCAGATCGGTACACCTGCGGTCGTCGCGGGCGTTGGACGTCGAATCGTGATCACGCCGCCCGTCCCCGGCTCGTCGACCGGTGAAATCGACGCAGCGACGTTGGTCGTAGCCGACGAACTCGGCCTCCACGACGTATTCCGGGTGAACGGTCCAGCGGGCATCGCTGCGGCCGCCTTCGGAACCGCGACGATCCCGAAAGTCGTGAAGGTCGTCGGACCCGGCTCGCCCGCCGTCACGTGCGCGCAGGTCGAGGTGCAGCGCTACGGCTGTTCCACGATGATGCTGCTCGGCCCCTCCGAGTCGCTCATCCTCGCCGACGAGACGGCCGATCCCGTACGCCTCGCTGCGGACCTGCTCAACGAGGCCGAGCACGGAACGGACTCGACATCGCTCCTCATTACGGACTCGCTCGCGCTCATTGACGCGGTGGAGCGGGAGCTGCAACGTCAGATCGTGCTGCTGCCGGAGGCGCGTCGCGTCGCCGCAGCGTCGTCGCTCGGTGCGATGGGGGGTGCAATCATCGTGACCTCGATCAAGGAGGGTGCCGATGTCGCGAATGCGTTCGGCCCCGAACACATGCAGATCGTGACCGCTGACCCGCATGGCGTATTGGATTTGATCCACACGGCCGGCGAGGTGCTTCTCGGACAGGACACGGCGATCTCGGCCGCGAACTTCGTGATTGGCTGCCCCGCGTCATTGCCCACAAGTGGATTCGCCAGCGTGGCCAGCGGAATTACCGCGGAGACGTTTCTCAAGCGAACCGCGGTCGCACACGCTGACGCTGTCGCGATGCGTCGCATGGCACCGTCGGTCATCGCTCTCGCCGACCATGAGGGCTTCCCGGCCCACGCGAATGCAATCCGGATACGGTTGTAACCGCGCATGCGACTGGACCGGCTCCTCGCAAACTTGGGCTACGGATCTCGACGCGACGTGAAGGGTCTCATCCACTCGGGACGGGTACGAGTCGCGGACGACATTGTCCGAACCGGAGCCACCCAAGCTCGGGTCGCGACGCAGGTCACGGTCGACGGCGAGACTCTCGACCATCCCGACGGTCTCGTGGTCGCATTGAATAAGCCGCTCGGGTACGTGTGCTCCCACGATGACGGTGAAGGTAAGCGTGCGTACGACTTGCTCCCGCCAAGATGGCTCGACAGAAACCCGCGCCTCGAGTCAATCGGTCGACTCGACCGCGACACGACAGGACTCATCCTGCTGACCGACGACCACCAGCTCGTACATCGGCTCACGTCACCGAAGCACCATGTCGCAAAGCGGTATGTGGTGGCCCTTGACCGCGAACCCGACGATGACGTCGGAACGCGCTTCGCTCAGGGCGAGTTGCTGCTTGAGGGCGATGCGACCCCGTGTCGCCCGGTCGTCGCATTCGAGCGCCTCGCCGCGTGCGACGTGGCGCTGACTATCACCGAAGGGCGCTATCACCAGGTCCGACGCATGTTCACCGCAGTCGGATATCACGTCGAAAGGCTCCATCGCACCGACGTCGGACCAGTGGCGCTCGGTGATCTCGCGGAGGGTTCACACCGCGTGCTAGCGACGTCTGAGGTTGAACAACTGATGGCACGGTGACCACGCGGCCCGCGAAGTGCCTCAGCCAGTTGAACTCGTCGAACCCGTTCCGGTCAGCGCGGCCATCACGTCCGGGATGTCGACCGCCGCGACAACTGCTGACTGCTCGGGCAATACGATCGTGCGCATGCGCTTTGCCGTGAACACGACCTCGACCGGTGCGGCAAAACCCCGGAACACCGCTTCGATGCGTCCAAGCGATCCCGACGGATCGAGCCAATACGTCGTGGAACCGTAGCGATACTTCTCATACTGAACGCCGTTGAATTCCGATATGCCAGCGAACGCAACGTCGGTTCGTTGACGCAACAAGATCGGGTTTTCGGCGCGGGTGTTCGACATCGAATTGATCAGCACGATCACGCGGTCGAGCGGGGCGGTCTTTGGATCGAGCGGCCGCACAATATGAGTGACCCCGATACGGCCTTTGGCGGCCATAGCTGCGGTCAGTCCTGCAACCGGCTGGAAGAGCTGACCACGCGACCAGAAGAGCGTCTGGTCGGGCTGCCCCTTGCCATCGCTGCGCTGGACATGGAGCGACGCAGAGGCATCCCAACGCGTCCAGTCGATCTCGCCAGTAAGGACAAAGGTGGCTGCGGGCCCATACGGAATCGTTGCGACGAAGGCCGATCCTCCGTCTTGATGGTCCTTCACGAGGACGCGAGAAAACCGGCCAGCCTGCGCTGTGGTGAGCCGCTTCTCTCCCGGAGCGAGGGTGTCGGACGACGCCGGACCGGTCGGGAACGGTTGCGACGTCGCCGTCGCCGTCGCGCCCGTGTCGGTCGGCGTCACCACCGTCTCGACGGTGGATGGCTTCGAGCACGAGGAGAGAAGCGATGCACACACCAGCACCGCTGCGGCGATTCGGGCGATGCGAAATGGGGTAGGCACGTCAGGCAGCCTTCGGAACAGAGATGTTCGCAAGATCGACGCTCGGCATACCACTCTGAACGGGTGACGGCGGAGCGGTCGCAGCATTCGGCATCGTCGGCTGCGGACCTGGGAGCGCGACCAAGCGATAGTCGACGTCGGGCGGTGCCGCAAGTGGTGCGTACGCGCCCGCTGCAACGGTCCCTTCAACACGGGAAACACAGGGCAGGAGTCGTTCGATGAACCCCGGGACAGAGGTCGTGAAGTGGTTCTCGGCAAAACAGTTCTTCCGAGTCGCAAGCGTTGCGCGTCCCCCGGATTCGACGGCCACGAGGTCACGACCGTTTCCGTCGAGGACGTTGCCGCGTACCTCGTTGCCCTCCGGCTCGAACCCGTTGAGGTCGGTGACGATTACTCCGGCGCTGACGTTGCCCACGACGCGGTTGCGCAGCACGCGATTTCGGGTCCCGCCCGCGACCGCGATCCCGACGCCGAACGCACCTTGGGCCGAGGCCGGAGCACCGGCGCTGTTGTTCGAATCGACGAGGTTGCCGGCGATAACGACGTCAGATTGTGGAGCGAGCCGCTCCATATTCTGCGAATTTGGCGTCATCCCGATCCGGTTCCTTCGCCATATCGAGTTGACAACGAACAAATTGCCGCTCGCATTGGTCCCTTCGTAGCCGACAGCGTTCTGCTCCGCCACGATGTCCGTGAGCACCGAGTCGCAGGGTTTGCACTGACCGACATACACGCCAGAGTCCGGATGCCCGCTTGCATACACGTGCTCCATGCGACCCCCGCGTGCAAAGAACGCGTAAATACCATACTGACCGTTGTTCGACACGGTCAGATGCGACGCCCGGTAGCCATCCAAGATCGCGTGTTGTGTCGGGTCGTCGACGTCATCGTCGTAGGCCTTCGTGAACAGGACGCCATTGAACGTGTACCGGCGCACCGTGAGGTTCTCGACTGCGACACCGTCTGCTGCCACGAGGACACCGTTCTCGAACTCATCGCCCCCATCGAGGATCACGGCGTTGCGATCGGTGCCGCGAAGCGTGATGCCCGGCGTCTTCACGACGACGGCCTCGTGGTAGGTCCCGGCCTCGACGAGCACAAGATCGCCCGGCACGGACTTGTCGACCGCTACCTGAATCGATGCGGCGTCCGCAGGAACACGGATCGTGGTAGGCGAGCGCAAAGGTGGCGTCGTCGCGCGTGCCGTGGTGGGCGCGGTCGACCTGGCGTTGAGCGCGTCCGCCGGTGCCGCAGGTGCCGATGAATCGTTCGGGGTCACTGGCGTGGCTTCAGACGGTCGTGACGGGTCGGTCTTGCCGCAGCCCGCCAACGCGAACGTCAGTCCGACGACGAGCGCGCCGATAGAGATCCGGGGTCTGCGCATCGCTCCAGCCAACATCACCCTGTTCGTCGGCACGCGGATGGCCGAGCTTGATCACAACTGAACCGACGCGCGGTGCACCCGCGAAAGCGGCCCTGGCCGGGTTCAGAAAGAACCAGCAGCCAGAGCCGTCGTCACATGTCCGCCCGGAGGAGGCGGGTAGGCAGGTGGAGGATCAGCAGGTGGCGACACCGAGAATCTGCGCCGTGATGCGGTTACCCTGTCCGGGCGAGTAGCCGCCCGACTGGGAGAGGTTGTACGACGAAATCTTCACGCGGAGGAACTGCACCACCCGGTACTTCGTGTTGGCACCCGTACCCGAGACCAGATCCCACTGTGGGATAACGATCTCGATCCCCCGCAGCGTGGTGAGGCGGGTGCGGACGTTGGAGGAGTTCTGGACGCCGGTGCTGCCGACGATCCAGTCCCCGATGTTGATCTCGTGATCACTCGGGGCGGCAGCGATCCCGTAGGCGGCGTTGCCGGGATTGACGTAGGTGTACGAATTGCCGGGCAACGTCAGGCTCGTGACCAGCGTCGGGTTCGACTGCGCACCGGCCCAGGCGAGCCAGCCGAAGTTACCCGGGTTGGCACCGGCCCAGATGTCGTAGGAGTTGCCTGCCACCCAGTTGCCATGGAAGGCGATGGGCATGAGCGGGCATCCTCCAGCGGGCGGCGTCACCACAACGGTGGTCGGCACGGAGAGACCGATCGTCGTGGTGGTTGCGCCACTTCCTGCGACGGTCGTTGTCGTAGTGGGTGCAATCGTTGTCGTGTTGGGTGCAATCGTTGTCGTGGTGGGTGCAATCGTTGTCGTGGTGGGTGCAATCGTGGTCGTGGTGGGTGCAATCGTGGTCGTCGCTGCCTCGAAACCTTGCTGACGCTCGTCCACGGCATCGACCGAGATATTGCGGTCGCTGATGACCCGGCCGAAGGACAAATCCACGCTCCCGGGAACGCGCACCCGCAGAATCGGGGCGGTGGGATTCTGATCGTCGATCGCGACGCACCACTGCGACGCGTCGCCTTCATTCCTGATTAAGGTTTTTTGCGGCGAAGTGTCGTCGCGCATGATATCGGCGTCACGGCACGCGAGCCATACAGCCTCCGTCGATCGGAAGTTGGCGTTTGCGAAACGCTTCACCTCACGGAACGCCGCCTCGCGCCCGGCGATCATCCGCGCATTGCTCTGCCGCGTGCTCATGTCGACGGTCATCCCGCCTGCTGGCATCTCGGCTGCCGGGTCACTGTTGAAGCCGACCTCATACGCGCGCGCACCGGCGATGGATGCAGCGTCAGCTGCGTTTTGGGTCTTGCGCCGCAGCTGCATGGCGTACGAAAGATCAACCGTGATCGCGGCAACACCGAAGACCGCCAGGGCAACCATCACGGAGATCACCGCGATCGCTCCACGTTCGTCCGTGGAATTCGCTCCGCCAGGTCGGCGTCGCCGCCATAGTTCCAATGTCCGTGTCCACAGCATGTCGATTTCCTCCTGTGAGCCCGCAGATTGGCGGGGAGCACCGCGTTCCGATGAACGCTCTGGGTAGATAGATCGGCATAAATTCGGACAACTTGACCGCTTTGCGTGGTTTCTTGCCCTGAATGGGCTACCGGACCCACCTGGAGGTCACCAACGGCCCACTCCGGGGCATGCTCAACTCCCGTCGACGTCCGGGTCGCAGAACGTCCAGTCCCCACCGGTGCCGTACTGTGCGTTCAGACTCGTCGGAGCGGGATCGCCGGCCGCGGACGGCTCACCGAGCACCTGATCCCCGGAGGTCATCGGCAGAATGATGCGGCTGTTCAGGACCTTGTCGTCATAGAGCGACTTCAGGAAACCGGACCGAGCAGACGTGGGCGCGGAAACACACATCATGAGGGCCTGGCCGGTCGACTCGTTCCCCAGTTCCGCATCGGTCACGATGTTGAAGTGCGTGAGGCCACCTGGGTCCGCCGGATTATCCGGCTCCGGGGTGACCATGCGCATGCGCACTCGAACGCCAGCGCGGTCGAAACCGACGCCGCCGAGAATGTTCACGGTACGACAGAGTGCCCACTGAGCGCGCGGCGTCAGAGAATTGGCAGGGCTCGGCGGCCAGGTCGGCGTCGTCATCGGAGCGGTCGCGCCCGAGCAGGTGGCAGCCATGCCGGTTGAGATGTCACGGAAGAGGTCGTCGCCGGATATCAGCCGCGCGCTCTCCTTCACCGCCTGGCGAAGCCGGATCGCATCGTTCATCACGAAGCCCGTATCGATGGTGCCGAGTCCCAGGGCTACGAACAGCGGCAGGATGATGGCGAACTCGACGATCGAGGCCCCGCGTTCGAACGGTCGGCCCGGCCAGAAGCGATGCGTTGCCGAGTGCCTCCGTCGCCTCGGCGTCGCGCTCTTCGACCACAGGTCAACATCCACGGCCCGTTCATCGGCAACTCGCCGCCGTGACTTGAAGCGTTCGCGAAGCCGTGAGCTGCTCAAGCCGCTCGCAGTGCGTGCCGATACGTGTCCCATGCCTCGCCGGGACCAGTCGCGCTTCGGAGTCGGCCGCTTCTCGGATCAGCCCATTCCGGACAGGCGCTTCAGGGCGAGAACCTCAAAGCATGATCGCCGGGAGACCGGTGCTTCCATGATCGAGTTCGCGATCGCCGCTTCGGCATTCTTCCTTATCCTTCTCGGCATCATCGACTTCGCATTGACAATCTTCGACGTGAACGCCGGCGCTGCCGGGGTCCGAGAAGGCACGCATTCAGCCGGGGATTACATAGGTACCAACACCACCGCACCAATATCCTGCGACGGTCTGAGCAGCACAACCTTTGTTCACATCCCAGCCCATACCGGCCCTGAGGCCGAGGATGACAACGAGGCGTTGCGTATCATCTGTCGCACCAAGATTCGCATGCTGACCGCTGGCGGTGGCCGATCGCGTGTGCAGATTCGATTCGAGGACGCGGACGGCAACCCGGCACCCGATGGCGGCCTTGTCGTCAACCCCGGTCAGTACACGTTCATTGTCATCTGCGCGCAGTTTCAGGCGCGGTCCATCACCGGTGCCTTCGCCCCGATCATGGAGCGGATCACTCTCATGACGCGCAGCCGCGAACGGCTGCAGTTCACCAACGTCGTGGACGGCGACTTCCACATCCCCGCCGGCGGCGAGACGTTCTTCGACACCACGAAGGTCTGCTGAGCGTCCGCAAGCTGAAACCCGCGTCGCCGCGGGCCATAGATTGCCCGGTATGACTCTCCTTGAGGACGCTCCCCCGTCGGTCGCAAAGACCCGCCCCGACAAGGCCCACTGGGCACACCTCTGGGACGAGGTGGTCACAAGCGGGCTGTGCACCGGCTGCGCCGGATGTGTGGTCGCCTGCCCGCACGACGTGCTCGGCTACGACGACACGCTCGGCATCTACAAGCCATTCCACCTCGAAGTCGACGACGGTCCCGGCGGCTGTGGCCATGGCGACAAGGGCTGCACCAGTTGCACCCGCGCCTGCCCACGGTTTCGCACGTGGGAAACCGATATCGACTCGTTCATGTTCAAACGTGAGCGCGACGATGGCGAGGTCGACGGGATCTCGAAGGACATCATCCTCACGAGGGCGACCGACAAGCTGGTGCACGAGAAGGGCCAGGACGGCGGGCTCGTATCGGCGATGCTCATCTATGCGCTGGAGAAGGGCTACATCGACGGAGCGCTGGTGTCGTACGTAGAAGGTGACGGCAGTTCCTGGAAGGCGATCCCCGGCGTCGCTCGGACTGCCGAGGAGGTCTTGGCCGCGGCGGGCAGCCGGTACACGTACAGCGCGAATGCCATGGCCTACGCGGAAGCG
The DNA here is from genome assembly GCA_043720395.1 of Acidimicrobiia bacterium. Taxonomy (GTDB): domain Bacteria; phylum Actinomycetota; class Acidimicrobiia; order Acidimicrobiales; family JANYDT01; genus JANOYY01. The sequence goes on from JAYSSR010000073.1 coordinate 27,722, forward strand.
GTCGGGATGGGTCTGGAGAAACTCGCTCTGGTGGGGATGAGCTGCATGTCCAGCGTCCCCGCAGTGATGAACGCGCGCAAGGCTGGGAAGCCCGCGCGCAAGTTCGCTCTCAATATCGGGCTGCTCTGCTCCAAGACCTTCGACGACGCCATCTTCGAGGAGCTCTTCGAGGCCAAGTACGGCCTGAAGAAGCAGGACATGGTCAAGATGAACATCAAGGGTGTCTTCCAGATCTGGATGAAGGATGGCAGCTACCACGAGGTGAACCTCAAGGAGTGCCACGCCTGGACCCGTGAGGGGTGCATGACCTGCCCCGATTTCGCAGCCGAACACGCAGACATTTCCACCGGCGGTATCGGGTCCTTCAACGACTGGACGCTCACGATCGTACGCACCGATATCGGCCGCAGGATCATCATCGAAATGCTCGAAGCTGGGCTGATCGAAGGACGGCCCGGTGACGATGACCCCGCAGCGATCGATCTCCTACGAAAGCTGTCGATCGTGAGCCGCAGGCGTTGGCCCCAGACCGTGAACTTCACGTCGCCCCGCCGGGGTATCCCTCCGCCGAAGCCCAAGGCCGACACTGCACCGCTTGCCGGCGCGACGTGACCTCTCATCGGGCATTCACCGACGGGTCGTAGGTTCGCACGATGCGCGTGCTGGTGGTTGAAGACGAGGCGAGGATGTCCGCCCTGTTGAAGCGCGGGCTCGAAGCCGAAGGCCATGTGGTGGATGTGGCCGAAACCGGCGTCGATGCCCTCTGGTCCGCGACCGAAGTGGAATTCGACGTGATCGTGCTCGACGCCATGATCCCCGCTCCCGACGGGTTCGCCGTCGCAAAGGAACTCCGAGCGCGAGGCCGTGCGACACCGATCATCATGCTGACCGCACGCGACGCGGTGGACGATCGCGTGAAGGGCCTCGACGCTGGCGCCGACGATTACCTCACCAAACCCTTCGCATTCGCGGAGCTCTTCGCGCGTGTCCGAGCCGTCGCGCGGCGTGCGCCGGAGACACGGCCGCCCGTGCTCGCTGTGGGCGACCTCACCCTCGATCCGGCGCAACGCCTGGTCCGTCGCGGTGAGGTCGACATCGAACTGTCGCCCACCGAGTACGCGCTCCTCGAACATCTCATGCGCCACGAGGGCCAGGTGCGGACACGGGCCCAGATCATCGAGAACGTCTGGGATTTTGCGTTCGATCCCAATTCCAACGTTGTTGACGTGTACATCCGGTATCTCCGCGAGAAGGTCGACCGCCGGTTTGGAGTGGAGACGATCCTCACGGTCCGCGGTGCCGGATACGTGTTGCGCGCGGTGCCGTGAAACTGAGCGACCTATCGATCCGGGCACGACTCACGTCGCTCTTTGTGCTCGTGTCCATCGCCGTTGTCGCAGCGGTGAGCGCCCTGCTGCTCCACGATCAACAGGCCAACGCGTCCGAGCGACTTGACCGTCAGCTCGTGAAACGGATCGACGCCATCGAGATCGCGATCCGCACGAAGGGCAAGTTCCCCTACAGCGAGTTGTACGGGGAAGTGATCGACGCCGACTACCGCATCCTCGGCATGTCGAGCGCTGTCGATCTCCCGGGCCTTCTCACGCAAAGCCAGGCCGACTTTGTCCTGCGCAACGGATCGCTGTCGTTCACCGCTTCGGATCAGTCTCTTGGCGCGAACGCGCGGTTCCTCGCGCAGCGTCGCAGGGTCGGCAATGCTGCCTTGGTGATCGTGGTGGGCACGGGCGAGAACACGCTTCGCGACGCTCACCGTCGTCTTCTCTGGACGCTCGCGATCGGCGGACCGCTGCTCGTGGCGTTGACGGCCGTCGGTGGTTGGACGCTGTCAGGCGGCGTCTTGCGACCCGTGCGGCGAATGACGAAAGACGCGAGCGACATCTCGCAATTCGATTCGTCTGCGCGCTTAGCAATGCCGATTCGACACGATGAAATCTGGCATCTCGGGTCGACGCTCAACGCCATGCTCGACCGGCTGGAGACGTCGTATCGGCGCGAACGATCCTTCGTTGATGACGCGTCCCACGAACTCCGCACCCCCCTGTCGATCTTGCGCGGGGAACTCGAACTGGCTCTCCTCCACCCGGGCGATACAGCGTCGAGGGCGGCATCAATTCAACGCTCGATCAATGAGGTCGACCGACTCGCGCTCCTGACCGACGACCTTCTGGTGCTGGCGAGAACCGATCGCGCCGACCCTTCCAGTCGTCCCACACCGAAGCCAGTCGACGCGCTCGACGTTGCCCGAAGCGTCATCGAACGCCGAATGCTCAACGGACCAACGGACGTCGCGGTGACCGCCTCGGGATCCGCGAGCCCAACTCTGGTGCGACGCGAGAACCTTGAGCGAATCATCGGCAATCTGACCGACAACGCAACAAGGTTCGCCGTGTCTGCCGTCACCGTGACCGTGACAAGCACCGACACCTGGTCGGAGATCCGCGTGGACGACGACGGCCCCGGATTCCCCGCTGCGTTTCTGCCATCGGTGTTCGAACGGTTCAGCGTCGCGAGCGAAGCAAGGACTCGCCGTGAAGGTGGTGGTACTGGGCTCGGTCTGGCAATCGTACGTGCACTTACCATTGAGTCGGGTGGCAACGTGGAAGCGAGCAACATCGATCCTCGTGGTGCCCGGGTCCTTGTTCGCCTCCCAGCCGCTCCGTTGAGTTCGATGGCTCTCATCGACCATTCACCCGCCGAGCGCGACAACGTCACTCATGAGCGAGCCGACTTCCCCGTTTGAAGTACCCACGATCCCCCTTGCCACGGCGGACGCAGTACTGACCCCGGCATCCGATCCCGCGCTTGAGCCAACGCGCGAGTTGAGGGCCACGTGGGGGCGGCCCACCGACGTCGCCGACTACGCCGATGCCTCGACGTCGCGGCCTCAACTCGGCCACCGCGGCCCCGAATCGGCCCGATCTGAGGCCGCGCCGACCGACATGGGGCCACGACCTCCCGAGCCGCCCGACTCAACACCGACCGCCGGCAGGCGTGCGATGAGTTCGGGCAGGGCTGCCGCCGTCGGTGGACTTGTTGGCGCGCTGCTCTCGAGCGCCGTGCTCGGCACCGCGTTGGTGGCAACTCGCAAAGACAACGGGTCCACGAAGACGGCCACGTCCCAAACCGCTGCGGCAACGCCGTCGCTCGTCGTCGCAAAGGGCGGAACAACCACCGCCGGGTCGATCACCAACATCACAAGCCTGCTCCAATCCGTCGAACCTGCCGTTGTGAACATCACCACAAAGGGATTCGATCCGAACAGCGTCTTCGGGGCGTACCCGCAATCGGGTGCAGGCACCGGCATGGTCGTGTCGGCCGATGGCTACATCATCACCAACGCTCACGTGGTTGCCGATGCCAACACGATAAAGGTCACATTCCACGATCGAAAGGTTCGGACCGCTCGTGTCATCGGCGCTGACCCTGCAAAGGACATTGCGCTCATCAAGGTTGACGCCACCGGCCTGTCGACGGTCACCTTCGGGTCATCGAAAAACCTCAGCGTCGGTGAACAGGTCGTCGCCATCGGGAACGCGCTTGCGCTGCCCGGTGGTCCGACGGTCACAACAGGCATCGTGTCTGCAGTCGACCGCACGATCGAAGGAGGCGGCGAGCGACTCTCGGGACTTGTCCAGACTGATGCGGCCATCAATCCAGGCAACTCTGGTGGTCCGCTCGTGAACTCCAAGGGTCAAGTCATCGGAATGAACACGGCGATTCTTTCGAATTCGAACAACATCGGATTCGCGATTGCCTCTGACCAGATCACCTCCCTTTACGAGACGCTGAAGAAGGAGGCCGCGAATCCCTCGAACCCCAATCGCCCGCGCACATTCCTCGGAGTGTCGACGCAGACGGTCTCGTCCGACATGAAGGAACGCTTCGGTCTCGGGACCGACAAGGGCGTTCTCGTCGTAGACGTAACGATCGGGTCAGCAGCAGACAATGCCGGGATGAAGGCAGGCGACGTCATCGTGAAGTTCGACGGCAAGGCGGTGACGCAAGCCGATGCGCTCGTGGCGCTCGTCCACGCCAAGAAGCCGGCTGATCAGGTCGACGTTTCGTGGGTCACTCAGGACGGTAGGACGATAAACGCGAAGGTCGAGCTGGGCCAGGCGCGCCGGACCTAGCGCACGCAAGCGGAAGTTGCGGCGATGCGGTAGTTGTAAGTAGCGCAGCCCGCGTGAACACGGCATCGAGCATCGCTTCGGTGAGCCGACCAGTGAACGTGTTCTGCTGGCTCGGATGAAAGGAGCACACGATGATGAGCGCCCTCCCGTTCCCCGTCGTTGTCTCTGCCTCAACGCCATGACCGAATCTCGGGCGCCCCTGCATCGCGAACTGACGCGCCGCCACGTCGTATGCGAACTGACCAAGCGCGACGACGACACGCAGATCACGAAGCAGCTCGACCTCGCGGTCCAGAAATGGCCGACACGCATCGCGTTCCTGCGGCGTCGGTTTGTTCGCCGGAGGCGCGCACCGAACTGCTGCCGATATCCAAGCGCCCGTCAGGATGAGTCCGTCATCGACATGGTCACTGTTCGGCTGGTTCGCAAACCCGGCGCGTTGCATGGCCCGGAACAGCCAGTCGCCCGAGCGGTCACCGGTGAACAGCCGTCCGGTTCGGTTCGCTCCATGCGCCGCGGGTGCCAGTCCGAGCACCAGCACTCTCGCTGCGGGGTCGCCGAACCCAGGCACGCCTCGGCCCCAATAGGTCCAGTCGCGGTACGACGCGCGCTTCTCCGCAGCGACTGCTTCGCGCCACGCCACGAGCCGCTCGCACCGCCGACACGCACCGATCTCGCTGTGAAGCTGCGCGAGCGAATCCGTCTCGTCCATTGCGCCAGTCTCGCCGCCGAATCTCGTAGCCGAGACCAACGGATAGCGTTGCGGGCGCATGGTCGCGGACAAGTCAGCAGGGAAAAGGCCGAAGGGCCCCGCGCCCACGGTGGTTCTTCTCGTCCGCCACGGGCAGACCCCGACCACCGGCGTGAAGCTTCCGGGCCGCGCCAAGGGACTGCACCTCAGCGATGTCGGCCGCGGCCAAGCCGAAGACGTCGCGACCCGGCTTGTCAGCGTCGCCAAGATCGACGCCATTTACTCATCGCCGTTGGAACGGGCTCGTGAAACGGCTGGCCCCCTCGCCCGCCAGCGCTCGATGGCCGTTCGCATCGAGCGCGGCCTGTTCGAATGCGACTTCGGCGACTGGACCGGGAGCGACCTCAAGGATCTCTACAAGCTCCCCGAGTGGTCCACGGTGCAGCGCTACCCCTCGGGCTTCCGCTTCCCGAATGGCGAGTCCTTCATCGAAATGCAGACCCGGATTGTGACGGCGATCGCACGACTCGTCGCGCTGCATCCGGGTGGCACGATCATCGCCGTCAGCCACGCGGACCCGATCAAGGCAGCGGTGGCAGACGCGCTCGGCACCCACCTCGACCTGTTCCAGCGGATCTCTATTTCGACGTGCTCGGTCACGGCAATCGCTTACGGACCGACGGGACCAAGCGTGCTCACGGTCAACGAGACCGGCGATCTCGGGAAGCTCAAGGCGTCGTGACATCGTTCGATCTCGAACAGGTCGACCGATTCGTGGTCGGCGCGGTCGGCATGCCGGGAGATCGGACGTTCTTCTTCCAGGTGCTCGCCGGGAAGACGCTGCTCGCGTTCAAGGCGGAGAAGTCGCAGATCGCAGCACTTGCCGCGCATCTCCAACGCATGCTTGCCGACCTGCCACCTGCGGTCGGGCTCAACGCCGAATGGTCGCAACTCGACCTCCCGGTGTTTCCGGAGTGGGACGTCGGCGCGATTGGCCTCGGCTATGAGCGGGAGTCGGATTCCGTCGTGATCGTGTTGAACGAACTCGAACGGGTGCAGTTCGGGCCCGAGCCAATCGAGGATGGAATCACTGGGCGAGCTCGGTTTCGCCTCACCCGACCGCAAGCGATCGCGTTCGTCACCCACGGGATCAAGCTCGTATCGTCGGGACGACCGGTCTGCACCCTCTGCGCTACACCCATCGACCCGGAGGGCTACAACTGTTCCTGCTTCAATTGAGGCGGAAACAGCGGTAGGGACGCAGATGTCAACCGACGCGACTACTGGCGATCCTGGGTTCGACGGCACAGCGCTCGACGGCACAGCGCTCGACGCCATGACCGACGGCGAGATCACGGTCGAGGGGCGCATGCCTTGGAGCTCCAATGCGACGTTTCTCGTGCAACTCGCCGCGCCCGGGTCCGACGAGGTTGTCCTCCGAGCCATCTACAAACCTCTCAAGGGTGAGCGGCCACTGTGGGACTACCCGACCGGCCTGTGGCGTCGAGAGGTGGCAGCGTCGGAGCTCTCCGAATTCCTCGGTTGGGACGCGATCCCCCGCACCGTTGCGCGCGAAGGACCGTACGGAATTGGTTCGATGCAGCGCTTCGTGGACGCGGACTTCGAGCATCACTACTTCACGATCCGCGAGACACTGATCGCCACCCATCCGGCGCTCGACCGGCAGATGCGACGGCTGGCGACGTTCGATCTGCTTGCCAACAGCGGTGACCGGAAGGCCGGGCACGTATTGGTGGAGGGCCTCGGTCGCGGCGCTGAGGACCCACAGCGCCCTACGTGCGAAGTTCCGAACGTCTATGGGATCGACAACGGCCTGTCGTTCCACGACGAGCACAAACTCCGCACCGTGATGTGGGACTACGTGGGCGAGCCCATCGACGACGAGTTGCTGACCGACGTGGAACGTCTCATTGAGGCCTCACCCGACGACCTTGAGCGGCTCTACAGGCTGCTCTCGGCCGACGAGATGGACGCACTGATCGAGCGCGCCCACGACGTCCTGCTTTCGCCGGTGTTCCCGCCTCCGTGGTCGAACCATGCGTACCCGTGGCCGATGGTCTGAGAACTCCGCTTGCGTGCCCTAGGGCAGCGTGACTGCGCCAGTTTCCGCGCCCTGCACGAGCACCGCGTACTTGGCGAGAACACCGCTCGTGTAACGCGGTGTCGGAACCTTCCAGTCGGCTCGGCGGCGAACGATCTCGTCAGCGTCGACGAGCAGATCGAGCGCCCGGTTCGGCACGTCGACCTTGACCACATCGCCGTCGCGCATGAACGCGATCGGGCCGCCGTCAACGGCCTCGGGAGCGACGTGGCCGATGCAGAAACCCCACGTGCCGCCGGAGAAGCGGCCGTCGGTAATGAGCGCGCAACTGCTTCCGAGCCCAGCGCCTTTCATGGCACCGGTGATCGCCAGCATCTCGCGCATGCCGGGACCACCCTTCGGCCCCTCGTAGCGAATCACCACGACGCTGCCGTGCTCGATCTTGCCGCCGAGGATGGCGTCCATCGCGTCGTCTTCCCCGTCGAACACGCGAGCCGGGCCCTCAAAGTTCAGCTGGTCCTTCGTGAGGCCGGCAACCTTCACCACGCTGCCCTTCGGGGCGAGCGTGCCGTGCAACACCACGATGCCGGGGTCGGCGTGGATTGGGTCGCTCAGCGTATGGATCACGCGCCCATCCGGTTTCGGCGGGTTGATCGCAGCGAGGTTCTCCGCCATGGTCTTGCCCGTGACCGTCATGGCGTCGCCGTGCAGCAGGCCCGCTTCGAGCAGGTGGGCGAGCACAACGGGGATGCCGCCGACCGCGTCGATGTCGGTCATGTGAAAGCGACCGCCGGGCTTGGTGTCGGCGATATGGCTCACGCGCTTTCCGACGCGGTTGAAATCTTCCAGCCGCAGATCGACTCGCGCTTCATGCGCGATCGCGAGGAGATGGAGCACCGCGTTCGTGGAGCCACCAAGCGCCATCGTGAGTGCGATTGCATTCTCGAACGCCTCCATCGTCATGATCTGACGCGCTCGAATGTTGTTGTCAACAAGGTTCATCACCGCTCTGCCGCTTTCGTAGGCAAAGTCGTCACGCCGACGATCGACCGCAGGCGCGCACGCACTACCCGGCAGTGACATTCCGAGTGCTTCGCCGATACTCGCCATCGTGTTCGCCGTGAACATGCCGGCACACGATCCTTCGGTCGGACACGCGTTGTGCTCGATCAGCGACAGTTCTTCATCAGTGAGCGTACCTACGGCATGGGCCCCAACAGCTTCAAACACGCTCGTGATGTCGAGCGCCTCACCCTTCGCTCCGCGTCCGGGAAGGATCGTGCCGCCATAGAGGAAGATGCTCGGCAGGTTCAGCCTCGCCGCCGCCATGAGCATGCCGGGAAGGCTCTTGTCGCAGCCCGCGAACGTGGCGAGCGCGTCGAAACGCTCGGCATGCATGACCGTCTCGACGGAGTCGGCGATGACCTCGCGTGACACAAGCGAAGCGCGCATACCTTCGTGACCCATCGAAATGCCGTCCGACACGGCGATCGTGACGAACTCCAGCGGAAACCCCCCGGTGTCGCGCACGCCTTGCTTTGCTCGCTTCGCCAGACGGTCGAGCGGCAGGTTGCAGGGCGTGACCTCGTTCCAGCTCGACGCGACGCCGACCTGTGGCTTGTCCCAGTCCAGATCCGTCATGCCGACGGCTCGGAGCATTGCCCTTGCGGGTGCTTTCTTGGCACCTTCCGTGACGTCGGTGGATCGGATCTTGCGTGGATCGGCCATGCTCCGAGCCTATTCGCTCGGGTTACAGGCCCCAGGCGAGAGCCGACAGACCACTAAACCGGGACGCTCTGCTCCGCCCTCGCGAGCACAACATCGAGCAGGGCGAGAACGGACTCCTTCACCTGACCTCGTGACCGCGCGTCGGTCGTCACAATCGGCGTGGTTGAGTCGAGGTCCAGCGCAGCACGGACGGCATCGAGATCGTGGAACAGCGTCCCGTCGAAGAGATTGACGGCGACGACGTACGGAATCTTGCGACTCTCGAAGTAGTCGAGCGCCGGGAAGCTGTCTTCGAGACGCCTCGAGTCGATGATCACCACGGCACCGAGCGCACCCTTGATCAGGTCGTCCCACATGAAGCCGAAACGATCCTGGCCCGGGGTACCGAACATGTACAGCACGAGGGTGTCGTCGATCGCAGTGCGACCGAAGTCCATAGCAACCGTGGTGGTGGTTTTGGTGGAAACGTCGCCTCGGTTGTCGAGACCACGTGCGGCCGTGGTCATTGCCGCTTCGGTGGTCAACGGCGCAATGTCGGAAAGCGCACCGACAAAGGTCGTCTTGCCGACGCCGAAACCACCGGCGACGACGATCTTGACCGGGATCGGTCGGGGCTTGGGATTAGAGGGCGCGAACACCGTGGATCAACCTCCTCAACATCGCAACGTCACCGGACAGATTCTCCTGTGGGAGGTGAGCATCAAGCACCTTCTCGCCGACCATGTCGGCCGCGAGGACACGGATCGTGCCGAGTGGCACATGAAGTTTCGCGGCGAGTTCCGCTATTGACTGCGCACCTTCAGCGCAAAGTTCAGCAATCGCGGCCCGCTCGAACGCGAAATTTTCGCAAGCCGTACGACCGCGTTCCGACAATGAAACCATCGACTCGAAGGCAAGATCGACGTGCGAGGTCGTTCGTCCATTCGTGAGCATGAACGCGCGAACGGTTGGCTCGGTACTCGTGCTCTCGGGTGCCGAAGCGGACCGCAGTCCCCCGAGAAACGACCGCACGAGGCCGACGTCATCGTCGGCATCGTCGGCTTCGTCGGTGTCGGATGGCGACGGCATGGTCATACCGCAGCGAGTGAGTTCTTAAGTTCGCTGATCAACTCCGGCGTCAGCTGGCTGCCGACACGCTGGACCAGAAGCGTGATCTCGTAGCCGACAAGGCCGAGATCGCAGTCCTTCTCCGACACCACCCCCAGGGACGCCCCGCCGCTGATTGCGGCAACGAAGAGATACGCCGAACCCATTTCGATGATGACCTGCGACAGGCCGCCCGTATTGAGTATCCGCGACGCGCCGTCAGAAAGGCTACGCAGGCCCGTCACGATGGCGGCCATCTTGTCCGCTGACGCTCGATCAAGCAGCGAAGCCGTTGCCATGAGCAACCCATCCGAGGAGACCGCAATGCACTGGTCGACGCCGGGTGTCTTGTCGACAAAGTTGGAAAGGAGCCAATTGATGTTGTTGGCCTGCGAACTCACCGTCCTACCTCCTCGCCAGCAGCGGTGGGCATTCGGCCGAGTCGTTCGGCGTCAATCGCGTCCGCCTCGACGCGGTGGGCCTTCGCTACGCCACTCTGCAAGCTGGACAACGACGAGCGCACCGCCGCGGCATCGCGCGGCTGGGTGGGTTGGCTGGCCGCAGGACCGACGTCGGGCAGATTGGCCCCTCGTACTCGACGGGTCAGCGCGCCCGGTGTACCGGGTGAACGCAATGGCTCGTCCATTGTCTCGTTCACCGTGACAGGACGACGCTCGTACATGGTGGAGTTGTCGCCGAACGTCGACTCGAAGGGCTCAAACGCCGCAGACGAAACGTAGTTCGAAGGTGTAACTGTTGACGCGACCGAGGTCGGCAGCGAGGCTGGCGTGTTCGGCGCACTTGCGACAGGTGCCTGCGCCACCGCAGCGCCGGTCGGCGGCATCGTCTCGGTCATCGTCGCTTCGTGGAGCAGGCCGAGCGGAAGGAGGACTTGGACGGCAGTACCTCGTGACACGCTCTCTGCGAGGCTTACCTTGATGCTGTACCGGGCCGCTAGATGTCCGGTCACGAGGTGGCCGAGAACCTTGGTCGGTTCGAGGTCGAATTCGGCAGGACTGGCGATTCGCTTGTTGGCTGCTTCGATATCCTCGCTTGACATGCCGACGCCGTCGTCGGAGATCACGATCACGTAGCCGTCTAGGCGTTGACGGCCCGTGACGGTTACGCGCGACGTCGGCGGCGAGAAGAAGGTTGCGTTCTCGATCAGTTCCGCGAGGAGGTGGCTGACGTCGGTAACTGCGGCACCCTTGATCGAGGCAGGATCAATCCGCGCATAGTCGACCTGGTCGTATGCCTCAATCTGCGAAAGGGCGGACCGGACAAGGTCGCCAACGGAGACCGGCGTCGAGTAGAGCTTCGGACTCTCGCTACCTGCCAGCACCAGGAGTGACTCGGCGTTGCGTCGGATTCGCGTCGTGAGGTGATCGAGACGGAAGAGCTGTTCCAGTTTGGACGAATCACGCTCCTCCTGTTCCATCTTTGACAGCGAGGAAAGCGTGCGCTTCAGCAGGACCTGGTTCCGCCTTGCGATGTTCACCAAGTTGTCGCTCACGTTGCGTCGCACGCGGGCCTGTTCGGCCGCGACACGAACGGCGGTCGTCTGCATGGAATCGAGTGCTCGCGAGAGTTCGCCGAGCTCGGAGTGATCACCTGAGAACTTCGATTCGAAGGTCGCAACTCCAGCTGTCTCGTCACCGGCCTGAATGCGGATGACGGTTGCGGGAAGATCGCGTTCCGCAGCATCGCGAGCTGCGCGGGTCAGGAACACCACCGGATTGCTGATCGAGCGAGCTGCCAGCAATGCCACAGCGGCGGCAGCTGCGAACACGGTCAGCGCCACCAGAGCGAGCGCCTTGAGCCGACCGTCGACGAGCGTCGTTGTGCTCTTCTCGATCTGGATCTGACGAGCAATCGTTAGTTTCACCGACTCGTCAATTGCTGCGCGGTGCGCAGAATAGAGCGGGCGAAGTTCAGCGTCGAAGACCCGAGTTACGTCGGTTTGCATTTGTGGCGTGGGGTTGGAGCGAAGGGCGAGAACAGCCGGAACAAAACGTTCCTGGATGGCAGAGAAGTACCTGCGACCCTGAACAAATGCTTCGCGCATGGGGTCGCGCATGGAGTCCTTCGCCGAGAGGGTCAGCTGCCAATGCTGATGACGCGCCTCGAATTCCTTTTCGCGCTCGGCGAGCTTGCTGACAAGGGAGTCCGTTTCGGAACCGGCACCACGACTGAGGAGCGACGCAATGAGATGGGTCTCAACGAGAAATGCCGGTGGGGGAAGAATGTCTGCTTCGAGGTCCTTCGCGTCCGCAATCTCGCGGTATTGGGTGCCGTTGACCTTCACCGTCTGGAACGTTGGATAGGCAATCGCCGCAAGTCCCACGATGGCCAGAAGTGGAAACGCCGAGGTGAGAAGTAGCTTCGATCGAAGATTGAGTCTGCGGAGCACCGCGGTCCTTTCCCATTGGCATTGCGCCAAGAGGTACTTCGGTCCGTGGCACCGCAGCCTTTACAGGTGCGGTTGAAGATCGACAGATTCGACACGAAATGAGCCCTGAGTCAGCGGGTATCAGCCGTTCGACCCATTTCTCGCAGTTCTGCTCGGAGACCCTGATAAGAGGGCGAGCCGATAGGCGAGCGCTCAATCAGACACAGCAGAATAAATCGAGCGGCGAAGCCGGTCGCCGGACATCGTTGCGCCGCAGTCGTGCCCTATCCGCTCGGCCTCTATGAAGCTCACAGCTCAACGGCAAAGGGAAGATCATTTTCGCGCCGCGACGATTCCTCGGCGGCGCGCTGCAGACTCTCGGCCGGAAGGGGTCGGGCAAAGAAGTATCCCTGTCCGTATGTGCACCCATGCTCACGCAGCCAGATCAACTGCTCTTCGCTCTCCACACCTTCCGCGACCGTTTCAAAACCGAGCGCCTTCGCGAGTTCAAGGATCGCTCGCACAAAAGAATCGGCTTCGAGCTCTCGTCGGCTCGGCCGCTCACAGATGAATGATCGATCGATCTTTACCGAGTTCACGGGGAGTCGGTGGAGGTAGCTCAGCGAGCTATAACCGGTTCCGAAATCGTCAATCGCCAACTTCACGCCGATTTCGCGGATGTCATTCAACCGGCGCACGGTCGTCTCAATGTCGTCGAGCACGACTGACTCAGTGATCTCAAGGATAAGAAGCTCCGGCGGAAGTCCGGTGCGCGCGAGTTCATCCTTGACGATGACCAGAAGTTCCTCGTCGGCGAGCTGCTTGGCAGAGACGTTGACGTGCATCGAGATCCGAAGATCGGGTGGCAGCCGGGCCGCCGCAGCGATGGCTTCGCGCAGGGCCCAGCGTCCTATGTCGACAATCGACCCCGTCTCCTCCGACAACGGGATGAAGACATCCGGCGGGACAACGCCGCGGTGCGGGTGAAACCAACGCAGCAGCGCCTCGACACCGTGCATCCGATTGTCCTCGAGCGACACGATCGGCTGAAAGTACAGGCGCAGCTGATTCAGTTCAATCGCGCGACGAAGTTCACTGTCGAGTTCCAGGCGTTCCGCGACTTCTTGGAACATCAAGTTGTGGAAGCGAACGACCCGGTTCTTTCCGCGTTCCTTCGCTGCGTACATGGCCGTGTCCGCGTTGCGCAGTATCTCCTCGACGGTGATTTCAGGTGCCGCTTCCGCGATCCCGATGCTCGCCCCTACGAACACTTCCTTTCCGCGAATGCGTGCCGGTTGGCGGATAGCATCGAGCATCCGATTTGCCAGGACATCGGCGAGCTTCGTTCTTGGATCCTCGACAAGCACGGCGAACTCGTCGCCGCCGAGCCGTGCGAGGGTATCGGAGGGTCGAATCAGCGCGCGAAGGCGAAGGCCCATTTCCACAATCAGTTCGTCGCCGGCCTCGTGCCCAAGCGAGTCGTTAACGTTTTTGAATCCGTCAAGGTCGATGAACAGCACGGACACAATCGCCCCGGATCGACCCGCCCGGGCGAGCGAGATGGTCGCCCTATCTCGGAAGAGCGCCCGATTCGGCAGTCCAGTCAGCGTGTCGTGGAAAGCCTTTTGGATGAGTTCCAACTCGACTCGGTGGCGTTCGCTTGCATCGTTCAGCACCCAGAGCAGGGTCGCCTTCCCAATCGTGCACCGCGAAACCGCAACCTCCACAAAATGATCGAGACCTCGGGCGCGACGAACAAAGGACGTCTTACGAGGCGTCGAGGTGGCCGTAACGCCCCGCCGGATCTCATCGAGCGTTGCCCGTTCGATGTCTCGGAGAATGTCGTCAATGCGAATCAGCGGTGTTCCCGCAACGATTCCGACGAGGGCGGGAACTCCCTCACTCATCTGAGTGATGAATCCGTCGTCATCCGTGACCACCACGTGTTCATGAAGGGTCGTCGCAAGATCGGTCAGCTCGGTAATCCGACGCTTCTTACGACCAGTCGATCTGTGCCGCAATCCCAACCCGGCAAGCACAGGCACAAAGCCGACCACCGGCCACATCCACGGGAGAGATCGACGGGGAGCCCGGGTTCCTTTCGCATCGAAGGGTGCGAGTGCAGCGAAGAGATCGTCGGCTGACGAAGCCGCATCCGTCCCGGCGATTTGCAGCGCTTGGCCGTACTCGCCAGCGTCGAGAGCGTGAAATTGTCGCTCTGCCATTGCGCGGAAACGAACGAGTTCGGAAACCGCGCGATCAATCTCGGTTGGTGTCCCGGCCGTCCCCGCCAGTTCGTTTTCGATCGCGTCGACTCCGGCGGTGAACGAATCTCGAAGCTCATTGATCGTAAAGGGATCGGCAACCAGCGAACCGAGCCGAATTCGATCAGCATTCCGCGCCGTGTTGCTCATCGGAACCCCGGTCTTTCCGGTCATGGCCGTGCCGTGAAGCATGGAATACACGAAAGCGAATCCCGTGAATCCGACCAGGACGGCCGCGAAGAGGCACGCTCCCGCCACGACAATGCGCCCGACACGCGAGCGGGCGGCGGCGGTGGCGGCTGACATGGACTGACCGCGACCATCGGCAAGGCACGACAGGCCCTTGAGAACGTTGGACCAGCCGACACCGTTCACCGGTCCATCGACCTCTACCATGGACTCGTGACGCAGCCCGTGGACCAACCCGCCGTTGGTGAGTTGCTGAACGCGCTGTCACCTGCAGCGCAGCTCAGACGAAAAATCCGCGTGACGAAGTTGATCGCGGGGATCGAGACGATTACGTACCTGATCCTGCTCCCCTTGATGGTCCGCCGGTACGCACTCAACGCCCACGAAGAGACATGGCAGTTTCTCCTGCGGCGGATCACTGCCTATTTCCACGGCTTCGTGTCGATCGCTTACGGCGTGATGATTCTCGACATCTACCGCGCAATGCGTTGGTCGAGAAGGTTCGCGCTCCTGTCCCTCGCTGGTCCGCCCGGTGCGGTGATCGCCTACCGACGGCTCGCCGCGCAACCCCTTCCCGAGTCCGTGACCGCCAATCAGATGCTCTTTTAGTGCATCCGAACTCGCACCGCAACGGGCGGCGCTTAAGGAATCGGCTTCGATCTGCCGATGCCTCTCCTCATGGATTTGGCTCACACCACCGCTGTTGATCGCGCCGCCAGCCTGATTTCGCTTCCGGACACGCTCGAAACCCGGGTCAAGGCGGCGAAGAAGACCATCGTGGCGAGCGGAATGCGCGTCGGACGCTCCGGCGTCATGATCAGTACCCTTGGCGCAGTCCTCGCCGTCGCGGCATGGAAGATGAAGACGCCGGTTTCAGGACTTGGCATCGCGATTGGCGTCGGCGCGCTGCTCTTCGGCCTTGTTCCGTTCAGCATTGGGTGGGGTTTGTCCAAGGCCGGATCGCCGTTTCTTCGGGCGCTCAGCGACTCGTCGGTTGTCCGTGCGTTGTTCATGGATGCGAGCCAATTGGCGGGAGGACGCCGCTCATTGTCACTCCTGCTGACCGACGGAACTCGTCAGACCTTGGCGCTGAAGTCGATGGAGGCGCAAGAGGTCGTGGACCTTGTCGGTGTCTTCAGCCCCGGTGCCGAACGTGGCGAACGTGATCACGCCCAACGGGTCATCGCACAACTGATGACCGCACAACTGATGACAGCGTAGCGGCGGCCCGTTCGCCCGGACCGAACGTGCGCTTCAGTATCTGGTCGCTCGCTCTCAGCTCAACGGTGCCAGAGCCCGTCGCCGTTCACCGGACTCTTCGCGACGAGGATCGCGAGCACAACCGCCAACGCTCCCATGGCGAGGAGGAGCACGATGTCCTGGCGCGAATCCTTGCCACGACGTTTCGGGTGCATCAGCACGGCACCGGCGACACCGCCGAACACAAGGCCACCGAGGTGTCCTCCGATGGAAATGCCCGGAATCGAGAAGCTGATCACCAAGTTGATCAGCAGCATTGGACCCCAGGTGTTGTTGAACGGAACACCCCGCTGACGCAACGCCACCGTGGCCGCTCCAGCAAGCCCGAAGACCGCTCCTGACGCGCCGCCGGTATAGCCAAACGGCTGGAAAAGCAACGCACCGAACCCACCGCCGAGCAGGCTCACACCGTAAAGACCGATGTAGCGCCAGCGTCCGAGTGCCGGCTCAAGCACGCGACCGAGCTGCCACAGAGCGAACATGTTGAAGCCAATGTGGATGATCCCGAAATGGATGAAGCCCGAGGTCACGAGACGCCACCACTCCCCGTTTGCGACCCCGCCGCGACCATCTGGACCCGTCGCAAAAATGGCAAGGTCGGCATTGCTGTAGCGGTTGACGAGGTTCGTGAGAACGAACACTGCCGCGTTGAGCGCGATGAGCGCCCGTGTGACCGGAAGATCCATGCCCTTGATCTGTCGGGCCGTCACGGTTCCGCTGCGTTTCACTCGTGCGGTGGCCGGACCTTGCGCCTCCTTGATACAGGAGAGGCAGTGCTGACCGACGGGCGCATCGCGGAGGCATTCCGGACACGTCGGACGTCCACAGCGATTGCACGACCGCAGCGTCTCCCGCTTCGGGTGGAGGTGGCAGTACTTCACGGACATGCCGGACATGCCGGGGTCGCCGTTTGGGGGGGTGTTCTCCGGGTGGGCGGGCGGGGTCATCGTCATGACCTACAAGCCCGCCCGCTGCCGGAGAAGTGTGGTGATTGCTTTTCCATCAGCTTTGCCTCCAGTGGCTTTCATGGCAGCGCCCACGAAGAACCCGGCGATCTTCGGATCGCCAGCCTTGAGACGCTCGAACTCGGCCGGGTGGGCGGCAATGAGCTGATCGACGAGCTGCTCCGCCGCCCCGCAGTCCATCGCCTCGAAGCCGCGGGCCTTCGCGATCGCTTCCGGAGCGTTGCCCGACTCCAGCATCTCCCCGAGCACCTGCTTCGCCTGGGTCGAGGTCAGCGCGCCACTTTCCTCCATCGCAAGCAGTGTCGCGAACGAGTCCACACTCAGACGGGTGTGCGTATCCACACTGACGGCCGCAATGTCGTTCGCCGCTCGGGTGATCGCCCGGCGTGCGTCGGCACCGAGCTCGATTGCACCCGTCACAAGTGGGTCGAGGCCCTGCTCGATCACCGTGACGATCAGGTCACTCGACGGTGCCAATTGGCCGCCGGTGGCGTCGGAGAGAGCATGGCGTTTCGCACCCGGCATCATCGGCAACGCAGCCTTGACCGCGTCGATCCACTCCCGCGACGGGTCGATCGGCACGAGATCGGGCTCCGGGAAGTACCGGTAGTCATAGGCCTCTTCCTTCGACCGCATCGACGAGGTCCTTCCTTCGTCCTCGCTCCAGTGCCGCGTCTCCTGCACGATCCGCTCACCGTTCTCGATGAGATCGATCTGACGGTTCGCCTCGTAGTCGATCGCCCGCACCAGTGACCGCAGCGAGTTCAGATTCTTGATCTCGCATCGGGTGCCAAGTTCCGCGCCGGGCTTGCGGACGCTTACGTTCGCGTCGACCCGCAAGGACCCTTCTTCCATCTTTCCGTCCGATGCGCCGGTCGCTACGAGAACCGACCGCAGCTCTGCGACGTAGGACTTCGCATCGTCTGCCGACCGAATATCAGGTCGACTGACAATCTCCACGAGCGGCACACCAGCACGGTTGTAGTCCACGAGTGAGTGACTCGCACCGTGGATGCGTCCACCGGTTCCGCCGACGTGCGAGGTCTTGCCGGTGTCCTCTTCCATATGCGCGCGTTCGATTCCGATGACGGTACCGTTCGGCAACTCCAATGAGCCATCGACGTTGATCGGACGGTCGTACTGCGAGACCTGATAGTCCTTGGGCATGTCGGGATAGAAGTAGTTCTTGCGGTGGAAGATGCTCGGCTTGATCGTGCATCCGAGGGCCGCACCGATGCGCATCGCGTACTCGACAGCCGTGCGATTCAGCACCGGCAGGCTTCCCGGCAGACCGAGACACACCGGGCAGATATTCGTGTTTGGCTCCTCCCCGAATTGATTCGCGCAGCCGCAGAAGATCTTCGTGGCGGTCGCCAACTCGCAATGGACCTCCAGGCCCACGACGAGTTCCCACCCTTGCTTGATCGTCATGAGTGGTTCCCCTTCTCGATCACCGCGGCGACCTGGAACAGCCGTTCCTCGGACAGCGCCGGGCCGAGCACCTGCACGCCGACAGGCATGCCGTCGTCGCCGACGCCGCAGGGGACGCTGATCGCCGGATCACCCGACAGGTTCGACGGGATCGTGCACACGTCGTTGATGTACATCGTCATCGGGTCGGCCGTCCTGTCGCCGAACGCGAATGCGGTGGTCGGCGACGTCGGCGACAACAGCACGTCGAAGGATTCGTAGGCGCGCTGAAAATCTCGAATGATAAGCGTGCGTACTTTCTGAGCCTGACCGTAGTAGGCGTCGTAGTAGCCAGCGCTCAATGCGTACGTACCGAGCATGATGCGTCGCTTGACCTCGGCACCGAACCCGGCGGCACGGGTCAGACCCATCATCGATTCGACCGTGCCGGCCCCATCACCCTTGGCCCGCAAGCCGTAGCGGATGCCGTCGAAGCGCGCGAGGTTCGAGGAGCACTCGGCCGGTGCAATCAGATAGTAAGCGGACAGGCCATAAATGGCGGCGGGTACCGACACCGAGGCGACGGTCGCACCAGCGTCTCGGAGACGCTGGGCTGCAACGTCCACACGGGCGAGCACGTCGGCCGAGATTTCCTTGCCGCTGAGCTCGGTCACGATGCCGACCCGAAGGCCCGAGAGCCCGTCGCGCTGGCCGCGGTGAACCGCCTCGACCAGCGACCCGAACGTGAGGTGAAGCGACGTGGAGTCGTGCGAGTCATGGCCGGCAATCGTCTCCATCACGAGCGCAGCGTCTTCGACCGTGTGTGAGAACGGTCCGATCTGGTCGAGCGACGAGGCAAACGGAATCAATCCGTACCTGCTGACTGCGCCGTACGTGGGCTTGAAGCCGACGAGCCCGCAGAGCGCTGCAGGTTGGCGAATCGATCCGCCGGTGTCGGAGCCGAGCGACACCGGCGCGAATCCGGCCGCCACTGCGGCAGCGCTGCCTCCGCTGGAGCCGCCCGGCACTTTCGCAAAATCGTGCGGGTTGCGGGTCGGGCCGAACGCCGAGTTCTCGGTGGATGAACCCATGGCGAACTCGTCGAGGTTCGTTTTGCCAACGATGATCGCACCGGCCGCAGCGACGCGCTGCACGACCGTAGCGTCGTACGGCGGACGCCAACCCTCGAGGATCTTCGAAGAGCACGTGGTAGGGATACCACGCGTGCACATGTTGTCCTTCAGCGCCATGGGCACACCGGCTAGCGGGCCCGGGTCGCGACCGGCAGCGACCGACGCGTCCACAGTGGCCGCGGCGGCTTGTGCTTCGTTGATCAACACGGTGTTGAACGCGTGGACGTCGCCCTCGTGGTCGGCGATGCGGGCGAGGTAGGCGTCGAGCACATCGGCCGCTCGTCGACGGCCGCTTCGGACGTCAGCAGCAATCGACGCGGCCGTGTCGGGCGACCCGGGTGCAACGGCAACCGCCGCACTGCGCATGCTCGCAGCGGTCACGGTGCCTCCGCCAGGATCTGCGGCACGCGGAAGCGGTCCGACTCGGCGGCCGGAGCCATGGCAAGCACTTCGGCCCGGTCCAGGCTCGGCGTGACAACGTCGTCGCGCAGCACATTGGACAGTGCCAGCGGGTGCGCCGTGGTCGGGACCTCGGCGGTGTCGAGCGATGCCACGTCCTGCGCGTGGTCGAGGATTCCGGCGAGATCAGCGGTGAAGCCGTCGATCTCATCGTCGGTCAGCGTCAGACGGGCGAGGCGGGCCACGTGCACGACGTCGGCGCGGGACAACCGCGCCGCGGAAGGGTCGGAGGACATGGCGGTCAATGCTAGGAGACCCGCGCCCGAACACGACGATGTGTTGGTTCGGGATTCCAGGGACAGCTTTGACAACGGTTGGCCACTCGTCGGACCGTGAAAAACGAAGTGCAGACGAGGTGAAAAAGGGAGTTTAGAAGTTGTGAACAAAGGTGGCCTAGAGAAGCCGGGATTGGTAGCGTAGACCCGGGACCGCGTACCAACTTCGCCTCGTCGACGATGAACTCGACGACCTTTTCCCTGATCTGGCGGCCATAGCTATCGAGGGTCCCAAGGGCGTGGAAAAGAGCGCGACGGCTGAGCGGCGGGCGAAGACCGTTCTTCATCTCGACTCTTCATCTCGACGTCCTCAGTGATCGACAATCCCTTGAGACGTACCCGGCGAGGCTCGACGACGATCCCTCTCCGATCCTTCTTGATGAGTGGCAGCGAATGCCGTCGTCGTGGGACTGGTGCGACGAAGCGTCGATCGAAACAACGCAGGCGGACGGTTCCTGCTGACCGGAAGCGCGACCCCGCCCGTGGCACCGATGCACACGGGCACCGGTCGGATTGTCCGTATGCGCATGCGCCCGATGAGCATGGCTGAACGTCGACGTCGCCCGCTCCGAGCTCGCTCGCGCAAGCAAACCGGGACGCGCTGCTGGTCGAACGATTCGACCGCACACCGAACGGGGAGCGGCTGATGGTCGTGTCCGCCGCAACAATCCTCGGTCTCGACCCATACCTCGGTGCCCGATACGCCACCTACCCCGAACTCGCTGATCGTCTCCGGGCAACATCGGTCGACGCCGGCGACGCCCGAGAACTGTTCGCTCGCATCGTCTTCAACGTGATCGTCGGCAATACCGACGATCACGCCCGCAACCACGCAGCCATCTGGGACGGGCAGGATGCGTGAAGCGGGCTTTCGAGGACGGGCTCGACCGAGGTGAAGCATCCGAGCTCGTCGAACGGCAGATCGAAGTTGTCACCTCGCAATGGGAGGACGCGGCCGATCGGGCGAGACTCAACGCTGCTGAACGCCTGTCGGCGTTCGCTGGCCCAATCCTTAACCGTCGATCTTCTACGGATGCGATGAGCTACGACCCTGATTGCCGCGTCGCAGCGGCAGCGGCGATGCGTCGATCGCGAGCGGATCGGCGTAAACGGTCGCTAGAGCTCAGATCCCGAGGACGGCGCGAAGTCCTTCGTCGATGTCGTCAACCAAGACCTTGGGCAGGCGACCGGCTTGTTTGCCCAGTATCGATCGGTCGATCAGTTCGAGACCGAGGGGAACCGCCACGGAGTCTCTTGGTAGCCCGCTCGCCTTCGCGGGAAGCAAGACATTGCCGGCGATGCCCGCTCGGGCGACGTTTGAGGTGAGAGGCACGACATGGGTCTGCCAGACATTCACGCCAAGGACGTCCTCGGACGACACCACCACGCACGGTCTGCGCTTATCAAGCCCAATCCAGTACACCGAGCCCCTCGCTACCACGGCGCGGAACGTTCCATCCGCTTCATCGCTTTCTTCGACGCCGCCGCGGTCGGGGGATTGGTCCCCGCTAGCTCGGCGTCCGCCAGAAACTGTTGAGAGAGGCTGCGCCCCGCGTGGGCGGCGTGATGTCGAAGCTGATCGGCAACCCAGGTGGAGAACGGAACGCCGAGGTTGCCGATGATCGGCACGACGTCGTCGGGAACACTGATCGTCTTGTTTGGCACGTACGTATCATACATACGTGTCGCTGCATTCGCGATCTGCGGCCGCGGTGCCTTTCAGAACGACTCAAGCAGCATCAGTCGAGTGGTCCATCGGTTGAGTTAGGTCTCGTTGGCGATCGCTGACGGAATGTCGCTCCGGGTGTGGAGGACACGCCATACATCGACGGCTTCATCACCGACGACGTAGAACACGAGGTACGGGAACCGAACCACCGGGCGTACGCGCAGACCGGGAATGTCCAGCTCGTAGGAGAATCGCAAGCTGCCCGATTGCGGTGATCGGCTGACGTCTTTGACGACCCGTTCGACGGCGTCGACGAATCGCAGCGCGACTGCCTCGCGGAGGTAGTAGTCGGCGGCCAGGTCAATGTCGGTCGCCGCGCGCTCGCGGAGTCGGACGGCCAGACTGGTCAGCGGTCGGATCGGATGCGGTCGCGCAGGGTCGCGAAATAGGACGCATCGGCGATTGGACCGCTCTTCGACGACGCTCCATCCAAGAGCGCATGTCGAAGCTGTTGACGGTCTTTATCGCGACGAATGAGATCGCGGACGTACTCGCTCGTGGACCCGTAGATGCCGTCACCGACCTGTTCGTCGACATAGGACTTGAGTTCGTCGGGCAGCGACACGTTCATCGTCGACATACAAAACAGAGTACCAGGAAGTTGGCAAACCTTGCCATACCTTGGTCCGAGACCATGCAGCGACACTCCTGCGGGCGATACCGAAACGAGGGCTCGGGGTCAACGCTCAGTGTGCTTTTTCGCCACGTTGCCATTGTCGCCCGTCCTGGCAATTCCCGGCGTTGATGGTTCTCGAAGTCGCGCTCTTCTGCAAAATCACGTAGTGGCGCCGCCCATTACATTCGGGACAACAAGGTCGTCGAGATTTGTGGTCGGCGATGAAAGCGCGACTATGGCCAAGCTGATCTACGCGTCGAACGTGTCACTCGACGGCTGTACCGAGGACGAACGTGGTGGCTTCGGCTGGGCACCACCGGACGACGACGTGTTCGCGTTCATCACTGACCTCATGCGGTCAGCCAGCACCTATCTCTACGGACGGCGCATGTACGAAACGATGGCCGTCTGGGAGACCGATGCCACTCTGGCAGCGCAGTCGGACCTCATGAATGACTTCGCGAACGCCTGGCAGGCGGCGGACAAAATCGTCTACTCCACGACCCTGGCCGCAGTGTCGACGGCCAACACCCGTCTCGAACACCACTTCGACCCCGGCGCGGTTGACGACCTCAAGGCCGTGGCCAAGAGCGATCTCATGGTCGGAGGTCCGAACCTCGCAGCGCAGGCTTTCAAGGCCGGGCTGGTTGACGAGTGCCACCTGTTCATCTGGCCCGTCGTGCTCGGTGGAGGCAAGCCGGCGCTGACGACCCACACGCGCCTCGAGCTTGACCTCTTGGACGAGCACCGATTCAGCAACGGGGTCGTGCGCCTCCGCTACCGCCCTCTGTAGGAACTCAAGGTCGCTGCGACGGGACGCTCAGGCTTCGACCATTTGGAACTGCGCCGGGGGTGGCCAAAGCGGTACACGGCGACCCTTTTCTGCCGTCGCCTTCGCGACCGAAGCCTCGGACCAACTCCTACGATCCCCCGCCCATGGAACTGGTTCGGCAGGCGTACAGAATCATGGCGGAGCAGTACATCGAGCTGTTCGGAAGCTGCGCCCAGGTACATCCGGACGACCTCGCCCTCACCACCCGGCACCTCTCGATCCGGCCCGGCGCCGTGCTCGACGTTGGCTGCGGGCCGGGGCATCTCACCGAGCATCTTTGCACGCTCGATGTCGACGCAACGGGCATCGACCTCGTGCCCGAGTTCATCGACCACGCCCACACCGCCCATCCCGTCGGCCGGTACGCGGTCGGCTCGATGCACCAGCTCCCTGTCCCCGACAGTCCGGACGTCGGCCCCGTGCAGCCATCGTGGCGATCGCGAGCTGAGCGAACCTGCATCATCCCGACCGACTCGGACGCGAAGCCTCCGAAACGCCGACTCTTGGGCACCCGGTATCGCTCCACCGGGATATGCCGCCGCCACCCGCTCGCAACGGGCATTCAGCAGTGCCCAACAGGCCGCACACAATCGGGCGAAGTAGAGCGGGACTTCGTCGGTATCAGAGAGTCAACTCGTGCGGCCTTACGAGATGAGTTCGCGGAGTCTCTGGGCGATTTCATCGACACCCGGTTGCCCAGCAGCTACCTCGATCACGAGGTCGTAAACATCCACGTTACCGGCGCGCGAGATCGCGACGCCGTTGATCTCCAGAAAGACGGCAGTCGTGAGCCACCCGAGCCGCTTGTTCCCGTCCACGAGCGCATGATTTTTAACAATTGACTGCAACAGCGCAGCAGCCTTCGTCCAGATGTCTGGGTAGGCGTCATCGCCGAACGCGCTCGTCTGCGGCCGTGCGACAGCAGACCCAAGGAGACCGACGTCGCGAATCGGCGGAGGATCACCGAAAAGCGCGATCGCAAGGTCGATGACGTCATCGAGTTCGAGGAACTCGACCGGGTCCCTCACTCGCCGAGCCGACGCAGTGCGTCGCTGTGGGTGTTCAGGATCAGCCGAGCGGCCTGCCCGACGCGGTCTCGGTGGTCGCCTTGGGTTACGAACTCGCGCACGGCTCGCCGGGCGGCCTCCTGCATGGAGATGCCTTCATAGTCCGCCCGCGCTCGCAATGCTTCTTGCTCGGTGTCAGTGAGGCGCAAGGTCATAGCCATGGCGATATGGTATCAGTTCGATACCATGACGGCGAGGTTCTGACTTCCTGGCCTCTAGACCAAACCGAGCTCCGGTCGCTCGGCTCGGGCCGAAGCCGAGTGATCCAATCCAGCGAGAACTTGTGCGATTCGTCGTTCCGAGAGCGAGAACTCGCACACACCCTCGCCCGAATGGAGCGCGGTGTTGGCCGCGGTCCGCAAGCAGCGTCTGGATCTCCACAGCGCGAGCTTCGATCGCCGCTGTGCTCTCGCCCAGCCAACGATCACAACGTGCGGATCGGACACTCCAGGCAATAGGGTCCGCTCCATGTCCGCATCTGTATCCGACGCCATTCGCCCCTTCACCATCGACGTGCCCGACAGCGTCCTCGCCGATCTCAAGCGGCGACTCAACGACACCCGCTGGCCCGAGGCCGAACTGGTCGACGACTGGAGCCAGGGAGCGCCACTCGCATGGATACAGGACATCTGCCGGTACTGGGCCGACGGCTACGACTGGCGGGCACGCGAAGCGAAGCTGAACCGGTTCTCCCACTTCATGACCGACCTCGACGGGCTCGACATCCACTTCATCCACCAGCGCTCGCCGCACCCCGAGGGCAAGCCGTTGCTCATCACGCACGGCTGGCCCGGTTCGATCGTGGAGTTCCACAAGGTCATCGAGCCGCTGACCGACCCGACCAAGTTCGGAGGTGAAGCGTCGGACGCCTTCCACGTGATCTGCCCGACGCTGCCCGGCTTCGGCTTCTCCGGAAAGCCCACCGCCACCGGTTGGAAGGTCGAGCGCATCGCGGACGCGTGGGCTCAGCTGATGGCCCGCCTCGGCTACGACCGGTACTGGGCTCAGGGCGGCGACTGGGGGTCGGCCGTTACCCGCCAGATCGGGGGGCAGGACGTTGACCATTGCGCGGCAATTCACATCACCCTGGCCATGGGAACCCCACCGAAGCTCAGCGGTGACCCGACTCCGGAAGAGGCCCGGGCGCTCAAGGGTGCCGAGTACTACCAGACCTGGGACTCGGGGTATTCGAAGCAGCAGGCCACTCGTCCACAGACGCTGGGCTACGGGCTCGCCGACTCACCGTCGGGCCAGGCCGCGTGGATCTTGGAGAAGTTCTGGGCCTGGACCGATTGTGACGGTCACCCGGAGAACGTGCTGAATCGCGACGAGCTGCTCGACAATGTCATGCTCTATTGGGCGACCAACTCGGCGGCTAGTTCGGCGAGGCTCTACTGGGAGAGCTTCGGGGGACGCCGCGGTCTCACGGTCAACGTGCCGGTCGGCGTGGCCGTCTATCCGAAGGAAATCGTGGCGCCCGTCCGCTCGTGGATGGAGCCTGGCTTCCCGAACATCGTCCACTGGTCCGAGCAGGCCAAGGGCGGACACTTCGCGGCATTCGAGCAGCCCGAGTTGTTCGTGGCCGACGTCCGAACCTGTTTCCGCCAGTTCCGGTAGGTCGCCCGGACATCAGTAGGCCGTTCAGCGGTACGGGTCATCCTCGCCGAATGGGTAGGCCCACCACGCCTCCGGCGTCGGGTCGGGGGTCTCGTCAACCACAATGCAGTCGACCGGGCACACCGGTGGCAGGCACTTGCCGCATCCGGAGCAAAGCTCGGAGATGATGACGACGTCCATGCCGTGGTTGAAGATTGCCCCGAACTGTGGAGGGCAGTGCCGCAGGCAGGTATCGCAATTAATGCAGGTCGACATGTCGATCCGCAACGCCGGGTTCTTCCATTTCGGGTTGCGGACGCGTCCCTGTACCCGACCAGAGCGATTCAAGGCGTTCGACGGGTTCGACGGGTTCGACGGGTTCGACGGGTTCGACGGGTCCGAGCTTGCTTCTTCAGCCATCGCCGCAAACCCTACGGCTGCCGCAGCGGCGGTAGCGTCAGCGTCCATGGCTAAGCACGCGTTCCTCAGTGAGAAATGGATCCGCGACGCTCGCAAGATCCGCGACCAGCACCTCGGCGAGGTCGCAGCGCCCCCCTCGATACGAATGAACCTCGTGGTAACCGGTGTCCCGTTCGGTGACGATCCGCTCCATGCCCACGTGGACACGACGTCAGGATCGCTTGATCTCGATCATGGACATCTCGACCGGCCCGACGTCACGGTGTCAACCGACTACGCGACGAGTCGGGCACTCTTCGTTGGACAGGACGGTGCTGCCGCGATGGCAGCGTTCATGGAAGGGCGCATTCGCGTGCAGGGTGACCTCATCAAGTTGATGGCGCTTCAGATGGGGACACCATCTGATGCCTCGACGCGTGCGGTCTCCGAGGCCATCCGCGACATCACCGCCGATTAATTAACCAGACACGTTCGGGAGCGAGACCAGCGCGCTGGGTCAAGCTTGCGGCCAAAACGGACGATGTCATGAGGGCGCACGCCGACACGGCGGGCGCGAGGACGCCCTGATTGACACACATGTCCCATGACCGCACCATGTCCGGTGACCGACCAGCAGCAGTCGTGTCCGGCATCGCTTCCATCACCGCGGCCCCGATCGATGTCGCGCTCCGCATCGCCGGAAACGTGCGAATCCTGACGCATCGCCACCTCCTCGGCGATCTCCTCAGTGCAACGCTGTCGGCTCGACCTGTCGGCGATGGTCCGATTGCCGTCACCCTGATCGACGGGGACCTACCGACCGGTAATGACACCGTCGGGCAACTCGTCGCCGACGCTCGAGATCGGTCACAGGCCGTCGCTGTGGTGTTTTGCCCCTCAACGCCCCACGCTGCGGCCCGCTGGATCGAACTCGGCGTCAACGCGGTGATCATGCCGGATGCGACGGCCGACGAGCTTCGCCGTGCGGTCGATCGGCTCTCGCACGGCGAAGAGGTCCTCGGAATAGCGGTCCGTGAAGGTCTGCTGGCGCAGCTTCGCTCTCATCGACGCGACCGTGCCGGCCGCGATCAGGGGTACCAGCTCCTCACCACTCGCGAGCGTGACGTCCTTCATCGACTTGCGATGGGGACGTCGCCGGAAGACATCGCGCGTACGAGCTTCGTCTCGATGAACACGGTGCGCAGCCACATCAAGAACGTGCTGACCAAGCTCGGCGTCGGTTCGGTTGCTGCGGCGGTATCGCTGGCGCATCGATCGAACTGGTTCGACCACACCGCCGATGCCTGAACGAATCCGAGGGATACCCGCAGGAAGTTCAGTTCCGAACCTAAAGACCGCCTCAGGGCGCGTCGATAGCCCCAGCAACTTCGTCCGCTCTCGATTGGGAGAAACCTCGCGTGAACCGCCGCAAACTTATTGGGCTGATTGCTTCACTGGTCGCCGCCGCCATTGGCACATTTGCCATTCTCCAATACTCGAAGGGAAAACCCGCGCCCGTCGTTGCTCCACCCGAGCCGACCGTGACGATCCTTCAGGTGTCCAAGAACATCCCGAAGGGGACCCCGGCAGCATTGCTGACCGACTACGTCACCCCTATTCAGGTGCCAGCGAGCACCAGGACACCCAACGACGCCGAGGCGATCTCCGAACTCCAAGACCTTGTCGCCAACAGTGACATGTACGCCGGCGACCACCTCAGCAAACTCAGGTTCTCGACGCCCACGCAGGTTGTTGGCGAAACGGCATCGTCCAACGGTGCTGCCGGTACCGAGGTATCGGATCCGAACAATGGACTGATCGGGGTGTGGATGAATATCGACTCGATCCGAGCGCTGAACGGCAACATCGTGCCCGGCAAGACCAAAGTTGCCGTGTTCGCCGTGTTCCCACCGGGGATCCCGGGCACCGGCGGCGATCCAACGGCTGCGGTCCCGTCGAATCATCTCCTTATGCATCACGTTCCGATCCTCGACGTGTGGCCGCCCATTGGCACCGTTATTGCCCCGACGACAACGCTCGCTCCAGCCCCGGGCACACCCACGGTTCCACCAATCCCGCCAACTCCGGTCATCCAAGTGAAGCTCGGCGTCGACGCACCTTCGGCCGAACGGCTCATCTATGCGATTGTCAACGGGTCGGTGTACCTCGGCGAAGAGTCCGACGCGTCGCCGGCGGATGCGCCAACAAAGATCGTCGAGCGCAGCAATGTCTATGTGGCAACGCCTCCGGTCATACCGAAGAAGCCGGTAATCGTCAGCCCTGACGCCTCCACCTCAGCCCCGGATGCCACATCGGCCGGAACGTCTGCCGTCGCCCCGACCACCACCCTTGTCGGGAAGACAACAACGCCAACCAAGTTGAAACCTGCCGCAGTCGTTCCGGCCACGGCAGTGACGCTCGTCCCGGGGACCGTCGCAAAGCCCACGCCGGCCGACCCCCTGACCGCAGCGGCGAAGACCCCCGTCGTCGCGAACCAGTGACACCTTGAGTCCATCACCCTTTGGGCAAGCACGACCCGAGCCCGTCACACCCCGAGCGGAGAACACACCGTGAGTGACACACAGCAACACGCAACCATTGAAGGCGACACCGCCACCTCGCACGACCGCGACATCCCGAAAGACCAGGGCGACGTTGCCCTCGTGGCATCGGTCGTGCCATTCGAGCAGATGATCCGGCGGCTGCTGACGGCCAACGGGGGACCTCGAATGCACCGCTGGCCGGCGCAGGGCGAGATGCCCGGTGCCGAGAGCATGGGCGTCGCATTCATTGGTCCTGACCTCGAGGTCGACTCGATGGCGGCACGCGCCGAACAGATCAATCGCACGCATCCCGGCGTCTATCTGGTACTCGTCTCTGACCCGCGTCCGGGACTCTTCGAGCGGGCACTTCGATCAGGCGTTCGAGACGTTGTCTCGCCGAGCGCACCCGACGAAGCCGTCATCGACGTCCTCCGTCGCGGCTTTGAACACGCCAGCCGTTGGCGTGCTGCGTTGCCGCAGGTGCCAGCCCATGGAACCACGCTCGACGGGCGCCGCAAACGAGTGATTACGGTGCTGTCCCCCAAGGGCGGGGTCGGCAAGACCTTCACGGCCACGAACCTTGCCATGGCGCTCAATATGCACGAACCGGGCAAAGTCGCCGTCCTCGATCTGGACCTTCAGTTCGGCGACGTCGCCGGAGCGATGCACCTCAGTCCTGAACATACGATCGCAGACGCGTCAAGAAGCACCATGGGTGCCCAGTCGCAGACCATGAGCTCGATGGTGAAGGTGTTTCTCACACCTCATGAATCGGGCATCTATGTGATGTGTGGACCGGAGGACCCGGCCGAAGCCGACGAGGTCTCCTACGACCAGTCGACGGCAATCACAAAGGCGCTCTCGAATGCATTTGAGTACGTCGTCGTCGATACATGCGCCGGCCTCGATCCTCACGCTTTGGCGGTGAGTGAATTGTCGACTGATCTGGTCTTTGTGTGTTCGGTCGATGTCTCGAGCGTCCGTTCGTTGCGACGAGAACTTGATGCACTTGACCGCCTTGGCATGACACATCAGCAACGTCATTTCGTGCTGAACCGCTTTGACGCACCCGGAGGCGCGCGGCCCGAGGACGTTGAAACGGCGGTAGGAATGAGAGCGTCCGTCATGATTCCAGGTGATCGCAACGTGCTCGCCGCCGCGAACCAAGGCATTCCGATCACCGTTGCCGACCCGAAGTCCGCAATCTCGAAAAAGTTCATGGCCTTCACCGAAACATTCACCGGCATCGAGTCGACAACGCTGCAACAAAAGACGCGGATGGCGTTCTGGAAGCGGTCACGATGAAGCTCGGACAGCGGCTGAAAGTCCAGCAGAACGGGGAGGCAACCGAAGCTCCCAGCCCGGTTCAGACTCCGACGTCCGCACATGAAGACGCATGGAAGATGGCATCCACGGCACCGGTCGACGAGGTCGCGGTCAATACCGGTCCTCGACTTCTCGCTGTACAGAAGAAGGAAGAAGAGAAGACCATCCTTTCTCCAATCCAGGCGCTGAAGGAACGGCTTCACGAGCATCTCATGGAGAAGCTCGGCGGCAAACTTTTCGACACCGGCCAGGGCGACCGCGAGATGCGAGCCACCGTCGTCGACATGATCACGCAGCTCCTCAGTCAGGAGTCCGTTCCGCTTTCCGTCGACGAACGCCACACCCTCGTGGCTGAAATCACGGACGACGTCCTCGGCCACGGCCCGATCGACCGCCACCTCAAGGACCCAACCGTGTCTGAGGTCATGGTCATGGGCACAACGCCGATCTATGTCGAGAAGAACGGGAAACTCACCCGTACGACCGACCGATTCGTTTCTCAGGAACAGCTGCGACGCGTGATCGAGCGAATCGTCGCCAACGTCGGACGTCGAATCGACGAGTCCTCGCCGATGGTTGATGCGCGCCTCCTTGATGGCTCACGTGTCAACGCCGTGATTCCACCGCTCGCTGTGGACGGTGCAGCATTGACCATTCGAAAGTTCTCCCGCGACCCGTTGCAGATCCACCACCTGATCGAGAAGGGTTCGCTGACTCCGGAGGCTGCGCAGCTGTTGGCGGCGTGTGTCGCTGGTCGGCTCAACATCCTCGTCTCGGGCGGCACCGGTACCGGCAAGACGACGATGCTGAACATCCTCTCGGGCTTCATCCCGCCCGACGAACGGATCGTCACGATCGAAGACGCCGTCGAGCTTCAGCTCAGACAGCCACATATCGTCCGTCTTGAAACCCGCCCACCCAATATCGAGGGCAAGGGTGCTGTCACGATTCGCGATCTCGTGAAGAACTCGCTGCGTATGCGTCCGGATCGTGTTGTCATTGGGGAGTGTCGCGGTGGCGAGGCCCTCGACATGCTCCAGGCCATGAATACCGGACACGATGGCTCGCTCTCAACGATTCACGCCAACACCCCCCGCGACGGCATTGCTCGCCTTGAGACCCTCGTACTCATGGCCGGCTTTGACCTCCCATCACTCGCCATCCGTCAGCAGATTGCGTCCGCAGTGGACCTTTTCGTCCAGATCGCCCGCTTCCGCGATGGGGGGAGGCGCGTCGTTTCGATCACTGAGGTCGAAGGCATGGAGGGCAATACCATCACGCTCTCCGACATCTTTGCGTTCGATCACTCAGCAGGCATCGACGCTAGCGGCAAGCATCTCGGTCGGCTCAAGCCAACAGGTATACGCCCGAAATTCGCAGAAAAGCTCGCCGATCATGGGATCGCTTTGCCAGCGGACATGTTCGGCACTCCCGACCTGCTCATTGGAAGGCGCTGACCAACAATGGCGATTTCGCTACCACGTCCGCGTTCGGCGGCGCATGCCGCGCGGATCGCATGCCTCCTCCTCCTCACCGTTGCCACCTTTGCCTTCACGGTATTTTCAAATGGACCCAGCGACGCGGCCACCACTCCGACAACGATTCCGGCTGCGCCGACCGCCGACCTCGACGTCGTTCTGCTCATCGATACATCGAACCAAATGCTCGGTGCGCCGCTAGCGACAGCGCAAGGTATTGCGACCTCCTACATCTCAGCGATGCCCCCTGAAGTGCGGGTCGGGGTCGTTACGTACGGTCAATTCCCGACAAGCATGTATCGGTTGTCGGTGAACAGAACCGGATCTGTTGGTGCGGTCGGCGCAATTTCAGCAGAAGGAAACGCAGCCGTCTACGACGGACTCACCTTCGCTGCGGACCAATTTGATATTGAAACGAGCTCGAGGCGACAGATCGTCGTCATTGGTTCTGGAACCGATCAGGGCAGTGATTTGAGTGCGGATGCCGCCGTGAGCGTTCTGCGGCAAAGAAGTATTCGGGTCGATTCGATACGCATCGACACGCCCGGGGCCATCGGCTCCGCAGCTGATGACCTGGCGGTTAAAACCGGAGGAAGTCGCACACAGTGGTCCGATAAAACGGCGCTGGTCGACCTCGTACGTCGGACACTTGCCTGGTCGGTGCCCATTGTGAAACCGGTACCGGTCGTGGTGGTGCCGCCAACGAAGTCGCTCTTCGAGAACAAGCTCGTGCTTGGTGTCGGTGCCCTGCTCTTCTTTGCCGGCCTGACCTTTGTGCTGTTGGCCGTTACGGCACCCAGACAGAAGAAGGTGAACTTCGCAGGGATCACGGAAGTCGAGAGCAAGCGATCCGGGTCGACGCCTATGGCGGGTATCGCAGAACGCCTCACGGGTGCGGCCGATAAGGTACTCGAACGACAAACTCGAACCCGAGGCCTGAATGTCACCCTGGAACGAGCAGGTATCAACCTCCGGCCCGGTGAGTTTTTGATCGTCGCAGCATGCGTACTCCTTGCCATCTTTGCAATCCTCTCGTGGATGAAAGGAATGCGCATTGCGGGGGCAATTACTGCGGTCCTTGTGGTCTTGGGACCGCGCAAATATGTCCGACGAAAGGCCGCCAAGCGCAGCATGGCCTTTGGCGATCAACTCAGCGACACGCTGCAGCTACTTTCGTCGAGTCTCCGAGCCGGACAGGGACTTATGCAGGCCATCGACTCCGTGGCAAAGGAGGGGGATGCTCCGGCGTGTGATGAGTTCCGGCGAGTAGTGACAGAAACCCGCCTCGGGCGAGATTTGATCGACTCCTTGCGGGCCATGGCCGACCGTATCCAGTCGGAAGACTTCAACTGGGTCATCCCAGCAATCGAAATCAATCGCGAAGTTGGCGGAGATCTAGCGGAAGTTCTCGACACGGTTGCTGGAACAATTCGCGACCGCGCTGACATTCGCCGACAGGTAAAAACGCTCTCGGCTGAGGGCAGGCTATCGGCCTATGTGCTCCTGAGTCTCCCAGTGGGCATCGCAGCATTCATCAATTTCTCCAACCCCTCCTATCTCGTGGAGTTGCGCACAAGTCCTGGCTACTACCTCGCTGGCATCGCCATTCTCGCGATGATCGTCGGCGGCGTCTGGCTCTTCAAGCTTTGCAAGATTGAGTTCTAAGGAACCCCCATGGATCCGATTCTGATCATCGGTGCCGTCATCTTGATGGCGGCCATCCCGATCCTTGCCTGGACGTTTCTTGGCTCAAGCGACAAGGACCGAGTGACCCCTGCCGACCTTCTCGGGCCGGGCGTCGGTGCGTCGCTGGACCTTCGCGCGGCAAACCTCAGTCGACCAATTTATGAACGTCTCTCACCACTCATTGTTCGTCTCCGGAAAGCCACTCCGAAGGGTTGGGCCGATCAGACCGAACAGCGAATACAAATGGCTGGGGTGTCGGCGAACTGGTCGGTCGAAAAGGTCCTCCTCATCAAGATCGTCGGGTCGATCGTTGGCGGCTTTCTCTCCTACACCTTCTACAAGAAGGGCTTCGATGTCGGGCTGGACAAGAACTTCATCGGAATGCTGCTCTGTGCACCGGTCGGTTTTTATGGTGCCGATCTTCAGCTCAAGAACAAGGCGGACAAACGTGCGGCAGAAATCATGCTGTCGTTACCGGACATCCTCGACCAGATCACCATCGGCGTGGAGGCCGGGCTCGGGTTCGACTCCGCAATGGCCCGCTCGGCGAAGTCCAATCAGGGCGCACTAGCCGACGAGCTCGTACGCACGCTTCAGCATGTTCAGGCAGGACTCTCACGGGCCGAGGCGCTCCGTGGCCTCGCCAATCGCAACAAGGTTCCGGAACTTCGACAGTTCGTGTCCGCCATCCTCCAGGCAGAGCAATTCGGTATCCCGATGGCCCAGGTTCTCCGCGTCCAAGCGTCCGAACAACGCCGGAAACGCCGGCAGCGCGCCGAGGAAAAGGCCATGAAACTGCCCGTGAAGGTGCTCTTCCCGCTCGTGCTCTGCATCCTTCCCGCCCTCTTCGTCGTGCTGGTCGGCCCGGCCGGGTTGCGCATCGCCAACGGCAAGTTTTAGCGCCCGCAAGCGGCAGTTCCGTTGCTGTCGCGGGTTCAGGCTAAGGCTTCGCCGTCGTCGTCGACCCGGTCGAGTCCGCCGGTTCCGACGACAGCGTTGGCAGGAGTGCGGCCGATGGTGGCTTCGACGTCTGCGTCGCCGCCACACCCGGCACTTCGGGGACGCCCTCGTGGGTCGTATAGAGGGTCACGACCGACCCAAGACGCTGTCGGGTGTTGCGGAGAGGGCGAGTGTGCAACACCGGCCGATCGGCCGGACCGATGGTGTTGCCGATCTTGAAGCCGGCCTTGCGAAGCGCGGCGCTTGCATCGGCTGGGAGCAGGTTGATGACGTTGGGGACATTCGCAAATGCCGGTCCCGCGGAGACGTAGACCTTGAGTGCGGTCCCCTTTGCGACAATTTCGCCCGCAGCAGGCTTCGACTGATAGACGCTGCCCTTCGGTGCGTCGTTGGCCACCCGTACGATCTCAGCGGTCAGACCCGGCGGCAGCGCTGCGAGGGCGTCCGCCTCGACCAGACCCGCTAGTCGCGGCACTTCAACCGTCGGAGGACCGGACGACACAACCACCGTAATCACACTGCCCGGAGCCGCCCCGTCGAGGGGCGACCAGCGGATCACGTTGCCGACGGGGATCGTTTCGCTGTCCTCCGTGATGGGAGGCGTACTGATCCGCAAATTGAGCGCACGAAGGGCACCCGAGGCGGCGTCGAAGGACAGCCCCGCCAGATCGGGCACCGGAACCGGCTGAATACCCTTCGAAGCGACGATTTTGATCGTCCTACGTTCCTTGAGGCGAACTCCGTCAGCCGGTTCCTGGCTGATAATGATTCCGGGTGCGGCCGTGTCGTCGAAGGCCGGCTCGGCTTCGACCATTATAAAGTGCAACGCTTCCGCGGCGCGCCTAGCATCCGCGACGGTCTGGCCCCGAAGCAGCGGCGTGAGATGGGTCGGCGTGCGCCGGGACCAGCCGATTCCGGCGGCCACGAAACCGACCATCAGCATCGCGAGCGCTACGAGAGCGAACCGACGCGACGATCGCGGCGCGTCCAACGAAGGACGAGCCTTGTCCGGCCGTTCCCGGGACCCTCGCTTTAATCGCGTGTTTGAGCCGGTCGGCGAATTCCGCCCATTGGCGGCAACCGGCGTTTCGGAGAGTTCCGCGACCTCATCGAGTGTGATGTCGAAGACACCACCTCGTTTGGCCCGCTCGTTGGCGAGCGACGTCGCCGTGAGTGCGCTCGCGACCGCAGTCGGCTGTGCCGTGGCAGCTGATCCTTCGACGTCTGACCCTGCGGAGGTGGCGAGACCAACGTGTCGGGTCGGATCACGGTCCACCAACGGCCGCTTGGCCGCAAGTCGTGAACCGTCGAGAGGAAGCGACTCTGCGCGCGGCATGGTCCGTGCGAGTTCTTCCAGCAACTTCACGAGACCGGCAGCATCAATTCGGTCCTCGGGACCCAGCGTGCCGGCGGCCTTGACGGCCGGGCGTAGCGGACCAAGGTCTTCCGGAGCGTCCAAGGATCCCTCAAGCCGCTCAAGCGCCTGGCCGGTCCAGGACTCGGCGGTGAAGGGCACCGAACCAGTCACCGCCTCCACAAGGACCAGGGCCAGCGAATACACGTCGCTGCGACCGTCGACCAGCACACCCTTGGCACCCCGTGCCTGCTCCGGGGAGTGATATCGGGGACTTCCCATGGGCGAGTCGCCCTGCATGGTCCGGCTGAAGTCAGCGAGCACCGTCGCCAGCCCGAAGTCGCCGACGCGTACGTGCTGATCTTCACCGAACAAAAGGTTCGCTGGCTTGATGTCGCGGTGAACCAGGCCACGAGCGTGCGCGAACTCCAGTCCACGAGCTGCTTCCAACGCCAGACGAGCAGCTTGCGACGGCGACATTCGGACGCCGCTCTCGAGGAGGTCGAGCAGCGTCCCACCGGCGAGATACTCCGTGACCAGGTACGGCGGATTGCCCGTCGCGTTCGCACCGTCGTTGACGTCGTAGATCGTGACGATGTTCGGATGGTTCAGCGGGGCAAGCGCCTCGGCCTCACGCCGGAACCGACGGACGAACGCTTCATCGTCGGCAAATGAAGCGTGCAGGACCTTGACCGCGACAAGTCGGCCAAGTCGACGATCTGTCGCTCGGTAGACACGGGCCGACGCACCGATGCCGACGAGACCTTCAAGCGAATAGCGGCTGTCGAGCACCGTGCCAACCAGATTCTCCGTGAAGACGCTGGCCATCAATGCGAGGGTAGTAGCGCGACCCTGCGAAACTGTGGAATTGATGGACGCAACACCTCCCACGATCGACGCTCACCAACCGGATTCGTTGCGACAGCGCATCTTTGCGCTCCGCCCGGACGGACGTTCGTCGCTCACCCTGCGCATTGCGATGGCCGCAATCGTGGCGCTTTGCCTGTACGGCATCATCTGGGCATTTGGGGCGGCTCAGACAGGTCCAGCGGTGAAGCTCCCGGCCCAGATCGAGTCACTGAACCCGGTGCAGGACGCGCAGACCGTGCCTGGGCAGTCGACCGTCACCGTCGATTTTGTGTTCGGCATCACCGGCGAGCTGAACATCGACGGCATCGATATCCCGGCCGACGAGAGCGTCTACGAGAAGAGCCAAGCCATGCTCTCTTTCTCGCCAGGAGTCGGGAGGTCGCTCGAATTGTTACCGGGCGGAGTCCGACGTGCGACCGTGTACTACTGGCCGGTCGGAACGACCCGCGAGACGGCAGGCCGCTCGTTCAGTTGGACGTTCACCGTCACCTGAGCCACGCTTCCGACGTGACTGCTCCCACAACCGATCCCACGACCGAGTCCCTGTCGGAATCGCTGTCGGAATCGCTGGGTGCCTTCGAGGCCCGGGCGGTTGCCTGGATCGCGGAGCACCGAGCGGCGGCACCCGTCGATTACGGCGCGATCCTTCCGCCCGACCTCGTGGACCGGGGGATCGCGTGGCAGCGTCTGCTGTTCGAACACGGCTGGGCGGGGATCGACTGGCCGGTCGAATACGGCGGTCGGAATTTGTCGGTCGACCACCGAGCGGTGTGGGTGCGGGCTTGCGCAGTCGCCGGCGTGCCGCCGTTCATCAACATGGTCGGCGTCGTCCTCGCTGGCGGATCGACGCTGCTGTTCGGCACCGAGGAGCAGAAGGCCGAGCATCTTCAGCCGATCATTGCGGCTGACCGCGTGTGGTGTCAGCTGTTCAGTGAGCCGGGCGCGGGATCGGACCTCGCATCGCTTTCCACGAAGGCGGTTGCCGACGGCGACAGTTTCGTCGTGTCCGGCCAGAAGGTGTGGTGCTCGGGCGGGCGGTACAGCCAGATGGGCATCCTCATGGCCCGTACCGACCCTGAAGCGCTCAAGCACCGCGGCATCTCGTTCTTCCTCTTCGATATGACGCTGCCCGGCGTCATCGTGCGCCCGCTGCGGCAGATGACCGGCGACGCTGAGTTCGACGAGGTCTTCTTCGACGAGGTGCGTATCCCGGCGACGGCGCTGCTCGGCCCGCTGCACGGCGGGTGGGGGGTCGGCATGGCGACGCTGACCAACGAGCGCGGCTCTATCGGCACGGCGTCGATCTCGCTCAATCGCCGCATGGAGTCAATGGTCGCCGGACTTCAGGCGGCGGGATCGTCACTGTCGGCCGTCGAACGCGACCGCGTCGCCGACGTCGTGACCCGTGGACGTGCCCTCACGATGCTCGGTGCGCGACAGGGTCCCGTCGCGTCCACCGCCGCATCGCTGCTCAAGCTCGGAGTGACGGAGTTGCTCTTTGACTCCGCCGCCCTTCGCGCCGACCTCTCCGGCCCCGCAGCAATGCTCGCGGACGACGCCGCGGCACGTGGCCTGCTTGCCGCACCCGGTGGACGCATCGCTGGCGGCAGCACTCAAATCCAGCGCAACCTGATCGGGGAGCGTCTCCTCGGCCTGCCCGGCGAACCCAAGTAGCCCTCCTTCGCCCGCACGCGCCCAGTCAGTTGTACTTCGCGGTACGTTCTGAGGCTCGCGGTACGTTCCACGTACTCCGAACGTACCGCGAGCGACCGAACGTACCGCGAAGGGTCACCCAGGGTCGGCGGATTTACCATGGTCAAGTGGACCGTCCAATGAGTCGATGTTCAGTTCGTGACGTCCCGCGAATTGGCTGGCCTCGTGCTGTCGCACCATCGCGACGACCAGGTGGAGCGGTGCATCGTCGTGCGCGGACACCACATCTGTCGACGCTGCACGGTGTTCTACCCGATCGCGTTGCTCGTGATGGGCCTTGTCTTGGCAGGTTTGGTGCCGCCGATCGGTGTCACGGTGGCACTGATGCTGACGCTGCCCATACCGGTCACCGTTGAGTTCCTCGGGGAGCAGTGCGGTCGCTTGCTCTACAACGCTCGCCGACAGGTCGTGGTCACGGCCCTTGGCGCGCCGGCGCTCGGGTTCGGGTTTGCCCGAGCGCTCACAGACCGCACCGACCCGTGGTTCTGGCTGATGGTCGCGCTGTTCGCCGCACCTTGCGTGGCAGTGTCGGTCGTGCAAGCCCAACGCAGACAACGAATCGACCGAGCCGCACATATCGCCAACGAGAGCCGACGGCCCGCCATGCAGGAGTTTGAGTCCGCCGAAGAATTTCAGGCATATCTCGACGCGGCCGAGTACGGATCACCAAACCGCGAGCGGGAAATGCTCACGGAGGTGCCGGTCACGCGTCAGGAGCTGGCATGCAGCAGCGGACGCATCACCGACGATGAGGCGGTCGAATGGGTCACGTGTCCATGAGCACGACTCAGCAGCTGCGACGACCGCGTGGAACGGTTCCTCTGAGCGTTTGAGATTGACTCTCGTGATCATCTCGTTCACGACAACGGGACCTGAGGAGCCAAGCCGTCCGATTTCGTGAAGAAACGACAGCTCAAGTTCGACCATCGGCGACACAACAAGGGTTCGATCGTCGATCAGTCTTCGGGCAGTGCCGCTCAACTTTTCACCCTCGTCATTAAACAGCCAAACCACTACGTGAGTATCAAGCCGGATCTGGTCGCCACTCATGTGACCAATCCATCTCTACGAAGTCATCGGAGTCGCCAATTACGAACCCTGGATGCGGTACGAGCCGATCGAAGATACTCCTGCGTTCAACCGGAACGATTTTTAGCTGACGTCCATTGCGTTCGACGATGACGGGGTCACCAGACTCGAGCACACGATCGAGGATGTTGTAGACGTCGCTTCGGAGGGCTGACGCAGTAATTGCCATGTCCGATAGTAACACGTACGTGGTGTCTTACACCCTACGTACGGTTAACTGAAGGTTGCAGTGTTTCATCACCGACTGACGGTGGTCAACCATCACGAGCTCACCGCGACGGCAACGTCTTCGCTCGGCAGGACACCGGTCGCCAATAGGGTCACGAACGCGGCCTCGTCGAGTATCGGCACGCCGTATTCCTCGGCCTTCGTGACCTTGGCCTGACCAGGCTCCGCGCCCACCACAACCGCGGTTGTCTTCTTGGAGACGCTGCCCGGGGACTTGCCGCCCCGTAACGTGATCGCCTCCTCGGCGCCGTCTCGGGTAAATCCGGCCAGTGACCCGGTGACCACGATTGACATGCCAACAAGCGTCTGTGGATTCGACGGCGCTGCAGGACCGACGAAGTTCGCCCCCGCCACGCGCAGACGCTCGATGAGATCACGATGTTCGGGGGAAGCAAACCACGCCGCGACGCTGCCGGCGATGACTGAACCGACGCCATCGACGGCCGCTATCTCGTCGGTGGTTGCAGCCGCTAAAGCGTCGAGATGGCCGAACGCCTTGGCCAATACCTGGCCCATCGTGGCACCGACATGACGAATATTTAGGCCAAAGAGCAGGTTCCCAAGTGGTCGCGATTTCGCGCCCTCAATCGCGGTCAAGAGGTTTGTGATAGAGATATTCCCGAAGCCCTCGATTCCTGCCATTTGCTCGATACGATCCCGTAGAACGAACACATCAGCAACGTCACGAAGCAGGCCAACATCAATGAATGTCTCAACGGTCTTCTCCCCCATACCTTCGATATCGAGGGCACCGCGTGAGCCGAAATGAACGATGCGAGCGAACGCCTGCGCCGGGCACTCGATGTTCGGGCAGCGGGTGTCGCTCTCGCCTTCGGGGCGGGAGAGCGCTTGGGAGCAGACCGGACACTCCGTCGGAAACGTCCAAGGTTCCAAACCTTCCGGGCGCAGGGCGAGCACCGGTCCGACCACTTCAGGGATCACGTCGCCGGCCTTGCGGACGATCACCGTGTCACCCGGGCGGACGTCCTTCACCGCTACCTGATCCTGGTTGTGCAGCGTCGCCATTCCAACGGTCGAGCCGCCAACGAACACGGGTTCGAGGACGGCGAAGGGCGTCGCCTTGCCCGTCCGGCCGATGGATACCTGAATGTCTCGCAGCAGCGTGGTGCGTTCCTCGGGGGGAAACTTGTATGCGATCGCCCAGCGAGGCGCCTTCGAGGTGACGCCAAGCTCACCGCGCAGGCGGAGGTTATCGACCTTGATCACCACGCCGTCAATTTCATAGGCGAGATCGTGGCGGTGGTCCTGCCAATGCAGGCAATACGCGATCACCGCGTCGAGTGTGTCCACGACGCGGATCTCCGGGTTCACGGGGAAGCCGGCATCGGCCATGAAGACCAGCGTGTCGGAGTGCGAATTGAATTCCCCGCCCACCCGCCCAGTGAACTCGGGCCCGTCCTCGATGGCACCGAGTTGGTACGAAAGGAACGACAGTTCGCGACTTGCCGTGACGTTCGCATCCTTCTGCCGCAACGAGCCAGCCGCAGAGTTGCGCGGGTTCGCGAACGTCGGCTCTCCCGCTTCGCGCCGACGTTCGTTGAGTGCGTCGAACGCCTCGACGGGCATGTAGACCTCGCCGCGGACTTCGAGCAGAGGGGGCGGCGAACCCTCGCCGAGCAAGCGCTTCGGGACGGCAGCAACCGTCCGGACGTTGGCTGTGACGTCCTCCCCGACCCGACCATCGCCACGGGTTGCCGCACGTTCGAGAACACCGTCGCGGTACAGCAAGGACATGGCGAGTCCATCGATCTTCAGTTCACAGACGAATTGCGCCGACGCCGCCTCGCCACCGAGCAACCGTTCGTTGCGACGCCACCAACCCGCCAACTCATCTGCGTCAAAGACGTTGTCGAGCGACATCATCGGCTGCAGGTGCGTGACCTCCGAGAAGACGGCACTGGGCGCACCCCCGACCCGCTGCGTCGGCGACTCCACCGAAGCAAACTCCGGGTGCGCCGCCTCCAAAGCCGCAAGCTCGCGTACGAGGGCGTCGTAGTCAGCATCAGTAACGATCGGCGAATCGAGTTCGTGATACGCCCGATTGTGCCGTTCGATGACGTCTCGCAACGAGGTGATCCGCGCCACGTCATTTCCGTTGTCGGCGCTCTCCAGGCTCATTAGGGCGACCCTAGTAGCGCCGCGCTCCTCGACGCCCCGTACGATGCCCGCCGTGACTTCGAGCCCCCCGCCCACCCACCCGGTGAGCCCCCGCACGGAACGCGCCGCGCAGTTCGAGGGCCGCCGGGTCGCGCTTTGGCCGTGGGTGTTGCGGGCTGCGTGGTTCGTCCTGCCCCTCACGGTCGGTGCGGCGCTGTCCAAGGCACTGTCCCCGCTGTCGGACGGGGTCCGGGGGACGACGCTCGTGCTGGCCTGGGTCTGGTGGAGCGCGGGGCTGCTCTCCACAATGGTCCCGCATCCCATCGGCCTCGTGGCGTTGCGAGTTGCCGCCGCCTTATCGGTCGCGACATCGACGTGGTCTGCGTCAACAGGGCGAGCGTCCTCAGGCGTCGCGGCGATCGCACTTGGTGTCGCCACAGTTGCCGGGATCCTCGCCTTCGGTGCCGACACCGGTCACCTCTACGTGAATGGGCCGGCGTATCCGAACGAGCGACGCTACGTCCTTCGGCCTTCGGCTCTGCTCCTGCTCGGCCCGATTCCACTCG
This sequence comes from Acidimicrobiia bacterium, assembly GCA_043720395.1. Taxonomy (GTDB): domain Bacteria; phylum Actinomycetota; class Acidimicrobiia; order Acidimicrobiales; family JANYDT01; genus JANOYY01. The sequence goes on from JAYSSR010000073.1 coordinate 69,954, forward strand.
CTGGAGCGATGGTCGGATGCGCCTCCGTTGCCGGTCCGCTTCTGCTCGGCGCGCAGCGGTGGGCGATTGGTGGCGTCGCATGCGCTGTCGGGCTCGGACTTGGAGCGATCTGCGCCCGAGCGTTGTACGCGCTCACGCGTCGGTTCCTCGTCTTCGTCCCGGCAGGGCTGGTGCTCCACGACTTCGAGGCGCTGCGCGACCCGATCCTCTTCCAGCATGGGCTGGTCGAGGCAATCCAACCCGCTCCGGTCGACAGCGACTCCCTGGATCTCACGGCCGGCGCTCCGGGACTCACGGTGGAGGTCCTGTTGCGCGAGAAGATCGAAATCACCAAGCTCCGCAACTCCCGCGACCATGGCGAGATCGGCCGGACCGCTCGCTTCCTCGTGGTCCCGTCCATGCCCGGACGTTTCCTGGCGGCTGCCAAACGGCGCGGTTATCCGACCGCGATTCCGCCCGCGACGACGACGTCATTCACGTAGACCACAACGGTCTGGCCGGGCGCGACGCGCCGCCGCGCAGCGTCGAAGCGCAACAGGACCCGATCGTTGTAGATGCGCTCATAGGCGACGGGAAACGGAGCACCGTGCGCGCTCGTTTGCGCAACGATCGATCCGTCACTCCACGAACCAACGGGCACCGACACAACCACGTTCGCAAGCGTGACCTCGTCGACGAGGAGTTCGTCGGAGGTACCGATCGTCACCGTCGAAGATTCGACGTCGACGCCAAGCACGTATCGGGCCTCCGGCGCGCCCAACTGGCCGAGTCCACGTCGCTGGCCAACCGTCACCAATTCGATCGCGTCCGTCTCGCCGATCAACTGCCCGCTCGTGTCAACGATGCGAGCCGGTCGCAGGGGAATGCGGTTGCCAAGGAACGTCCGACGCCCCCCACCGGTCTTCGCGATGAAGCACACGTCCATGCTCTCGGGCTTGTCGGCAGTGCGGAGCCCGAGACGCCGGGCAATGTCGCGCACCTCGCTCTTGGGCAGGTCTCCGACGGGGAAGAGGCAGTACGCAAGGACGTCGGCACTAATCATGTGGACGACGTAGCTCTGGTCCTTCGCCCTATCGGCAGACCGACCAAGTGCCCATTCGCCGTTCGACAGCAGCACCCGTCGGACGTGATGACCCGTGGCGATCGCGTCGAAGCCAAGTCGGCGTGCTCTGGCAGCGAACAGGTCGAACTTCACGTGTCGATTGCATTCCACGCACGGGTTCGGTGTCAGACCTGCCTGGTGCGCTGCCACGTAGGGCTCGACAACGTGGTGTTCGAATTCGTCCGAGAGGTTGAACACGTAGTGGTCGATCCCGAGCTGTTGCGCGACTCGGCGGGCGTCATCGACATCGGCGACCGAGCAGCATCCCGAGTCGCTCGTACCGCCCCAGAGCCGCAGGGTGGCACCCTCGACCTCGTGGCCCGCTTCGAGCAGCAGCGCCGCCGCAACCGACGAATCGACGCCACCCGACATCGCAACGAGCACGCGCATCTCAGCTCCTCCGCAGTCGATCGACGACGAGGGGAATGGCCGCGAGCGCAGCGTCGATATCCGCATCGGTGGTCGTGGTGCCCAAGGTGAGGCGCAGTGAACCGAGCGCCTGCTCCTTCGTGATGCCCATCGCCAGGAGCACCGGCGAAACATGGAGCGCTCCACTCGCACATGCGGATCCGGCCGACGCACAAACGTCGGCATGGTCGAGCGCGACGAGCAGTTCTTCGCTCGCGATGCCCTCGATACAGACGTGCGCGCTCCCAGCTACCTTGACGTGACGCGGCACGGTCTCGACACAGCCAGTCACGTGTGCAACCAGCCCGTCGACGAGCCGGTCGCGCAATCGAGAAATCCGCGCTGTGTCGACGACACGGTCGCGATCGGTGAGTTCGGCAGCGATGGCCATGGCCACGATCCCCGCCACATTCTGCGTGCCGCTGCGCCGCTCCTGCTCCTGTCCCCCGCCGTAGAGGAGCGGCTCGATGACGCGGCCACCGCGTACGACCAGCGCGCCCACACCTTTGGGGCCACCGAACTTGTGAGCAGAGAACGCGGTGAAGTCGGCAACCTCCACAATTGGGCGAACATCGACCCACGTGAGCGCCTGAACCGCATCGACGAGGAAAAGCGAACCATCCAAGGCACAGCGTCTCCCGATCTCCTCAATCGGCTGCACCGTACCGACCTCGTTGTTCACCGCCATGACGGCCACAAGGTCGACGGGACCGTGGTCGCGGTCCAACGCGCCGACATCGACCACACCCTCACCGTCGACCGGGATCTCGACCACCGTCGCCCCGAGCCGGCCCATTGCGGCGGCAGTCTCCCGAACGGCATCGTGTTCTATGGCGCTGATCGCCACCGAGTTGATTGCTGAACCTCGCATTGCGAGATTCAGCGACTCGGTGCCACATCCCGTGAACACGATCTCGTGCGGTGACGCTCCGACCACCGAGGCGAAGCGGTCACGGGCATCGTCGAGCAGCTCCCTCGCCTGACGGGACCGCTTATGGACGCCAGAGGGATTTCCGAAGTCCTCAGACAGGACGCGGGCCATTGCTTCGAGGGCCTCGGGACGCATCGGCGTCGTGGCCGCATGGTCGAGGTAGACCGACTTCGCCATTGGTACAGCCTACGGCGGGCGCTGTCCGAACGAGTCCGGCTTTTGCATCAAACGATGAAATCGCTTACATCAAACGCCACCGTCACCGCCAGCCCATCGCCATCGCCTACGCTTGGAGTCGAGATGAGCCAGCTCCGCCTCGATCCGCTCACCGGCCGCTGGGTCGCTATCAACGCCGAACGGCGTCAGCGACCGAACGAGTTCAGGTCCCGCGTCCTCGACGTGGAGACGGACCAGAGCCGCCCGTGCCCGTTCTGCCCGGGCCGCGCCGAGAGCGAGCCGCCAACGCTGGTTACACCCGGGCCTGATGGATCGTGGCGCGTCCTGGTCGTGCCGAATCTCTACCCGGCCTTTGAAGGTCGCGAACCAATGGTCGTCGAGCACCTCGGTCCGATCTTCACGCAGGCCGATGCCTCCGGCATGCATGAGGTACTCGTCGTGCACCCGGACCACAACGCGTCGTGGGCAGATCTTTCGGAGGATCAGGCAGAGCTGGTCATGGCAGCGATCGGCGCGCGCGCTGATGCGCACGCAACAATGCCGGAACTCCGCTACAGCCAGGCGATTGTGAACTACGGACGCGAAGCAGGTGCCTCGCTCAGCCATCCTCACGGTCAGCTGCTCGGTCTCCCGTTCGTACCGGGGGAAATTCAGGCCGAGCAGGCCGGGTTCGACCGCTTCTCCGGTGCGTGCCTGCTGTGCACGACGATCGAGGCGGAACTCGATGCGAACGCACGAATCGTCTACGCCGACGACAACGTCCTCGTTGTCTGCCCCTACTGGAGCGGAACACCCTTCGAGATGCTGGCTATACCGCGCAGCCACAGCGCTCACCTCCACGGTTCGGACCTCAAAGACCTTGCCGGCGTCGGCATTGGATTGCAGCGCGGTCTCGCAAGCCTGCGCTCGGCGCTTGGCGATATCGCCTACAACGTCGTGTTCCATTCGGCACCATATCGGGCGCAGGGCACCTTCCACTGGCACGCACACGTGTACCCCAAGGTCACGACGCGCGCGGGTTTCGAGCTGGGGACCGGCGTGCTGATCAACGTCGTCCCGCCCGAAGAGGCAGCGGCGACCCTCGCCGGCGCTCTCGTCTGACACTGCTCGGTGGCGTCTGAAATCCCGCCGCGACTCGGGCTCAGCTTCGAAACGGGAGCCACGCTTCCCACCTTTGGCGTCGCTACCGCAACGAGTGCCGACGCTGTCTACCTGTGTGTCGACGGGCAGCGCGGTGAGCGGCGGATCGCGCTCACGCGTCGACTCGGCAACGTGTGGTGGGACACGGTCGACGTCGCGCCGGGCGATCGGTACGGCCTTCGCGTCAGCGGCCATGGCTTCGACATCACCAAACTCGTGGTTGACCCATGGGCGAGAGCTTTCGACGGCCAGGTGGACTGGCTGTCATCGCCCGGCTGCCACGTGCCGGGAAGCGGCATAGACAGCGCGAAGTTCATGCCGAGATCCATTGCGGTCAATCAGACGTTCGACTGGCACGATGACCAGTCGCCTGACGTCTCCTGGGTGGATACGGTGCTGTACGAGGTGCACGTGAAAGCTGCGACGGCGACCCACCCAGACGTGCCGCCTTCGCTGCGAGGCACCTATGCGGGGCTCGCGCATCCAGCCTTTGTCAGCCACCTCCAACGCCTTGGCGTCACTGCCGTTGAGCTGCTTCCCATCCACCACCATGTTCCGGAGCAGCGGTTGGCGGCTCTCGGACTCACCAATTACTGGGGGTACAACACCCTCGGATTCTTTGCACCCCATCAGGCCTATGCCTTCAATGGCGCGGACGGCGCCCAGGTGGCGGAGTGCAAAGAGATGATCCGAACGCTTCATGGCGCGGGCATCGAGGTGGTCCTCGACGTCGTCTACAACCACACGTGCGAAGGCGGGCGCGGCGGGCCGGCGCTGTCACTCCGAGGACTCCACGGTGATTCGCTCTACCGAGAGACGGACACCACCGGCTGCGGCAACACGCTCGATCTCCGGCAGCCACTCGCTCTACAGCTCGTGCTGGATTCGCTTCGGATGTGGGTCGAGGAGTACCACGTCGATGGGTTCCGCTTCGATCTGGCAAGCGCACTCGGACGCGGCCAGTCAGGTGAATTCGACCAACGAGGCCTCTTCCTTTCTGCGGTAGCCCAGGACCCGGTCTTGTCGCGGGTGAAGCTCATCGCCGAGCCGTGGGACATCGGTATGGGTGGTTACCAGCTCGGCTTCTTTCCCGCTCCATGGGCGGAATGGAACGATCGGTATCGCGACCTGGTTCGCGACCATTGGCGAAACGCACCACGTCCCCTCGGTGCGCTTGCGCGGCGGATCACGGGTAACCCCGATCTGTTCGCTTCCTCCGGACGCTGGCCCTGGGCGTCGATCAACTTCATCACCGCTCACGACGGGTTCACGATGGCGGACCTGACCACATACGAGTCGAAGCGCAACGAAGCGAATGGTGAGCGTAACGCCGACGGCACGGGCGACAACCGGTCCTGGAACCACGGCGTCGAGGGGCCAACCGCCGACCTCGCGATCAAGGCCGCCCGAGCGCGAACGGTTCGGAACCTTCTTGCGACGTTGCTCCTCAGCCACGGCACACCGATGCTGCTCGGGGGCGACGAGATGGGCAGGACGCAACGCGGGAACAACAACGCGTACTGCCACGACAGCGAGCTCGTCTGGCTCGACTGGCCAAACGCGGATGAGAGCCTCATCGCATTCACTGCAACGGTGATTGCCCTGCGACGACGCCATCCGGCACTTCACCGTTCAACGTGGCTGACCGACGACGAGGCCCAATGGTTCGCCCCGGACGGTTCGCCGATGACGATCGATCGCTGGGACGATGCGAACTCCGTCGGGCTCACTCTTCTGCTCAACGGACACCACGACGACGACCCGCAATTGCTTCTCATCCTCCACGAAGGTCCAGATCAACTTGCGTTCGTGCTTCCTGAAGGCGATTGGTCGCTCGTGCTCAGCAGCGACCCGACCTGGACGGAACCTGCGCAGTGCGCGCCCACCATGGTGCGTCGCGGTGTCGAGCTCCTTGCGGGTCGGACGGTCCATCTGTACGAGCGCCTCTGAACTCGCTCGCAGGTCCGGTCGCCAGAGTTTGAGTCTCAGACCTCAGGGGTCAACCACAGGACAGCGAGCGGCGGAAGATTGACGTGACATTTCCCGAGTGAATCGGCCTCGATCCGACCGAGGTTGCCGACCCCACTTCCCCCGTATCCGGTCGCATCGCTGTTCAGAAGCTCAGTCCACACACCACCGCGCGGCAGCGTGAGCTCATAATCGCCACGGACAACCGGAGCGAGGTTTGCGATACATACGACCGGGCCGGCATCGGGTCGGTTGGCCCAGCGTACAAAGGCAACGACGTTCGCCGGGGCGTCATGATTCACGATCCAGCCGAATCCCTCTGGGGAGAAGTCCTTTTCATAGAGCGCCGGGTGTTCCTGCTGCAGTCGATTGCAGTCGCGGACAAGGTCGCGAAGACCCGCATGAGCTTGGTCTCCAAGTAGCCACCAATCGAGCGTCTGATCGGCCTGCCATTCTCCCCATTGGCCGAATTCGCTGCCCATAAACAGCAGCTGCTTTCCGGGATGGGCCCACATCCAACAGTACAAAGCACGCAGATTGGCACGCTTCTGCCAATCGTCGCCGGGCATCTTGGAAAGGAGCGAACGCTTGCCGTGTACTACCTCATCGTGGCTCAGCGGGAGGACAAAATTCTCCGTGAACGCGTAAAGCAGACCAAACGTGAGGTCGTTGTGGTGATACTGCCTGTGGATCGGTTCCTTCTCGAAGTATCGGAGGGTGTCGTGCATCCAGCCCATGTTCCACTTGAATCCGAAACCGAGCCCACCTGCATCGACCGGCCGTGAGACGCCGGGCCACGCGGTCGATTCCTCGGCAATCATGAGGACGCCCGGATGCTGATCGTGAACGACAGCATTCAGTTCGCGCAAGAATGCCACCGCTTCGAGGTTTTCCCGACCTCCGTGTTCGTTTGGAATCCACTCGCCATCTTTGCGGGAGTAGTCGAGGTAGAGCATGGAAGCGACAGCATCGACGCGCAGTCCATCAATATGGAATTCCTCGAGCCAGAAAAGAGCGCTCGCAATGAGGAAATTCCTCACCTCGTGGCGGCCGAAGTTGAACACGAGCGTGCCCCAGTCGGGGTGCTCACCCTGTCGCGGATCGGCATGCTCGTAGAGGGCCGACCCGTCGAATCGGGCGAGTGCCCATTCGTCCTTCGGAAAATGAGCCGGCACCCAGTCAACAATCACGCCGATGTCATGCTCGTGACAGTGGTCAACAAACCAGCGGAAATCATCTGGCGACCCGAAGCGGCTTGTCGGTGCGAAATGCGACGTGACCTGATAGCCCCAGGATCCGCCGAAAGGGTGTTCCGCAACCGGCATTAACTCGATATGTGTGAATCCGAGGTCTCGCACATGCTCAACAAGTTGCCGGGCCATTTCACGGTAATTGTCGAGAGGACGCCACGAAGCGAGGTGGACCTCGTAGATCGACATTCGCTCACGCCAAGGGTTTGCGGCTTCCCGGGCACTCCGCCACAGTTGATCCTGCCAGACGTGCTCCGACGGTGCCGTCACGACGCTTGCCGTTCGTGGGGGCATCTCGGTTTGCTGGGCTACCGGATCGGCCTTTTCGGATGTGCTTCCATCGGCATGGGTGATGGCAAATTTGTAGCAATGTCCTGGCCGAGCGCTTGGCGCAAGGCCGCTCCAAACGCCGGTCGAACCTTGCGGATACAGCGGGTCGGCACCCGCCATGAATGAATTGAAATCGCCAACTACCGAGACGGCGAGCGCGTTCGGGGCCCACACACTGAACTCGACGCCCGACCCATCGACGCTGAAATGGGCACCAAGGTGATCCCACAACTCATGATGACGACCCTCATTGAACAGGTGTCGGTCAGTCTCACCCCAAGCGGCCACGTGATGCTCCCCGCGCGGCGGACGAATTGGTCATTGCCCTGGTTCTCCAGATATCCATCGGCGGAAACATCCGCAGAGTCTGGCCGACTGGGGCCGAGCGTGCACAGCTACGGTGCCGTTGTCGTCGTGACCGCAGGGGTGCTGGCCGGAGATCCCGTTCTCGTCGTCTTGCCTGTTGAAGTCGTCGTGGTCGCCGGCAGATCCGTCGTCGTCGTGGTCGCCTGCGTGGTCGTCGGTCGTGTCGTCGTAGTCGTCGGTTCCACGGTCGTCGTAGTCGTCGTGGTCGTCGGTTCCTGCGTCGTCGTGGTTGTCGGACGCGTCGTCGTCGTGGTCGGTTCCTCCGTCGTCGTGGTTGTCGGACGCGTCGTCGTCGTGGTCGGTTCCTCCGTCGTCGTCGTCGTAGGGCGCGTCGTCGTCGTCGTCGTCGTCGTAGTCGTCGTAGGACGCGTCGTCGTCGTAGTCGTCGTAGGACGCGTCGTCGTCGTGGTCGGTTCCTCCGTCGTGGTGGTCGTCGGACGCGTCGTCGTAGTCGTCGGCTCCTCCGTCGTCGTAGTCGTCGGACGCGTCGTCGTGGTCGTCGGGCGAGTCGTCGTAGTCGTCGGCTCCTCCGTCGTCGTAGTCGTCGGACGCGTCGTCGTAGTCGTCGGACGAGTCGTAGTCGTCGTCGGATCGTCCGTCGTGGTCGTTGTCGCGGCTTTCGTCGTGGGGCTTGTCGAGGAGCCGCCCTTCGTCGTTACGGTGTCCACGGGCGGCGGCGTCGTCGCTTTCGGCGGCGACGTGGACGGATCGGCAGTCGTCGTAGTAGTTGTCGTCGGGGAGGTCGGATCGACGGAGCGGGTCGCCCCCGTCGTCACGGTGGTCGTGGCCGCACGAGTAGCGCCCGCGGCGGAACTTGACGGAGCAGACGTCGTCGATGTACCCGGGTCGCCCGGTATCGCGGCAATCAGCGTTGCGAGGACGTCACGGGGTACCTGCAGGGAACGCCCGATCAGCAGCCGGAGCGTGGCAGGGTCGATCTTGCCAGGAGGCGACGTGGTGGGCGCAAGGATCGC
>JAYSSR010000074.1:0-25874 GCA_043720395.1 Acidimicrobiia bacterium
CCGGCACCCAGACAACCAGCCCGGGATACCACCCCACACGCGCATTTCTCAATGAGTCAACGAACCCACCCAGGCGCGCACTTCACGTGAGTCAACTCGGGGGCTTGCTATTTCGTCTATGACCTTAATAGACTGAACGGCAGTCCTGGCGGCAGACGCCGCCCCGTGAAAGGAACGACCGATGGACCCGATCTCCGACCTCTCGACCGCCTACGAAATCATGGAGCGGACCATTGCCGCGGTTTCACCCGACAAGTGGTCGGACCAGTCACCATGCACGGAATGGGACGCCAAAGGCGTCGTCAACCATGTCATCGGTGGTGCCAAAATGGCTTCGGCCTGTGTTGCGGGCCGTGACGTCGACTTCGCCAGCCTCGCTGGTGATCTTGCCGGTGAGAACCCGGCTGCGAGTTACCGGGCGGCGGTCAATGAGGCGCTTGCAGCGTTCAACGCGGACCCCTCGGTCCTGGGCCGCACCGTGAAGATGCCGTTCGGTGAAATGCCCGGCGCAGTCGTGGCAGCCATCTTCACGAACGACAATTTCTGCCACGCCTGGGACCTCGCAAAGGCGGCCGGCCTCAGCACCGACATCGAGCCCGAATTCGCCGCGGGCGTGCTCGCCGCGGCGAAGATGTTCATCACGCCTGACCTACGCACGCCCGGGCTCTTCGACGCGGAGAAGCCAGCCCCTGAAGGTGCGTCAGTCGCCGATCAGGTCGCTGCGTTTATGGGCCGCACCGTCTAGCGGCCACACCGGTCAGATCAGTAGGGCATGCTCCCGCCGTCCACGGGGAACAGGCAGCCCGTGAAGTTGCGCGCAGCGTCCGAAGCGAGCAGCACCGCAACCGCTGCGACCTCCTCGACCTTGTTCGGACGCTTGATGGCCGACTCGTTGGTGAACAAGCCAATCATTTCGTCGTAGGTGATCCCCATCGCTGCGGCCGAATCGGGGCCGGTGTTGCGGACGATGTCGGTCTCCACGAGCCCCGGCAGAATCGCATTGATGGTCACGCCAGTCGTGCCATTTTCCAATGCAGCCGACTTCACCAAGCCATTGACTGCGTGTTTCGTGGCGACATACCCCGGAATGCCGGGCTTGCCCAGCTTCCCCTCGATCGACGACGTCACGATGATGCGCCCGTATCCACGCGGGAGCATGTGCTGCAACGCCCGGCGCATCCCCCAGAACACATGATTCAGGTTCCAGTCGATCTCGAGCTGCCACTCCTCATCGGACATCAACGCGACGGGTGCCGTCATCAAAACTCCACCCGAGTTGAGGCAGCAAATGTCCAAATGACCGTACCGTTCGATCGTGAAATCGATCAAGCCTTCCACGGTGGCCTGTTTCGCTGCGTCGCCCGCATAGAACGCGATTCGGTCACCGCCGCCCATTTCCGCAACCGCCGCTTCGCCCTTCGCCGCGTCGCGTCCGTTCACTACGACGCTCGCACCCTCGGCTACGAACGCTTCAGCAATCGCGCGTCCGATGCTGCGCGTACCGCCCGTGATGCAGGCGACCTTGCCGTCCAGCTTTCCCATGTCTGTTGTTCCTCTTCTTTGGTAACGGTCTTGTGAATGGTCTGGATGGTGTGTGTCAGTACGGGGCCGTGCCGCCGTCGATCGAGATCATCGATCCCGTGATGCCGGCTCCGGCCTCGGAGGCCAGAAGAACGGCGACCTGGGCGACGTCTTCAACATCGTTGAGACGCTTGATGGCCGAGTCCTGCGCGAAGACGTTGAGCAGTGCGTCATAGGTCATGCCCATCGCTTCCGCCGCAGCCGGACCCTGCTCCAACATGGTGTCCGTCTCGATCGCGCCGGGGCACAGCGCGTTGACGGTGATGCCCATTGCGCCGACCTCCTTGGCCGCCGACTTCACCAGTCCGTGGATCGCATGCTTCGCAACGACGTAGTGGGAGATCGCCGGCTTGCCGACCTTGCCCTCTACCGACGAGATGGCGATGAAGCGTCCGTTGCCCTGTGGCATGAACACGTTGAGCGACTTGCGCAGGGTCCAGAACGAGTGCCAGAAGCTCCACACGAGAGCGTCCTGCATCGCCTCGTCGGTGAGCGACGCAACCGGTGCGAAGTTCGATGATCCGCCAGCGTTCGCAACCATGATGTCGAGGCGGCCATAGCGGGCGACGGTCTCGTCGATCAGCGAATCGCACGCCTCGCGGGTCTTCACGTCTGCTGCGACGAAGTGTGCTCGGTCTCCGGCCGCCATTTCGGCGATGGCCTGCGCGCCCTTGTCGGGGCTGCGTCCGTTGATCACGACGCTCGCGCCCTCCCGCAGGAACGCTTCGGCGATCGCGCGGCCGATGCCACGCGTCCCTCCCGTGATGCAAGCGACCTGTCCATCCAGTATTCCCACGGCGACCCCTCGCGGCTCACGTGTCCGCGGTTGTCGCGAGGCACGAACGCTGAATATAACTCACCGATCAATTTCTGTCAGAGTTGACCGAGCGGGGAGCACTCGAAAACGTTGATGGAGAATGGATACTCATATGAGCACGTACGAATCTGACGCCGATCGTCGGGAGATCATCGATCTCACGATCGACTATTGCTGGACCATCGATACTCATGACTTCGATCACCTGCGCGACATCTTCCATCCCGATGCCACGGCGTTCCTCGGCGACGAGCGTCCGTCGGTGGACTCGATCGTCGACAAGATCCGGGGATCGCTTGCTCCGCTCGACGCGTCGCAGCACCTGGTGGCAAATCATCAGGTGCGCGTCGACGGCGACCGGGCAACGTGTCGGTGCTATTTCCAGGCACAGCACGTCCGCAAGGCTGCGGAGGGCGGCGTCAACTACATCATCGCGGGACGCTACGAGGACGCACTCGTCCGCACACCCGATGGATGGCGGATCGTGCGTCGGACGCTGCACCGAGACTGGAGCGAGGGCAACCTGGCGGTCGTGCGCCCGTAGGTTGTTGGCCCGACGAGCCGGCGTCAGCGCTTCGCCGAGCGTCGCTTGGTCTCGATGAGGCGACCCTCGATGGCCGCGCCGATGGCGTCGACAGCCAAGCGGTGACTCTTGGTGTCGTGCGATACCGCGTCGGTCAGACCGACCACGACCGTCCTGATGAAGGCGGCGACCATCTCGCGATTCTCCGGGCGGATCTCGCCCGACGCCACGCCCTGATCGATCAGCCGATTGAAGAACGTCATTCCATACATGCCGGGAGTACGGGCGGCCGCTCGCAGTTCGTCGTGACGCGAAAGGTCGATGCGGGCCGCACCGATGAATCTTGCGAGCGATGGGTCCTCGTGGTTCAGTACATGCGCGGTTTCGAGTACTGCCTCAAGTCGCTTGATAAACGTTGTCTCGCTTGCGAGTGCAGCCTCGAAGCGCTCATAAATCAGTGCCTCGGAGTCAGCGTACGTCGCCCGGAACAGGTCGACCTTCGAATCGAAGTAGTGGTACAGCGCGCCAGTCGTGATCCCGGATCTGGTCGCAATCTGGCCGTTCGTCGTGCTGCTGTACCCGAACTCCGCAAACGAATTGCGCGCGACATCAATGATGCGCTGGCGCGTCTCGGTCGAATCAGAGTCCGGTGGCCGTCCGAGCGGACGCTTCTTGGTCGCCATGCGTGCATCGTACGTCGCTCCTATCTGCAGACTCTGACTCAGGCGTCGGAGGTCGACTCAGGCGTCGCCTTAGAGGCCGAGTGCCCGGAGTCGATCATTCGGTCCACGGGAACTACTTGTTGAGTTAGTTTCCTGCCATGCGAGTGCGAATGCCGAGGAACTGATGGCCGCGTCACCATTGATCGACGTTGCGAGGCGTCTGCTGTCCAACGTCGACAACGAGGTGGGTGAACTCAGTGATGCGATGGTGGAGGTTCCGGTCTCGACCTACCGCGACCCGCAGCGCTTCGAGCGGGAACTCGAAGGGGTGTTCCGCCGCTCGCCCCTGCTCGTCGCGCTCTCCTGTGATCTCGCGCAAGCCGGCGACTACACGGCGCTTGACATCGCGCAGCGTCCGATCGTGGTGATGCGCGGCGACGATGGCGTCGTTCGGACTTTTCTCAACGTGTGTCGCCACCGCGGGGCCAAGATCACCGATGGGTGCTTCGGACACGCACGTCGCCTCACGTGCCCGTACCACTCGTGGGTATACGACACGAAGGGCGTGCTGGTGGGCAACACCGCACGGGAGTCGTTCGAAGGTCTCGACGTCACGGGCCTCATCGAGCTGTCGACCGCGGAGCGTTCCGGTGCGGTTTTCGCTGTCCTCACGCCCGGCGCGCCGATGGACATCGACGCGTGGCTCGGCGACATGGCGTCGGCACTCGACATCCTCCAGCTCGACAAACTGCATCGCCACCGCGACGGTCTGTCGTGCGAGAGCGGGAACTGGAAGGTGACCGCCGACGGGTACGTCGATGGGTACCACCTCGGCTATCTCCACCGGAATTCGATCGGAGCGAAGTCGATCACCAACCGCAACGCCTTTGACCTCTATGGGCCGCACGTGCGCCTCGGCTTCGCGAACAAGCCGATCCTTGCGATGCGTGATCTGCCCGACGACGAGTGGCGGCTTCGTGAGGCGATGAGCCTCGTCCACTATGTGTTTCCGAACGTGTCCATCTCCGGCTTGCCGGGTTCCGGTCTCATGCTCAGTCGGATCTATCCGGGTACGTCGCCGAACCGCTGCACGGTTGAGCAGTACCAGTACTTCCGCGAACCCACGATCACCGAGGAGCAGATCGTCGACGCCGATGCGAAGCGTGAGCTGTACTTCGCCGTGACGCGTGACGAGGACTTTGCGACGGTGCTGCAGATCACCGACGGCTTCGAGGCCATCCCCGACGATGTGGTCCGCTACGGACGCAACGAGCAGGGCAACCAGAACCTCCACTCGTGGGTTGACCGTTTGGCGACGGAGGGTGACAAATGATTCGAGTGGAACCGGTCGAACTGGCCTGCGAGACGATCGTTTTGGAACCGATGACGATGGCCCACCACGACGGACTCGCCTCGGCAGCATCCGATGGTGAGCTGTGGAATCTGTGGTTCACGTCGGTTCCTGCGCCCGGCGAAACGGCGCAGTACATCGAGGACGCGCTCGTTGCCGGTGCGGAGGGACACCAGTGCCCGTGGGTCGTGCGCGACCGAGCAAGCGGCGTCGTGCTCGGCAGCACCCGATTCCACGACATCGTGCCCCACATCGACCGCGTGGAGATCGGCTACACCTTCTACGGAGCAAGGTGCCAGCGCACGCACGTGAACACCACCTGCAAGCTGCTGTTGCTCGGGCATGCGTTTGAGACGCTGGGTTGTGCGGTCGTGGGTCTGCGCACCGACAATTTCAACTTCGCGTCACAACGGGCGATCGCAGGTATTGGTGCGAAGAAAGACGGCGTGTTGCGCCACCACCAGCGTCGTCGTGATGGCACGGTGCGAGACACGCACTTCTACAGCATCCTCGCCGCCGAGTGGCCCGACGTGCAGCGTCACCTCGAGTTCCGCTTGGCCCGCCACGGTGTTGGTGCCTGAACGCTCTGGGAGCGTCTTGGTGCAGAACGCGAACGAGCCCGGACCCTCGGGGTCCGGGCTCGTTCTACGAGTGAGAGCTCAAGGGCTCAGTGGGTCAAACGCCCCAGAGCTTCTTGAACTGCCCGGACATGTCTGCGGGGTTCCAGTCGCTGCCCGGGAGGGCGAGGACCTTCTGCGCCTCGGCCGGAGTTCCAACGATGTAGGACGGGAGTGCGGCGACCGCACGCTCCTCGGTATTGGCCTGACCGATTGAATCTCGGGCCGCGGCATCGATCATCAGCCAGCCGGCGTACGCCTTCGGGTCGCTCGACCAGGCACCCATGGTTCCTGCCACGATTTCCTCAAGGTCGCCCTTGTTGAAGTCCTGGCCGAAGACCTTGACCCTGCTCAGAAGACCCGCCGACTTGAGCGTCGCCGTCACGCCGGCCGGGCTGTCGCCGAAGGTGAAGAACACGTAGTTGATCTTCTTGTTCGCCTGCAGCTTCGACGCGACCATGTTCGGGATCTTGCCGCCGACAAAGTCGTCGAGCGTGAACTTGAGCGTGTCGGCGACGCACTTCTTGCAGTTCTTCGTGAGCTCGGCGCGGAATGCGACCTCCTCGAGGAGCAGCACCGGGTAGTCGGGCCAGTTCACGATGAGCACGTTCGCCGTGCCCTTCGAGTCGACGGTCATCCAGTTCGCCATCGCTGGACCGGTCTTCTGGACGAAGTTCTCGTCGCCACACTGATTTAGCAGGTTTCTACCGGGTCCGGGAGCGTTTTCCGGTCCAGCGGCGAAGCAGCTGACGACCTTGATGCCCTTCTTCTCCGCAGCCTCGGCCTGGTCCTTGTAGAGGGCGTAGGGCGTACCGGAAATGGCGATGTAGTTGGCGCCGGCGTCGATGGCCTGCTGGAAGGCTTGTGCGGGGTCGAACGCCTTGATCTGGCCGACCTTCAGGTCCCAGCCGAGCAGCGCAGCGCCGTCCTTGAGGCCCGGCGTGATGGCCTTGGACGATGCTGCCTCGGCCTCGAACCAGTAGACCGATTTCTTCGGTGGCTTCGACTTGAGTGGCACGGTCGGGCCGATCCTGTCGTTCGGCTTGCCCCACGTGAGCAGCTCTGTCTTGGCTCGTGCCAAACCGGCTGCGTCGCCGACCGCCGCCTTCTTTGTCGTGGCCTTCTTCACTGCTCCGACCGGTCCGGTGAGAGCGAGCCCGACGGCGACGGCAAGTATGCCGACCGTCGTGAGCTTCGAGCGTTTCAACATTGTGTTTCTCCCTCAGGGTGGGTGTCGCGACGCGCCGCATGGCACGTCGTCGTGGTTGGTCCGGCGGAGGCCGACGTGACGACTGTATGACGTCCGTCACGAGCATAACAGTTTCTGGAGTTAATCTCTAGAAAGTCGGTTTGGACAGCATGTCGCCGGTGTCGCAAACCCGGGGTTGCTAACGTGCCCGGGGCCAACGAGGGAAGCACAGGGGTGCGAGTGACACGACAGTTGGGGGCCACACATGTCTGACGCTCTGCGCATCGAGCATCTGTCGAAAACCTTTCCCGGTCAAACGGCCTTGGCCGATGTCGACCTCACGGTTGCTGCAGGCGAGGTGCATGCCCTCGTCGGTCAGAACGGGTCCGGGAAATCGACGCTCATCAAAGTGTTGGCCGGGTATCACCAGCCCGATCCCGGAGCGTCGGCGTGGGCACATGACCGGCCACTGACGCTGGGTCACGCGGCTGCAGCGTCCACCGCAGGAATTCGCTTCGTCCACCAAGACCTCGGACTGGTAGCGAGTGTGAACACTGTTGAGAACCTTGCACTCGTGAACGGATACTCGACGGGCCAGGGTGGTCGCATCCTCTGGCGCGCGGAGGCCAAACGGGCGACCGAGGCGATGCACGTGCTCGGTTTCGCCGACTTCGACGTCAAGGTGCCGGTGTCTGAGCTTGCACCTGCGCAGCGCACCGCGGTGGCAATCGCCCGCGCGCTCGTCGGGTGGGAAAGCGGCGCAAGCCTCTTGGTTCTCGACGAACCGACAGCGTCGCTTGCCGCCGACGACAAGTCCCGCCTCTTCGAAGTGGTGAAGAAGCTCAAGGCGCGCGGAGTGTCGATCCTTTACGTGTCACACCATCTCGACGAGGTGTTCGAGTTGGCCGACACGGTGACGGTGCTTCGAGACGCGAAAAAGGTGGCGACGGTTCCTGTCTCCGAACTCGACCACAACGGTCTGGTTGAACTGATTGTCGGGCACCGCGTTGAGCTCGGTACCGTCTCGGAGTCGTCAGCTATGGGGGACCCGATCGTGATGATCAGCGGACTGCGTGGCGGTCACCTTCAACGGCTGGACGTCCACGTCCGGCCCGGCGAAATCGTCGGCGTCGCAGGGATACAGGGCTCCGGTCGTGAGCACGTGATCGGCCTGATCGCAGGCCAGATGCCTCGCTCCAATGGGACCGTCGTCGTCGATGGCGCCGACGTTCCGAACTATGACCCGGCCGTTGCGAAAGAGCGAAGTGTGGCGAACGTGCCCGCCGACCGTTCCGTGCGTGGCGCGATCGCGCCATTTTCGGTGCGGGAGAACATGTCAGTCAGCGATGTCGCGCGGTTCGTGAAAGGCGGCCGCCTACGGCGCAAGATCGAGCTTGCTGAGACAACGTCGTGGGTCGACAAACTCTCAATCCGCCTGTCGGGCACCGAGGCGCTTATCGGTTCGCTGAGCGGTGGCAACCAGCAGAAGGTCATGTTCGCCAAGGCGCTGCGGATGTCACCGAAGCTCTTGCTGCTCGACGAACCGACGCAGGGGGTCGACGTCGGTGCCAAGGACCAGATCCATGCGCTGGTCGACGAAGCGGCCGCAGACGGTACCGCAACGCTGGTCGCGTCGACCGACACCGACGAACTCGTCCGACTTTGTCACCGCGTGCTCGTCCTCGCCGAAGGGCATGTGGTCGCCGAACTGACGGGTGCCGACGTCACACCCGAAACCATTGAACATCTGCAGCTGCAAAACACCCGGAGGTCCGCATGATCAAGAAGCTCCGTCTCGACAAGTACAGCGCTTTGTACCTCTGGGGGCTGTTCATGGTCGTGTTCGGCGCGCTGCGGCCGTCGACGTTTCTCAGTACCACGACGCTGCACCTGCAGCTCACCGAGTACGCAGTCACGGGCATCATGGCACTTGCGTTTCTGGTGCCGCTTGCGACCGGCACCTTCGACCTGTCCGTTGGAAACATGGCGGCGCTCTCGATCGTCGGATCGGCGGTGCTGAACCAGAAGCACCACTGGAACCCCGTGGTGTCGATGTTCGTCATGATCTTCGTGTGTGCGCTGCTCGGTGCGATCAGTGGCTGGTTCGTGGTGAAGATGCGCATCAACAGCTTCATCGCCACGCTGGGCATAAGCCAGATCGCCAATGCCGCGGCCCTGAAGATGGGCAAGGGGGAGACCATAACGAGCGCCTTCTCCGAACGGTTCCAGAAGATCGGCACGACGAAGTGGTTCGGGCAGGAACGCTACGTCTACCTGTTCTTCGCGCTGGCCACCGTCATCTGGTTCGTGTTCGAGCACACCCCGGCCGGGCGCTACATGTTTGCCACCGGTGGCAACCCTGAAGCCGCTCGACTCGCCGGTGTGAAGACCGACCGCCTCGTGTGGCGCTCGCTCATCGCCTCGGCCTCCATCGCCGCGATCGTTGGAGTGGTGCAGAGCTGGAAGGTCGGCATCGCCACTGCGTCGTTCGGCCCGGGCTATTTGTTCCCGGCGATCGCGGCGGTGTTCTTCGGTGCCTCGCAGCTGAAGGGTCGCCCGAACGTCTGGGGCATGGTGATTGCGCTCTTCTGCTTGGCTTGGGGTATCAAAGGATTGCAGCTGGTATTCGACGGCTCGCAGTTGTGGGTTGAACCGCTCTTCCAGGGCATCTCGTTGCTCGCGGCTGTCTCCCTGGCAGCACGGACCGGCGTCATCAAGATCAGGCGGAAGAAACCTGACGCGACCGCGGTGACGACGGCGACGACGTAAACCTCACGTCGCGAAGCACCCCGCGTTTCTCACTATTGGGTCAAACGGCAGCGAGTAGTCGGTCCGAGACGTTCTTCACTGCCTTGCGCAACTGCGGCGACGAGAAGCCGCTGAGTGGCCCACCTGCGAGTCGCATGGGGTGAATCGCGATCAGCATGTCGACGAGCGTCCGAACGGCGAGTCCTGCAACAGCCTGACGCCCTGCCGTGGTCGAATTTTTGTCGGTGTCGAGGTAGTCGAAGGCTCGACGAATGTGAAGTTCGTCGAATTCGCGCCGCAGGCCAGCAGCGTTTCTTGTTGCTGCGGGGGTGTGAAGATGCATGAGCGTTGCGGCGTCGGGATGCTCATCGACCCAATCCCACACGGAATCAATCACCCGATGGAGATCGCCGGGGCTAGCGGCGACACCATCAGCTCGAACGTTCGCGACAACGTCATCGACGGTCCGTAGAACGGACGTAATGGCGGCTTCGTAGAGCTGCTCTTTGCCGGAAAAGTGGTAGTACACGGCGGTTACCGCAACGCCGACACGATCAGCGATGTCGTTCACCGAAGCATCGACGAATCCATGCTGAGCGAACACCGAAATCGCGGACTCGATGATGTCTTCGCGTCGTGATGGGCGGTGCGCCAGCGACTTCGTCACTCACCTAGGGTACCCGACGGTGAACGA
Organism: Acidimicrobiia bacterium; assembly: GCA_043720395.1. Classification (GTDB taxonomy): domain Bacteria; phylum Actinomycetota; class Acidimicrobiia; order Acidimicrobiales; family JANYDT01; genus JANOYY01. The sequence goes on from JAYSSR010000074.1 coordinate 10,183, forward strand.
GCAAACCCGGTGAAGAAGTCACCCGATGCTCGCCCTGCGCACCGTCCCTCGCGTCGAGCACTGATCACGTCGTCGGCGCTGAGTCTGTTTGCTCGCACCCCGTACGACGAGGTCACCGTGTCGGATATCGCGGCGCACGCCGACCTGACCCCGGCGGCCGTTTACTACCACTTCGATGGAAAGGAACAGATCCTCATCGAAGCGATGCGCGAATTCAGCGAGGAGTTTCTTCGCGTGGCGTCCGACGCCGTCACAGCGAGCGACGAGATCGGAACCGTCGTTGCAACGCTTCTGTCCTATGCGCGTTCGCGCCGCACTGCCGCCCTCGTGTTCTTCGTGACGACTGCGGGGCTCAGCCTAGGTTTTGAAGCGCACCGCAAGTTGTTTCGTGCCGAGCTGGCCGATCTCCTCGCTGTTGCGGCGCGCCGCGAGCGTCCGAAGATTTCGCAGGCCGAAGCGGGCGTGGTTGGCGCGACGCTCGTGTCGTTGATTGAGGTGTCGTCGGTAGCAGCGCTGCGCGGCGAGCGCAGCTTCACCACGCTCGGCGCTCGCCGGTCCGTCGAGGCAGTCTCCGAACTCGCTCGCCGCATCGTCGGTCCGTAGGACTCCGCGACGTTGGGACGAATCACCTCGCTGAGGGATGCAATGTGTCCCAACGTCGGCATGGGCCGGGCCGGGGCGAGGCGAGCCAAACCGCGACGCGGCAGGCGGAAGAACTAACCGCCCGGTATATTCCACGGACGCCGCCCGCAGCACCATGCGTGGCACGCAAACCTGGGGGACAGCAAGCAAATGCTCGGAGCACGTTGGATCGTCGACCGTGAGCCCACGGACAACTTCCCGAACTACACACGCGGGAATGCCGGGGAGGTGCTGTCGGACCCCGTAAGTCCACTTGGGTGGACTTTCGCGTGGGAGAGCGGAATCGTGCTGGGTTGCCGCGACGGGTTCGTGCAGATGGGCATCTTCGACGCTGATGAATACGACGCCGTCAAGCCCGAGTCGTTCGGTCTCTTCGGCGGGTACTTCTACAACTCGTTGACCCAGGCCCGCCTCTTCGGTGTTCGCTCGGGCGCAGGGTGGCAGGCCGTGGACAACGCCTACTTCGACGACCCGTCCGCCGTTCCCGCCTACGTCGAATACGACTGGCACACGTCGCCGCGCCACACCGAGAAGCTCACCAAGAGCATGGGCTGGATCATGTCGACGCCCGACGTGCCGATCATCGAGCGTCAGAAACTCGACGCACAGGCGCTGCGCGACAGTCGCCCCGACCTGAGCTCGCTCAGTACGGCCCAACTGCTCGGCCGTGCGCGGTCAATTCAGGCGCATCTGGTTGCCATGTTTGGCGCGCACGTGTGGGCGTCGCTCGGCGCATCGGTCGGCCCCGGTATCCTAAGCGCGCTTACTGCTGAGATCGACCCGACTATGGTGACGAAACTGCTCTCCGGAATCGGCGGCGTCGACTCTGCGCTCATCGCCAACGCGATCTGGGATCTCTCGAGAACCGTCCGCAAGTCGGCCCCGCTCACTACCCTCTTCGACGCTGGGCTCGATGCCATCGACACCCGCGTCCAAGCGAGCGACGAGGCCGATGCCCGAGCGTTCGCCGACGCTGTCAACGGCTTCATGGAGGAGTTCGGTGGCCGTGGCCCGAACGAGTGGGACCTGTACAGCGATGCCTACGAAACGCGTCCGGGATTGCTCTACTCGGCCATCGACCGTCTGCGCCGCAACGACGACGCAGCCGATCCACGCAAGGGCGAGGCCCGAGGTGCCGCCGAGCGCGAGAAGCTCACTGCGGAACTCCAGGCCATGTTCAACGGCAACGACGAGGCACTCGGCACGCTCACTGCGGGGCTCAGCTCGGCCGCAGTCTTCATGGCCGCACGCGAGCGCTGCAAGACCAGCAACATCCGCGCCGTCCACGAGATCCGCATGTGTTTCAACGAGCTCGGACGCCGCATGGTCGCAACCGGTCATCTCGATCGTGCGAAGCAGATCTATATGCTCAAAGAGGACGAGCTCGATTCGTTCGTAGCGGACCCGGCAGCCTTCACCGCGACGTTGCGCGAACGCGAGACCGATTACCTCTCGCTCTACGAGCTGCAGCCTCCCTATATCTTCGATAAGAACTCGCCACCGCTCACGGAGTGGGCACGCAAGGCCGACGCCACCTTCACCACGGTCAAGGTCGGCGATGTCCTGAAGGGCATGGCCGGTTCGCCCGGCATTGCGACGGGTACCGCCAAGGTGCTGCTGAGCGTCGATGACCCGGAGGACCTCGAAACCGGCGACATCCTGGTAGCGCCGAACACGGACCCCGCGTGGACGCCGCTGTTCCTCGCGGCGGCCGCCGTGGTGGTCAACGTCGGAGCGGTCGGAACGCACGCCGTTATCGTGAGTCGCGAACTCGGCATCCCGTGCGTCCCCTCGATCGCCGACGCCACCAAGCGCATCCCGACGGGCGCAACGATCACGGTCAACGGCCATGAGGGCACGGTCACCATCGTCGCCCTACCGACCTGAAACCGAAGCCGCGAAAGCACGCAACAGAACAGCCCTGAACGGAACGGAAACTCATGGACCTCGGACTCACCGGTCGCCGCGCGCTCATCACCGGCGCGAGCCGCGGCATCGGCCGCTCCGTCGCCCACGGCCTCGTCGCGGAGGGTTGCAACGTGGCCATCTGCGGACGCGACGCGGCTACCGTTGCGGGCCGCGTCGAAGCGCTCCAGGCGTCAGCGCCCGACGTGATCGTGTGGGGTGCGGCGGTCGACGTGATCGACCACACGGCGCTTCGACGCTGGGCGCTCGAGGCCGCCGAGAGACTCGGCGGCGTCGACATCGTGGTCTCCAACGTGTCCGCGCTCGGTGGCGCGCCGGACACGGTCGAGAAGTGGCGCACGATCTTCGAGACCGACGTCCTCGGATCGGTCGAACTGATCGACGCGGTCATGCCCTTCCTCGAAGCGTCTGGTATCGGCTCGATCGTGCAGCTCGGGACGATCACGGCCATCGAATACCACGCCTATCCCGATGGCAGTCGCGCCTATGGTGCCCTGAAGGCCGCGCTCATCAATTGGGTCAATCAGCTTGCGATCGAACTTGCGCCGAAGCACATTCGGGCCAACGTCGTGTCACCGGGACCGATCCATATCGACGACGGGAGCTGGGGTCGCATTCTCGGCCGCAACCCCGACTACTACGAGGCCAACCGCGAGCATCATCCGGCCGGTCGACTCGGCACACCCGAGGAGGTCGCCGATGTGATCACGTTCCTGTGCAGCCCACGCGCCGGCTGGGTGACGGGCGAGAACATCGTGGTCGACGGTGGCTTCACCCGGCGCGTCGCCTTCTGAGCCAATTCGCACATTGAACGGGCTGGTGCGCCGAACCAGTACGGGTGGGGGTGTGTGTGCGTGCGCGTTCTGGTGCTGGGAGCGAGAATTCGCACGCGGAGCAATCTCAGCGGCGCACCAGACGGCCAGGCCGCGCACCCGTGTCGGCATCGTCAGAACGGGTCTGCACGCCGTTGCACAACGTCGCCAGGTAGCCCCGCACGGGCTGGATGAGGCGGGTGCCGCCACCCGGAAGGTCATTGTGTGCAACCGGAGGAGCGACGCTCAGCCGAGCGTGATCGATCACATTGATGTCTGCGCGCATACCTTCTGCCAGCGTCCCCCGGTCGGTGAGGCCGTAAAGCGCAGCGTTGCGCGATGTCTGCTTCGCGACAAGGAACTCGATCGGGATCTGCTCGCCACGCACGCGGTCGCGGGTCCAATGGGTGAGCTGCGTGGTCGGCATGGTGCCGTCGCAGATCAGCGTGACGTGCGCACCGGCGTCGCTCAGACCTGTGACGGTGTGCCGGTCGAGCAGCATCTCGCGTAGAACTTCCATGCGCGCATAGGTGTCCACCGTGCTGAGTGAAGCGAACCGTCGGCCATCGTCGGAAACGAGGAAGTCGTAGAGGTACTCAAGCGGCTCTCGTCCGGCAGCCGCGGCGAGCGCGCCCAGTGTCTCGTCGCGACCCGGCTCGTAGTCGACCGGATCATTCAGCGGGAACATCACGGCGGCAGATCGGGTAAACAGCCCGTAGACGTTCTCCATCGAGCCAGGCGCCTCGGGACGGATCGAATCCTCGGCAAGCAGCGCGGCCTTGATCTCCGGTGAACGCATGGCCAGCGCACGCTCCGCTACCGGCAAACCCGCCAGTCGCGAAATGTACGTGGGCTTACGAATGAACGGGTGATACGCCGATAGGCCCGTTAGGAACCCGATCGGACGTGACGCGACCTGCGGGTGGAGTCGCGCTCCAGAAGCATTCGCCGCAGCCGTGAGGCCCAAAATGGACCGCCACAGGTTCGGGTCGTAGTCAGGCGACTGCACGAGTGTGAACGTGACCGGACGCCCGCTCACGAGCGAGAAGCGTCGCATGAGGTCGTGCTCCGCCCCCTGCGTGGTCTTCTCGCCGCCCAGATTCGCGAGCTTGCCGACCGTTCCGGCGGGGATCATCTCGAACACGCCCTTGCCGACGCGGCCCATCGCAGCCGCGATCGCAAGCAGCTCCTCGTCGGCGGCGAACGTCCCCGGAACCGGCGTGCCCCAGAGCGCACGGTGGCCGATCGTGCGAGACGTTGAGAACCCAAGTGCACCCGCTTCCAACGCGTCAGCCACGATCCGTCCCATCGCGTCGAGATCATCCGACGTTGCGTCCTCGTTCTGTCGGCCGCGCTCGCCCATCGCGTAGAACCGGACGGAACCGTGCGGGATCTGTGCTCCGACGTCGAGCGCGTACTGGCGCGTCGACAGGTAGTCGAGATACTCGGGGAACGTCTCCCAAGCGCCCCATTCCACGCCCTCGTAGAGCGCGGAGCCGGGAATGTCCTCGACGCCCTCCATCAGCTCGATGAGTTCTTGCTCGTGACCGGGAGGGACCGGTGCGAACCCGACTCCGCAGTTGCCCATGACAACCGTCGTGACACCGTTGTCAGCGGACGGGGCCATCGCGCTATCCCAGCACACCTGGCCGTCGTAGTGCGTGTGCACGTCGACCCAGCCGGGTGAGACGATCGCACCGTCCGCGTCGATCGTGGATCGAGCAGAGCCGGTAATGCGGCCGCCGACCTCCACGATGCGAGCGTCGCGCACCGCAACGTCACCGGTGCGCGTGGGACCGCCCGTGCCGTCGATGAGCGTCCCGCCCTTGATCACATAGTCGAACATCGTTGGCTCCGTCTTTGTTGAACTTAGTTGAATCGCTCTGGAACTGAGCTGATGATTGTTAGGCCTGGCGGCCAGAAAAGGCGAGGAGCCGTGTCTGCGCGTCCGCATCGGCGGCAACATCAACGGGGGTGACGAACCGCTTCGGTGCCCGATTCACAGCCTCGTCGCGCGCCCGGATGATCGCGTCGACGTAACCAACCAGCGAGGCGTCGAGGCGTTCATCGACACCGGCCCCACGGGCGATATCCCACGTATGGATGACGGCATCAGCACACATGTTGGCGATGAACGCGTCGATCGACATCGCCCCCAACGTCGACCCAACGGTGCGCTGCAGCACGCCCGGTTGGTCGAGCGCTTCGACAACTCGATTGCGGATCTCCAACCATGTTGCGTACGGATCGTCACCGGCGATCTGACCTGGACTGTCGGTGAACACATCGACCAGCTCGCCGGCACCGCAGCGCGCTCCGACGTTGGAGACGACGCCGATCGCATGGCCGGTCGCGTCACGAACGGTCCACCCCTCGCACGGTGACGGTCGGTCCCAGGCGTCCACGGGCACGAGCCGCAGTACGTGGTCGAGGCCGTAGATCGCGGCGATGTAGTTGCGTAGGTTCTGGCTCACTTGCGAATCCTCGTGGCAGTCGGTCAGTGCGCGGCCGACGACGACAGCAACACATCCGCGGCACGTAGCCTGCGGGCGAGACCCACGAGCAGCCGACGACAGACCGAGTGCGCGCCGTCGAGAATCGTGTTGAATTCGGTGTGCGACGAGACCTGCGCGTCGATTTCTGTCTCGGCGACGATCGTCGCGGTTCGGACGCCGCTATCGAGCAGCGCGACCTCGCCGAAGAAGTCGCCCGGCCCAAGCGTGGCAACGTGCGTATCGCCGACCATGACCTTCGCGGTTCCGCTCACGATCACGACAAACTCGTGTCCGACATGACCAGAACTGGTGATCACTGCACCTGGCTTGACCACGATTCCCATCGAATTTGCATCGATCAATTCGAGTTCGTGCGGCGTACAGGCGGCAAACAAAGCGATGCCGTGCAGGCGTTCGTTCAAGGGTGCGTTGCGCTTCATGGAGTGCTCCTTCAGGTGTCCTGGGGTCACCCTACTCACGCGGCGAGTGGAATTCTCAGCTAGCGGCGAGTGGGTTAGCTTGCCCGCCGTGTCAACGTCCCCGCTTCACGCAGCCGTCTTCGATTTTGCAGGCGTCGTGACGCAGCCGATCTCGAAGATGCAGCGTCGGACGCTCCCGGTAGGCCTCGACGGCACCGCGATTCGCGATGTGCTCAAGGTCGTGATGGCGTACGGCGATTCGGACTCACCGTGGGCACGGGTCGAGCGCGGCGAATTGACGCTTGCAAAATTCAGCGCGCAAATCGATCTGAAGTACCCGGGCTACGGCGCCTACTTCGACGGAATGACCGACTCGATCAGCGGTCTCCTTCCGAGGCCGGACATGCTCGATCGAATCCGACGCATTCGCGGGAGTGGCGTCAAGACGGTGTTGCTCACGAATAACGTCGCCGAGTTCCGCCCCATCTGGTCCGTGAGCATGGATCTTGATTCGCTCTTCGATCATGTCGTCGACTCGTCGGCCGTTGGTATGCGCAAGCCCGAGGCGCGGATCTTCCACCACGTGCTGTCGTTGCTTGACCTCCCGGCGGAGAACGTCATCTTCCTCGACGACATGGCCCTCAACGTCGAAGGTGCGGCTGCGATCGGGATGCAGTCGCTCCTTGTCGGCGACGACGACGCCCACTTCGACGTCCTCGACCGACTCTTCGGCCTGTAGCGCATCGCCGTCTGGGCGAACCCCGCCGTGCTTCCGAAACTGTCGTACCGCTCCCGTAGAGTTCGGTGATGAAGACCGTGGTGCTCGGAGACCCGCCTGCTGTATTGGTCACCCTTTTCGATGAACGCAAGCGTCTCGGACTGGATACCCATGACGAGATCTGGAACGGGGAGTACCACATGGCACCCGCAGCAGCATTCAGACATGGCCGTATGCAAGGACTGCTCTTTGGCCTGCTTGACCGGCGATCGAGCAGGGTCGGGCTGTGCGCCGGGCTCGAGTTCAACCTGGGCACCGCGGACGACTTCCGCGTCCCCGATCTCGGCGTGCACCGCGGTGATCCGGAGGGTATCTGGTTTGATACCGCAGTGATCGTGGTCGAGGTCAGGTCACCCGACGACGAGAGCTTGGAGAAGTTCGACTTCTACTTTGAGCACAACGTCGAGGAGATCCTGATCGCGGATCTCACGACGAAGGCCATCGTCTGGTTCACCCGTGGGGACGGGCGGTTTGTGGAACACGACCGCAGCGCCGTGCTGAACCTGTTAGCGGCAGACGTACGAGCTGCGCTCTCCTGGTAACCAGGCCGAGCTAGGAACCGGCTACCGGCGCCAGCAGTCCGGCACCGGTTGCCTGGAGCACCGGCCGAACTTCGCGGGCGAACAGGTCCATGCTCGCGTTCGCCTGCTCGACCGGCATGCCTGCGTATCGGAAGACGCCGATCATCGCATTCGTTCCGGTAAGACCAGCGATGTGCTGCAGCTTTTCGATGCACTGGTCAGGCGTTCCATAGACCTGAATGTCGGCGAACCAGTCCTTGGTCTTTTGGATTTTGGCGTCGTCGTTGAGCCGCTCGGCCATCTTTGAGTAGTACTCGTAGCCCTTCTGCCCATTGAGGTGACCGGTGTTGAACCCGTAGTGGTCGATGACGGTCTGGTAGTACTCGCCGATCCACCGGCGTCCCTCCGACTGCGCTCGGTCGGCGTCAGCATCGCAATACACCCACGCGGCGACCACCGGTGGCGGCGCGGAGTGTCCGTGGACTTCTTCAAATCTCGTGCGATGCACCTCAAGCTCGGCAAGCGTGTCCACCCAAGGCTTCTGCGGGATGATCAGCATTCCGACGCCGAGTTCCGCGAGCAGCGTCGCTGTTTCGGGCGACACGGCCGCGCCGTACGTGCGTTCCCGAAACGACTTGAACGGCGCGGGCCGGATGTCTCGACGGGTCTGCTTCACGAACTCGCCGTCGGCCTCGCACCAACCCTGTTCGAGTCCATCGAGAACGCAATGCGCCGTCTCCAGGAAGCGTTCGCGGCTCTCGCCCATGTCGAGACCGAAGCCGTCGAACTCCACTCGACCCGAGCCGCGTCCGATACCGAGGATCAGACGCCCGTCACTCAGGTGATCCGCGAGCGCGATCTCTTCCGCGACACGGATCGGCTGGTGCCAGGGGAGCACCATGACCATGGAACCAAGCAGAGCGGTCTTGGTGCGGCCGGCAAGAAAGGAGAGGAACTGCATCGGGCTCGGACTCATCGTGTAGTCGGTGAAGTGGTGCTCCACCGTCCAGATGCTCTCGAAGCCGAGGTCCTCTGCGCGTGCCGCCATGGCCAGCTCGGCCACGTACACCTCGCGGTCGGTCATCGTCCGTCCGGTGTTCTGGAATATGACCGACATGCCGATGTGCATTCGCTGCTCCGTGTCTGAGTAGTGGACGTTGGGTCACGGGCATCATCGCGCCCCTGCGTCTGCGAGGACCAACTCCCGAGCGTGACGTGACGAACGGCGGCGAGATCAACCGCGCATCGGCGAGACCTCGACGAGGGTGTCGCAGAACGTCGGGCCGTTGGCGAGGTCGCCGAGTGTGTCGTCGGTGAGGGTGTTGGCACCGCCGGTCCGGGCTCCGTCGACGCTGGCCTCAGCGTCTGCTCGCCATCTTCCGAAGGGAACCGTGATGGTGCCTTGCGGCACCTTGTCCGACACCGTCGCGTGACAAAGCATCCGCCCGAGGTCGTTGACGACGGAGATGGCGTCGCCGTTGCCGATGCCTCGGGATGCGGCATCGAGCGGATGGATCTCGGCGCGTGCGTCGGGTTCGGCACGCAGCATCACGGGCAGGTTTCCGTACGAACTATTGATCGAGTAGTGACGCTTGAGGGTGAGGAGGCGCAGCGGATACGTGCCTGTGGGCGTCGGCTGATTTGCGGGCGGGCGGTACTCGGCCACGGGATGCATGCCGGCCTTCGCGAGCGCGGCGCACGAGAAAGCGAACGTCGCGTCCGCAGTGACCGCCTCACCAATGGGCGCGCCGACGCGCGCAAAGCCGTCTCGGCGCAGGGTCTCGACGGTGACACCAGCGACTTCTGCCGATGAACCGGCGAGGGCCAGTTCCATGAGTTCGTGATCGTCGAGTCGGAACACGTCTTCGGTGAAGTCGAGCCGAGCTGCAAGGAGGCGGGCGACTTCGGCATTGGACTTCGATTCGCCGACCGGAGCGATGGTCGCCTCGTTCCATGAGAGGTACGAGAACCCCCAGCTGCCAACGAGATCAGCATGTTCGAGCATCGTGGTCGCGGGCAGCACGATGTCCGCGTGACTGGCCGTGTCGGTCATGAACTGGTCGTGGACGACCGTGAAGAGATCGTTACGACGTAGCCCTTCGAGCACTCTTTGCTGGTTGGCCGCGATGACGGCGGGGTTGCTGTTCCAGACGTACAGCGATCTGATCGGCGGTTCCATCGACGGGTCGGTCAGGGCACGTCCGAGCTGGATCATGTTCACCTGGCGGGTGCCGGGCGGGGACAGGTCGGGTCGGGACAGCGCAGGAAGGTTCAACTGGCCGATCGAGACCGCGCCGGTCATACCACCAGCGGCCCACTGCGCTTGGCCCGTGAGTGCGGGGAGGCATTGGATCGCTCGAAGCGCCGAGCCTGCGCCCATCGATCGCTGCATGCCGACCCCGACCCGGATCGCGGCCGGTCGCGACGTGGCATAGAGGTGGGCGAACTCGATGATGTCGCTCGCCTCGACGCCGGTCTCCTGGGCTGCTCGCTCCGGCGTCCAGGTCTCGACCGCGGCGCGGTAGAGGTCGATGTCCGTGGTGTGCGCGGCGACGTAGCTCTCGTCGACGAGACCGTCTCGGAAGATGACGTGGGCAGCGGCCAGTGCGAGGGCGCCGTCGGTTCCGGCATGCGGCCGGAGGTGCAGATCGGCGTATGCGGCGGTGCGACTCCGGTACGGGTCGATCACGACGAGCTTCGCATCGTTGCCCTTGCGCGCCCGGCGGATCAGCTCCCAGGTGTGGATGGACGTCGACACGGGGTCCATGCCCCACACCACTATCGTGCGGGCGTCGGGAAGGTTCTCCGGGTCGGACCACGGCCATCCGGTCAGGCCAGACAGCGCGAACCATTGCGGCCCGCAGATCGACCGTTCGAGCTGGGTTGCGCCGAGCCGATTGAAGAGCGCCTGCATGGTGCCGAACCCGTCGAGTATGCCCATCGAGCCGAGATAGGAATAGCCGAGAATCGCTTCGGCACCATCAGTTGCCAGAATGTCTTTCCAGCGGGTCGCGATCTCGTCGAGTGCAGCGTCCCAAGTGATGGGCTCGAACTGGCCAGAACCCTTCGGACCGGTGCGTCGCATCGGCGAGAGCAGACGATCCTCGCTGTAGACGCGGTCAAGGTACCGATCGACCTTCACGCAGAGGTGTCGCCCCGTGATGGGGTGCGACGCGTCCGCACGGATGTCGGTTGCGCGTCCCGTGGCATCGACAGTGACGAGTGCACTGCACGCGTCCTGGCAGTCGTGGGTGCAGGTGACCCGCACTACTCGATCCGACATGAGTGCCTCCCGATCAGGTGTCTTCCGGGCATCATCTCACCGCTGAGCTGACGTTGGGAAGATCGGCCACCTCGGGGGTACGTGATGTTCCCAACGTCGTGGGCAGCCGCAGGCTCAGCCGGGTCCGCTGTCAGGTCCGCTGTCAGGTCCGTTGCCTGGAGAGACGGCGAGGGCGAGGGCCAGCAGCGCCGTCAGGCCGAGTCCGCCGACGTTGGCGACCTTGTCGACGGTGCCACTCAGGTCCGACGCGTGTGCTGCGTGGTAGATGAAGTGCGGGACCGCGAACGGGAGCCAGGCGATCCCCGTGATGCGTACAAGTGTTTTCGATCCGATGATCAGCGCGCTTATCGTCAACACAACGAGCGAGAGGTTCAGTCCTCCGACGTCGCGGACGAGGTGCTCGTTGTACGGGCCGTCGATCGAAATCCATGATCGTCCGCCACCGGGAAACGAGTCGTAGAACCCGCGTGGGCTGAGTATCGCCCAGAGGCCAACGAGCAGGCCGGTGGCTGCGAGAACGATGAGAGCAACGCGGCGCAGTGGAGTGAGGGACGGGTGCATTTTGACTTCCTGACTTGATCGGTGAAACACGCTTTCAACAGCAACTACTGGCGCGCGTAGAACTTCGGTGGCGATGTGTTAGCCGATTCGTACGGTCCCATTGTCACCGTCGACATGCAAGGTGGTGCCATCGGAGATCGATGTGATGCCGGGAACGCTCAGGACTGCGGGAATGCCGAGCTCGCGGGCGACGATCGCTGCGTGGCTCTGAATGGCACCGGTGTCGCAGACGACCGCGGCTGCGGCGAGGAACAGCGGTGTCCACGATGGATCCGTGATGGCGCACACGAGGACGTCCCCTGGTTCGAGACCGCGGGGGTCGGCCGGATCGACGATGACTCGCGCCGGACCGGATGCAGTTCCGCCACTCACGGCGTGGAATGGTCGAAAGCCAGGTCCTGGCCTCAGCGCGAGCTCGCTCGAGGGGCGTCAGATCCGGCGAACGAAGCAGCTTTGTCACAGAGCGGCCGAGCAGCAACGTGGCCATGAGGTTGCGGTCGCCCTTGGCCCGGCGATATGGCGGAAGGTCGGAGACTTCGCCCATGATCTGTTCGTCGGTGTCTTTTGTGGTCATGCCGATCATCCGCACTCCAGAGAGGCGCACCACCGACCCGTTCATATAGAGATATCCGCCGAACACACCCGTTCCGATGGACGGTCCTACGACTTCGTTGGGTCGTAGGAACCCCATCTCGACGAATACGTCGACCTGTCCTTGGCGAACCGCGTCGCCGATCAGCGTTCCGGTCAGCGCGGTGATGACATTGGGAAAAACCTCGCCGGTATTGCCGCGGCTATACAGGGTGAAGCGCTGATTTGGTTCGGTGTCGGCAACCCAGATCTGGCCCATATGGACGAACCTCAGTAAGGGGAGACTACGAGCTGGAAGGCAGCACCGGCGAGGGCGACGACCAAGCCACCGAGCATCAGCCGACGTCCGATCGAATTGCGAATCGCCGCGCCAGACCAAAGGCCGAGCACACCGAGCAGGTACACGTGGTGACCCAGAATCGTTGGGCCATGCACCAACTGCCGACGAAACAAATCGTTGTGCTCACCCGGTGCATCGACGATCCATCCGGCTGGCAGCGAGTTGGGATCGGTGACGCCCTCAAGGGGAATGCTCATGGGTTGGAGCTGCACCGGTGCAAACACGTGAAGCCCCGGCCCGTTCCATGCCCACCAGACAAGGAAGAGCGCGAACCAGACCACGGCACCGATGATGAGCGCCGGGGTTGTGTGGCGGACGGAACGACCGATCGCGACACCCGCAGCACCGAAAATCGCGACGAGCAGCGGAGGCTGGAACAACTCGAGCAGCGTGTGGGTAACGCTGTCCGTCCGCCGTGGCGGATCTCCGACCCAGAACCCGCCGTCGACGTTTGCGACGATGGCGAGCACGATGACGCCAACAACGGCCATCACGACGGGCACGGCGAGTCCGATCAACCTCGCGATTGCCCGCTCGGACGCGTCGAGCGGACTCTCCTCGGCGAGCGCTGGACGATCAGTTGCGCGGTCGCGTCCACCGATGCGAAGCGCGGCGACGTAGACGCCGAACGCGAACGGCCCGACGGACAATGGAATCCATTCGCCATACCCCTGACCCGAGTAGTCGTTGTTCGAAAGGGCCACAAAGCCGACGGCGACGATCATCCCGATCCACAGCGATGCGCTCGTGAGGTATCGCCTCGCTTCGATCATGCTAAGTGCACGTATCGATACGGCGGAGGGCGGTTTCGTCTCGCTTGTGGTGCCGATGACGCTCATGAGGCAGCCGGCTCTGCCCCGCCGCTGCTGGTGAGCAGAAGGTACCCGTCATCGAGTGTGGGCTCGACGAGGTCAGCCCCGGGCGGCGGCGTGCCAATGCTGCGGACGTGACCCTCAGCGGTTACCCACGACCTGATCGCGCCCTTACCGGGATCGTGGTCGATCCACACGCGGCCTGCAGCAAGGGCTGCGAGGTCGCGTGGGGTACCGTCGAAGCACATCTTTCCGCGGTCGAGCACGAGTACCCGTTGACACAACACGGCGACCTCCTCGGTCTGGTGGGTGGACAGCAGTACCATCGACGTCCGTCCGACGTTGGACAGGATCGACCGGAGACGAAGACGTTGGTCGGGATCAAGCCCCGCGGAAGGCTCATCGAGCACGAGCACCTCGGGCGTGCCGAGGAGGGCCGCAGCCAACGCAACACGCCGCTGCATGCCGCCGGAGAGAGTGCGGATTCGCCGGTGCATCTCCCTCTCGAGCCCAACGTCGGTGAGGACGCGTCGGACCTCATCGCGTCGCGCTCGCCGGTCGCTGATCTCCTTCAGCACCGCGACATAGTCGACGAGATCGAAGGCGCTGAAACCGCTGTAGAGCCCGGCCACCTGCGGCAGATAGCCGAGCCGCCGTCGAATCTCGATTCGCTGAGTCGGCCTGGCAGGGTCGAGCCCGAAGATGCGAATCGATCCGCTGTCCTGATCGAGGACAGTCGCGAGCATGCGGAGCAGCGTCGTCTTGCCGGCACCATTGGGTCCGAGCAGACCGATCACGCCGCCGCCGCCGGTGAAGTCAACGCCGTTGAGTGCATGGGTCGAGCCGAATCGCTTCGCCACACCGATGACCTCGAACGTCGGTGCCGCCGACGCTGTCGGCGTGTGTTTGCTGAACGTCTTGGAGGACGTCGATGCCGTGAACGTCTTGAACGTCTTGAATGTCATTGCGTGCGCCAGTTCGGGAGTGCGTCGCGTCGTTTGTAGCTGATGGCCACGGCCGCCATCGCGATGATGAGGCAGGCGAGCTGCGTTCCACGTTGGCTCACCAGCAGTTGTCCAACGGCGCGCTGCGTGGGGACGCCGCGCCAGCGCGACCACCATCCACCCACGAGCACCGCCCAACCGAGCGACAACGCTGCCGCGACGCGGGTCGGGTCAACCCACGTCCCGATGGAGATGACCGTCGTTGCGAACGCAAGCCCCGGTAGCAGCCAGACCAGGGTGGTGTCGATCGGCAGGGAGATGAACATGCTTGCAACCAGCCCAGCGATCAAGGACAGCAGTGTGGCAACGAGCGCGCGCATGTACGGGACGCGTCCACCGGCCAGTGCAGTCGACGCGGCGAGTTGGCCCGCGGGATCAGTGCCGGGGTGGAACGCGACGGTCGCGGCCAGCATGGGCACGAGCGGCGCGAGTGCGAGCTGTACCCACACACTCGACTGCGGCACGGCGAAGCCGACCGCACCGAGCGTGGCGACGAGGGCCAGCGCGGCCCCGAGGGTCGATCCGAGGAGCGGCAAACTCCCGAGCGATACCTGAAGGGCTGGGGCGAAGTCGAGGAACGGTCGGCGGGGCTGGTCGATGCGATCGGCCACGCCGTCCCACGCGGCTCGTTGACGGTTCGCGACCTGTGGGTCGGCGCGTCGCACGGCTGCCAGCGAAGCGCGACACTGCTCACATTCGAGCAGGTGAGCTTCGATCGATGCGACAGCAAACGACCGCTCGCCCTCTTGCGCATACACGACGATCTGAGCGTCGTCGACGTGCCATTCGACGCGCGTACCGCCTGAGCCGTTCATACCAGGGCCTCCCGTAGCTGTGCCTTTGCCCGCATCATGCGGGTCTTGACGGTGCCGGAAGGAATGCCGAGCAGCCGACCTGCCTCTTCGCACGTGAGGCCGTCGAGCACGGTCGCCTGCACGACGCTGCGCAGCTCGGGCGACAGGCGCTGCAATGCTGCGCCAGCGTCGCCGTGCTCGACCGCGAACAGCAGCTGGTCCTCTGCCGATATGACGTCCGCTGAGCGTTCCGCCCGGAGTCGGTCCAGGAGAGATCGACGTGGTCGCACTGCATGGAGCAGCGTCCGAATACCGATGCCCCAGATCCACGCCGCGACCGCACCTCCACCGCGGTACTTCGGCGCGCTCCGCCAGACCGCGACGAACGTGTCCTGGACGGCCTCCTCAACGATGCTGCGATCGGAGCATCGATGCGTCAGCCGCGTCGAAAGCCACGGTTCATGGCGTATGAACAGTTCTTGAAGGGCGCCGCGGTCTCGCTCCGCAACCGCGGCGATCAGCTCGGCATCGCTGCGAACGTCACCTCCTCGGAAGCTCATGACCAACTGTGCCACCGAACCGCCGGATCGGTTCAGCCTCAATCATTTCATCCAGCACGATCGTACGGTCGAACCACCCGATCGAACCACCCGATCGAACCACCCGATCGAACCACCCGATCGAACCACCCGATCGAACCACCCGATCGAACCA
>JAYSSR010000075.1:0-25650 GCA_043720395.1 Acidimicrobiia bacterium
CTTCAACACGCTTGCTGCGACAAGCGCACGATGGTGCCTTTCATCACCACAGGGTAAAGAGCGCCTCGTGGCGCACACGCTGCGCGAACGACTCTCACCGGCACCAACGACACCGCCAATTGCGTTGCGGCGACAGCTGACCTGACTGGGGCGTAACGAACCGAAGTACGCTCCGGCCCATGGCACTCCAAGGCACCTACGTTCCGTCTACGGCCCAATGGGTGAGCGACCAGGTTGAGCTGTACGAGCGCACTGGCGGCACTGAAGGCAACACACTGCGCGACACCGGCATCCCGGTCGTCATCGTCACGATGCTCGGCGGCAAGACCGGCAACGTCCGCAAGATCGCGCTGATGCGTGTCGAACACGAGGGCGAGTACGCGCTGGTCGCGTCGGTTGGCGGGCGTCCGAAGAATCCGCAGTGGTACGCGAATCTCCTTGCGAATCCGTCCGACGTTGAGGTCCAAGATGGCCCGGAACCCTTCGCCGTCAGCGTCCAAGAGGTCTCCGGTGACGAACGAGCGGCGTGGTGGGAGCGGGCGGTTGCAGTGTTCGCGCCGTATGCGGAGTACCAGGAAAAGACCGAGCGCACTATCCCAGTGCTGATTGCGACCCGTCGCGCCTGACCCACTCGGCGCGGGTGAGCGCGTACTCGCGGTGACGTCGAGCACGCGGCACCGGTCCGTTGCGTGGCCTCGGGCGCTGCAGACTGAATTCGGGGTTGACAACACGGCCGATCCAGACGGCGCAGTCGACCGAATCGGTAGGGGTGGCCTGGTGCGAAACGCCGAGTTCCACGATGCACGGCTCGTCGAGGTGTACGACGCCGAATGTGCCTGGTCGCGCGAAAACGACTTCTTCCTCGCGTACGTCAACGAGGTACCTCGCGCCCGGTGCTCGACTTCGGATGTGCATGACCGCGCACGTCGCACACTTCTTCACCGATGACAACGAGCGGGGCGAATTGCTAAGCGCGCTTTCGAATGCTCTCGTGCCGGGTGGGCGACTCGGTTTCCACTCACGCGACCCCGACGATCGGCGCTGGGAACGATGGAACCCCGTCGAGCATCGTCGCAGTTTCGTCCTCGACGACGAGCGAACGGTCGAGGTCGGACCGAGGTCACTGCCGTCGATGACGACCTGAAGGTCGTCGACTTCACGCACCACTACGAGTTTCCCGACGGCACGACATCGCTGAGTTCCTCGACGCTGCGCTTCCGAGCAGCGACCGAGCTTCGACAGTCTCTCCATCACGCTGGCTTCGTTCGAGCACACCTTCGCCGGGTGGGCCAGGGACCCAATCGGGCACTCCGACGGTGAACTCATCGTCCTTGCTCGGCGAGAATGACGCCGTGGACATCGTTCGATTTGGCCCAAAGGAATACGGCGCGACGATTGCCGAGGTGCTCCGCCGCGACGGCTGCGCGATCGTCGAGAACCTCGCGTCGCACGAACAGCTCGACCGCTTCACCAACGAGATGAAACCGTTCCTCGACGCGACCCAACCGGGGAACGACGACTTCATCGGCCGGAACCACCTGCCGAACGGGTGGCCTCGTCGCACGGTCGGCGACCGCCCGTGAACTGGTCATGAACGACCTGGTGCTCGACACGACCGGTGCGCTGCTCATGGACCGTGCTGCAACGTTCCAGCTCCACCTCACTCAGGTCATAGCGATCGGCCCGAACTCCGCGGCACAGACGATCCATCGAGATCAGTGGGCATTTGGCTTCCACCCGTTTCCGCTCGGCACCGACGTGCAGTGCAACGTCATATGGGCACTTACGGACTTCACCGAGGCGAACGGTGCCACGCGGGTCATCCCGGGAAGCAACACATGGGAGGACCGGCTTCGGCCCACAATCGACCAGAGCATTCCTGCGGTCATGGCCCGCGGCTCTGCGCTCTTGTACACGGGCTCGCTCTATCACGGCGGTGGCCCGAACTCCTCCGACGAGGTTCGCATCGGCATCAACATCACCTACTGCCGAAGCTGGCTGCGTCAGGAGGAGAACCAATATCTCTCTGTTCCGCCCGAAATCGCTCGGACTCTCGACGAAGACCTGCTCCGTCTCATCGGCTACAGCCGCGGCGCGTACGCGCTCGGCTACGTCGATGACCTTCGCGACCCGCTCGACGTGTTGCTCGGCCGCGACGGCCGAACAACCTTCGACCAAACCTGACCAGCTTCGACGGCGTCGGCGACCTCCGGACCCTCGGCGAAACCACCCGATCGGACCACCCAATGTCGGTTTCGGCCTATCGGGTGGTGCGATTGGGTGGTCTTGTGAGCAATACCATCGCGTGAGGAGCGATGACCAACTCGCTTTCGGCGCGGCCGAGAACTACGTCGTCGTGACTGCAAAAGACTCGTAGACGCCACTCTCGATCAGCGTCACTGCGCTCAGGTCGACTACGGGGCCGGGGCTCCGCCACAGCGGGAGGGTCGACGACGAACCGTTCCCGAGCGTGCCGGTCTCGTTCCACCCCCACGAGTAAGCACGACCGTCGCTACCGATGGCGAGGGTCACGTGATTGCCGGCGACAATTTTCGTGAAGCGCACGCCGGAGGGTCGCTGGATCATCGACGGAACCCACGACCACGAAGCTGTCCCCTGTTCACCCCAAGTGTCACTTCCCCAGGCGTACGCCTCGCCGTCGTCCCCAAGGGCGACGGCATGCGACGCACCGCCGTCGATCGCTGTAAAGCGGACGCCGAGCGGCATGGTGACCGGAGACGGACTGCCCAACGGACTTGGCGTGCCATTCCCGGCCTCTCCGAAGGTATTGCGCCCCCACGACCATCCTCGACCGTTGGCGTCGAGCGCGAGGCGAGTTCCCGCAGCGTTGCTGATGGCGACGATCGGCGTAGCTGAGGCGGGAAATACCACCACGGTAGGCACAGTCCGTTGGGTGGGATAGGCCAATTGGTAGAAGGGCCATGGACCGCTTTCCGTGCCCCATGTGTAGACGCGCCCGTTGTCGCCAAGGGCCGTGGCGGTGCTGTATCCAGCTGCAATTGCCGTGAAGCGGACTCCCGAAGGCATGACGACGGGCGTTGGGATCGCGTCGGTCGCGGTCGCGGTCAAGCGACCCAGTTGACCGGCCTCATTGCGACCCCACGAGTAAACGACGCCCGTCGAGGCGAGCGCGAGGCTGAATTCACGCCCGGCGGCCACCTTCGAAAACGTGATGCCGGGAGGAGTCGATATCGACGTTGGGGCTCCACCGCGATCGATAAGGAACAACGTGCCGACCGACGAAACGACGAGCGTATGGTCAACACCGGCAGACACCCCTGCGACGTGTGCGCCTCCCGGGAGGGCTTGCACGGTTGGGGTCACCACGCCGTTGCCCCACCGGTAAAATGCCGCAGTCGATGGCCTCACTCTCGTGAGGAACTGCACGACATCGCCACTTCCGACAAGCGAGAACCCCGGACCGGTGAGACGTGAAAGGCGAATTCCATCGAACGCCGACGACGGCGAAAGGTTGCTGAACCACTGGTCTGGCGATCCACCGGTGAGGTTGAGCGTGCTTGACCCCACGACGGAACCGGACCGGAGGAACTCGATCCGAGCACTTCCGCCTGCAGGAGTCGACGCCCGAAGACGCACGTTCACGGCCGTCGCCTCCCTCGTCGACAAGAGGCCACCCAAACCCATGGTGATGCTCTCGCCATTCTGGATACGAACGCCGTTGTCGACGCCGAGCCGATCGGTAGCGCTGTCGATGCAGGGAATGCCGCCACTGGCGGCGACGGTCAGCCAGTCAGGGCCACTCTGCGCTACGGGACATCCGCTAGTGACCTCGCGAACAGCCGACGCAATCGACGCCCCGAACACGGCATAGCTCTCGGCATTGCCACTCAAGTGAAGCCGGAGCACGTCGGCAGGAGGCCAGGTCGCAGGCGGTGCCGTTGTCGTTGTGGTCGTTGTCGTGGTGGTCGTCGTCGTCGTGGTGGTCGTCGTCGTAGTTGGCGGTGCCGTCGTCGTAGTTGGCGGTTCCGTCGTCGTTGTTGGCGGTTCCGTCGTGGACGTGGTGGTCGTGGTCGGTGGCGGGACGGGGACAAGTACTCCCTGTACGAGTGTGTGTGCACCGCCGAAGGCCGAGATTCGCGTCACATTCACCAGCCCGTCGACCAACGCTGGCGCATTCGTGTCAACCGTGTCGCCCGTGGCCGCCTGCCCGTACAAGTTGTAGCCCCAAGCGGAGACGCGCGCTGATGTGGTCAGAGCGACGGAGTGTCCGGAACCAGCAGCGAGTGCACTCACCTCCGAGAGCACTGCTGTCGGCCTGGCGGAATCGACGTTCGTTCCGTTTCCGAGTTGGCCGAACAGGTTCCATCCCCATGTCTCGACGGTGCCGTCGGTGAGCAGCGCCATGCTGTGCCCCTGCCCCGCTGCGAGCCTGTCGACGCCCGCCAACTCGATGACCGGGAAGGGTGTGAAACGGCTACCGCCGCCAATCGTTCCGTCACCAAGCTGGCCCACAGCGTCTTGCCCCCACGCCACGACGGTTCGATCGTCGAGCAGCGCCAACATGTGGGTGCCACCGCTCGCTATGTCGCGAAGTTGCGTGAGGCCGCTCACTGCCACAGGTGCGGTGCGGTTGACGTTCGTGCCGTCACCCAATTGTCCGTAGTAGTTGTAACCCCAGGCAACGGCCGTCTTGTCACGGCGCAGCGCGATGACTTGCTGATCTCCCGCCGACACCTTCGTCGCATCGATCAGTCCAAGTACGGGTGCGGGTTCAGATTTTTGGACGGTCGTGCCGTCGCCGACCTGCCCGACATCATTGCGTCCCCAGCCGAACACCGCCCCACTGGCAGTACGGGCGTAGGAGTTGTAGCGACCCGCCGTCACCTCGACGATTCCGCTCAGACCGGCGACACGTTGCGGGGTGGACCGGCTGATTGTGGTCCCGTCGCCGAGTTGACCGAACTGGTTCGCGCCCCACGTCCATACAGAACCGTCAGGATCGACGACCAATGAATGCAAGCCACCGGCGGCGAGCGCGATCGGTTCGAACGCGACCGGAAGGGCGACCGGCCGAGAAAGCACCGCTGGTGAAGCGGCAGCCAGTTGCAGGTTGGCGTTCCAACCCCAACCCACGAGCGGGCCGCCCGAGGGCGGCGTGGTCGTGGTTGGCGGAGCCGTCGTGCTCGTGCTCGGTGTCGTCGTGCTCGGTGTCGTCGTGCTCGTGCTCGTCGTGCTCGGTGTCGTCGTGCTCGTGGACGGCGGAGCCGTCGTGCTCGTCGTGCTCGTCGTGCTCGTGCTCGTCGTCGTCGTTGTGGTCGGCACAGTCGTGGACGTCGTCGGCACAGTCGTCGTGATTCCTTCAACCGAGCCGACATCGCAGCGCACGCCGACGGGCCTCATCACGCCTCGCTGATCGGTCAACTCGCACGAGCCCGAACCAACTCCGGGTGCCGACGGATCTCCCGCTTCGACAAGCGGACTCGCCGGCTGGGGCAAGTGTGTGGGGGTTTCACCGCCGTTGTTCTGCAGCGGGCCGACGAGGAGCGCTGGACCATTGACGAACTGATCGCCCGCGGCAGGGGTCACGAACGCAACGCAGCTGAGCGTTCCACCGTCGCTACCAAACACGTTGTGGCCGAGCGAGGTGACTCCCGTGTCGCAGTCGGGACGACTCCCGTTGCTAGTCCGATTCCCCGAAAGGACCGAATTTGAAAATCGGATCGAACCAAAATTGTGGGAAATGACCCCGCCACCCCCCGAGGAATAGCCGCTGAAATTGTCCGTGATCGTCGAGTTTCGGACCTCGGCATCCGTTGTCGCGTTGACATCGATCCCACCTCCTGGTCCGACTGGCGACTCATTCCCCGAAATGGTGCTGTTCCGCATTCGGAAATGACCCTGGATTTCAAGTCCTCCCCCATTGTCGCCAGCCCAGTTGTGGTCGAGCGTGGTCTGGTCGAGATCGATTGATGAGGCCGCGCCTGTGCCGTGAAGCGCACCACCATCACGGGTCGCGACGTTGCCGTGTGCACGCACGCACAAGGTTGACAATGACGAGCGGTCGGCGAGCACCGCACCTCCGACGGTGGCGCGACCACCCGTGAGCGTCATACCGACGAGCCGGAGCGACGCGCCCGGCCGCACGTCGAGGACCCGGTCAACGGACGCCGCATCGACGGTGAACCGATTCGAACAACTCGTCCCGATCACCACATCACCAGTCACGTCGAGGTCTCCGAGCACGGCAGCGTCGTCGACCCCCGCGCGAGAGAGAAGCGCCGTCGCGTTGACCGGAACGTTGATGTGGACCGGACCCGAGGCGGAGTTGGCCGTCACCACCGCCTCGCGGAGGGAGCAATCGACTCCTCCCACGCAGTCGGCGGAGGTGACGTTGAAGTCGTCGGTCAATTGATCCACAGTCAACTCAAGGGGAACGACAACCACCGGCGACCGATTGAGGAGCACCGACATCGTGTGCAATACGTAATCAGAGATCGCCAGATCGGTCAGACCGTTGCCGTCGAAGTCGCCGGTGCCAATGTAACCCGGCGTATTTCCGGGAATCGGGAACTGTGACCCTGACTCGAACAGTCCCGTCCCGAGCCCCGTGAAGACGGAGACGGTGTTGTCTCGCGAGGCCACGACGAGGTCCTTCACGCCGTCACCATCGACGTCGACCCAAGAAATCGTCTTCGCGTCGGTCGCGGTTCCGTAACTCACAGGAGCTCCGAACGTCATCGGTGCGGTGGCGAGACGCACGTCGACGCCACCCGATCCGCCGTTCACGACAATGAGGTCGGTCAGCCCATCGCTGTTGAGGTCCGCCGGAAGAGCATCCACCGGATAGTGAGCACCGGGAACGACTACTACCGGATTCACCGTTCCGTCGCCGCGGCCGGTAAAGATCGAGACCGAATCGCCGTACTGATTTGCGGCAACGACATCGAGCTCGAGGTCGCCATTCATGTCGGCCAATTCGACCGTGACCGGGATACTGGCCGTCGTCGCATAGTTGACCGGCGGCGCGAACATCATCGGCCCACTTTGGATCATGACGGATATGAAGTTGTTCGAGTCATGGGGGCTCCCGCAACACTGCCCGGTCACCACATCGAGCTTGCCATCGTGGTTCAGGTCGCCGACCGCAATCGAAGGAGGTCTCGGACCGCCGTTGAAGTTCTGGGCTGTACCGAACGTGCCCCCCGGCCCGCCGAGAAGAATTGAAAATCCACGGCTTCCGGCTGGCTCTCGCAGAGCAGCCACCACGTCCAGCCGGCCGTCACCGTTCATGTCTGCCAGTTCGATGTCTTGTGGTTGACCGCCCGCCGGGTACGTGGCAGGAGCAGCGAAGGTTCCGTCGCCCTTGCCCATGAATACGCCGATCAAACGGCCCAAGTCAAAAGACACAACGAGATCGAGATCACCATCTCTATCAACATCGAACGGGATCGTGTCGAGCGGAAAGGAACCGGCCGGGAACGTCACGGCAGGGGCGAAGATCGTGAGCGCGTCCGCCTGATCTCGTGCGACGACGCTCACCGCGAGCGAAGCCCCCAAGAGGACGGCACCGAACAGGGCACCCATCCGCCGCCTTCGCACCGGCAACTTGCCGTGCAAAGTGCTTCCCTTGACTGCCGTTCGTGTGTTCATGACCGCACCCCTTCTCATCCGTTGTTCCAGCAACGTAGAGAATCGGCCTGGTAATATTCGACGCGAAATCGACCAGCTCGGCCTCGTGCAAGGTTGGCCGTAGAGGTCAGGACGGTCGGGTGGTACGCGTGGATCCGCTTCAGAACTCGCAACAAAGTTGGCGTGCGGCGCTGCCATTGGCCCGTCTAGGAACTCGTGGATTGGCGAGAATCTTTCTGGCATCGTCACAGGCGAAGGGCGTTGATCAGCGCGTACGGCAGCTCTCGGTCGCGTGCTTACTGCTTGACCTCACGGTTGCCCGACGTACCTCAGCGTCCGCCGCGAATCGCATAAATCAACCCACGAGAACGGGGCTGGCAGCGCTGGAAAGTGCGCTTTGGGCCGCCGCCATTCCGGAAAACCACGGCGTGACAGCCGCATTGAACGCGCTTGATCTAACGGAAATGGCGATCGCTGACCCTCGACGTGCCGTACGAGCGGCTTCTCTTCACATCGCCGCCGCACTCGCCATGCGGAAAGCTTTCGGGAGAAAGTTCGAAATCTACCCGTATCTCATGACGGCTGCGTCCTTGGCTGGTGGCGTAGCCCTCCGGAGAAATGAGCTGTGGAGAGCCCGGTCAACTGCGCGTGACGTGGAGGCCGCAGAGGTTGCGGTGCGCACGGCGGCACGGGAGAACGGTCGGTTCGACGCGATCACTGCACCTGTTCGGCAGGGAGCGGAACTCCGCGAGCTTCTCGATGTGATTGGACAACGTCGCTCCATCTTCCTTGGTCACCCTCGTCTCGATCCGCAGGTCGCAGATCTTCTGTTTGGCTCGACAAAACTTGAGACGATTCCGCCAGGAAGTCTCACCTTGCCGTACGCAATTCGGCGAGCCATCGATGCCTACAACGACGCCACGATTAGTCTCCGTCACAAAATCCTCTGCACGCCCTCAATCGATCCGGCGTTGGACTTCTGGTGGGTGACTGAACCGCAGGTCGTCGCCTTGGCGATCCAGGTCAGACGATTCGCGTCGGTCCGAGACTTCCACGTAACACCACACACGTTCGATGGAGTCGGTAGACCGTTGTCATTCTTGATCAACGGGCACATGACCAGCCTCCCCGCTGATCCGGAGTATCAGCCCGATCCGCTCACTCAGCCAATTCCGTCCGTACCGGCGGTCGGGATGATCTGGGCTCTCATGGAGGCGACGCCGATCGGCGCAGACGTACCTATACGCTACGCGCTCGTGGCGATGGTCGGGTTCGGCATCGTTGCAATCCGGGCAGATCGCCTGTTTCGCCGCGACGGACAGCGATCGCATGCTCAAATCTTCTCCGAATCGACCGTTGCCTCCGCACTCCAGTATGCCGTCGTGAAAGTTGCACTACGGCGACACCCGACGGAGAGATACACCACGCCCTTTCAGACGTCCACGCTTGTCCCGAGCACGCTGGCTGGCGTCCTGAGCGGACGGTCAGCACTTCCTTTCGCTAAAATCACCCTCGCTTTGACTGCGGGAAGCTTTGTTAGATCGGCATGGAGAGCCGACCCGATGGCCCGTTCTGCGCCCTGGCTGGCGAACTTCGGCACGTTTTTTGGAGGAAGGCGATATGCGCGGACGCTCCATGCCCTCGATTCCGACCAACTCGCACGAGCAGTTCGGAGCCTCAAGGAGAGTGCGGCTGATGATCATGCACAGGTGTTTACCGCAACGAGTATTCGCCTCGACGAGGGACTCCTCCACCTCGTGCACCTCATCGACGAGCCGACGGTCGGCACCACGATTTCGGAAGAGCTATCAGAAAGTGAACGACAAATGATCCGAGACGAGTTTCGAGTACTGCGCGAGTCGATTCATACGCGACTTAACGAGCAAAGAACAAGGTGAGATCCATGGTCAGTCCATTGCCGCAACGGGTTGTCGTGAACGTGGACAACGATCGGTATGCGCGTCAATGGATTCGGAGTGCACTCAATGACAACCATCCCGACATTCGAGTCGACGACACGGACTTCGCTGGCGCAGGCGAGCGAGTTGACTGGTCCGACGTCCAGTATGTCGTCGTCGACCTGTGTGAACAGCACCCCGATGCGTCAAGCGATGAGTATCCAGCGTGCGATGTGATCCGCTCGACCCGGGCGAAATGTCGACAGCACAGACCGATCTTTGTGGTGGTAAGTGGTGCGACTATCGGTCCACGAAGCCCCGTTGTGCAACATCGCCTACTCGATGCGGGTGCCGACTTCTTAATTGCGCGCCACGAGTTTGCAGCTGTGACCGCACAGGTTTTCGGTGTCGAGGGGCCCACCTACCAACGACTCGAGTCCCTTAGTCGCGCCGTGCCAGACCTTGGAATTCCTCACCGCGCTCGGCTGCAAGACTTCGTTGACAATGCCAAAGCCGTTGGTTACCTTCGTCGCAGATTTACAGGTGGCACGGCAACTCGGGTCCGCAAGAAGCTCGGCGAAGCCGGTAATATCTCGCCTCGGAGCATCGCAAAACGTGATGGTGGCCTGCCCCTTGTAAGCGCCGGGCAGGACCGAGTCCCGAGCGATCGACAGCTTCGCGAGATCCTCCGGCAGGCCACCCGCGAAACACCAGATCACTAGCATCGGCTGGACCTCGCCCAGCGCGGCATTCCCCCCGAGTGCGACTTTTCTGGTGCGTAAAACCACCCGATCGAACCACCCAATGTCGGTTTCGGCCTATCGGGTGGTGCGATCGGGTGGTTTTGTGAGCCCTAGTATCGCCTTACGACACCGTCGCAGGTTGGCCGTCCCATTCACACTGCGACCAGACTCCTCCGGTGACCGACGCAGCCCCCACGACGAACCGCGAACGCGCCGTCACGGTCGTCACCGTTCTTCTCGCGTGCTTCGTCGCGCAGAGCTTCGCCCGCTTCAGCTTCGGGCTTCTCCTTCCCGCCATGAAGGCCGACCTCGGCGTGTCCTACGGGCTCGCCGGTTGGCTCGGCACCATCAATCTCGCGGGCTATCTCCTCGGCACGATCGGCACCAGCATTGCCTCGCTCCGTGTACCCGCTCATCGTCTGGTCCAGTTCGGTGCGGTGCTCTCCACCATCGGCATCGGGACGCTCGCCGCCACTCGTTCTACACCCCTGCTCCTCGCCGGAATGGCACTGGGCGGCATCGGCGGCGCGGCCGCGTGGATACCCGCACCATCGATCGTGGCAAGCGTCTTCCCACCCGAGAAGCGCGGTTTCGCGATGGGCTTCACGAGCGGCGGCATCGGCACCGGCATCGTGCTCGTAACCATCGGAACGATGCTCGCGCGCAACATCACCGGACAGCCCGGCATGTGGCGTCCGATCTGGCTCGCCGAAGCGCTCGTCGGAGTACTAGTAAGTATACTTACCTTTGTGACGCTGAAGCCGCTCGCCCTCGCGCCGGGTTCGCCGCCGAAGATCTCCGTGTTGCGTCAGGTACCGGGGTGGTGGGCACCGACGTCCGCGTACGCGTGCTTCGGACTCGGGTACGTCTTGTTCGCGACCTACGTCGTCGCCGCTCTGGAGCAGGATGCGGGCTTCGGTCGGGGCCACGCGGCACAGGTGTTCGCACTCATGGGTGCGGGCAATGCCGTAGGCGCGCTTACGGTCGGCCGCATCTCGGACCGCATCGGACGCCGCACGACGATGATCGCGAGCTTCGCCGCGTCCGGGCTCGGCTGTCTTGCCGTGCTCGTCGGACACGAGCCGTTCGTGTCGATGGCAACCTTTGCATTCGGCATGGGCATGTCGGGTGCCGTCGTATCGATCGCGTCACACCTCGGCGATCACATCCGCCCGCAGGATTTCTCCGCGGCGTTCGGTGTTGTGACCGCAGCGTTCGGCATTACGCAGACGATCGGCCCGCGCCTTGGCGGGTGGATGGCCGATCAACGCGGCAACTTCACGACCGTGTTCTGCCTTGCCGCCGGGATGTGGTTCCTGGGTGCCGTGTTGGCGTCGGGACTCCCTCACCCCGGTAAGCGATCTGTTACGCGATAACGGTTGCAGCGAGCGTGAGCGACGCAGCCAACACGCCGCTCGATGTGGAGAGCGGAAGCGACACGGTGCCCAGCGTCGCAGTCGACGACGGGCTGATCGTGATTCGGAATTGATTCGCACCAAGCGTCCCGTAGGCCACTCCCCAACCGGCTGGGACTCCAAGCGAAACGTCGATCGGACTCACAAATCCACCAACCGGGGTCACGGTGATGTCAAACGACGCTGCCGCACCGCGTTGCAACGTCAAGGCACCAGGTGTTGACGACAGCAGGTAGCCGGGCGCTCCCGTGCCTGCCACTGCGGTCGGCGTGAAGGTGAACACGACACGCACGGGCACGACGAGAACTGACGCCACCCGTAGGACAAGATCGTCGCGAGAGGCCACGAAGTTGATCGGGTAGCTACCCGACGGCACCGATGCTGCGGCGGTGAAGTTCACGGCCACCGGACCGATCGACGGGTTGGACGAGTACACGACGCTGACGCCTGCCGGCAACCCTTCGACGCCAAGGGTGACCGCCCGCGTCGGCTCGTCGACCGAGCGGACGTCGACGACGAACTGTCCCGAGCCCGAGGACGAGAGCGCCGGTGCACTTGTCACGGCGAGCGAAAGCTGTCCGAAGCGAACTCGCACCACGAGCGTCGCATCGACGCTCATCGTCGCCGACGTCGCACGGATTCGCGCGGGGTAGTCACCGTTCGGGGTACCGGCCGGAACGGAAAGGAGGAGCGTGCTCGATGCATTCAGGACCGGATTCGTTGGGAGGAACGCCGCGTTCCAACCGTTCGGTTTGCTCTCGAGCGTGAGGGCGACCCTGCCAACCCATCCCGCACGGTCGATGAACAACGGGAAGGCAACGTCGCCAGCCGGCAGGCCGGTCGCGATGAGGTTGCCTGGGCGCAGGACAAAGGATTGAGGTGCGACTGGGGCCACAGGCGGCGGGCTGGTCGGCACCGGCGCGGGCGGTGGGGGCGGCGGAGGTGGCAACTGTCCGGTTACCGCGAGTGTGAACGTGTTGCTACGCCGCGCCGTCGTCGACGCGAACACCACGGCGACGTTGACGAGCGCGTTGGGTGCAGTGGTCGAAGCCAGCAACGTGATGTTGCATCGTCGCCCACTACTGCACGCGATCGACGCGTTCACGCCCGCCGGAAGACCGGACATGGACCAGCGCAACGCGCCGACACGATTCGAGGCAAACGTGATGGGGAGCACCGCCCGGCCACCAGCAGGCAGCTCCACCGTGGAGGTTTCGAGCGTGAACCGCGGAACAGCGGCCGCCGCCGCCGACGCGTTGGTCGACACCGTCACCACACTCGCGAGCCCCACGGCCGCGAGCGCCATAGCAGCGCGGCGTCGACGAGTCCCATTCAGCAGCTCATACGTGCTCATACGATCCTCCGGCTCCGAGACACCGACGCGTCCTGCCGCCGATTCTGGCACCAGCCCGCGCTCACCTGCTCGCCACTGAACTATTTCCAGCGACTTCGCGGTACAACCGGTCCGCTCGCGGTGCAGTTGGTGCGCCCGAACGCACCGCGATCGCACCGGATGCACCGCGACGGAGCAGTTGGGGAACCCGCCGAACTCGGCGACAGACCGCTAGTGCCGGTGCGGCATGCAGAGTTCGTCGTATTCCGCGATCACGATGTCTTTCGGGTCAATCGAGCATGCCGGGCAGTTCGGGTCGCGGCGGATCTTGAACGTGCGGAAACTCTGCTCCAAAGCGTCGTAGGTGACGAGACGACCGCTGAGCGAATCGCCTAGATTCAGCAGATACTTGATCGCCTCCATTGCCTCCAATGAGCCAATGATTCCCGGCAGCACGCCGAGGACGCCGGCCTCGGCACACGAAGGTGCCATCTCGGCAGGCGGGGGCTCCGGCAGCATGCAGCGGTAGCACGGACCGTTATAGGGGTTGAACAGTGTGACCTGTCCCTCGAAGCGGAAGATCGCCCCAAAGACCACGGGAATCCTCTTGATGAGCGACGCATCATTGAGCAGATAGCGGGTCGGAAAATTGTCGGTGCCATCGACAATGATGTCGTAGCCGTCGATGATGTCGAGCACATTGTCGGCACCGAGACGCACGTCATAGGTCACCACATTCACGTCCGGATTGAGCCGGGTCAGGGTCTCTTTCGCCGAATCGACCTTGCGCATGCCAACGCGATCCATGTTGTGCAGGATCTGACGCTGCAGGTTCGACTGGTCCACAACGTCCATGTCGATCACGCCGATTGTGCCGACGCCGGCCGCCGCCAGGTACAGCGCCGACGGCGAGCCGAGCCCGCCAGCCCCGAGCATGAGCACCTTCGATTCGAGCAACTTCTGCTGGCCCTTCTCGCCAACCTCTGGCAACAGCAGGTGCCGCTGATAGCGGTTGCGCTGCTCCGCGCTGAGCGACGCCGGGACCTTCCAGTCGCGTCCCTCGTTCTTCCACTTGCCGAAGCCGCCCGCCATGGACAGCACGTTCGTGTAACCCAGCTCCCCCAGCGTCTTCGCGGCGAACGCGCTTCGGACGCCACCAGCGCAGTACACGATCACCTCGGCGTCGCGATCGACGAGTCGGTTCTCGATCTGCGCCTCGAGATGCCCACGGGGAATGTGGATGACGTTGCGCAGCGCGCCTTGTTCGAACTCATCGGGCTCGCGCACGTCGAGCACGGCGACGTTGGGGTTCGCTTTGATCCGGGCCTCGGCACCAGCGGTGTCGATCTCGGTGATCTGCGTTTTGGCGGTGGCGAGGAGGTCGCGGAAGGAGGCCATGGTCAAATCCTACCAATTCAGTCGGCTTTCGGATTCCGGTGCAACCTGACCGTACCTGCCAGCATTCCCCGACCAGCCTGGTCGCGGTACATCCGGCCCGGTTGCGGTGCAGCGTGCGCGCCCGAATGCACCGCAGTAGCACCGTATGTACCGCGGAGAGGGTTGGCCGCGAGATTCAAGCCGACGACCCGAACAATCAGCCGATGATCGCCGGCAGGACTTCGGAGATGGAGCCGCTCACGAAGACGCTGGCGAGCGAGTCCATCTCCGTAGCCGACCCGTTCACGATCACGATCGGAACACCCCGCCGCGCCGCGATCGGCACCATCTGGTTGACCGGCCCGACCGCCAGCGTCGAACCGACGCAAAGGAGTAGGTCACAAGCGTCGGCAGCGTCGAGCGCGCGGTCGATGTCGGCCTCCACGAGACTCTGCCCGAAGCTGATCGTTGACGATTTCACGATCCCGCCGCAGTCCGGACACGCCGGATCGCGCTCGCCCGCCCGGACCCGGTCCAGAAATGGCTGCATCGGCCACTCCCGACGACACGACCAACAGGTTGCGCGTCGCATCGTGCCGTGAACCTCCACGATCAACGATGTTGAAGAGCCCGCTCGCTGGTGCAGCTCATCGATGTTCTGCGTCACAAGTGTGTGGAGGACGCCGCGCGATTCAAGGTCGACAAGCGCGCGATGCCCGGCGTTGGGTTGAGCGTCCCACGCTCGTGAGTGGAGACGGGTCTGCCAGGCGATCTCGCGCACCTCCGGATCGGCCAGGTAGTGCTGCAGCGTTGACGCCCGCTCGGCCTTTGGATTCAACGTCCAGACGCCCTGCGGGCCCCTGAAGTCGGGGATGCCCGAATCGGTCGAAATGCCCGCGCCTGTGAGTACCGCGATGGCCTTGGCACCGGCGACCAGCGAGCCCGCAAACACCACCGCTTCAGCTTGCTCAGAATCAAATGACATGAAACTCTCTGTCCCTTCTCGCTTCCTCCACCCTCGCACAACCGCTCCCTCTTGCTCCTCTCGGAGGTCCCGAATGCCCGCTCCCGCACTCCTCGTTCCGCCCATCCCTCCCGTGGCCGCCCGCCCAGCGCTCGCTTTCAGCGACGACGTTCTCGAACCCGGTGCCCTGCTCGCCGAGCGCATCTGGGTCGAGGTTTGGGCCGACGACGTCACCGACGTGCTCGGCCACGACCCCCGTTCCGCCTACGTCGAACGGTTCTGGCTGGGCACTCTCGGACCATCGGCGACCTGGCTGTACCGGGCGCTCGCCTACGGGCTCGAATCGTCTCCGACCGGTTTTGAGCTGGCCACCCACGAGATGGCCAAGGTACTTGGCCTCGGCGATCGCACCGGACGCCACTCGCCAATGCAGCGAGCGCTCGGTCGACTGTGTCAGTTCGAGTTGGCCCGACGTCGAGGCGACGTAGTCGTGGCGCGTCGCATGACGCCCTGGCTCGAGCCCCGACAGGTCAAGCGGCTGAGCGCCGGGTTGCAGTCCGAACATGTGCGATGGGAGGAGGCTGAAGCGGCGCGGTCGAGCGTCGACGCGGTCCGTCGGCGTGCAGCGTCGCTGGCCATGAGCACGGTCCGCACGGGTGGGACGGTCGACGATGCCGAGCGGGCGCTCATCCGCTGGAAGGTGCACCCAAGCCTCAGCCGTTCGATGGCCGAGTGGGCGGTGCGCCAACACGAGTTGGCAGACACCGCCATCTTGGCGATCTGATCCACCCCAAGCGTCAGCCAGTAAGGCCGAGCGCCCCGGCCAGTTCGCGCCACTCGCCCATCGGGAGTGCGTTGTCGGGCCGCAGCACCTGCACGCAGACGTGATCGGCTCCGGCCGCGTGGTGCTCACGGATGCGAGCGACGATCTGGTCGGTCGTGCCCCACGCCACGATGGCGTCGACCAGCCGGTCGCTCGCGCCGTTCGCAATATCGTCCTCGGTGAATCCGAGCCGCAGCAGATTGTTGGCGTAGTTGGGCAGGCCAAGGTAGATCTTCATCCGCAGGCGGGCGGTCTCACGGGCCTTCACCGGATCGGTCTCGAAGCACACCATCTGCTCGGGGGCAAGCAGCGCGGCGGGGCCCATCACGTCTCGTGCGAGCTTGGTGTGGTCGGGCGTCGTGAAATACGGATGCGCTCCCTCGGCTTGGGTCGCCGCGAGTTCCAGCATCTTCGGGCCAAGCGCGGCGAGCACGCGTGCCGGACGAGTGGCTGGGCCGACGGCCATGAACAACGCGCTGTCCATCTTGGCGAGCACCTCGACCATGTAGCTGTAGGGCTTCGAGTAGTCGTGCTTGCGAATCCCCGCGACGAGGTGACCGTGCGACACGCCGAGGCCGAGCAGAAAGCGTCCGGGATATGCCTCGGCAAGGGTGCGCTGCCCGGCGTTCATGGTCATTGGATCACGCGCATAAATGTTCGCGATTCCCGTCGCAAGCTTCAACGTTTTCGTCTGTCCGAGGATGTTCGCGGCCTGCACCATTGGGTCGCGCCCCACAGCCTCGGCAAGCCACAGCGAACGGAATCCGATCGCCTCCATCTCCTGTGCGGCTTCGATGACTGCCGCACTCGGATGTGCATCGACGGGCCCGTGCCAGAGCCCGACGGCACCAAGATCAAGTTCCGGACGCTCTGCTGCAAAACGATCTGTGGACATACTGTTTCCTACTTCGAGGTCGGTGGTGTGAATTTCAAGATGGTTTCGATCAGGGTGCGAACGGCGACGCCGGTCCCACCCTTGGTGATGATGCCCTCGTCGGCCGATGTGAACGCAGGTCCGGCGATATCGAGGTGCACCCACGGACGTCCGCCGACGAACTCCTCCAGGAACAGCCCCGCAATGCACGTGCCCGCCTGACCCGGAAGGCCGATGTTCTTCATGTCAGCAACCGCGGAGTCGAGATGACGCCGGTACTTCTTTGGCAACGGCAGGTGCCAGAAGTCTTCACCGGCGCGCTCGGCAGCGTCGAGGACCTGCACTCGGAAGCTCGCACTGTTGCTCATAAGCGCGCATATCTCTGTGCCGAGTGCGACGATCTGTGCGCCGGTCAGCGTCGCGAGGTCGATGATCGCGTCGGGCTTCTCCTCGACGGCGACCGAGAGACCGTCCATCAGTACGAGGCGACCCTCGGCGTCGGTGTTGTGGACCTCAACCGTCTTGCCGTTGCGGGCGGTCAGCACGTCGAGCAGCTTGTATGCCGACGGCCCCGGCATGTTCTCGGTAACGCAGCAGTATCCGATCACCCGACACGTCGGCTGCAGCCTCGTGATCACCGACATCACGCCGAGCACCGCGCCCGCACCGCTCATGTCGTTCTTCATCGTGAGCATCGAGTCGCTCGGCTTCAATGAGAGGCCACCACTGTCGAACGTGATCCCCTTGCCGACGAGGGCGAGCGTGGGAACCTTCGCCTTCGATGCACCCGCTCCGGTTGCCGGCGGACGGTACTCGACACGAATGAAGCGGGGCGGCTCGCTGCTGCCGAGTGACACCATGCGAAGTCCGCCGAGACGCTCACGTTCGATGTCGTGCTCATCCCACACGGTCACGAAGAGACCGTCGCGTTCACCGATCTCGACGGCGATGTCCGCCATGCGCGTGGGCGTCATCGTCATCGGAGGCTCGTTCACGAGGTCACGGTTGAGCGCCACCGCCTCCGCTACGAGACGCCCTTGGGCAACACCAGCGGTGACTGCGCGGCCACCCTTGCCAGTGATGGAGACACTGGTAAGCGCGCGTACTGGTTGCTTCGACTTGTAGACCGTGAACGTGTAGCTCGCGAGGAGGATTCCTTCGGTGAGAGCCTGCGCTGCGTTCGCGCGGTCGATGCGCGCCGGCGCGACATCGATCACCGACGTCGCGAGCGTGACCTCGCCGAACGAGGCACGCGCCAACGCAGCACCTACCGTGCGGAACGCGTCAGACGACAGCTCAGCCGCCGGGCCGATTCCGACGAGAATCTGGCTGCTCGTGCGACCTGGTACGACCAGCGTCTGACCGAGCTTTGCCTCGAATCCGCGGGCGACAAGGACCGCATCGCTGAGCGCTACACCAGGGGGAATAACGGGTCCCTTCGGTCCGGCGAGGACGCCTATTCCGACCGCAGCGCCCTTAGGAGCGTCCTTGGCTGTCTCGATCGTGAGCGTTATTGGCATTGTTCTCCCGGGTTTGGTGCGCCGCCAAGGGTAGTTGGCCGGTGTCCCAACTCCATGGTTTCGCTGCACACGACCGGCGCCGCGCTGTGCGTCAGGCGACGAGCCGGAAGTCCGTGCCGGCGATGGTTTCGACGCGTCCCACATCCTTCGCTTTTGTGGCGCGTAGGTCGATCCCAACGAGTCCGCTTCGGCCGTCAACCTCGGAGGTGTCCACGAATCGGACGGACGAGCCGTCGTCGAGGTGCATCTCGTTGCTGAACAGCGGTTGATTCAGCAGCCGTGACCAATTGGCCGCCATCGCTGCAGGGTCCGTCGCTGCCATGGTCGCGCCGACGACACGTGATACGACATCGGTGACCACGTTCGCCTCCCAGGTCGGCCCGGCCCACAACCACGACGCTGTCGGACGCGGCTCATCGACGCTCACGATCGCGCCGCCCACGTCGGCCGGGTGGAGGTGCGTCCCGGAGATCGTCGGGTAGTTGCCGTCCCACACGGTTCGGCAATTCTCTGCGCGCAGATGATCTCGCGCCTTCTCGATATCGTCGACTTGGAAGATGACCATGTACCCGGCGTCGCCACCGTGGCGTTCGATGTAGCGGCCCGCAGTCGTGTTCTCCCGCACCGGAGCCACGATCTCGAAGAACGTGTCACCGATCGGGTAGACCGAATTGTGCAGCCCAAAAGCGTCGACGCCGGGATCGTGGAACGGCGTGCCGAGGCCGAACGCGTCGACGATCTGACGGGCGGTCGCGTCCCGGTCCCGGGCGGCAACGACAACTTGGCGGAGACGGGTCACGTGCATGGATGCACGGTACGACCGGTGCCGATTCTGCGCACATCGACGCTCCGACGCTCCGACGCTCCGACGCGCACGGCACCACGTCCGCGCAGCGGATCTGCCAATGGATTCGAATCTGCCAATCGATTCGCCGACAGAATGGACCGATGACGACCGACCACTCCCGCAGCGTCGGAACCAGCTTCGGGCAGGTTGCGTCGCTCTACGACGCTGCCCGTCCCGGCTACCCGGCCACCGCGGTCGAAGTCCTCATCGACGCCGTTGCCGGACCGCCGCGCACGCTCGATGTCATCGACGTTGGCGCGGGCACCGGCAAGATGACGGAGGTTCTCGTGGCCCTTGGACACCGTGTCACCGCAGTCGAACCCGACTCGATGATGTTACGCGCGCTTATGGATCGGCTACCCACCGTCACGGGCAGGATCGGCACCGGCGAGAACACCGCGTTGGAAAGTGGATCGGAGGATGTGATCGTCGTCGCGCAGGCGTTCCACTGGATGAAGCCGTCGGAGGCGATGGCCGAGTTTGCACGGGTCCTACGACCGGGTGGCGTCCTCGGACTCGTGTGGAACGTCCGAGACGACCGGGTGGGTTGGGTCGAGCGATTCAACGCACTGCTTGAATCCGCTGGCGACGGCACCATGGCCAACATGCCAGTCGGGCCGGGGTCCTTCGTGTCCGCCGAGTTTGAGAAGGTCACTCGGCACGACGTCGATCATTCTCAGACGCTCGATGAGCAGCGCCTGGTGGACCTCGCCGCGTCCCGGAGCTACGTGATCGCGCTGTCACCCGCCGATCGCGACCGGTTCCTGGCAGGCGTGCGTCGGTTCGCGCAAACCGATCCGGAGCTGGCTGGTCGGGAAATCTTCGAGCAGCCGTACGTGACGCGGACCTACCGTTTCGTCCGGCGAACGTGACAAACGACGCAGTTGACGGTTTCGTCAACTACGCGCCGTGGGCGGTAGCGTCGGCGAGTGCATTTGTCCGGGCTCCACGTCGTTCGTCACCATGCGGACGCGGCCGGATTCCCCGTGATGATCGTGCACGGCGCACCGGATCGAAGCAAGAACTTCGCTCACGTCGTGCATCGCCTCAGCGATCTCGCCGTCACCGTGTACGACCGCCGCGGCTACGGCAAATCGTTGGACGCTGGGCGTGCGCTTGATGGCAGCGCGATCGGTGGCTTCGGCGTGCACGCCGACGACTTGATCGAGCTGCTCGACGGCACACCATCGGTGGTCTGCGGTCAGAGCGCAGGCGGCGCGATCGCGATGTTGGCGGCGACGAAGGCACCGGAGCTGTTCGCGGCCCTCGGCGCTTGGGAGCCACCAATGGTGCCTTGGGACTGGTGGGCGGGCGACGAGCCCATGGAGCGAACGCTTTCGTGGGCGACGGCGGAAGACGCGTTCGCTCTTGGTGAGTCGATGAACCGCGCGATCCTCGGTGACGAGCGCTGGGAGCAACTCCGCGACACGACCAAGGAAATGCTGCGCGCCGAGGGTTTGGCGTTCCGCACGGACATGCGCGGTCAGCTTGAGCCATACTTCGAACTCGACCACCTGAAGGTTCCGTTCCTCGTGGGTTGTGGCACGCAGGCGCACAGTTCCGAGTTTGCTGACGCCCATAGGCGACTTGCTGAGCGGACAGGCGGAGAATTGCTCGTCTGCGAAGGAGCGGATCACTACGCACACACGAACCACCCGGAGGCGTGGGTCAGCTTCGTGAGGGCGACCGTGGCGCTGGCACAGGCAGCGGCGACGGTCAGATCGTGACGCTTCTGCCGCAGCTCCCGTCGATGACCGAACTGTTCGACCTTGAGACGCTGGATCGTGACCTGTACCGGGGCGTCAACGAGATACCCGACAATGGCATGCCGACACTCTTCGGCGGGCAGGTCGCCGCGCAGGCGCTGAGAGCTGCAGGTCTCACGGTGCCCGAGGGACGGTTCCCGCACTCGATGCACGGGTACTTCTTGCGACCCGGCCAGCGGTCGCGTCCGGTGATCTTCCACGTCGAGCGTGACCGCGATGGTCGGTCGTTCTCCGCTCGGCGGGTGACGGCGGTGCAAGACGGTGCGGTCATCTTCGACCTCAGTGCATCGTTCCACGTGGACGAGCCCGGAGCCGAGTACACGATGCCGATGCTCGCCGATCTACCCGACCCGGACGTGTGCAAGGGCGAGCCGTTCACGAACAACTTTCCAAGCGCGACCGTTCGTATCGTTCCGCCCACGTTCACCGACAAGTTCGGCAACGAGATCAGCAGCACGCTGTGGGTTCGTGCTCGTGAGCCCCTTGGCGACGACCGTCTCACGCACTGCTGCGCCCTCGCCTATATGTCCGACATCAGCACGGGCTTTGTATCCACTGACGTGCCAGGTCTTCCGCGTGGCGGACCGAGCCTCGACCACGCCATGTGGTTCCGCACACCAATCCGCGCCGATCAGTGGGTACTCCTGCACATGTGGCCCTTGATGGCCGGCGGGAGCCGCGGCCTCTATGCCGGCTCGATGCACCAGCAGGACGGCACAATGGGCGTGATGCTCACGCAGGAGTCGTTGCTGCGCAACGTCTGAGCGGCTACCCCGATAGGACAGCCCGCGCAACGATGTCGGTGCCGAACGCGGTGAGGATCGCGAGGTACAGCATGCCGGTCGCAGCCATGACCGCCGAGTAGTACCGCTCCTTGAGCACGATGCGCGTCACGAACGCCAACACACCAGTCGTAAGCGCGCATGCGGTCCACATCCAGCCGAGCATGCCGCCCCACTTGTCGTCGACCGAGCCCGTGATCACGCTCACCATGCCGGTCGGCACCAGCAGCAATCCCACCTCGATCGGCCAGAGTCGCAGCAGCCATTCGTTGAGTTCCACGATCGGACGCCGCGTCAGACCCGGTTGCGTGAGGTACCAGTGGCCCAGCAGCATGGCGTCGGACACCGCACCGAGGAACGCCGCGCCCACCAGCACCCGGGCGACCTGAAGGATCACGTTGCCATTCGAATCGGTCGCGGCGACGGCTGCGAACACCAGTCCGATTGCACCGAACGCTGGGGCAACGAGGTCGAGCCAAGGTGCGAATTCGGGGCCGACCCCGGCGACCTTCTCCGGCTCAAGCGCCGCCCGACCGAACTGGTCGCGCATCAGTATCGCGGCCGTCGCCGGTTCTGCGACACCAGACGCGGTCTCGCCCGTCATTGCAGCGACCCGCGCCTGCTTGCGAGCCTGCTCGGCTCTGCCACCCGACACGCCCGACCGACGGCGCACCATCGAACTGATAAGCGCGCCGACTGAAGCGACCACCAGCCCGACGGCACCCAGCGTCCGACCGGTCGACGGCAGCACCCCGTTCGCAGCAATCGCGCCCGCCCCCATGATCGCGAAGACGCCACGCAACAGCCAGCCGTAGCCGAGGCCGACGAGACGATGGCGGGTCGTGACCCAAAGGAAGAACAATCCGCCCGTTGCCCATTGCAGGAGAACGGTCGCGACGTCGAGACGACTCATTGACGCGCCGCGTCAGACGTCGACAACGACCAGCCGATGATCGGCATGGTTGAGCGACTTCGGACCGTCGTCGGTCGCGATCACGATGTCCTCGAGACGTGCGCCCCAGCGTCCGGGCACGTAGATCCCCGGCTCAACCGAGTAGGCGTGGCCGTGCGCGAGCGGCAGGGTGTTGCCCTCCACGATGTACGGATCTTCGTGCTCCTCCATGCCGATGCCGTGACCGGTGCGATGGATGAAGTACTCCCCGAAGCCGGCGTCGTCGATGACGCGGCGGGCGGCTCGGTCAACGTCCTGACACGGCGTGCCGACCGTGCCCGCCGCGACCCCCGCAGCGTTCGACGCCATGAGTACGTCGTAGAGATCCGTGAACTCGGCGGTCGGCTCGCCGGTGTGGACGCACCGGGTGATGTCGGAGCAGTACCCGTCCATCGTGCCGCCGAAGTCGCACAGGACGACCTCGCCCGCCTTTATGACGCGACCCGCAGGTTGGTGATGCGGGCTCGCCGCGTTCTCGCCGGCCGCGACGATCGCGAAGTTCACGTGGTCGTGGCCCTCGGCAATGATACGTGCGCTTAGGTCTGCAGACACCTCAGCCTCGGTGCGTCCGATGAGCGCGATCTCACCGGCCTGAAGTTGCAAAGCGACCCGGTCGATCGCGGCACTCGCGGCGACCAGTGCGTGCACCTCCGCAGCGTCCTTGCGCATGCGCAGCGGACTCGTCACGCGACTCGCCTTTCCCCACGATGCTCCAGGCAGCAGCGTCTGCAGATCGACCAGGAACGTCGCCCAGCAGCGGTCGGAGATCGCGAGGTTGGCGCGCATGCCGACGAGATCCGCGACGATCGAGGTCGGCGACTCCAACTCCGTCCAGGGACGCAGCGC
Source organism: Acidimicrobiia bacterium (assembly GCA_043720395.1). Lineage (GTDB taxonomy): Bacteria > Actinomycetota > Acidimicrobiia > Acidimicrobiales > JANYDT01 > JANOYY01. The sequence goes on from JAYSSR010000075.1 coordinate 23,752, forward strand.
GAACAGGTCCGGATCGTGGTCGACCCGGGGTGCCTCCAGCTTCGGGATCACGAGCGTGGCGTCGCCGTCGGCCGGCAGGACCAGCATGGTGAGGCGCTCCAACGGCATGGCGGTGTACCCCGTCAGCCAGGGAAGGTCGGCACCGAGTGAGAGCAGGAGCGCGTCGACGCCCGCCTCGACCATTGCGGTGCGGACCTTGGCGAGGCGCAGACGCCGTGCGAAGCGGTGGTCGAGTGGCTCGACGGGCTCGGGGATGGATGTGGGCGCGGCCATCCGCCCAGCCTTGCACGGGTCTCGCTTGCGGCGAACCATCGGCGTCGTCGCCGACAGACCGCGCGCTCCGCATCGCTGAACGCACATTGCCGCCCTCGAACTGCCACCCACTGCAAGTCCGCGGACGTTACCCAACCGGTCGGCACAGCACGGCAAACTGAAAGTTCGCGGTACAACCGGTGCGTCCGCGGTACGTTCGGGCGCGCCAAGTGCACCGCAACCGGGCCGGATGTACCGCGGCCAGACCTGAGGGCAAATCCGCGGCTGAAAGTCCACCCCGGCTACCGCGCTATGCCCGAGCGCGAACGTGCGACGTCACCTGCCGCGGATCGCTGCGACCACGTCGTCGAGTGCGGCGACGGAGTGGCCGCTCACGAACTCGTCGACCCACGGGAGAGCCGCCGCCATCCCGCCGACGAGCGGCTGGTAGTCGGCGCGCTGCCTGCGCGGATTGACCCACACGATGCGGTGAGCCAGACGCGACAGCCGCTCCATCTCGCGACCCAACAGGGCGGGATCGCCGCCCTCCCAACCGTCGGACACGATCACCACGACTGCTCCCCTGGCGACGCCGCGGCGAGCATGGCGGTCGTTGAACGTTTGGAGCGCCTCACCGATGCGGGTGCCACCGGACCAATCCGGGGCCTCCGCCATCGCCGCGGCGAGTGCCTGCACCGGACGCTGGAGCGCGAGCGGTCGCGTCAGGCGATGCAGCTCCGTGGCGAACACGAACGCCTCCGCCCCGATCGCCCGCACGGCACCGTGGAGCAGATACAGATACGCACGCCCGTAGGACTCCATCGACCCGGACACGTCGGCGATCAGCACGACCCGCCGAGGCCTACTGCGCCGACGCCGACGAACGTGGCGGACCGGGTCCCCACCGCTGCGCTGCGCCGAACGCAGCGTCGCCCGAAGATCCATCTCGCCGCCGAGCCGGTGCACCCGAGTACGGCGACTGCGACGCATCGGCGGGTCGATCCGAAACGCGCCGATCAGGGCCTGGAGTTGGTCCAGCTCTTCCGGCGTGCAAGTGCCGAACGGCTTACTGCTCAAGCGTTCGACGCTGCTTGCCGCGGCGAGCACGCCATCCTCGGCCCCGTCGTCTATCGCGTCCGACCTCCCCGAACCGGGCAGACCGGGACGCGGCTCGCCGGCTGGCGTGGCCTTCTGCCGATCACGCCTCGGCGGCGTCGGCCCCTCCGAGGGACGTGTCGACAGTGCCGGCGAATTCGGATTCCGCGTCGTGTCGACACCGTCGAACATGCCGCGGAACACCTGGTCGAACGTCGCGTCGAAGGCGTGGAAGTGCGCACGATCCGACACGAGCGTGACCTTGGCCAGCCAGTAGATCTCGTCGACGCGCATCGGTCGGGCGAGCGCAATCGCGTTGGCAAATCGACCCGACGCTGTCGGCGTTACCGGCACGCCCGCCAAGTGGAGAAGGAACCCGAACCGCCCGACCACGTCGGCCAGATCAATCTCGGCAGGGTCAACATCGAGAACCTCGCCGTTCCTCATCTCGGCCACACGACGCTGCTCACTGGCTCGATGGCAGACCCTGCTGGTGGTGCTTGTGCCCCTTCATGTTGGGGGTTGCGCGCAGCATTGGGGGTTGCGCGCAGC
>JAYSSR010000076.1:0-77837 GCA_043720395.1 Acidimicrobiia bacterium
GCGTCCGGCTGCTTCGATCGGGAGTTGATAGTTCGCCCAGTTCGTGTGGGTCTGCACGTACGGTGTCACGTTCACGCCGGGTGCTGCGGTGCCTTGTACTTCGAGTTCGTAGGACCCGGCAGGCAGCGGTGCGGGCAGAGTCTTGGTTGCCCGTTCCGTGTTCGTGTTTACGGTCATCGAACCTGTTGTCGCGTTGAACGTGACTGGTGTTCCCCACCAGGCATGCCAATCGGTCTGCGCTGAGACGGGGAACTCGTCGAACTTGGTGATTCCGGGTGCAACCGGGGGCGCTACCCGTGGCGTCGTGGTTGTCGGCGGCGTCGTCACCGCAGTTGTCGTCGTTGTCGGTGCCGAGGTACTTATGCGCAGGATGACCCGCGTGACGGTGAACGCGGCTGTGCCGGTGAGTCGTAGATCGAAATGGGTTCCTGCGCCGCTCATTGTCACGGTCCAGGTCTGGTTACCAGTCCACGGTTTCGGGTCGAGTTGACCGTTCGCCCGTCCGGACGCCTCGACGGGCAACTGAACGTTCGACCAGTTCGCGTGCGTCCGAAAGTACGGTGTGACGTTTACGCCCGAAGCCGCTGTGCCTTGCAACTCCAACGTGTACGTGCCAGCGGGCACCGCAACGGTGCCCGTTGAACGTTCGGCAGTCGTGTTCACGGTCATCGACGTCGTACCTGCGAAACTGACCGCGGTGCCCCACCACGCATGCCAGTTCGACGACGCGACCGCGGGGATCTCGTTGAAGAGTTCCACGCCCGACACAGGTGGGGTCGTGGTCGTTGTGGTTGTCGTACTCGCGGTGCGGATGATGATCCGTGTCACGGTGAATGCGGCCGTGCCGACCATACGCAGATCGACATGCGTGCCGGACCCCGTCATCGTGATCGGCCACGTCTGCGAACCCGTCCACGACTTCGCTCCCAACTGGCCCTGCGATGCACCGGCCGCCTCGGTTGGTAGCTGATAGTTCGACCAATTCGTGTGCGACTGAAAATACGGTGTGACGTTCACACCCGCAGCGGCGGTGCCCTGCAACTCCAGCGTGTACGACCCGGCCGGGAGCGACAAAGTTTTCGTTGCTCGTTCGGTGGTCGTGTTCGCGGTCATCGACGTTGACCCGCCGAACGTGACTGCCGTGCCCCACCACGCATGCCAATCCGCCTGCGCGGCCGCTGGAACCTCGTTGAACACCTCCGTCGATTGCGCCGGAACATTCGACACGACCGCCAGCCCCGAAGCACCGATCAGCGACGCAAGACAACCCGCAAGCCACACCGAAACACGCCGCCCCGACCTACCCCGCATGAAACTCTGCCTGCCTGCCTGCCTGCCTGCCTGCCTGATCGCTTGATCTCGGTCGTCGCCATGGCCACTCCTCAGGAACGGACCAACCAAGGACAGCCGGTCACGGAGAAGTCGCATCGACCAAGACGTCCAAAACCTGAACGAAAAATTGTGGCCAACTCGATTTGGCTCGGATTCGAGGGGCATTCCAAGCGAACGCGAAGCTACGGGTGTTCAGCTAGCACCATGCAGGCACGGACCATCAAAGTCGTTTGTGGGGTTCTCGCGCTGGGCGTTGCCGGCACGGGCTGGTACGCCTTCGACACGACGCGGACCAAGACCACCGTCGTCACCATTCAGACCGCGACCGTCACGACGGGCGACGTTGCCGAGAAGGCGTCGGCGTCGGGTTCGGTGCTGTCGCCGGCAGTGGCGTCACTCAACTTCGGCAGTTCTGGAATCATCACGGCCCTGAACATTGCGAAGGGCGACTCGGTGAAGACCGGCGATGTGCTGGCCACGATCGACTCAGCCACGGCCAAGTCATCGCTGGAACAGGCCGAGTCGGGCCTCAAGACCGCCCAAGCCCGCCTCGACCAGACGGTTGCCGGACTCTCGGCCGCGGAGCGCAAGCAGCTCACGGTGCAGCTGAAGCAGAACGACGTGCAGATCGAAACCGCCCGTCGAAACCTGGCCGACGCGCAAGCAACCATTGAACAGAGCAACACCACCTACGACGCACAGCTGGAGACGGCCCAACAGGCGTACGACAACGCGTTGGCGAACGCGCAGACCAACGCGACGAACTACGTGACGGCAATCGATACGGCACAGATAGCGCTGAACAGCGTGATGCAGAACGTTGACTTCAGCGCGAAGACCTACCAGGGCAGCGTCGACACGGCCCGCGCTGCCCTCGACAATACGAAGAAGTCGGCTGAACTCAACCTGAAGAACTACCAACTCGCCGTCGATCAAGCGTTGACGTCGCTCGACAACACGAAGACCAACGTCGGCTTCAATGCGACGGCGCTGCAGAACGCTGTCGACCTAGCCACCGCGACCCTTGCGACCGAGACGGCGGCTCTCAACGCAATCGCGATCGACGCGTCACCGAACGCCGACAAATTTGCCCAGCAAACCAAGTCCGTGGCAGCAGCGGCAAACGCGCTACGAAGCGCGCAGCTCAACCAGGCATCAGCGTCGGCGAAAGATCAGCAGTCGATCGGATCGGCCCAGAACTCCGCGTTGGTAAGCGCGCAGAACAGTCAGATTGCTGGGGTGGAAAAGGATCAGCAGTCGATCAAATCGGCGGAGACGTCGCTGCAGAACGCCCTCAATTCCCAGACCAGTGGACTCGCGAAGGACCAGCAAACGGTGAAGACCTCGGAAGCGGCAGTTGCCAACGCTCGCAACGCCCAAACGGTCGGCATTGCGAAAGATCAGCAGACGCTGCAGTCGGCGGCCAACTCGCTTGCGAGCGCAAAGAACTCACAGGCTGCGAGTCGGTTGAAGGACCGCCAACAGGTGGCGTCGGCGAAAGCCTCGATTGACAGCGCGCAACTCAGCGCCCAGCTCGCAAAGATCGGGAACGACCTGAAGCTCGCACCCGCCAAAGTTGCGGACATCACCAGTGCGCAGGGCACCGTACTGCAGGCCAAAGCACAGGTCACGACCGCGACCAAGGCACTGGCCGACACCTCGATCGTGGCGCCGTTCGACGGCATCGTCACCGCACTGAACAGTGTTGTCGGGCTCACATCGAGTTCGGGCACCGGGAGCGGGGCCAACGCGTCGACTGCCGTCGTGCAGCTCACCGCCGTCGACGCACTCCAGGTGCAGGTCGGCTTCAGTGAGGCCAATGCGGCCAAGATCACGGCGGGGCAACCAGTCACCGTTACCTTCGACGCTCTCCCGAACGTCTCCATCGACACCACCGTCAAGGCGATCGATCAGACGGCGACTGCCTCCAGCGGGGTCGCCACCTACTACGTCAACGCCGTTGTCGAAGGGGCGTTCGACCAGGGCGTCCGGCCGGGTATGACGGCTCAGGTCGAGGTCAGCGTCAAGCAGGCAAGTGGCGTGCTGCTACTCCAATCAAACGCGGTGACGACTCGTGGCTCACGGTCATTTGTAAACATTCAGGACCCGAAGACCAAGGTCGAAACCCGCACGCCGGTCGAGATCGGCGTCGTCGGTGAAACTGGCACGGAAATCGTGTCTGGCCTCACCGAAGGCCAAATCGTGGTGATTCCGAGGACCGTGATCGCCTCGACCCGAACCGGTGCGAACACCGGTTTCCCAGGCGGCGGTGGGAACGTCCGGGTACCGGGGGCGGGCGGCGGCGGTGCCACCGGCGGTCTCGGACGCCTCGGATGAGTGTGGCGTCAGACGCCGAGCGACTTTCGATGGAACACCCAGCCGGACAGGGTGCTCAGAGGTCGCGTAACGTCATCGAGCTTGCCCGGATCACGAAGCGTTACCAGATGGGCGAGCACACCGTCCATGCACTTGGCAGCGTTGATCTCGACATCGAACGTGGCGACTTCGTTGCGATCATGGGCGCATCGGGTTCGGGCAAGTCAACACTGATGAACATCATCGGGTGCCTGGACGTTCCGACGTCGGGTCGGTTCCTACTGGACGGCGTCGATGTGTCGAAGCTCGACGAGGGCCAGCTCGCCATGGCTCGTAATCGCAAGATCGGGTTCATCTTCCAGAGCTTCAATCTGATCCCTCGCACGAGCGCCATCGAGAATGTGGAACTGCCGATGGCGTATGCGGGCGTGAAGCGCAAGGAGCGTCTCCGTCGGGCCACGGCCGCGCTCGACATGGTGGGCCTCGGTGATCGTGCCCGACATCTTCCGAACGAGCTGTCCGGCGGCCAGCAGCAGCGCGTCGCTGTGGCTCGGGCCATCGCCACGAATCCCGCGTTGTTGCTCGCTGACGAACCGACCGGCAACCTCGACTCGGTATCCACGTCGGAGGTGCTCGACGTGTTCACGCGACTCAACGGCGAGGGACGTACCGTCGTGTTGATCACGCACGAACCCGACGTCGCAGCGAGGGCCAAGCGAACGATCCGGTTGCGTGACGGCGAGATCGTGTCCGACGAACGTTCGAGGGCGGTCCGGTGAACTGGCTGGGCACGATCCGACTGGCGCTGCGAGGCGTCGGCTCCAACAGATTGCGAAGCGCGCTTACTATTCTCGGAATCCTCATTGGGGTGGCGTCGGTGGTCACGCTGGTTGCCGTAGGAAACGGGTCCACGGCGGCCGTGAAGAAGCAGTTCGAGGCGCTCGGCACGAACTCGATCCAGGTCACGCCCGGCGGTTTCGGACGTTTCGGGCCAGGTGGACCCGGCGGTGGTGGCGGACGCTCGGCGGGGATCACGATGACCATGAAAGACGTTGCCGCGCTGCAGTCGTCGGAGTGGAAGGACTCCGTCAAAGCGGTTATTCCGATCGTCAACGCCAACAGCGTCACGGCCGAATACGAGGGCTCGTCGGCGACGCCTGGGCGAACCACCGGGACGACCGACGAGATATGGGAAGCAGGGAACTGGAACGTGAAGGAGGGACGACTGTTTTCCTCCGACGACCTGACCGCTCGTGCGCGTCTCGTTGTGCTCGGCAAGACCGTCGTGACCAACCTGTTCGGCGATGGCACGACCACCGCGGCGATCGACCCGATCGGTGAGTTTGTGAAGTTGAACGGCAACAGCTTCCAGGTGATTGGCGTGCTCGAGTCGAAGGGCTCGAACGGCTTCCAGGATCAGGACGACGTGCTCTTCATGCCATGGACGGCCATGCGCGACACCGTGTCCGGGGGCAGCTCGCTGTCGCAGATCACCGTGCAGGCAACGTCGCAGCAGGAGACCACGACCGCGCAGGACATCGTGACCACGGTCCTCGCCTCCCGGAACGGCAAGAGTCCGACGGCGACCGATCTCGGGTTCCGCGTGCTGAATGCGTCGTCGCTGATTGCTTCGTCAACGGAAACGTCCAAGACGCTGACGGTGCTGCTCGCCGCGGTTGCCGCGATCTCGCTCCTGGTGGGTGGCATCGGGATCATGAACATCATGTTGGTGACCGTGACGGAGCGGACCCGTGAGATCGGCATCCGCAAGGCGGTTGGCGCGCCGAAGGGTGCGATCCTCGGCCAATTCCTTGCCGAGGCGGTGGTGCTGGGTGGCCTCGGTGGCATCGTCGGGGTGCTCGTGGGCCTCGCCGGCTCGCATTTCAAGATCGCCGGTGTACGTCCCGTCGTGTCGTTGTCTTCGGTCCTTCTGGCGCTCGGCGTCGCGGTGTCGATCTCGATCTTTTTCGGTTTTTATCCGGCTAACCGTGCGGCGTCGATGCGTCCGATCGACGCGCTGCGACATGAGTGATGACATGAGTTTGATTCGAGTGAGGAATTGCTATGAGTACTGACGTTCTGAGTCCCGTTCACCCGACCGAACCTGCGGCGGCGTTCGTCGACGACGACTCGTGGGCACAGCCGCGTGCGCAGGCGGGTCGGGGATGGCGTGTCTTCGCCGGACTGCTCGCCCTATCGATCTTTGGTATCGGGGTTTTCACATTCGGCGTGAAGTACCAGCGCAACCGTCCTGTTGCGGCAACCGGCGGAGCGGGGGCGGGTGCCTTCGGACGCAACTTTCCCGGGGGCCTCGGCGGCTTCGGCGGAGCGGGCGCGGGAGGTGCGACTGCCGCAGGTGGGACCGGAGTCGCGGCCCCGACGCAGGATCAGCTGACGGCGATTCTCGGGCAGCTCAGCGGTGACACGTCGACGGCAGCTACCTCCGCCGGATCAGCGATCCGCGGCAAGGTCACAAAGGTCGATGGCACGTCGGTGACCGTCACAAAGGCCGATGGCTCGACGGTCACGGTGACGCTCTCAGGCCAGACCCAGGTCGGACGCCGAGCCGTCGCCGTAGTGTCCGACATCGTTGCCGGTGCAGACGTTCTGGTCAGCGGTCCCGTTGGCACCGACGGTGCGGTGGCAGCGGACGAGATCACCCTTGGCGACCTACCGCCCGTACCGACGACGACCGTCGCAGCAACAACCGCAACCACCGCTCCAGGCCTCGGCGGTCTACTCCCCGGCTGAGCCTCTCCGGTGCCGCGGACGCGCAGCCGGTTGGCAGATGTGCAGCGCGTACGGATTGCCAACCGGCTGCGGATCTGCCAACGGATCTGCCGCGGGCGGCCCGACGAAAGTGCTCACGGCTTGTAGGGGGTGCGGCCGAGCTTCCAGTCCGTCGGACGGGTGTGGTTCCCGTCGGGCAGGACCAGCGAACCGACGTAGTCGCCGTTGCGGTAGACCTCGTCGATCTGCTTCTTCGCCTCGTCGAGATCGGCATCGCTCACGACGCCGTTCGACGTTGCCTTGTAGAACTGCACCGTGATCCGGATCGGGAACTTTGTGTCCCGCCGGATGTTGAGACCACCGATCTCATGGAACGGACCGCTGTCCTCGCCGTGACCGATCACCGCGGTCTCGACGTCACTGCGTCGGCTGGCCGAGCTGGCCGACTTCGGTGGCGAGGCTGGAATCGCTCCCGCGGTAGGTGCCATGTCGGCAGCCGCCGCCTCGGTCTCTGCCGCTCCCAACGGTCCGGGGTAGCGCCGCTCGACCATCAACGGCACCTGGATCACCATCACCATGTCGGCACCCTTGGCAAGCGATGCCTTGTCGTCGGCCGTGGAACGTCCACTCTCGACCCGTGCTTGGACGCTGCTTCGACGCTCGGCGGTGAACGTGGTCCGCTGTCCATTGTTGTTGAAAAACAGCTGTTGGCCCCACTCCTGGTAGCTCTGATCGCCGTTGAAATTCTCGATGACGGTGGCGCTCGTGCCCTGTCGGGTCACAAGGAGGTTCAGCACCGCCGGGGCACCCTGCGACGACTGATAGTTGTACAGAACAGGCGTGAACTCCGCCTTGCCCGTTTTCGGAAGCGGCATGAAAACATGCTGCGCGCTCACGAGAGCATGCGAATCGCGATCGGCGAGAAAGTTGCCCGAGCCGGGAAGGTCGTACGGATCGGAGAGGTACGCCTTCAGATTCGACAGCACTTCCTTGAGCGGCACGGTGACGGTCTTGCCGCGGGCCGTCTGGTTGCCGATCTTGAGCCAGATCTTGTCGAGTTTGATGTCGGCCGTTTTGTCCGAGAAGTTCGGGTGTCGCAGGACCGGCAGGAGATGGGTCTGGACGCCGCCGTTGACGGGTTCACGTACCTGCAGCGTCAGGTCACTGATGTTCGGGCCGACCGACGACCCTTGGTAACGGCCGGTGTCCTCCCACGTAACGTTCACGATGTCGAGACCGCGCTTGGACGCCCGTCGCAGGAGAGCGTCGTCGAACGGCATGTTCTCGACTCGTTGGATTGCCTGGCGGAAGGTCGGAAGGTCGACCGTCTTCGACGGCCGAGGCGCTGACCCGCTGACGCCCCAGTCCTGCTGTCGGATGGCGGCTGGCGTGCTCGTCGCGTGAAGGAGGGCAAGCGAGGCGGCGGCGGTGACCTGGAGGGTGCGTGCGAGTGTCATGTTCATTCGACGTTGCACACGCAGGATCTGGTTCCCGCCGTCGACTCCGCTACCTTTCTCGCGGTGGGCATCGCGCTGAGGAGTCGTGGAACGGCGCAGGCACTGTCGCTCGTCGGCGGATTGCTGGTGGTCCTCGGTGCATCGCTGCCGTGGGTCGAAACGGGGCGTGTTCGGCGTTCCGCTTTCACGGTTGTTCGGGTGGCGAACGAGATCGGCGTGTTCGAGCGGGCGAGCCATCGGTTGGCTGTCCTCTCGCTCCTGACAACACCTGCCGTCGTCTCGCTCGGGCTCCTGCTTCTCTCGATGGGTCGGGCACGTGCCAGTGCCGTGTGTCTGCTGCTCGTGGGAGCGCTCGGACTCGCGATCGGACTCGTCGGACTGCGGTTCTCAAGGGGAGGGCTCTCAAGGGGTGGACTGCCGGGGCCGATGGTCACGGCGATCGGTGGTGCCTGCGCCGTGGTCGGGTCGTTCGCGTCCATGCGAAAACGTCGATTGCCAGAGGTGTCGCCAAACCAGGAATCAGCGATGCAGGTTCCAGCACTACAGCATTTGGAAGCGGTGAATGGAGACGGTTATGAGTGAGGAAGAGTTTCACAACAACAACGAACATGGCGACAGCGGCTCAGTCGAAGACGGGTTGTCGCCCTCGTCTACGACGCCACTCACCTCGATGCCGCCCTTGACGTCTCCGCCCTTGGCGACACCGCCGCCGCTCGGCCCGACCCGGACTGCTGCCCCAGCGAAGCGCAAAAGCGTCGGAAAGACCGTTGGTGTTGCGCTCGGCGTCGTCGGCCTGCTCGGCGGTGCAGCGTTTGCGGCTTCGCAATTTACGGGTGGCGAGAAGGCGAACACGCCCGAGGAAGCCGTCGAGTCGTTCCTCCGTTCGGTCGAAACGAAAGACGCCATCGGCATGGCGAAACTGCTTGCTCCGAGCGAACGAGACGTGATGCTCGACTCGCTCGTGCCGCTCGTCGCCGAGCTCAGTCGGCTCGAGATCGTCGACAAGAATCTCGACCTCACCAAGGTTCCGGGATACGAGGCGAAGGTCACCGGCTTCAGGGCAACGTCGACGCTGCTTAGACCGGATCTCGCCGAGGTCAGGATCACCGGTGGAAAGGTCGCCACATCGGTCGACCTCAAGAAGCTTCCGATCGGTGCCTTCGTGAAGGACATCGTCGGCAACTCGATCGACGATGCGAAGGTGGAGTCCTCCACGAGCGATATCAAGATGGCGTCAGACGACGGCCCGCTGGTGGTCCAAAAGGTCGGCAAGCGCTGGTACATCTCGCTCAGCTACACACTCGCCGAGACCTCCCGACGCGACTCGGCAACGCCGTTCGCAGTTCCTCCAAAGGGAGGAGGTATTGCTGCGAAGGGCGCGGAAACCCCGGAGGAGGCCGTGTCGCAGATGCTCATTGCGGCCGGTCGTCTCGACGTTCGGCGGATGCTTGAACTCGTCCCACCCGACGAGTTCGGCGCGCTTCAGGAGTATTCGACGCTGTTCATCGAGGACGCTGAGCGCAGAGCCGCGGAAGGTCGCAAGGTCGCGCAGGTCGAGATCACGCCGAAGCTCGCGTCGACACCCGTCACCGGTGACCGCGCGCTCGTCACGATCACCGATCTCCCTTTCACTGTGAAAGCATCGAGCGACGGGTTCAAGCTCTCCGGGACGTACGCGAACAAGACGCTTCGAGGCGAGTTCACAACGGACCAGGGAGAGACCATCACGGCCGACTACCGAGGCGAATGTCTCACGCTTGTGGTCGACCGTGAGAACAAGAAAGGATGCGCGCAGAAGGGCATCACGCAGCTCCTCTCCGACATAACCGGGCAGGATCTCGACGCTGTCGGGCTCGGAAGCTCCGGGCTCGGCCTCAACCTCGGCACGTCGTGCAACGGCGTCAAGCAGGCCAAACCGAAGCTCGGATTCATTGCGGTGAAGCGCGACGGCAAGTGGTTCGTGAGCCCGAACCGCACGTGGTTCGACGGGATAACCGCCGTCTTGAAAGGCATCGACCGCAAGAATCTCGATTGTGTCAAGAAGCAAATCGAAGACGTGGTCAACACGATCACCGGTAACGCAGCCCCTGGCGGCACGGACCCGACCTTCGAGGCACCCACCGACTCGTCAACCGATCCGTTCTCGCCCTCAGATTCCTCGGAGGGTGATTCGAGCCTCGATGAGATCGGTGACACGCTGCCTCTGTCCGAATCGCTCCCGGCCGAGGACACGCTCGTGTTCTCGCCGTCGACGGGCTGACCACCGCTTACGAACAGCGATCAGCGCGCGTCGCAATCGTTTCGCGACCCGAGGACGCCAGTGCGAAACGCAGCAACGCGTTCAAAGCCCGAGCCGATGCTCGCGCGATCGTCGGTGACTTCCAGCAAGACACGGATGGCCTCGTCGATGTCGCCCGGCGAGAGCGACGAAGCCTGCGGCAGGTCCGCGTCGTAGAGCGTCCCGGTCCAGACCCCGACGCGACATATCGCTCGCAGCGCTGACGCTTTCGAGGTCGGATCGTTCCCGCTCGCAACCTCTTGCACGGTGGCCCACTGGAGCGCGAGCAGCGCCGAGACGCCGAAATCGCCGTTGGAGTCGTAGAGGCGCTGTAGCGACGCTCGGTCGTAGTGAATCACATTGTCGTCGGCACACCAGGACACGATTGGAGCGTTCCTCCCGGTGCCGACGCCCACCGGAAGCACCTCGTTCGTCAGGCAGAGTACGTCGATGGCATCACCGGTTGCCTTGTTCGGACCCGACCCGTAGGTCGACGTCCAATAGGTTGCCATCACAGGAACGACATCGCGAAGCAGCTGCGCGAAGGGCATGTTCCCGCCCCGGAAACGCTCCTTGAAACTTCGGTACGGAATCGACACGAGTTCGGGAAGCTCGTCCTCGTAGTCGGCGCACGGCTGTGCACCGTTCTGGTAGCCGTCTTGGAAAGCGCGCATACGATCGAACGCCGTGCCGTGCGCTCCGAAGTCGGTTGACGTCATGCCGAGCCGATCGCGGAACTCGACGAAGCCTGAGAGCACTCGGTCGAGATTCTTGCTGCGGAGCAGCACTAAGTCCGCGTTTTCAACTGGGTCGAGCTGTGCGGCCCATGACCCGGCGAAGCAGTCGGCCTGTTGTTCGGCCCCGATGGTGTCAAAGAAGTCGGCCCCACTGCGCTCTTGAATCGCGTGGCCCCACTCGTGAGCGAGCACGATGCTGAGCAGAAACGGCCCGTAGCGCTTCTCAAGTTTCGGGAAGAGACCCTCGTCGTCCCATGCGATGAAGTCGTTGTCGGGGCAGTAGAACGCGTTCTGTTGCAGGAACAGGTAGGGCATGGCGAACCCACCGCACGGTGGGATTGCCGAGCCCCGGCTATATGCGTAGATCCCTCCCGCGGGCGGCTTGTACTTCTCGCCGTAAACCTTCTGGATTTCGGTGCTCCAGTAGCGGTCGAGACTCTTCACGGTCGCACGCAGGAGCGGGTCGTAGGACTTCGTGGAGCGCGGCGTCCGAGTCGATGACGGTCCGGTGGTCGCGTTGCTTCCAGCTGCCGTCGGGGACGTTGACTTGGAAGTCGAGGACGATGTGGACCGGCTTCGGTCCGCGTTGCTGTTCTGTCCGGTACAGGCGCACGCAAGAGACGCGGCCAGCAACACAGCCGTGATGGCTCGCTTCACGGAACCATCCCTCCGTCTCGGAGACCACCGTTGGCTTCCCGCACGTCACCATGATGCCAGCGTTGTGTGGCTAGTCGGGACGGCCCACTGCTGCGGCCCGTAGAATCGCCAGTTGTGACTGCCAACCCCGGCGACGCTCGGACCTATCTGATCCACACCTACGGGTGCCAGATGAACGAGCACGACTCCGAGCGGATCTCGGGATTGCTCGAGGCCGACGGTCTCGTGCGCGTCGAGACCGAGGCCGAGGCCGACGTCGTGGTGTTCAACACCTGCACCATCCGGGAGAACGCCGACGCTCGCCTGTTCGGCAACCTCGGGCACCTGAAGGACCTGAAGCGGGTGCGTCCGCACATGCAGATCATGGTGGGCGGCTGCCAGGCGCAGAAGGACCGTGGGCTCATCCAGCAGCGTGCATCGCACGTCGATGTGGTGTTCGGAACGCACAACGTCCATCGGGCCGCAGAGTTGCTGCGCGAGGCGTCCCTGTCGGGGCCGATCATGGAGATCCTGGAGGAGTCGGAGGCCTTCCCGTCGGCGCTTCCTGTCCGACGTAACGAGGCCTGGTCTGCATGGGTCACGATTCAGATCGGGTGCGACAACTCGTGTGCGTTCTGCATCGTGCCGTCGGTGCGCGGGGTCGAGATCAGTAGGCCCTACGCGGAGCTAGTACGTGAGGTTGAGACGCTTGCCGCAGACGGTGTCGTGGAGGTGTCGCTGCTCGGTCAGAACGTGAACAGCTACGGGCGCGATCTCACCACCGAGTGGCGGTCGCGGATCGACTCGGACGCGGTCGGCGCGGTCGAAGCGTGCGGGGCCGGGTGGGTGTCCGATGAGCGTGGGGCCCGTGCCCGTCCGCTGTTTGCAGATCTGCTCCGCAGCGTCGGCGCGGTCGACGGCATTCGACGCGTGCGTTACACCTCGCCGCACCCGAAAGACCTGCGCCCGGAAACGATCCTGGCCATGGCTTCTGTGCCCGCGGTTATGCCGCATCTCCACCTGCCGTTGCAGTCCGGGTCCGATACGATTTTGCGCGAGATGCGACGCGGCTACACCGCGGCGCGGTACCTGGAAAGGCTCGTCGACGCCCGTGCCGGGATCGATGATCTTGCGGTCACGACCGACATCATCGTGGGATTTCCAGGCGAGACGTCCGCCGATTTTGACCAGACGCTGGAAGTCGTAGCTGCGGGCGAATACGACAGTGCATTCACGTTTGTGTTCTCGCCCCGGCCCGGCACCGTGGCGTTCGATCTCGTCGATCGGTTCGTAGCGGCTGACCTTGTGGCGGACCGCTTCGAGCGGTTGAAGATCGTGCTGGAGCGGAGCGCACTTCTGAAGCACGCTGATCGGGTCGGTCGGGTCGAGGAAGTACTGGTGGAGGGTCCCTCGAAGCGCGATCCGCTCATGACAAGCGCGCGTACAAAACAGCACAAACTCATCCACTTTGCTTGGCGCGATGCGAACGGCGAGCAGCGTGCACTTCCCGCAGGCACGTTCTGTGACGTCCTGGTGACCAGCGCGGCCCCGCACTTCCTGCGCGGCGACCTCGTCGAAATCACCGCCCGGCCCAGACATCGCACCCGTATCCCAGTGGCGGCATTGTGATTTTCCACATCGCGACTTCCGACGGGTGGCGCGCGGCCCTTGGTGCGGGCTCGTATTCGGTGGCGTCGCTGGACATCGAAGGCTTCGTGCACATGTCGACTGCTGGCCAGGTTCTGGCCACTGCCTCGCGCTACTACCGAGGCGTCGACGGCTTGGTGCTGCTGGTCATCGACGAGGCGCGACTCGACCCACCGGCGTTTCGCTACGACACCGCGACTGGCGGCGACTTGTTCCCGCACTACTACGCGCCCATACCATTGACCGCTGTAGTAGGTGTGCATGCATTCTCATCGTCGGAGGACGGCTCGTTCGATTGGCCGATCGGGCTTCCGTGAGGGCCTTGGTGCCCACCCCTCCTCGGTGCGCGTCGTTGGCTGTATCCGAAGTCACGCGAGGAACTTCGGCTTGCGTGCGCTAGTCCAGCGGGCGTCGGTCACGAGCGAGGGGGAACTCATCGGTTCGATCGGCGCCGGACTCTGTGTGCTGGTCGGCGTGACGCACACCGACGATCTCGCGGCGTCCAAGAAGGTCGCGGCCAAGTTGTGGGGCCTACGGGTGTTCGAAGATGAGGCGGGGGTGATGAACCTGTCGCTCATCGAGATCTGAGGTCGGGAAACCACCCGATATGACCACCCAATCGGTCGAAAGCGACATTGGGTGGTTCCATCGGGTGGTTTTCAGGAACCGGGTCAGGCCGCGACCGACATGCGCAGGTCGGGGTCGATGAGGTGGATCAGTTCCTCGATGCGATAAGCCGCGCGCTCGGTCGTAGCCTGCGCCGCTTCGTAGCCGCGAGCACGTCCGGCGAGTCGGTGTGCGGCCCACGCCACTCGGGCCTCAAGGATTCGTCGGGGCGTAAAGACGGGCCGGATCGACGGGATGAGCTCGGCGCGTCCAGCGAGTTCGTACAGGAAGAGCGCGCCGTGGAGCTCGACGAGGCCACTGGTCGAGCTGATTGGATTGAAATCGCGTAGCGCTTCGAGTTCCGACACGACCGATTCGAGGATACGAGCCGGGTCGGCAAATTCGATGCGTTTCGGAAGGATGGGGAAATGCGCTTCGTTCTGCATGCATCAACCCTCGCAAGCGGACATGAACAGAATGTTGCTTCAGCCAGATGTCACGCGAGCCATACGTCACAACGCCCGAAAGTACGTTGGCGTGATGAAGATCGGAGTTCGACGTCATCGATGCGTCCGATGGGTGCGCGGGTTGATTCGTCGAGTTGCATCGCACTGACGCTGTAAACCTTGCGACAATTGATGGGTGCTTCGCCCTTCCGCCGTCTTGTTTGACCTGTTTGCCACGCTCGCGGTCGAGGACTTCAGCGGTCTTGTGCGATTGGAATGCGAGCTGCTCGACGTGTCGGTTGCGGCATTCGACGCCGCCAACCGATTGACCCGACCCGCTCGTAGCGCATGCCCCGACGGGTTGACCAGCACGCGAATGCTGCTCGATGCGCTCGGGACCGACCAACGACGAGCTTTCGAACTTTTCGACCTCCAGTGCTCCTGGCTCCGTTCGAACGGTCGGTTGTACGACGACGCCGTACCGACGCTGCACGCGCTCCGGAAGCTTGGTGTCTCGACCGCGGTGATCTGCAACGGCTCGGGGTTCGTGCGCCCATGGCTCGACTCGTCGGAACTCATCGAGGCGGCCGACGTCGTGATTGTCTCCGCTGAGGAATCCGTGGCGAAACCCGATGCCGCGATCTTCCGACTTGCTGCGACGCGTCTCGGTGTCGAGTGCGGCGCGACCTGTTGGTTCGTAGACGATCAGCCCGACTACCTGGCGGGCGCTGCTGCGTTGAGTCTGAGATGCTTCCGCATCGCTCGACCCGACACACCTACGATCCACGACGAATCGTTCGAGATCATCTCGAACTTGGCACCGATCGTGGGCGAAGTCGACAGTCTCAAGAGCAATCCATTCCGAACGGGGCTGGAATCCGCGCGACGAACCCCGAAAAGTGCCCCGACTTGGGCTGATTTGGGCTGATTTGAGCGGCGCACGCGCGGATTCCAGCCCTGTTCACGGCGCGCCATGCGTCGGTGCCAATTCTCGGAGCAGAACCCAGCCAGTTACACGCCCGCAGACTGGATTGCTCGCCACACCTTCTCAGCGGTCGCAGGCATGTCGACGTGACGCACACCGAGGTGGGCCAGCGCGTCGACGACCGCGTTCTGCACGGCCGGTGTTGAACCAATGGTGCCCGACTCGCCGATGCCTTTCGCTCCCAATGGATTGAGCGGCGACGGCGTCTCCAGGATGACCCGGTCGATCATCGGCATCTCGGTGGCCGAGATCACGCCGTAGTCGGCAAAGTTGGCGGTGAGCGGGTTGCCGTCCTCGTCGTAGCGGAACTCCTCAAGCAGTGCCTGTGCCGCGCCCTGGGCCACGCCGCCGTGCACCTGTCCCGCCACGATCAGCGGGTTCAGAAGCCGTCCCGCGTCGTCGCACGCGATGTGGCGGAGCAGCGTTACCCGACCGGTTTCCGAGTCGACCTCCACGACGCTGATGTGCGCTCCGCTCGGGAACGTCGCACCGGTCTGCTTGAACTCGAACTCGGCGCGTAGCGTCGTTCCCCGCTTAGCTGCTTCGGTCGCGAGGTCCGTCCAGGACACGACCGGTGCGGGGCTTCCGGCAACGTGCAGGACGCCGCGTGCCGAATCGATCACCACGTCTTCGGCCGCTGCCTCCAGGAGATCCGCTGCGATGAGCCGCGCCTGGTCGAGAACGAGTTCGGCCGCGCCCTGCATCGATGAGCCGGCGAGCTGCAGCGAACGCGAGCCGCCCGTCAGGCCGCCGCGGGCGACCACGTCCGTGTCACCGAACAGCACCTCGATATCGGACATTGCAACGCCGAGACGGTCGGCGATCAGCATCGACCAACTGGTGACGTGACCGGTACCGTACGGCAGCGAACCAGTATGCGCGCGTATCTTTCCGTTCGGGAGCACTTCGACCATTGCGTATTCGCTGCCACCCCCACCAGCGGTCACCTCGACGTAGGTCGAGATGCCGATGCCGAGCATCTTTGGATCACCCGACAAGCGTCGACGGGATTGCTCGGCGCGCAGATCGTCGTAGCCAGCGGCGTCGAGTGCGCGCTTCAGCATCTCGGGGTAATCGCCGCTGTCGTAGGCCGCACCACCGAACGTCGTATGGACTTCGGAGAACGGCGCGAGGACGTTGCGGCGGCGAACCTCGGCCGGGTCCATACCGATCTCCACAGCGAACCGGTCGACCGCACGTTCGATCGCTGCGGACGCTTCTGGCCGACCGGCACCGCGGAACGGCACGACCGGCGTGGTGTTCGTAACGACGGACACTGACGAGAACGCGAGGTTCGCGATGTCATAGACGCCGGGCTGCATGAGCTTGGTCATGTTCGGCAGGTACGCGCCATAGCGCGGGTAGGCCCCGGAGTCCTGAAGGACCGTCAGGCGATACGCCGTGATGCGACCGTCGCGGTTGCCGCCCATCTCGACGTTCTGGATCTGCGCACGGCCGTGTCCGAGGTTGACCATGTCGTCGGAGCGGTTCGAGAACCATCGGACGGGCCGATCGACCGTCTTCGCGATCCAGTCGAGAAGGATGTCCTCCGGATAGGGCACCGCCTTCGCTCCGAAGCCGCCGCCCACATCCGGAGTGATGACACGGATGTCCTTCTTGTCGAGCCCGAACGCGGCAGCGATAACGCCGCGGAAGGGATGCGGCCCCTGGCAGGTGGTCCAGTGGTGCAGCCTTCCGCCGGACCACACGGCCGCAGCACTGCGCGGCTCCAAGGCGGCAGGCGCGATCTTCGAGTTCAGGATGCGAAGGCGCACGACCACCTCACAGGCTGCGAGAGCGTCGTCGAAGCCATCCGTCTCGACCGCCTTGATCTTGGTCGGGACGTTGGAGTCGAGCCCCTCGAACAGGATCTGCGCGTCGGGAGCAAGCGCAGCTTCCGGGTCAATGAGCACGGGCAGCGTCTCGTAATCGATCACGACGAGTTCGGCAGCGTCCGGTCCCTGACCGCGTTCCTCGGTCACGATCGCGACGATCGGCTCGCCGACGTACCGCACAACGCCACGGGCAAGGAACGGCCGCGCCATCTCCTTCGGAAAAATGGGCATCTCCGGTGGGAATGGGCCCACGCCAGCAGCGTCGAGGTCGGCACAGGTGAAGACGGCAACGACGCCCGGAGCGGCCTTCGCCGCCGAAACGTCGATGCTGAGAATGCGTGCATGGGCGACGTTGGCCCGGGCGTAGTGCACGAAGGCCGCACCGTCGAGAAGCGGGTCGCGAACGTCGTCGACGTAGGTGCCGCCAACGGTGAGGAACTTCGGGTCCTCGACGCGCCGAACGGGATTGCCGAGGATGCTGCCGCCGGGCATTGCTGCGCCGTTCGAGCCAATGGTTGCGGTCGTCATAGACCATGAAGCTACCCGGGACACGCCCCCGGAACTGATTCCGCCGAGGTCAGCTGAACTTGAATCTACCGAATCCGGGTGCTCCGGGTACCGCATCCTCTGGTCCGGCGGGCCGGGCACGGCGAATCCAGGTAGCACCCCGGCGGATGCCGGTGAGTCGGCGGCCCGAATGTCCGTCCCGTCTCATTTTCCGACTGTTTTCTTGGTCGGATTCGGTGGATTCAGCTGAACTCCGTTCGTCCACTGCGGTAGTGACGCCGACAGAGAAGTTCGTAGCTGACGGTGTCGCCGAACAGCGGCGGGTCGGCCGGACTGATGTCGCCGACCACCACCACGTCGCCCTCATAGACGATCAGGCCGTTGACGAGACGTGCGTTGAACGTCGCCCGGTCACCGCACCAGCACCGCGCCTCGACGTGCAGTTGAACCCGTTCGTCGGCGACCTCCAGGAACCGTTGCGTCGACGCAAACAGGCGGCCGCGGAAGTCGGTGATGAGGCCGAACGCGTAGACGTCGACGTCGAGGTTATCGGCGACGTCAGCCAGTTGGTCGGCCTGGATTGCCGTATAGAAGTGGCACTCGTCGCACACCAGATACTCGAGCCCACCGTGGTCCTTTACGTACCTGTGGGCGACGGCCGATAGGTCGAGATCCGGGGTCACCTCGAACGCTTCGACGGACACGCCGAGTCGGCTCGAAACCCTCGCACCCTCGCGGTCGAGCTGACTGAGCAGCAGACCGCGTTTGTTCCGACGCGCAAGGTTGTGGTGGATCTGGAGTGCGAGGGTGCTCTTGCCCGAACCCATGGTTCCGAACGAAAACCTGAGGACGCCCATATGGCAGTCACGGTAGCTGGGACGGTGCACGGGGCTTCAGCCGTGAGCGGGGGGTCAGCCGTCTTGCTAGTGTTCGGACGACCACGGTGCGCGACCGTCGAGGGGGGTACAACATCGCAGGCTGTGGGCGAACACCTCGCCAGGCGAGGCTCTCGATCAACTGTTGCCCGGTGCCGTGATCAGGTTCCCGACTTCCCCCGTGAGCCGATCCATTTCGTTGTATTTCTTGGTTCCAAAATGCCGGAGCGACCCTTCGAAACCGGCTCATTCCACGGGGAGTTCCGAAGCTATGAAATGGTTTCTCACGCAGTCGATCTCGACGATTGCATTGTCGTTCCTGCTTGGCACCGTCCTCACGTGGCTGTACTTTCGGAACCGCTATCGGCGAGTCGAGCGTTCCTGGACCACGCAGGACGACGAAGCGTTGAATTCGACCAACGTCGAAGCGTCGGAGCTCGGCGCTCGTCGCACGCTGGAGCCCCGGAACGCGGTCGGAGCGGTAACCGTATCGGGGGCACCGGAGGCGGTGGCCTTGGCGATGGGTCGTTCGGAGACCAGAGCTTCGGACTCGTCGCGATATGACGCGGAGCGCGATGCCCAAACGCTCGTGTTGCGGACAGAACATGATGCGGCGCTCGCGGCCGCGGCGACCAGCCACGACAGCGTGCTCGCCGAACTTCGCGCCGAGCACGAACGAACGATCAGCGGGCTCACCACAACCCATCAGGTTGCTCTCGGTGGCAGTGCCGAGGGCCTCGCTGCCGCTCGTGAGGAGGGTGATCGTGCCGCTGCCGATCTCCGCCACCGAGCGGAGACGGCAGAGACCGAACTGGGAAAGGTTCGGGCGGAGTTGGCCGCTGCACAGAGCACGATTGAGGAGCGGACGTCGAGTCTTGAGGCAGGTCGAACGGAACTCGCGCGCCTGCACGGTGAGACCGAATCAGTCCGCGCCGACACGGCACGCGAAGTGGACGCGGCTCGACTTGACGCGACGCGCGATGTCGAAGCAGCCAGGAGTGAGGCCGCTCGCCTCCAGGGTGAGATCGAACAGCTCCGCACAAGCACCGAGTCGTCCGCCGCAGCTATCGATGGGGTGCGCGCCGAAGTTGAAAGTGCCCAGTCCGCAGCTGCTCAGTCGGCGGCGGAAGTCGAGACGCTCCGAGGGGAACTTGCGAGGGCGAGGACCGAACATGACGGGCTACGGGTCGCGCACAGCTCACTGCAAGAAACACACGACACCCTTCAGCGGGCCCACGACGTTCTGCGCACGGAACACGCCGCGTCCCAGACGGCATCGCGTCAAGCGTTCACCGCCGGCGCGTCGGTTGGCTTGCCTTCGGTTGGTTTGCGTTTAGGCAACCGCGCGGACGAAGGTCCCGAGGAGGCTGGAGACGGGTCAGAGACCATGAACACGGCACGACACCTCGCGCCCAACGTCGATGGTCCCGTCACCACGGGAACAGACGGGGTCGTCGATGACCTTGAGCGGATCGAAGGAATTGGTCCGAGGATCTGTGCGTCGCTGCATGCTGTCGGAATCCGAACCTTTGACAGCCTCGCTGGTGCCAGCCAGGAGCGTCTCCGTGACGCCCTGGAGCAGGCGGGCCTGAACTACGCGCCGAGTTTGCCGACCTGGGCCGAGCAAGCACAACTTCTGGCCAGCGGCAACGTGGCGGGATTTCATGAATTCGTCGAGAGGCTGATCGCCGGTCGGGACGCGAGGTAGTTCAATGGCCGAGAACGAGAGTCCGCGATTTGGTCGACTCCCGGGAGGGGACCCGCTCGAGAAGGCCGCACAGGCGGCCGAGGAGACCCGCGGTGCCGCGTCGGCTGCGGCAGGTTCGACAGCCGACGCCTCGTCGGCCGCCGCTGATGGCTTGACGGGGCCGACCGGTTCGACGTCAGCAACATGGAATGAGGGTCCCGGTGGTGCAACCCGCGCCGGAGGATCGAGCACGGGAGGAGGCTCGACGGGAGGTGTCATGGGTGACCCAAGCGGCACCGGTTCGGCATCGCAAGGCGGGCGAACTCGCCACCACAAGGCCGAACTTGAAAAGCGGCCGATGCCGTGGTGGCTGGCCGGGCCCGCGGTCGCAGGGCTGGCCGGGCTGGGGGCCTGGCAGATGATCGGTGTCCGGCATCGGTCCGAAGGCGAGCTCCGTTCGACGGCCGAGGATGTCCTGAAGGCGAAGTTCCCGGGCGCAAACCTGCGATTTCATGGTCGCGATGCAGTCATCAGTGGTCTGTCGTCGGCGGACCGATCGGCGGCACACAATCTCATTCGCGACCTTCCTGGGGTGCGAAACGTGGTCGAAGGCGTCCGCGCCGCCGTACCGACGGCTGCGTCGGCGGTTACGGCCACGACCGCGCCAGCGACTACGAAGGCGACGTCCGCCCCGCCTACAGAACCGGCTCCGGCTGCGACTGCCGCGCCTACGACTGCCGCGCCTACGACTGCTGCGACCACGACTGCTGCACCTGCGCCTACGTCGGCACCGACAACGATCGCGCCGTCGTCGAGTGACGTGCCGACGACGACCGCTCCCTCGGACTCTGCGGGACCGGCCTCAGCGGTGGCGGCAGGCGACGCGGTAACGCTTGGGTTCGACCGCGACAGCTGCGACGTCAAGGACGCCGGGGCAACTGCGCTCGACGGTGTCGTCGACTACCTCACTCAGAACCCGGACGCCCACGCGTCGATCTCGGGCTACACCGACTCAACCGGAACCCGCTTGGCAAACCTCGCGATCAGTGCGTGTCGCGCCGATGCCGTACGATCCGCGTTGGTTGCGCGGGGCATTGATCGCGACCGGCTGTCGGCTCGGGGTTTCGGTGAGCGCCGTGCGGTCGCAAGCAACGCGACGAGGGCCGGACGGGAAGCCAATCGACGTGTAGAGATCGCGTATTCGGGTGGTCGTCAGATCCAGTACACGGGCTGAACGGAGGGAACTCCTTCGGTGGGCTTACGCGGTCCGCTCGACGCGCAGAATGCAGAAGAGGTCGGTGTCGGTTGATGCCGCCTCGGCCTTCCACGGCTGCGTCGCGCCGTCGGGCACCGACACGTTCGTTTGCACAAGCGCACGGGTATCCGTTGTGCCCTTGCGGTTGAAGGCCACGTAGATCCGGTAGTTCGCGGCGGCACCCGACGAGTTCGTGACGGTGCCCGACGCAGTCCACCCTGTGTCGACGCGAGCGCAGCTCTCCGTCTTCACATCACTCGCCGCCCCCACGAACTTGTCGTTGGAGACGCCCGGGGGGGTTTCGACGTCGGTCACGGCGAGCGCTTCCGTGCCGGGCGTGATGATGTCCAGCGCAGCGCCGGGGCCACCTGAAGTATCGGCGGATGTAGCAGCCGATGTATCAACGGCCGCCTCGGTGCCGGCATCGTCGGTCGCTTCGGTCAGCGGGGACGCTGCCTCCGTGGACTGGTCTTGGGCGGCGGTCGAGTCGGCGACAGCCGACTCGATGGCTTGCGTGTCGGGAGTCGACTTGCCCGACCCGCAGCCGGTGAACGAAATGCTGGCAACGGCTACGGCGATCAAGAACGATTTCTTGCCCATGAGGGCTCCTTGTGGGGGAAGTGCGTGTGTGGGGGAAGTGTGTGTAGGAGACATGAGTACGGAAGCTGAGTATCGGTAGCGGCCAGCCGACCGTGCCCAACCGGCCGGACGGAGGTCAGAGGGTTCCCCGACGACGACGCCTGGTCGCGGTGACGAGCGCGGAGCCAAACACCATGAGCGACACCGCGAGGAAGCCGAGGGTCCTGCTCTGCGCACCGGTGAACGGTAGCTGCGTGGGTTGCTCGACGACTGACCGTGCAACATCTTGTCCGAGCACCGCAACGACTGGCTCGCACGTCGGGCAGTCAGGCGTCCGCCCAGCGACCTTCGCCGTGTTCTCGATGTGGCCCCGACGGATGTCGTCGATGGTGACCGCATAGGTCGCGCCACACGTGATGGACGCGCCCGGTGCGAGCTGGCCGCCGAAGTCGGGGCAGCTCACCTCGGAGAGACCGGCCATCGTGTCGGTGAGGCGGATCTCTTCGAGCGACGCAGAGCCCGTATTCGCGACTACGAACGTGTAGAGGATCTTGTCGCCGACCGCCGAGTACCGGTTCGTGGCCTTCTTGTCGAGTGAGATCGCTGCCGCTGTCGGTGCCTTGGATACGACGGGTGCCGCTGTGGTCGCAGCGACCGGCACCGCGGTTGTAGTCGTCGTTGTGGCGGGCAGCGTCGTCGTTGGGCTGTTCGGCGTGACTTGCACGACCACCGGTATGACCACCGGCACCACAGGCACAACCTCCTTCTTCAGTCCGATCGTGACAGTGTTCGAGCTGATCGGTGTGGTCCGTGGTCCGGACGGCGGCAGCGCAGTGACGGATGCGACGTTGTCGATCTTTCCTCGACTCACGTCTGCGCCCGTCGTCGTGTAAGTCGCCGTGCAGTTCATTTGCTCACCGGGCTGGAGTACCGCTTTCTCACACACGACCGGTGCCACGATCGGATCGTTGACCTTGATGTCGGTCACCATCACGTTCCCGGTGTTCGTGACGACGAACCCGTACGTGATGGATTCCCCAGCCAAGCTGAACTCCTTGACGGCTGTCGACTTCACGATGGTGAGTGCGGGCGACTGGACAGCGTCGACTCGTACCGTGTTGGAGCTCACCGGCGGGACCGACGCGCCGTTGGGCAGCTTGGCACCGACCTGCGCAGTGTTGATGATCGACCCGGCGTTCAGGTCGTCCTGCGTGACCGTTCGACTGGCCGTGCAGGTCGTCGACGCACCGGGAGCGAGGGTGTTTACAGCGCAAACCGGCGTGCTTACCTTCGGGTCGGTCACGGACACGCTGGAGAGCGTGACGTTGCCGGTATTGGTGACGGTGAAGGTGAAGTGGACGACGTCGCCAATCTTCGAGAACGTCGCGACGTCGGCTGCCTTGACGATCGTGATGATGCCGTTCTGCGTGACCGGCAGCGTGACCGTGTTGGACGGAACGGGGACGAGCGGCCCCGCAGGACCGACCCCCACAACCGACGCGGTATTCACGATTGCTCCCGAGTCGATGTCGCCCTGCGTCACGGTGTGCGAGCCGGTGCACAGGGTCTGCTGACCCGGTGCAAGCGACGTTGTCGGGCACGTCACGCCGGTCGTGTTCGGGTCGCTGACGGCCACGCCGGTCACGGTCACGTTGCCGGTGTTGCGAACCGTGAACGTGTACGGAACCGTCTGACCCACGATGGTGACCGACGATGCCGTCGTCGACTTTGTGACGCTGAGCGAGGGTGCCTGCAGGACCGGCACGTTGACCGTGTTCGAGGTCACTGGGACGAGTGGCGTCCCCGAGGGCGGTGTGCCCGTTGCGGTCGCGGTGTTGGTGACGACGCCGGCATCGAGCTCGGCCTGGGTGACGAGGTGGCTTCCGCTGCAGGTTGCTACCGCACTCGGCGCGAGCGTGGTCGGCAGACACGTCACGCCGGTGAGCTTCGGGTCCGTGACCGCGACAGCCGTCAGCGTCACGTTGCCGGTGTTCGTGACCATGAACGTATACGGGACGTTTTCGCCGAGCGTATTCACCGAAACCTTGGTCGTTGCCTTCGACACGGTCAGCGACGGATTCTGCACCGCGTTCACGGTGATCGTGTTCGAGAAGACGGGCGGGATGGGTCCTCCGGTCGGCGGAGTGCCGGCCACGGATGCGGTGTTCACGATCGAACCGGCGTCGAGGTCGGCCTGCGTGACCGCGTGCGAACCAGTGCACGTGATTGTGACTCCCGGGAGCAGGGCCGTCGCAAGGCACGTGATCGGCGCGGCGATCGGGTCGGTCACACTGATGGCCGTCATGGACACGTTGCCGGTGTTGCGGACGGTGAACGTGTACCCAACAAGGTCACCGACCGCTGTGTAGCCTGAGACAACTGCGGACTTCACGATCGTGAGCGCGGGAC
Source organism: Acidimicrobiia bacterium (assembly GCA_043720395.1). Taxonomy (GTDB): domain Bacteria; phylum Actinomycetota; class Acidimicrobiia; order Acidimicrobiales; family JANYDT01; genus JANOYY01. The sequence goes on from JAYSSR010000076.1 coordinate 24,318, forward strand.
CCTGGATGACCGGGACGGTCACCGCGTTGGAGCTGACCGGGGCGAACGGCGTTCCCGAGGGGGGCGTCGCAACGGCCTGCGCGACGTTGATCACGGAGCCGGCGTCGAGGTCGATCTGGGTCACCGCGTGGGTACCGGTACAAGCCGTGGACTGGGACGGCTGCAGGGGCCCGCTCGGACAGGTGATGCCGGTTGCGTTCGGGTCGGTCACGGCGACGGCGGTCAACGTGACGTTGCCGGTGTTGGTGACGGTGAACGTGTACGGGATCATCTCGCCGAGGAGTGCGACGCTGACCGTGGTGGTCGCCTTGTCGACGGTGAACGCCGGTGTCTGGACGCTCGGCACGGTGACCGTGTTCGACGGAACCGGCATGATCGCGGGTCCGATCGGTGGTGTGCCGACAACGGCTGCGGTGTTCACGACGGAGCCGGCGTCGATGTCGGTCTGGGTAACGGCATGCGTACCAACGCATGCCGTCGTCGCACCCGGAGCGAGCGTCGACACGAGGCAGGAGAGGCCACTGACCTTGGGATCGGACACGCCGATACCGGACATCGTGACGTTGCCGGTGTTGGTGACTTCGAAGGTGTACACGATTGTCTGGCCGATGGTGTCGTAGCTCGCCAGTGACGTTGCCTTGGAGAGCGTGAGCTTCGGGTCCGGGAGGATCACGACGTTGACGGTGTTCGACGGGATCGGCGGCACGGGCGTCCCGACCGGCGGTTTGCCGGTGACGTAGGCGGTGTTCGTGACGACGCCCGCATCGACGTCGGCCTGGGTGACGAGATGGGTGCCGGTGCAAAGCGTGGATGCGGCTGGATCGAGTTCGGTGACCGGACAGGAGAGGTCGGGGGCCTTGGGGTCGTCGACCTTGATGAGCGACATAGAGACGTTGCCGGTGTTGGTGACGGTCGCGGTGTAGGTGATGACATCGCCCGCCTTCGTGCTCGGTGCTCCGCTCTCTGCTTTCACGACCGAGAGACCCGGCGTGATGGTTGCGTTCACCGTTACGGTGTTGGAGTCAATCGGTCCGAGCGGCGGCCCCGAGGGTGGCGTTCCGGACACGGCGGCGGTGTTGGCCACGAACCCGGCGTTAAGGTCCGCGAGCGTCACCGCGTGGGAACCGGTACAGATCATCGAGCTGAGCGCCGCGAGCGTGGTGGACGGGCAGGTCACGCCGGCGGTCTTCGGGTCGGTCACCTCGACGCCCGTGAGCGTGACGTTGCCGGTGTTCGACACCGTGAAGGAGTAGGCGACCTGGTCGCCGACGGCCGCGTAGGTGGTTGCCGTCGTCGACTTCACGACGGTGATCGCCGGGGCCTGAATCGCGGGGACGGTCACGGTGTTGGATGGGACCGGGGCGACAGGTGGGCCCGAGGGCGGCGTGCCGACCACGGATGCGGTGTTCACGACGGACCCGGCGTCGAGGTCGGCCAGCACGACGGTGCGCGTGCCGGTGCAGTTGGTCGCTGCGCCATTGGCGAGCGACGTGGCTGCGCAGGTCACACCCGCAAGTTGTGGATCAACGACCGCGAGCGCTGTGAGCGTGACGTTGCCGGTGTTCACGACCCGGAACGTGTACGTGATGGTGTCGCCGACAGCGACGAAGCTTGCCGTTGCCGTTGCCTTGACGATCGACAGGGCAGGTGCCTGCGTCGCTGGGACGGTGACGGTGTTCGACGCCACGGGAGCAATTGGCGTTCCGCTCGGCGGTGTGCCGACGACCGTGGCCGTGTTCACGATCGAACCGGCATTGATGTCGGCTGCCGTGGCGAGGTGGGTACCGGTGCACGTCGTCGACGACCCTGGCGCAAGAACCGAAGAAGCGCACGACACACCCACCAGCTGTGGATCGGACACCGCAACGGCGTACATCGTGACGTTGCCGGTGTTGGTCACGCCGAACGAGTAGTTCACTGTCTCGTTCACGGCCGTGAACGACGTTGCGGTTGTCGACTTGACGATGGAGAGCGCCGGGCCCTGAATCGCGGGGAGGGTCACGGTGTTGGAATCAACCGGCACGGTCGGAATACCGCTGGGTGGCGTCCCCGAGACCGTTGCGGTGTTGACGACCGAGCCCGCGTCGAGATCGGCCTGGGTCACGACGCGCGTGCCGGTGCAGATGGTGGAGGCACCCGGGGCGAGCGTCGCCGAGGGACACGAAACAGCGGCAACCTTGGGGTCAACGACGTTGATCGACCGCATCGTGACGTTGCCCGTGTTCGTAACGGTAAGGGTGTATTCGAGGCGATCGCCAGCCGCCGAGAAGGGTCCGGCCGTGGTTGCCTTCGTGACGGTGAGGGTCGAGGTCTGCACGGCTGGCACGGTCACGGTGTTGGACGGAACCGGTGCGATCGGCGTTCCGCTCGGCGGCGTGCCGGTTACCGCTGCCGTGTTCACGACCGATCCGTTGTCGAGATCGGCCTGGGTCACGACGTGGCTGCCCGTGCACACCGTGCTGGCCCCCGGTGCGAGCACCGCGGTCGGGCAGGAGATGGAGACGACCTTCGGGTCGTTGACGGTCACGCCGTGCAGCGTTACGTTTCCGGTATTGGTGACCGTGAACCCATAGGGGATCGTGTTCCCGATCGCGTTGTAATTCACGGTGGTCGTCGCCTTGACGATCGACAGCGATGGACGCTGAACGGCGGGCACCGTGACCGTGTTCGACCCCACGGGCGCTATCGGCGGGCCGCTCGGCGGGGTCCCGACGACGGACGCCGTGTTGAGGATGGACCCGGCGTCGAGGTCGGCCTGGGTCGTGGTGCGGTCAGCTGTGCACGTGACCGACTGGCCCGGCGAGAGCGACGTCGGTGAACAGGTCACGGGTCCGGTGACCGTGTCGGTTACAGCCACACCCGTCAGGTTGACGTTGCCGACGTTGGTGACCTCGAAGCGGTAGGGGATGACCTGGCCGACAGTCGCGAACGACGGTGCGACCGTCGACTTCACGATGGTGAGACCCGGCGACTGCACGGCGGGAACGGTCACGATGTTGGAGTTGACCGGCGGAAGTCCTGGACCGGACGGAGGAGTCGCGGTCACGCTCGCACGGTTCACGATCGACCCTGCGTCGAGGTCTGCCTGCGTTGCTGTGTGAGAGCCGGTGCAGGTCGCAACCTCGCCGGGATCGATCGCCGTTGGCACACAGGTCACGCCCGAGGTCAACGGGTCGGTGACCGTAACGCCGGAGAGCGTCACATTGCCGGTATTGGTGACCGTGAAGGTGTACGGAATCACCTGACCGACGGTCGCGAAGCTCGGTGTCGTCGTGGCCTTCACAACCGCGAGTCCCGGGGTTTGCACGCCCGGCACCGTGACGGTGTTCGAGGCGATTGGTGCGATCGGCGTCCCGGATGGTGGCGTGCCCGTTACGGCCGCCGTGTTCACGACCGAGCCGGCGTTCATGTCGGCCTGGGTGGTCACGTGCGTGGCGGTGCACATCATCGACGCGCCGGCAGCGAGCGTCGCCGACGGGCAGGAGATTCCGGTGGCTTTCGGGTCCGTCACGGCAATGGCGGTCATGGTCACGTTTCCGGAGTTGCGAACTACGAAGGTGTACGGGACCTGCTGGCCGGCGGCGGTGAAGTTGGCTGTTGTCGAGGCCTTCGTGATCGTGAGGGTTGCGGACTGCGTGACGGGAACCGTCACGATGTTGGAGCCAACGGGAGTGATCGGCGGGCCCGACGGCGGCGTGCCGGTCGTTGAGGCGCTGTTCACGATGGCACCGGCGTCGAGGTCGGCCTGGGTCACGGTGTGGGTACCGGTGCAGTCCTTGGAGGTGCCCGGGGCGAGGGGACCGGTCGGACAGTTGATGCCGGTGGCGTTCGCATCGGACACCGAGACGGCGGTCATGGTGACGTTGCCGGTATTGGTGACCCGGAAGACGTAGGGGATCGTTGCGCCGAGGGTGTTGACGGACGTGGTCGTTGTCGATTTCACGATCGTGAGCGACACGGTTTGCGCGGCCGGGATGGTGATCGTGTTCGATGGTGTGGGCGGAAGCGGTGAACCCCCGGCCGGTGTTGCCGCGGCCGACGCCGTGTTCACGATCGATCCGGCGTCGAGGTCGGCCTGCGTGACCGTGTGAGTGGCCGAACACGCGGTGGAGGCCGCGATCGCCAGGGTGTTGGCAGCGCACGTGACCCCGGCCGTCTTCGGGTCGGTGACCACGAGTGAACCGAGTGCGACGTTGCCGGTATTCGTGACCGTGAAGGAGTAGGAAATCACGGTGCCGACCGTCGAGTAGCTCGTTGTCGGCGTCGATTTCACGATGGTGAGCCCGGGCCGGGAGTCGAGCGGCACGGTCACGGTGTTCGACGCCGTAGGCGCAGTCGGCGCACCGATCGGCGGTGTTCCGACCACGGCCGCCGTGTTGACGACCTCCTCGTTGCTCACATCGGTCGCGGTCGTGACGTGCGTGCCCGTGCAAGTTGTCGACGCTCCTGGGGCGAGCGTGGTCGCTGCGCAGGTCACACCGGTGGTCTGCGGGTCGGACACGCTGATGGCGGTCATGGTGACGTTGCCGGCGTTGGTCACGCCGAAGCTGTACGTAATGGTCTCACCCGAACCGGCGAACGAGACTTTGTCGGCCGACTTCATGATCGTGAGCAGTGGGGCCGGGGCGGACGGAACCGTGACGGTGTTCGACGACGCGGTCGGGATCGATGCGCCCGACGGACCCTTCGCGTCGACGGTTGCGGTATTGACGACGGACGCGGCGTCGAGGTCGGCCTGGGTGACCGTGTGCGAGCCGGTGCACGTTGTTGAGGCCCCGGGCGCAAGCGTGCCGCCGGGACACGACACGCCGGTCGTCTTCGGGTCGCTCACGAGGATCGTGTTGAGCGTGACGTTGCCCGTATTGGTCACCGCGAAGGAGTACGGGATCGTCTCGCCGACGGTCGAGTAGCTCGCCTTCGTGGTCGATTTCGCGATCGAGATCTGTGGGTTCTGCGTGGCCGGAACAGTGACCGTGTTGGACAGAATCGGGCTTAGCGCGACCCCCGATGGTGGCGTCGCAGTCACACTGGCCGTGTTGACCACCGAGCCGCTGTCAAGGTCGGCCTGGCTCACGGTGTGGGTGCCGCTACATGTTGTGGACAGTCCGGCCGCGAGGGTCGTGGCGACGCACGTCACCCCGGTCAGTTTGGCGTCGGACACCGAAACCCCCGTCAGCGTCACATTGCCTGTGTTGGTCACGGTGAACGAGTACGGAATCGTTGCGCCGAGCACCGAGTAAGCCGTGGAAGTGGTCGACTTCACGATCGTGAGCTGCGGGTTCTGGACCGCGGGGACGGTGATGGTGTTCGACGACACCGGACCGATCGGCGGCCCCGACGGCGGCGTGCCGACGACCGATGCCGTGTTCACGATTGATCCGGCGTTCAGGTCGGCGGCGGTCACGGTGTGGGTGCCGCTGCATGTGGTCGTTGCGCCCGGTGTGAGCGTGGTCGCGAGGCAGGTGATGCCGGTCGCGTTCGGGTCGGAGACGGAGATTGCGGTCATCGTGACGTTGCCGGAGTTCCGGACCGCGAAGGAGTAGGTGATCGTCTGGCCGATTGTGGAGTAGCTCGTGGTCGGAGTCGACTTCACGATGGTGAGCGCCGGGCTCTGGACTGCGGGAACGGTGATCGTGTTCGACGACGCTGGTGCGAGTGGCGTCCCGGAAGGCGGTGTTGCGACGACCGAGGCAGTGTTGATCACTGAACCGGCGTTCAGATCGGCCTGGACGACGGTGTGGGTACCGGTGCATGTGGTGTTCTGGCCGGGTGCGAGCGATGTGGCGGCACACGACACGCCGCTCGTCTTCGGGTCACTCACCGCGATCGTGGTCAGCGTGACGTTGCCGGTGTTGGTGACCGTGAACGAGTAGGGGATCGATTCGCCAACGGTTGAGTAGCTGGTCTTGGTCGTTGACTTCGAGATCGTGATGGCCGGCGACTGAACCGATGGAACGGTGACCGTGTTCGACGAGACCTGCGGTATCGGTGACCCGCCCGGCGGCGTGCCGGTGACGGTCGCGGTGTTCACGACGGACGTTGCGTCGAGATCAGCCTGGGTGACGGTGTGTGAGGCGGTACAGGTGGTCGATCCGCCGGGCGAGAGGGTGGTGACGGGGCACGAGATACCGGTGGCCTTCGGGTCGGCAATCGTGACCGAGGTGAGCGTCGTCGCGCCCGTATTGGTCACCAGGAAGGAGTAAGGAATGGATGCGCCGAGTACCGAATAGTTGATCGCGGTAGTCGACTTCGCGATGGTCAGGGCCGACGCGAGGGCCGCGTTCGAGATCGTGCAGGTGATGTCATCGCCAAGCGCGGGGACGATGACGTAGGGCACCACGGCCGAGCCAGCGGTCGGGAGGACGGTCGACGATCCCGATGCTGCGTTGCTGCACGTGACGGAAGGTCTGTACTGGCTGAGCGCAGAGGCCGACCCGGCGGTCATTGCCTCGCTGAACGTGTAGCTGAGGCCGGGTGTGGCCGTGGCGACGTCGACGATCCCTGTTCCGGCGGTCACTGTCGAGCCGGTGCCGGTGGTGGTGACGCTGGACCCGCTCGGTGCGACGCCGCTCGGGGTGATCGCCATCGTGAATTGGTCGGTGTTCGAGTGGCGTGGCGCACTGAGTGCCTTGACCAGGCGAAGCTTCGTGACGGGGACGCAGTTGATCGTGAGTGGCCGCGCTGCGGTGTCCGTGGTTACGACGCCGGTGATGTCGCCTGTCGCCGTCTCCGTTGAGCGATCCCTGACCGTGGCGGTGTTCGTGATCGTGGCTGGGCACGAAGCGGTGAGCGAGATTTGCTGCTCGTAGGTGATCGTGAGGGTTTCGTTGACGTTCAATCCGCGAAGCCCGCCCGTCGGTGCCCCGGGCGCGCCCGGCGCCGAATAGGCCCGTGAGCAGGACGTAGATGCGGGCATCGCCGAGCCGACCGTCACGCCCGAGCAGGTGAACGCGCCGCTCGCCATGTCGGCGCTCGATCCGCCTGATACATCGACGCTGAGGACCTCGAAGGACGGGCTCGCGGGTCCGTTCGGTCCGACCGGGAGCGTGTCGGTGAGGTCGATCGTGTCGCCCTTGGTCATTGGGTCGGGGCCGTTGTTCCTGACGGTAACCGTCCACACCACTGTGCCCCCTGCGATGACGGGGGAGGTCGCCACCGATTTGGTGAGCGCGAGGTTATAGAGGCACGGCAGCCAGTCGATATCCAGGGTTCCGTTGGCTCCAACGGCGAGGCCTTGCGCGGTTGTCGTACCGGCGGTACCGGCAATACCGGTTGGGACGGTCGCGGAGGCCGTTGGCGATGTGCCCGCCACGAAGCTCGACCCGCCGCCGCCGCCGGCACCGGTCACCGAGCTGTTGGCCGTGCTGCTTCCCCCGCCGCCGCCGGTGTAGCCAGCGCCACCCCCGCCGGCCGAGTCGTAATTGGAGTCGGGCCCTCCGTTGCCGCCGATACCGAGCGCGGCGACGTTGCCGCCGGCGGTGCCGTTCAGCGCCGCGTTGCTGCTGTTGACGCCGCCGGCACCGCCCGTTGCGGTTTGACCGCCTCGCCCCGAACCAACAGTGATGCTGCCTGGATTGTCTACCCCATTCGTGCCGTTCGCGCCCGTTGCGACGACGCCAGCGCCGACGGTCGTTCCTGCTCGTCCGCCGTTGCCGTTGGGTGGGGCGTTATGGGCAGCGCCGCCGCCGCCGCCGCCACCGGCGACGAGGAGCATGGTCCCACCGATTGCCACAGCGGTGCGTCCGCCGCCGCCGCCACCACGATGGTCGTCCACAATCGTGCCAGACCTGCCGCCGCCCCCTACGCCGCCAGTCGTTGCTTGCCCACCACCGCCTACTGATGCAACGACAGCCTGTCCGGGCATGACACCGAATGTCGCGCTGATCTTTGCGCCCGCCGCGCCGATGCCGCCAGCGCTCGTGCTGGTGCCTGAGGAGGCGCCAGCACCGCCAAGACCGACGATGCTGGCTCTGCAGGTGCCCTCGGGCACGATGCTCGCTGCAATTGGTCCGGGCGTCGTGGCGGCAACAAGGTCGGGGCCGGTCGCAGGGTCTGCGGACGCGGGAGTGACCGAAACAAAGCCAGCGAGTCCGACGGTCATCACGGCCGTGTTCGTCAGCGCGACGAACGCCCGGACGAGCCGGGGACGTCTTTGTGGCACTCCGACGGGACGGAAAGGCATTGGCACGATGGAGCGTCGGCCTCGGCGAGTCGAACCTTTATCTCGTGCAAAGAAAGGTGACTGCAGAATCAGTTTCTTGTGCCCAAGTGGGTCGCGCTGCTCAGGTGAACGAACTCAATGTCGCCCACTTGCTGCAAAACCGAGGGGTGGGAGCGATCCATTTCGGGAAGTGGGCGACATTGATCTGACTACGAGAGTCGGGTGACGGTCACGAGCACTCGTGAGCCGTCGCCGAGTTCGGTTGACCGGGGAAGGTCGCCCTCGCTGACCGGTCCGCTGTGCCGCAGCTCCAGCGCGAGCGTCTCGGCCATCACCGTTCCACGGTGAGCGTCCACGGCCGTCCAGACCGCGGCGGTGGTCACGAGGTCCACGTTGATGCGGTCGCTCACGTCAAGGTCGGCGTCCTTGCGGGCCTGCTGGATGGCTCGAACCACATCGCGAGCGAGTCCCTCGGCCTCAAGTTCCGGTGTGAGCACGGTGTCAAGCACCACGACGCCCGCATCGCCGGACAGCGTCGCCGAACGTTCGGTGTCGACGGTCGTCAGGCGCAGCGTGTACTCACCTTCTTGCAGCTCGACGCCACCCGCGACAACGCCGCTGGGTGTCTGCTCCCACTCACCCCGCTTGACCGCGCCGATGACCTGCTGCACGGCCTTGCCGATGCGCGGCCCGAGGACGCCGGGGACGACTTGGAGTTGGTACGTCCCCGCCGCGCCGAGGTTGGTCGAGAGGTGCACCGTCTTGACGTTCAGTTCGTCGGCGATGATCCCCGTGAACGCGGCGAGTGCGGCCGAGTCGGGTGCCACGACGGTGGCGGACGCGAGCGGCAGACGCACCCGCAACCCGCGAGCCTTGCGGACCGAGGACAGCGCGGAGCAGACGTCACGGACTCGGTCCATTGCGGCGACCAGCGTCGGATCGGCGGGCAGGTCATCCGACGACGGCCAGTCCTGCAGGTGCACGCTCCCCGCCGCCGGGTCGAGTCCCTCGAACACCGCCTCGCTCGTGAGCGGCAGCAGGGGCGCGGCGATGCGGCACACCGTGTGGAGCGCGGTGTAGAGCGTGTCGAAGGCGTCGTGCGCCTCGGCCGACTCGCCGTCCCAGAAGCGGTCCCGCGAGCGACGGATGTACCAGTTGTTCAGCGTGTCGAGGAACGTCCGAACATCCGCACAGGCACCGAACAGGTCGTAGGTGTCCATATGGTTCGTGACGTCGACAACAACCTCGTGCAACTTCGCGAGGAGATATCGGTCAAGGTCGCCCGTCTGGTCAGTTCGTAGGCGCGCTGAGTACTGCGACGTGTTCGCGTACGTGGAGAAGAACGACCACGCGTTCCATAGCGGCAGGACCACCTGACGGACGCCGTCGCGGATGCCCTGTTCGGTCACGATCAGATCGGTGCCGCGAAGGATCGACGAGGACATGAGGAACCAGCGCATCGCGTCGGAGCCGTAGGTGTCGAACACCTCGGACACGTCGGGGTAGTTCTTCAGCGACTTCGACATTTTCTGACCGTCGCTGCCGAGCACGATCCCGTGCGCCATGCACGTGTCGAACGCCGGCCGGTCGAACAGGGCAGTCGCCAGCACGTGCAGCGTGTAGAACCAGCCGCGGGTCTGGCCGATGTACTCCACGATGAAGTCGCCGGGGTAGTGGTGCTCGAACCAGTCCTTGTTCTCGAACGGATAGTGCACTTGCGCGAACGGCATGGAGCCCGACTCGAACCAGCAGTCGAGGACCTCGGTGACGCGTCGCATCGTCGAGTGTCCGGTTGGGTCGTCGGGGTTCGGACGCACGAGGTCGTCGACCGTTGGACGGTGCAGGTCGGTCGGGCGAACGCCGAAGTCGCGCTCGATGTCGTCGAGTGATCCGTAGACGTCGATGCGCGGATAGGTGGGGTCGTCGGACTTCCACACGGGGATCGGCGAACCCCAGAACCGGTTGCGCGAGATTCCCCAGTCGCGGGCGTTGGCGATCCATTTGCCGAAGCTGCCCTCCTTCACGTGCTCGGGTACCCACGTGATGTCCTTGTTCAATTCGACCATGCGATCGCGGAACTTGGTGACCTCCACGAACCAGCTCGACAACGCCCGGTAGATGAGCGGCTCGTTGCAGCGCCAGCAGTGCGGGTAGGAGTGGTCGTAGGAGTCGTGGCGAACGAGTCGGCCCATCGCGCGCAGGTCGCGGATCACGGCAGGGTTGGCGTCGAGCACCATCTGGTCCTGGTACTGCGGGACCTCGCTCGTGAAGCGTCCACGTTGGTCAACAGGGTTGACCACTTCGATGCCGAGTGCATCGGTCACGAGTTTGTCCTCCTCGCCGAAGGCCGGTGCGATGTGGACGATGCCCGTGCCGTCTTCGGTGGTCACGTAGTCGGCGGACGCGACCTGGAACGCGTTCGTATGCGCGCTGAAGAAGTCGAAGAGTGGCTTGTAGTGGCGGCCGACCAGTTCGGTGCCCTTGAGCGTGCCGACGCGCTCGGCCTTGGCGAGCTCCTTCGCGTAGGCCCCGAGACGGGCTTCGGCGAGGACGTACGTCAGGTCGCCTTCCTTCATCAGCGCGTAGTCGATGTCGGGGCCGACGGCGCAGGCGAGGTTGGAGGGCAGCGTCCAAGGAGTCGTGGTCCACGCGAGGAGAACCTGGCCGGTCTCGTTGCCCGCGTCGTCGAGCAGCGGGAAGGTGATCGTGACCGCGGGGTCCTGACGGTTCTTGTACGCATCGTCCATGCGTAGTTCGGTGTTGCTCAACGGCGTCTCGCAGCGCCAGCAGTAGGGCATGACCTTGTAGCCCTCGTACACGAGACCCTTGTCGTACAACGTCTTGAAGGCCCACATGACCGACTCCATGTACGGGAGGTCGAGCGTCTTGTAGTCGTTGTCGAAGTCGACCCAGCGGGCGGCGCGGTTGATGTACGCCTCCCATTCGTGGGTGTAGCGCAGCACGCTCGTGCGGCACGCCTCGTTGAACTTCGCGATGCCGAACGCCTTGATCTCGATGTGTCCGGACACGCCGAGTTCTTTCTCCGCATGGACCTCGGCAGGCATGCCGTGGGTGTCCCAGCCGAAGCGACGCTCGACCCTTCTGCCGCTCATTGTTTGATACCGAGGGATGGCGTCTTTCACGTAGCTCGTGAGGAGGTGGCCGTAGTGGGGGAGGCCGTTCGCGAACGGTGGGCCGTCGTAGAACACGTACTCGTTCGCACCGTTGACGCCTGCCGCTCGTTGGTCGATCGACGCCTGGAAGGTGTGTTCGCGGTTCCAGCGTGCGAGCACGCCCTGTTCGAGCTCGGGAAACTTCGGGCTCTTTGCCACGTTCGGGTACGGGGTTGCGTTGGCGGTGCTCGGGGTGCTCGGGGTGCTCGGGGTGCTCATCGTGGTCTCCTGCCGGTCGGCGAGCGGACGCTCGTCGATATGTCCGTGCAGGGACGATCGGCGCTCTCGCACTGACCGCGGTACCACCCCACGTTGCCCTTGCCGTTGCCGACGCGAGCCACTTCGTTCGCCACTGACGGGGACGGTTTTCCGCCCGGTTCTAGTGAGCCTGCTGCCTTCGCGGCGGGCCGTTCTTCCGGGAGCTCCGGGGTGATGGCCCCATCAGCGCTTGTGGCGAAAATCGTACTCCGCCATCGCCCGGCCAAGCCGCCGATTTCGTGCCTGGCGCTTGCTCGCAGTCGGCGCGGACGCTGGCGGTGTCGTTGGTGCCGACGAAAGTCGTCCGCGCACGCTGCGCGGGCGACTCTCACCAGCGCGGACGACACCGCCAGTCATCGACCACGTCACGTCCGGATTCAGTGCGCTCGCGGGAGGCGTCGGCGGGACCACCCGAGGACCCGCCAACTATCGTTGTGCGACGTGGAGCTGACGTCGTTGCGGGTCCGTCCGTGACGTCGCCAGCGGGCGGGCCGTCTCGGCTCGTCATCGTCGGGACGACTGGGAGCGGGAAGTCGGCGCTCGGATTGGCAGTTGCCTGTCGATTGCGTGACGAGGGGGTTCCCGCTGAGATCGTGTGCGTCGACTCGATGACGGTCTACCGCGGACTGGAAATTGGCACCGCGAAGCCACCAGCCGCCGACCGGTTGCTTGTTCCACATCACTGCTTGGACCTCGTCGATCCGTGCAACGAATACTCGGTCGGCGACTATCAGCGTGTCGCGCTCGCCGCGATTGCGGACATCGAGTCGCGGGGTGCAGTGCCGATCCTCGTTGGTGGCACAGGCCTGTATGTCGACGCCGTCGTCGATGAGCTAAATATTCCGGCTCAGTATCCATTGGTTCGAGCGGCACTGGACGCCGAACGTTTGGATGGCGTGTCGGTCGAGGAACTACATGCGCGCTTAGTAGTTCTCGATCCGGTTGCTGCAGCCAGAATGGAACCCACGAACGAGCGGCGGATCGTGCGAGCGCTTGAGGTGTGCGTCGGCAGTGGGCGCGCGTTCTCGTCGTACGGCCCGGGGCTGGTGGCGTCGCAGCGTCCGAATCGGTCGTTGCTGATCGGGCTGCGATGGGATCGGGTGCCGCTCGCCGCTCGTTTGGAGCAGCGGCTCGCAGCTCAGTTCGACGCAGGTTTCGCGGAGGAGGCGACTGCGCTGTGGGTCGGTGCTGGCGCGCTCTCGAAGACGGTGCGTCAGGCGCTTGGCTATCGGGAGCTGTGGCGGCTGCTCGATAAGGGCGGAGATCTCGGCGACCGCACGGCTCTCTCGACCGTGAAGGATGAAATTCTCCTCAGGACGCGCCAGTTCGCCGTACGCCAGGAACGCTGGTTTCGTCGAGATCAGCGCATCAGATGGCTCGATGGTGACCGACCTCTCGGGGACCTTGTGGCCGAGACCTACGCGAGCCTTTATGGTCTCGGCGGTCTCGACGTGGCAGGCGTCCCTGAGGCGACGGATCGCGTGCCAACCTGAGCGACCGGCCCACTCTCGTGCCAAGGGGTCGATCGCGCGGCTGATTTCGGGTGCGCGTCTGAATGTTGAGCCTGATCGACGCTGTGCGCGGCGATACTGGTGATGCCCATGACTTCCGCCCCCGCAACCACGCTCATGCTCACGCTCACCAAGCACCACGGCCTCGGCAACGACTTCATCGTGCTGGCTGACCAAGCCATTGCCGCTGCGATGTCGGGCGACGATCGCGCGGCGCTCACTCGGGCCGTGTGCGATCGCCACCGCGGCGTGGGTGCGGACGGACTTCTGTTCGCATTGCCCGCGCCGACCGACGGCAGTGCCGATGTGACCATGCGTCTCCACAATGCCGATGGCGGAATCGCCGAAATGAGCGGCAACGGCATCCGCTGCTTTGCGCAAGCGATTGTGGACGCCGCCATCGTGGCACCCGGCACGGTTCGAATCGCCACCGATGCCGGATTGCGGATCGTCGAAGGTGGACGTTCCGACTCCCACGGCCTCACACACTTCCGAGTCGACATGGGTTTGCCCGTTGCCGGCCCGTTGATCCCCGAGTCTGCATGGGACGCTTTGAAGGCGATTGTGCCGAACCTCGTGACTACGATGCAGGTGACCACGGTTGATGTCGGCAACCCACACATCGTTGTCGCTCTCGACCATGCCCGATTCGGTGACGTCGATATCGAGACGTTCGGCCCGAGCGTGGAACGGGCGTTTCTTGACGGACCGACCAAGGGCATCAACGTCGAAGTGATCGCTCTCCGACCGGCCGCCGATACGTCAGTCAAAGAACGGCCGGTCATTGACATGCTGGTGTGGGAACGCGGGGTCGGAGTAACGCAGGCGTGCGGTACGGGAGCTGTGGCCAGCGCGGTCGCCGCACATCGGTGGGGGCTCGTAGACGTCGTGGCCGACGTGGTCCAACCAGGTGGAACCGCAGGTGTCGAAGTCCACGCGGATCGGGCATTCCTGATCGGCCCGACGCAATTCATATGCACACTTCTTTGGCCGTCGATGCCTTGGACGGGTGGTGATCGCTGATGTCCGGTGGCCCGGTCAAGCAGCTCATCGACCGCTCGATCAAGGAAAAGATAGTGCTGGTCGGCGTTGTGATTCCACCGATGACGGCCGACGAAGCGGAGATTGGGCTCGACGAACTCGCACAGCTGATCGACACCGCTGGTGCCGAGGAACTGGCCCGGGTCGTGCAGCGTCGTGACGCTCCAGACCCTGCGTTCTTCGTGGGCAAGGGAAAGGCGGAGGAGCTGCGCCAGGTCAGCGAGGCGGTCGACGCGGACACGGTGGTGTTCGACACCGAACTTGCGCCGAAGCAGAGTCGCAACCTCGAGAAGCTGCTTGGACGCACGGCGATCGACCGTACCGCCGTGATCCTCGACATCTTCGCCCAGAACGCCCGCACGGCGGAGGGCAAGGCGCAGGTCGAACTGGCGCAGCTCCGATATCGGCTGCCGCGTCTGCGCGGCAAGGGAGCGTCGCTTTCGCAGCAGGGCGGTGCTGCAGGAGGTGCGCGCATCGGTACCCGTGGGCCGGGCGAGACGAAGCTCGAAGCCGACCGTCGCCGCCTGTTGGAGCGCGTGCACAAGTTGGAGCAGCAGCTCAACGACCTTCAGAAGGTACGTCTGACGCAGCGCAAGGGACGGCGTCGAAATCGTCAGGCGGCGGTCACCCTCGTGGGCTATACGAACGCGGGGAAGTCGACGTTGCTCAATCGCCTCACCGAGGCCGGAGTCCTTGTGGAGGACCGATTGTTCTCGACGCTCGACCCCACGACTCGGCGCCTCGATCTGCCCGGCGGCGAGGTCGTGCTGCTGAGCGACACGGTCGGCTTCGTACGCAACCTTCCGCATCAGCTGGTCGAGGCGTTCAAGTCCACCCTCGACGAAGTTGCCGAGGCCGATCTCCTCGTGCACGTCGTCGATGCGAGCGGCCCCCACCCCGAGGCGAACATCCTCGCTGTCGACACGGTGCTGTCGGAGATCGACGCCGACGCCGTGCCGCAGATGATCGTGTTCAACAAGGTTGACGTGGCCTGGCCCGATGCCGTCGAGCGACTCCTCGCGAAGTACCCCGGCAGCGTCGCATTGTCGGCTGTGAGTGGCGTCGGCATTGATGAGTTCCTCGAATCGCTCGGTGATCGTCTTCGCTCGTTGTCAAACGTTGTTGAACTGCTCGTGCCCTACGACCGCGGCGACGTTGTCGCGGCCATCCACCGCGAGGGCGAAGTCATCGTCGAAGCCCACGAAGACGGCGGCACGAGACTGCGGGCCCGACTCGACGTGGCCGCGGCAGGCAAGTACCACGAGTTCACCGTGACGCCCGAATTGCCGGTTGCCGCAGCGGCTCACTGACTAACTCGCAAGCCGGTCCGGGTTCCAACTGCAGTCGTGCAGACGAGCGCTGGCTGGAGTCGCTCCACCGACTCGGCAAGCGTTTCGACACCGGGTCGCCCGACAGAGTCGTCCGGCACAGCGGTCGGGACACGGGTCACTGACCACGGGTCACCGTGACCACCGGTCACTCCGGGGGTCATCCGGTGTCTTCCCACAGTTCGTCGGCTACGAGTGCGAGTCGTTGGATCGAGGTTGCGAATCGTTCATGTAGCGGTGGCCCTTCATGCCCACCAAGGGTCTCGGCACGTTCGGGGTGCGTGGCCCGCCAAGGCGCATCGGCGATCTGTTGCAACCGTCCACGAACCTCATCGTGGGACTTCTCCGTGCAGACGATGTCGGGCAGCGGCTCGTCGGTGTTGGTCTGCTTGGGACTGGTGGCTCACGAGTCGGACGGCCTGAACCCTGGCGAGCCCGGGGAGTCCGCCCGACGACTGGTTCTGCAGAATGCGGATTCAGACCCCACAATTTGCGGTTTCATAGCCTGAAATCTGCGGATACGATGAAACTGTGACGAACGTTTCGCGGTCGATCCAACCGACGTTGCTCCGCCTCATCGACGAAGAACCGGTGCTGATTGTTCAGGGTCCGCGGGCGTGCGGCAAGACGACCGTCATTCGCGAAGTCGCAGCGACCTTCGGGCGGGAGTTGCTCGATCTCGCCGAGCCGTCGAATCAACTGGTTGCATCGCAGGACCCGGCCGCGTACTTGGCCCAACGTGCCGAGCCGGTGTTCGTCGACGAATTCCAGCGCGTGCCGGCCATTTTGCCGGTGATCAAGCGGTCGGTCGATCAAGACCCTCGGTATGGAGCGTTCGTCCTCACCGGTTCGACCACGCAGGATCTCCTGCCAAAAGGGTCTGAGACACTGGCCGGCCGGAGCACGGTCGTAACGATGTGGGGCTTTTCGCAGGGCGAGATTCTCGGGGTTCAGGAGCGCTTCGTCGATCGAGTGTTCACGGAGCCCGAGGGACTTCTAGCCCATCGCACCGGCTGGTCCAGAGCTGACTATTCACGGGCCGTCGCGACAGGCGGGTTTCCTGAAGTGGTTCGCCGCACCCGCGTCGAGGCGAAGCGTCGATGGCAAACCGAATACGCGGCGCGCGTAGCGGACCGGGACCTCGCCGAGCTCGTTCGACTCCGACAACCGGGCGTCTTTCGGACTGTGCTCGAACTCGCATCGGTTCAGACTTCCGACGTGCTCAACGTGAGTGCGATGGCGAACGAACTTCGAGCTGGTCGCGATGCCGTCAACACCTACCTTGAACTCTTGGAGCGCGTGTTTCTCCTTCGACGGCTTCGGACCTATTCCCGAAACCTCTCGACGCGCGTGACAGCGCATCCAAAGCTCCACGTGACCGATAGTGGCTTGGCGACGGCGCTCGCCCGTCTCGATGAGAACACCATTGGCCGCCATCCGCATTTCGGTCACCTGCTTGAGTCGTTCGTCGTCGCCGAGGTCGTGAAGCAGCTTGGCTGGTCAACTGCGCATTGCGAGCCTTGGTACTTCCGAGACGCCGCAGGAACCGAAGTCGACTTGGTGCTCGAGAGAAGCGACGGCGCCCTCGTCGGCATTGAAGTCAAGGCGGGAGTGACCGTCGGTCCGCCTGACGCCAAAGGCTTGCATCGACTCCGTGACCTCGTCGGCGAACGCTTCGTCCACGGTGTCGTGCTCTACACCGGATCGGGCTCGTTCCGAATGGAGGGCGATCCACAGATCACCGCACATCCGGTATCGGTTCTTTGGAGCGAATGAGTGCACCGGCCCACGCAAGCCGGGCTCGTTTGTTGATCGGTGCCCGAGTCTCGTTGCAGACAAAGATACTTGTGTTTGTAACCCTTACGTGAAATTATACTTTCGATGCCAGTGCAGTCTCCCCCCAAACCCAAGAGGCGCTGGCCATCCTCGCCACCGGAATCAAGACCGCGCGTCGGCGGCGCGGCTGGACGGTTCGCCTGCTCGCGGAGCGTGTCGGGGTGTCCGCGCCGACAATCGTCAAGGTGGAGCGGGGAGATCCGACCGTCGCCGTCGGGACGATGCTCGAGGCGGCCGCACTCGTTGGCGTCGCGCTGTTCGACGAGGACGCCAAAACTCGGGCGCGCCATCTCACGCACAAGGGCGTCGAGCTGGCACTCCTCCCCGCCTCCGTGCGTCAGCGACGAAAGGTCGACGATGACTTCTGAGCCAACCACTGTGTTCGTGTGGATCTGGCTTCCCGGCACCAACGACCCGGTCGTGTGCGGCAGAGTCGACGACGATGGTGGGCGGGTCTCGTTCGTCTACGCCCGGTCCTACCGCGAGCGTCCCGAATCGGTCCCCATCTATGAGACCGAACTTCCGGTGCGTCCCGGTGAACTGTTCGCGGAAAGTGGCGTACGACTTCCACTCTGCATCGACGACGCGCTGCCCGACTCGTGGGGACGTCGGCTCATCAACCACCGACTCGGGGCGACAGCGGGCGAGTTCAGTGAACTGACGTACCTCCTAGAATCCGGTAGTGACCGCATCGGAGCGCTCGATTTTCAGAAGAGTGCCGACGCCTACAAACCCCGATCAGCTGGACAATCGACGCTCGACGATATGGCGAATGCGTCCGCGCGAATCGAAGCGGGCCAGTCTCTCGACGCCGCGTTGGAAGCCGCCCTCTTCCACGGCACCTCGATCGGCGGCACGCGTCCAAAATCACTGCTGCGCGACGGGCGGCGTTATTTGATCGTCAAATTCTCGTCAACGAGCGATATGTACCCGGTTTGTTCAAGGCGAATTCATCGCTATGGAGCTGGCCCGACGCTGCGGTATCGCGGCTGCAAGCGTCGAACTCACAAGCGCGGCCGGCCGTTACGCACTGCTCGTTGAACGCTTCGACCGTGACCATGAAGGTCATCGGCATCGGGTCGTGTCGGCACTCACGGTCTTGGGCCTGACGACGTTCCCGGAAGGTCGATATGCCACCTACGTCGACCTCGCCGCCAAGATTCGAGCGGAGTTCGTCGAACCGGACGCCACACTTGCTGAACTGTTCGCCCGTATCTCGTTCAACATCCTTTGCGGGAATACCGACGACCACGGACGCAACCACGCAGCACTCATCGAGTCTCGTGGATTATCCCTCAGCCCGGCCTACGACATCTGCCCACAAGCTCGGTCAGGTGAGCAGGCCTCACAGGCAATGGCTTTCAACACCAACGGCAATCGGGAAGCAAAGACGGGTGCTTTGATCGACGCTGCGGCGATCTACCACCTCGACACTTCACAAGCGACGCGCATCATCGAGCATCAGGTCGAGGTCATACAGCGCGACTGGACCGAAGTATGCGACGCCGCGGAGCTGACCACGGTGCAACGCGACGCATTCATGCACCAGCAGTTCCTGAACCCCTACGCCTTCCAGTAGCACGCAGCCGAATAGGTCCCGGCATCCGACCGCTCAGTCCGCCGCTCGCGACCACTCCCCGAACAGCGAGAGCACACCCTCCGTCTGGTACACCACCGCAGGCAGCACCTCGAAGCGGAAGCCCTCGAACCACCAGTCGTGCGTGACGCGGCAGAACTCGTCCTGCAGCGCACCCGACAGGTCGTACGTCCCCGTGAGCAGAGGTAAACGCGAAACCGTGTAGTCATACACGCCCTCACCATGAAGCACCGAAGGGATGACCTTCTGCTCCCGCGCGTTCACGCCACTTACGAGTACGCCGTCCAACCGGTGCAGGCCGAACCCGAGACACGGCTGCTCCAGACCTGCCGGGTCGAGCACCTTGTACCGGAATCGGAAGGTAACTCGGTCACCCGTATGCACTTTGGTAGAGGGCAAACCATCCGGCCCCAGCACTTCGATCGACACGATCTCCGCCCGCCCGTCGCCCCACCGCTTCGCGACGCCGTCGTGTCCAGGCAGGTGCGACACCGATACCGTACCCAGGTACTGGTCGATCACGTCCTTCGTGAGCCCGACCCCGGCCAACTTGCCGTGACGCATCCACGCGAGCCGGTCGCACATCGTCCGCAACTGCCCGAGGCTGTGGGACACGACCACGATCGTCTTGCCCTGACGCTGCATCTCGCCGAACTTCTCCGTGCAGCGTCGCTGGAACGTCTCGTCGCCGACCGACAGCACCTCGTCGACGAGCAACACGTCCGGGTCGACGTTGATCGCCACGCTGAACCCTAAGCGTACATACATCCCGCTGGAGTAGTTCTTCACGGGTGTGTCGATGAACCGTTCGAGTCCGGCGAACTCCACGATCTCGTCGAAACGTTTGTCGATCTGCTGCTTCGACAACCCAAGGATCGAGCCATTGAGGTACACGTTCTCCCGGCCCGACAGCTCGTGATGGAACCCTGCCCCGAGCTCCAGTAGCGCGGACACCTTGCCGTCGACGCTGACAACGCCACGGTCCGGACGCAGGATGCGCGCGATGCACTTCAGCAGCGTCGACTTGCCGGAGCCGTTCTCGCCAATGACGCCGAACGTCTCGCCCTGCTTCACCTCGAAGCTCACGTCATCGACCGCCCAGAACTCCTCATAATCAGCGCGCTTACCACTGAGCACCGCCGCCTTCAGGCTCTGATTGCGCTCGTGGTAGATGCGGAATCGCTTGCCGACGTGATCGACCCGAACCGCCGTGCCACTGCGCACCTGGCGGGCCCCGGGGAGGCTCGAGGAGATGCCCGCTGCGTGCGACTCGACCCCTTCACTGGAAGAGACTTCGGGCGTCGGGGAAGGTGCTGATTCGATGACGTTGGATTGTACGGGACGGTCGCCCGCTCAGCGGATCGAGCGGCCATCGCGCATGAGCGACCAGACGTGCTCAGCGTCTGCGACGACGAAAGGGCGGAGTTGCCGCCGACGACGCAATGCGTGCGGAATCAACCGCAGACCGGCAACTCGCCCACGTGCAATGGACCGCACCAGCGAGGACTGGTCGGTCGCACGCAAGTGACGCACCGCGCCGACCTCGTGCCACAGCAACCCAAGCAAACCCCGCACCAACACCGACCAGGGCAGGTTGCTCAGCAGGAGCACCGGCTGATTCCGCCACGTCTGGCGCAACGCGAACCCGCGAGCGCGCGTCGCTGTGCTCGCCGAGCCCATGTGATATGCGCGCGTACCTTCGACATACCAACTCTCCCAGCCCATCATCAAGGCACGCAGCGCGAGGTCCACGTCCTCCAGGTACATGAACATCGTGGAGTCGAAATACTCCTCGAACGGCTGCGCATCCAGGAAGGAACGCGTGTACAAACACGCCGCCGCGTTCACCCCGAACACGCGCTCCGAACACGAATCGTCCAACCCCGACGACTGCACCGAGACACCGGTACCGAATTGCATCGCATGGAGCGATCGAGCGAGAAAGACGTGGTGCGAGTCGACAACGTCGTGATTGGATGCGTCGAGCGTCAGCGCCTGAAAGGTCGCACCACGTGGACGCTGCCGCGCAAACGAAGTGACCACCGAGATCCAGTCCGGGGCAAGGCGGGCATCACTGTTCAGCAGGACGACACCATCGACGTCGGGATCCGCAAATGCCGCCGCTATGCCCACGTTGTTCGCGTGGGCAAAGCCACTGTTCCACCCGACCTCAACAACGTTGACAGACGGGTAATTCGACCGCACGAACGCAACCGACCCGTCGGAGGAACCGTTGTCCACCAGAACGGTGCGAATCAAGTCGGCAGAGATCGTCTGCGCGCATAATGAATCAAGACAGCCTTCGAGGAGCGCCTCGTTGTTCCAACAGACAACGACGACAGCGGTCTTCACCACACCGACTCCGCCTTCGAATCGTTGAGAGGTCGGTAGCCGTCGATGCCCGGCCCGAACCAGGAAACGAGGCGGCCGCGCGACCACGCGCCCGCACTCGGCGATCCGGCATCTCGTGGTGCGAGGTCGTACTCGACCACTGCGCGCTGGTGCGGCCACACCACGAGGCGTCTTCCAGACGCGGCTGCGGCCGCGGCAAACGATGCCGCGGAGAGATCCTCGAGCAGCGTCAAGTCCCCGGTCCGAATGCAGAACAGGCGACCCGAGAATGCGCCGACTGCCCGAGTCAGCGGCAGGTCGAACGGCGGACGGAGCAAGCCCCCGCAGCGCGGCCGCAAAACTGAACCGTCGAGCGTGAGGCCAGCGTCCACGACCATCCCGCTCGGCACCGTCACGATCGGGGCGACGGCGAGAACGTCAGAGCGCAGTAAGACGCCGACCATATCATCCAGGAAATCGGCCGCTCCGAGTCGGAGGCTACCGTCGACGACGAGCACCGCATCGGCACCAATCTCGCAGGCCTGCGCAGCGATGTCCGCAGGCACATCCCCCGACGAATCGAGCAGAGTCGCGCGGACAAAAGACGGATCACCGAGACTCCGCTCGAGATCGTGACGCTGCCGCACGCCAATCGCGGAGGAAACGGCATGGCGGATGACGACTGCCACATGCACGTCACCAGCGGGTCGCCACCGGACGCGAGTACCAAATCCGGGAGCACCGTTGTCGACGTCGACGCGTCCGCCCAACGAGCCCCGCAAACCCGAAGCGTCCGCCCCCGCGAGCTGCACGATCGGCGGACCCACCCGGTGGCGTCGGTGGAGCAGTACCAACGGTATTGCCGAGACGCCCGCCAAATCCCCGGCGAACAGCCGGGCCGAAGCCCACATCCGACTGCTCCCAACTCGGTACGCGGCGAAGGCCGAGAGCAGGTCGAACTGTCTTGCGGCGTCGGGGTCAACAACGTTGACCCGGACCGGGTCGATCCGTTGATCGCCACTTGCCGACAGATGGTCGATGTCGCCGACGACCACCAGGACGCCCGGCGCAGCGTCGAAAGCGAGCACTACCTCGTTCAGCGCTGCGGGCGAGAGAGCGTCGCCGGCTTCTATCGCCAGCGACAAGTCAGGTGCGCCATCGGACGATGCGAGGAACCTTGGCTCTGCGAGCCGAAGGCGTTCCGCGGCAGGCTGGACCTGCGCCGAACCAACGCCGCTCATGACAACAGTCCATCTCGGGTAGGTCTGCGCCGCGAGGCTGAGCAGCGTCCGCTCCAGGTCCGTCACCGAGCTCGACGGCCCCACCGAAACGTTGGCCTCGACGAGTAGGTCTGGCACGGCCCGAACCGGTGAGAACAGCCGTGGCTCGATCAGGCGAACCCAGCGCTGATAGTCGGTATCGGCGGGCCCGGACCACACCCCGGTCGAGCGCGCAATGGCGGCGAACCGTGCCCGCCGGGTCGACCCGACGGGCAGGAGCATTCCGGCGAGACGTCGGACGACACCCATGAGCGAACCGTCAGTTTCCGAGGACTCCGTCGGCGAGATCAGTGAAGACCGTCTTCAGGTTCGCCTCGTCGAGTCGGATGACCTCGGACCCGTCGACGTTCTCCGGCACGCCGCTGAGCACAACGCTCGTGATGCTCACCGGATCAATCGAGCGGGCAACCTGGGCGAGGTACATCCACTCCGTCGCCTTCACGTTTGACACGGTGTTCTTCCGCATCACGAGCACCCAGTTCAGCAGTGCGCGGATGTTGTCGGTCGATTCACGGAGGCGCCCGAACCCCGCGACGATCAGCTTCGACTGGTTGGCGGAGCGTCCGAAGTCGCCGGTGACGAGCGCCTTGCGTGCGCGGGAGTACGCCAGCGCCGCCTTGCCGTTGAACTGGAACCAACCGGCCGCGAACTGTGCGCCCGAATCCACGTCGTTGATCGCCGGGTCGACCTTCACGACCACGCCTCCGACGCCATCCACGATCTTCGTGAAACCGTCGAAGCCGGTCAGAATCCACCGCTTCGTCGCGATCCCGCTCGTTCCGTTGACAGCCGCGAGGAACGCGTCCGGACCCGCCGTGGACATGATCTCGTTGATCTTGCGCGTCTCGCCCGACGGTGCCTTCACGTAGGAGTCACGCGGAAAGCCGACAAGCGCACCCTTCTTCAAGACGGCATTGTACGTGAACAGATGAATTGAATCGGCCCGGGTCTTCTCCGGACGCTCGCCTGGCCGGGCATCCGTGCCAACGACGAGGATGCTGAAGACGTTGGTCGGCTCTATCAGCGCGTACGCCGCTGCCTCATTCGGGGCGCTCGGGTTGTTGACGTCGCCGGACTTCGGGCTCGGATCGAAATTCAGCGGTGCAGCAGGGCCAGTTCGGCCAGCGTTCGGCTGCCAGAGCGCGCCCGCCCGCTTTGCGCCCTTTGCCGGCGCGGGGGGCTTGCGCCGCTTCGTCGTAGTCGTCTTGACCTTGGACTTTGTCGCCTTCTTGGTGGTCTTGGTGGTCTTGGTGGCCGCAATGGCCGAGTCGTCGAGCGCTGCGACGCCGAGGACGCTGCACGCGGCGATGAGGGCGGTGGCCGTGAGACGGAAACGTGACGATCGGCGCGTCAGCTTGCTGCGGGTCTTCGTCATCTTGAAACCTCCGGAGTAGGTCGTGGGGGAAGTGGTCGACTTCCGGTGAGGGCGGTCATGGTAGCGGGGCGTTCCGGCAGTCTGGCTGACCGGGCGTCAGACGACCAGCGCCGGGACCCGCGCGTGACCCACGCCGACGTCGAGACGACGCGCCCTACAGCTCCTCCACCATCCGCGGCTCGAGACGCCGAAAGATGAGCGCGCCGATGATCAGTGCAACGACCGAGGAACCCACGATGTACGCGATCGACTGAACTCCCGGGAAGCGTCCGTCGAAGAGAACATTCCGGTACGCCGTCACGAAGTGCACCATTGGGTTGGCTTTGTAGAGCACCCGCACGCTGCCGCGGATGTAGGAGTCCATCGGATACACGATGGGTGTCAGGTAGAACCAGATCTGCAGAGCGATGCCGATGAGATGCTGCACATCGCGGAAGTACACGTTGAGGGCGCTCAGTGCGAGCGAGAAGCCGAGCGCGAGGATGGCCTGGAAGAACGCGATGACGAGGACCGCGGGAACCCACTGCACCACGACGCGTCCGGCGAAGAGGAATGCAACGACAAGAACCGTCATCTCGATGAGGAACGACACCAGCCAGGAGAGCACGGTCGAGGCCACGAGGTATTCGCGTGGGAAGTAGACCTTCTTCATCAGCCCGGCGTTGCCCACCAACGAACCGGTCGCCGTGCCGAGCGCCGTCGAAAGGAAGTTCCATGGCAGGAGAGCGCACGTCAGCCAGAGCGTGAAGCTTTTGAGCCCCGAGGGATCGCCGGTCGGATTCTCCATATGGAAGAGCGATCCGAACACGACTGAGTAGATGATGATCGCCGACAGCGGGTTGAGCATGGACCAGAACCAGCCGAGCGCGGAACGCTTGTATTTGCTCCGAAGCTCGCGCAGCGTCAGATTCCAGAGCAGCTCGCGCTGGCCGAGGAGCTCCGCCATCGACGCTCCGCCGACGACTCGCAGTCCGACGGAATCGGAGCGGTCGGCGGTCTCTGCAGCGGTAGTCATGGCGGGCCAACGCTACCGGCGCAGGTAGCGCATCGCCGCAGAAGTTCCCCGCGTGACGCCTCGGCCGGAAGGCATTGGAGCGGCACCGGCGACCAGATCCGACGTCACGCGAGGAACTTCCGCTTGCGTGCGCTATAGCTCGGACGGACCACCGTGACCACGCTGCGTCAAGGAAATCGACAGACTCGCCGATATCAAAGGGTCATGGAGCGCAACAATTCCCGCCATCCGCGCCGCCCGCGTCGAGCGATTTCAATGCTCACTGCAGCCGGAGTGGCCTGCCTCGGCCTCACGGTCTCGGCAGCCCGTCCCTCACCGGTCGCCGCACAAACTGCCGGTGTCGCAACCGACTATGCAGTGGAGGCGTTCGGCGACCCGTGGGACTGGTCGAACGTCGAGGACGGCGGCCCGGCGGAGGACCTCCTGTCGGCGGGCATCGCATCGTCCACGGTCTCGGACGGCGAGGTGCGCTTCACCGTGAACCGTCCGGCATTCTGGTTCTTCCTCCAGGGCGGATATGCCGACTCGACCCCCACCGGCAAGGACGCCTCCGCTCATCCGGTCGACACCATCCGGTTCAACCGCATCGTGATGCGGATCTCGTCGTCACAGAACATCTCGGCGGGCCTGTTGTGGTTCGCGTGCTCGGACCGCGACGACTGTGGCGGCGGCATCCCGCTCGACATCCGCGCCGGCACGAACACCTACGACATCAACCTCGGACCCGCTCGGCTGCTCACGCACCCCTGGAGTGGACTTATCAAGTCGATGCGCTTCGACTTCGACCCTCGGGTCAGCACGGACATCGGCGTCGACTGGATACGTCTCACGAACGTGGGTGCAGGGCCGGTCGACCAGTGGTCGGGTCCGGTGCCGGAGATAACCGATCCAGACATCTCCGGGGGCGACGACTTTGCCACGCTGACCCGCGCTGGCGACGCATGGGACTTCGATAAGCCCACTGATTATCTGCGCGCTGACAATGCCAGCGTGAGCCTCAGAGGCGGGATGCTCCATGGCGTGAACGCCGCACCGGGAATGAACGATCCGAGCGTCACGCTCAAGGTTCCGGTTGCCTTCAAGGGCGATGATTTCCACCGCATGACCGTGAGGTGGTCGTTCGACGGTCCCTTCTCGCTCAAGGATTCTCCGGGTGGCGGCATGAACGCCCGGATCGTGTGGCGTATCGCCGGGACGCCGCCCACCCCGGATGGGAAGGACCTGCAGGAGAGCCGCGACATCATCCTGTACCCGACGGAGAAGGAGTTCACGGTCGACCTTGCCACGAACCCGGCAAGCGCCGTTGTCGACCCACGGCCGGGCAAGGCGAAGATCGGCTGGGCCGGGCAGACGATCGAGCTCGTGCGCTTCGACCCGAACGAGGATCCCGGACCACGTTCGTGGCATATCGACGACGTCCGACTCGCCGCCGACGACGCGGGCGAGTCGAGCTTCGACGTCAGGCTTCGCGACGCCAACCCGGGCGGCGGCACGACCGCCGACGTGTACGCAGACAACGACGCAAGAGGCTTCGACGGCGCGCTGATCGCCCAGGGCGTCGACCTCTCCTCGGGTGACGCAACCGTGAGGTGGACGCCACCTGCGGGTACGAACGGGAAGTACTGGATCCACATGACGGTCCGACGAGGCAACGCCGTCGTGTCGCGCTATTCGAGCGGTCCCGTGCAGATCGGCCGCAAGAATGGCACTGGGGCATACCAGTTCGGTCCCGCGGTGGGAGGCCCAGCGTCACAGATCGGCGTGGCCGACATCGTGCCCGGAGCAGCGGCAGCGGCCCCCGTACCCGCGCCGATTGCCGTGCCAGCGTCCTCGACGACGGTGCCGCCCAGCCTTGCGCTCCGCCCGACCTTGCCCAAGAAGGTTGTGAAGAAGGATTTGAAGAAGAAGGTCGTGAAGTAGGTGCCGTGAAGAACGTAGTGAGGAAGCGGTTTCCGGGGCCGGAACAGTTCGGCCGCCCACGGCAGACGTTGGGAACATTGGCTACCCGGGAGGTACCGGATGTTCCCAACGTCCGGTTGCGGATATCCGACGGCCGTCGTGGCGACGACCGGCACCTCTCGGAGGAAGCGCCAACTACATTGCCCGCCGTGAGCACGCGGGCGACGACTTCTTGGCAGCGTCTCACGTCCTGGGAACCCCACGGTTGCTCGCGACGCCTCATCACCGCAGCGCTCCTGGGCGGCGGCTTCGTGTTGCATATGGCTCGTCGGCGCGGGGTGCTGTCGCATCCGATCCTGTTCGCCGAGGACGGCCAGGTCTTCTTCATGGGCAATCGCAGCGAAGGCCTGCGGGTACTCAATAACGCATACGCCGGATACCTCGTGGTCGGTCCACGAGTTGGAGCGTTCGCCGCATCGCTGCTCCCATTGGCCTGGACTCCGGTGGCGTTCGCGCTCTTCGCTGCGGCAATCGCGACCGGCTCGTGCGGACTGGCTCTCTCGGGACGCACGGCCTGGCTCCTCGGTGCCTGGCCGATGCGGACGCTGGTCTTCGCCGCTCTTCTCCTCCTTCCGCAGGTCGCGGAGACGCATGCGACGCTGACCAACGTCATGTGGTGGGGTGGCGTCGGGCTCCTGCTGATCGGGATTGCGGACGATCCAGTCTCCCGCTGGGGGTGCGTGTTCGAGGCACTATTCGTGATCGCCGTCCTGTTGAGTGGACCGATCGGCATCGTGTTTGCGCCGATCATGCTGTGGCGCTGGTGGCGGACCCGCTCGGCGTGGACCGGTGCGCTGTCGGTGATATGGGCAGCCGCGTGCCTTGTGCAGATCGTGGTGCTGCGTGGGCAGAACCGCGATGTCGGGAAGGTGACGTGGAGCGCCGACATCGCTGCCGTGCTCGTGCGTCGGTGGTTCGGTCCGTTCACGATCGGTGCCGATTCTGTGCAGCGTCACCTTGCCGGCCCTGCGTGGAGCCGCCTCGCGTGGTGGGCAACGGTGGTCTTCGTCGCCCTGGTTGCGGTCGTTGCGCTGTGGGCCCGCGACCGGGGTGCCGCGGTCGTGCTGCTCGCTCTCGGGACGCTGCACGTGGTGGCCGGTTTCGTGGCCATGGGGCCGCTTGCCCACCTCCTGCCTGACCGCTACACAGTCGGTGCAGGGGCCGCGGTGATCATCGCCGTGGCGGGTGCACGCCCAACGTCACGGTTGGTGCGTTGCGCGATGGCGGTCGTAGTCGTATGGGCACTTATTGTTTGGCCGCGCAATGTGGTGGTACCCCAACGTGTCGGGCCTTCGTTCGCGCCTGCAGCGGCGTGCATTTCGGCGCAACAGCCGACCTGTCGCGTACCCGTCTACCCCGATCCGTTCAGCTTCGACGTGAACGGATCGTGAGCGGGTCCTGAGCTCACGCCGAGCGGACGTGTGAACGAAAGTCACACGGACGTTCAGAATCCACACACCACTGTGTGTTCCGTACGCAGTCGTGTGGCATTGCGGGCACCGGCCAATCGATTCGGTCGTCGACCGTCACGAGCGGTTGCCGATCAACCCGACCTTCCAAACGCCACGTTCTCGGAAGGCGGGGATCACCTGGCGTCGGGCGTGGTTGAGAATCGTGTTCGTGCGGACGCCTTGCTCGCGCGCAGCGTCGACGACCGTTCGGATCGTTTCGCCGTTGAGGTACGCGACGCGTCGATGGAGCGATTCGAGCATCAACAGGATGAGGTGGTCTTCGAATGGCTTCACGCCACGTGTTGCGTCGTAGGTGCGGAGGAGCGCGTAGTAGGCGAGTTTGCCTTTGTTGCGAACAATGATAGGCGGAAACCCGAGTCGATAGAGGGCATCGTTCAGAACGACGCGTCCGATGCGGCCGTTGCCGTCGACGAAGGGGTGGATGCGCTCGAATTCCAGGTGGAGCCGGGCGAGTCGCTGGGTCGGTCGGCCAGCCACGTCGCTCGCGAACGCGACGAGCATGTCCTGCAACAGCGACTCGACCTGCTCCGGCGGTGGAGCGATATGCGTGCCGACCCGCACGAATTCACCGGCCGCACGGAAGCGTCCGGCAATGTGTTCGTCGATGTTGCCGAGCAGCATCTGGTGAAGCAGTTTGATCCGGTCGAGGTCGAGCGGCTTTGCGAGGGATGTCCGGATGTAATCCATAACCCTCGCCAGGTTCTGTGCCTCGTGGACTTCGCGCAAGTCCATGTGCCGTGAGATCTCCACGGCCAGCAAGATCCGTTCGGTGTCCTCCATCGTGAGCGTCGAGTTTTCAATAGCGTTCGAGTTGTACACGGCCTCGGGTACCTCGGACTCGTCGAGCAGGCGGACCAGTTCATCTCTGCCCGGTCGAAGTGTCTCGTATCGAGCCCTCGCATCGGCGAGACGCTGGAGTGTGGCAGGCACAGGCACCTGTCTACCGTATCAAATTCACAGGAAATGACCTTCTTTCTGTGAATTTCTGGCAGAACTTGCCTGAATTCACAAGTTTCTACCGCAAGCGGCGGGCTCGGGCTGCTCGCCACGGCCCCGGCGCGTGGACGAGCGACACGATCGGTGCGACCACTGATTCCCATCGGAATCGGTCGGCCAACGCGAACGCCCGACCCGACGCGGCCGCACGGAGCTCCGACGAGGAAAGCAATGCGCGCATGCCATCTGCCAACGCAGCAACGTCGTTCGCCGCGACCAACACACCGGCACCTTCGACGCCCACGAGTTCGCTGAGCACGTCCCCCTCGGTGGCGAGCGTGGAGAGGCCGGCCCAGAAGTGGTCGAGCATCCGCGTCCGAAACGCCAACCGTGACTCGGCCATGGCCTTCGCCGCGACCACGCCGATGTCGGCCTCCAACAGGTACTCGCCCCGCGAGTCATAGGGCACCCACGGACCCAGCACGACTCGTCCATCGGCAATCAAGCCGAGGTCCGCCGCCCGGTCGATCAGATGTTGCGTGGTTGGCATGGTGGGGACGCCGCGTCCCTCCAGCTCGAGCCCCATGAAGAACAGCCGCGCCGACGGAAACTCGGGCGAGACGAGCGCAAACGCGTCGAGGGTACCGATCGGATCGAACCAGTCCCATGTGCCGCCGCCCCACAGGATCACGAGATCGTCGGGACCGATCGAAGGAAACAATCCGCCCTTGAGCACCGCGGGTTTTGCGGCAACCGGCGGGAGTGACGGGACCCCGTACGGCACAACGTCGATGAGTGCCCGAAGGTGCGGGTCTTGGTCGTGAGCAGCCTTGTCGAGCCGACCACGCGAGGCAAGCATGCCGAGCCAGAAATCGCGTTGACGTTCCGAGGCGCAGATGAAGAAGTCACCGACGTCGAGCAGTTGATTGAGCGCGTTCACCTCATGGTTCTTCGCGCCTTCGGCCTCCTCGATCGACATGGCGTCGTACTGCTCCAGGCTGCCGAAGATCCATGGGTCGTAGAGATCCACGATCCGCAACGCACGGCACGACGCGAGGAACGGGTAGCGAATCAGATCGAAACCGAACACCACGACCACGTCGGCGGCGTCGATCAGGCTGCGAAACGCACCGTGATCACCGATGAGGAATCCGTCGACTCCGGGGTGCGTTCGATCGATCGGTCGGTCGCACGCGACCGTGACCTCCGCGTGCTGGGCCAGCGAACACGCGAGCTCCCACGCACGGATCGCGGTCCCCGCCATGCGGGCGCCGATGAGGTCATGACACAACACAACGACACGCCGGGCCGGAACATCCGTGAACAACTGGTCGAGATCGAGGAAGTCCACCACCCGATCGAACGCTTCGCGGTAGGCAGGCGAGTCGTTCCCCATCGGTGCCAGGGGTGTCCGATACGTGGCGAACACCTCCGAATCGGTGCGGACGCGTCGGCGCTGGATCTCCGAGCGCAGTGCAATCAGCGACGGAAGGTCCGCGACGATGTCGTTGATCGCATGCATCCGCGCGGCACCGAGGCGATGGACCTCGTGCAGTTCGGGCTGTCCGGCACCAACGTCGAACTCAGATCGGACGCTGCGCGCGTCATGCTCTGCGCGCTGAGCATTCAGCAGCAACGCCCCGGCAAGCAAGCGGGGCAGGTTCGCCTCCGACACGTTCTTGATAAGTACACGTAGGGCATTGCGTTCCAGCAGAACCATGCGCTCGTGCATCTGGAATCGCGACGACGTGCCATGGTGGCGGTGAAACGTTCGGGCCGCGCTTGCCAGCACGGTCGTGTAGCCGCACACCTGAAGGCGCAGGCCGAAATCGACGTCTTCGAAGTACGCGAAGAAGCCCGGATCGAACCCGCCGAGCGCGAGGTAGACGTCGCGTGAAATGAGCATCGAACCGCCGCACGCGAACGGGAGGACGCTGCCGTCGCGACGGGTGAGCGACGCTTCCAGTTCTGCATCGAGCAGCGTCCCCGCGCCCGGCTGGTCGCCGAACCCGTGAAAGTTCACGCTGCCATCGCCGAAGTCGATACGCTCGCCGTCCCAATCGAGAATCGTGCCCGCCACGCACACAACACCGCTGGCCGGGTCCCACAACTCCACGGCCGCGCGGAGCCAACCCGGATCGATCCGCATGTCGTTGTTGATGATCGCGATGGCGTCGCCGGTTGCCTCCCGTGCGGCGAGATTCACGCCGGGGGAGAAGCCCAGATTCGACGTCTGAGGGAGGACGCGTACCCACGGATACGACGCGGCCAGCAGCTCAAGCGATCCATCGACCGATGCGTTGTCGACCAGGATCGTGTCGATGAGCGCTGCCGGGTAGTCGAGCGCCGCGATCGAATCCAGGCACGGCGGAAGGTGGTCGAGGCCGTTGAAATTGACGAGCAGGATCGAGACGCGGGGAAGGTTCACGGCGGGGTCGAGGATACCGGCCGACCCCGCCGGGCCAACGCAGCCCCCCGGCCAGCCGTGCGCGACCTGCCGGGTCGCGTACATCAGCATGAGCGACCAGCCCCTTTCGCGGTACATCCGGTGCGCTTGCGGTACATCCGGTGCGCCCAAATGCACCGCGAACGGACCGGTTGTACCGCGACCGTCCTGGGTGATGCTGGACCCCGGCGTTCGCGATGTTTTCGTGCCAGCGGGTCGGTGACGCGACACGCGTCCGTCATGGGGCAGGCTGGTCACGATGTCGCCGCGTCTCCATTTCGTCATCCTCACGACCGCGGCCCGCGAGGCTCACGCCTGGCGAACCATCGAGTCGGTCGTCCGCCATCACCCCGACGCTGCGCGAACGATCGTAGTCGTCGACGATCGCTACGCCGAGGTCAGTCGTGGCCGGGCAGGCTGGCGACCGCTGCACGACGACGACCTCGTCGAGCGAGGCGGCACCGTTGCGCAGTGCGTCCTCACGCACGATCCGACACTGCGCGTCGCCGCGGTACGGCCGAGCGTCCTGCGACGCCTTCGAGGCGCGACCACGACGACCGCCGACGTACTCGTCACGATCCCCGACGATGCCGAAGTGCTCGCTCCGCTCGACGGGTTCGCGCAGCTCGCAGCCGACCACGGACTCGCTCTCGTCCCGATTCGCTCGACGGTCGTGCCACGAGATGGTCGCCTTCCCGACCCTGCCGACCACCTCCGTGACGGACGCGTCGACCGCGATCTGCTTGCCGTATCGACAGCGAAGGGTGGGCCGTTCCTCGATTGGTGGGAAACCCAGATCGCCGCCGGGTCGTTCGACGATCCCGATCGGTTCGACCCCATCACACACGCGTGGCTCGACGACGCTTTCGTGATCCATCGCGCTGCGCTGCTTGCGTTCGGCGCGGTCCGGTCCTTCCGAAACGTCGACGAGTACGGCGACCTCGACGACGAGACATCAACGAAGACCCTGATTGTTCGTTTTCCCGGGTTCGATCCGGGGCGTCCGTGGATCGCATCGGACGCGGCAGGTCTCTGGCCCCGCGTGTTGCTGAGCGAGTATCCCGAGCTGGAGACGTTGGCGTCCGAACGGGCGAGTGCGATTCTCCGGCAAGCGAGCGGAGTGCACCTCGTCGACCCATATGCGCGCGTACCAAGAGGGCACCTCGTCGATCCAGCAATGCGCCGCGCCTACCGGGTGGCGCTCATCAGTGCCAAGCGTCACGGCACCGAGGTGCCACCGAATCCGTTCGTTCTCGGCGAAGCCGATGCGTTTGGGCGGTGGCTCGCCGAGCCGGTCGAGGGTTCCCTCACCCGTCACCTGGTTGCGCTGCGTTCGGTGCGGCCGGACATTGCGAGGCTGTTTGCGGGAGACGACGCTGCGTTCGTCGCCTGGGCCTACAGCGGCGCCGCTCGAAGCGGTGTGTGGACGCCGATGCTGGCGAGTGCGGTCGGCGACACCGCCAAGGTTCGACCAGCCGAACAGAAAGGCCGAGCCCGCCTCGAAACAGCCGGTGAACCCTCCGGCCTCAACCTCATCGGACTGCTCAGCGCACAATTGGGCGTCGGCGAACATGCCCGACTCTTCGCACGCACCGTCCGAGACGCTCGCATACCCTTCGCGCTGGTTGACCACGACGCCACGGTCAACGAACGCGATCCCGCACTACTTGCCGGGATCGGTGCCACCGCAATGGGGTTCCGTTACGACGTCGACGTCGTTCTCGTCAATGCAGACCAGACCGGCAGCGCCCTTGCGCGGTATGGGAGACCGGGCCGAGAGGGGCGTCCAACGATCGGCCTGTGGGCCTGGGAGGTGCCCGAGTTCCCCGAACGAATGCACGACGCGTTCAACCATGTCGACGAGGTGTGGGTGTTAAGCGAATTCGTCCGCGCTGCCCTTGCCCCCGCCGGCGAACGCTTCGGCGTTCGAGTCGAACGTTTCCCGATCCAGCTACCCACGCCACGACCCCGGAACGAACGCGAGCCCGACGAAGCAGCAGCGATTGCGCTGGCAACATGTGGCGTCGAGCCGACCCGCCCGTACTTTTTGTTCTCGTTCGACTACTTCAGCGTTGCAGAGCGCAAGCAGCCGTGGGCGGCGGTGGAGGCGTTTCGGCGAGCCTTCCCCACTCCCTCCGACGCCGGCCCGCAGCTCGTCGTGAAGTCGATCAACTCGGCGTTCTTCCCGACCGATCGCGAACATCTCCTTCATGCAATGCGAGGCCGCGCCGACATCCACCTCATCGACTCGTACCTCCCCGCGCCAACGAGAGATGCGTTGGTCGAGCGGGCGTCGGGCTACATCTCGCTGCATCGCTCAGAGGGTCTCGGCCTCACACTCGCCGAGGCAATGGCAGCTGGCACCCCATGCATAGCAACGAACTGGTCCGGCAACCTCGGCTTCATGACGCCCGAGAACAGCTGGCTGATCGATGCAGACCTCGTTCCCATCGACCTACGCACACCGATCTATGCCGGCCTCGGCTGCTGGGCCGAACCCGACCTCGATCAGGCGGCCGGTGCGATGCGAAGAGTTCTCGACGACCCGGCAGAGGCATTACGACGCGCCACAACAGCACAGTCCGATCTCGAAGCCCGGAACCGCAGCGGCACCGACGTCGCGTTCCTCCTTGACCGGCTGCGCGCCGTTCGACGCGCTCGCGGTGGGAGGATGGCCGGGTGAGATCGATCGTGCAGAAGGCTGTTGTCCGCGTGATCTCGTCTGAGCTCGACCGCCGTTCGGCGTCGTTGGAGCAGGCGCTGCGTGACGCCCATGTGCGCCTTGATGCGGCGACCGCCACGACCGCGGCAACGAGCGACGCGGTGCAAGGCATACAGCGCACCCTCGAGACCTCGGTCCAGAACATCGGCACCGCGCAGGACCGCCTCGTGGCTCGTCTCGACGAGCTGACCGAGCGGGTCCGCAAGGGTGAAGACGTCGACCGCTCCCACTTGGCCGACCTGGAACAGCTCCGCTTCGATATCGCCGCCGCACAGTCGGGACTCGCCGACGTGAC
Organism: Acidimicrobiia bacterium; assembly: GCA_043720395.1. Taxonomy (GTDB): domain Bacteria; phylum Actinomycetota; class Acidimicrobiia; order Acidimicrobiales; family JANYDT01; genus JANOYY01. The sequence continues at coordinate 59,054 of JAYSSR010000076.1, forward strand.
CGGCGTGATCGAGCGGCTTACCCAAGCGGGCTGAGCCGACTGAGCTTTTCCCGGGCAAACGATTCTGCGGCGGAGCGTTCCGTCGGCTCATACGTCACGGAATCGAAGAAGATCCGCTCGCCCTCTGCGAACTCGAGAATCTGCGCGTCGGAACGAACCCGGCGACGCTGCACCTGGCGACGGGCCCGCCAAACCGACGGGAGCCGAACGAATACGCCCGAAAGTGCCTTGAGGCCGGGGACCGGATAGTGCCGTCCGGTGAGCGAACCTTTGGCGAGTCCGAGCGATCGACGGACCGCTGCGGGCACGGCGCGAGACATCGAGAAATTCTTCAGCACGCAGAGAATCAGGTTGCGTTCAGTGAGCTCGAACTTGTCGCCGTACGGTCGGTCTCGCATCGACAGCGACATCACGTGATGCACCCTGGCGTCGGGCACCGTGATCGAATCAAATCCGAGCAATTGTGCGCGCCAATTCCAATCCACGTCCTCGTAGTAGAGGAACAACGACGCATCAAGGGGCCCGACCTCAGACGGGTCGAACGCGCGGCGTCGGATCATCGCGGCACCGAAACATGGCCCGAAGCATGGGCTCGGCACGTCGTACTGGCCGAGGTCCGGTTGACCGAGGCCGATGTTGAACGCCTCGCCTCGCACGTTCACGACATGGCCGACCGAGTCGAGCACGGGCACAACCTCAGGTGAAGCGTCCGTACGTTCGAGCACCATCTTGGGTGCCGCCGACACGCACGTGTACGGCTGTCCGACGAGCGACACCGCACAGCGTGCCAGAGCTTGCGGCTCGACCCTCGCGTCCGGGTTGCAGAGGAACACGAACGTGCTCCGTGGGTCGAGCGCAGCGACCGCCGTATTCACCCCGACCGCGAAGCCGCCGTTGGACACGAGCCCGAGCCACCGGACCGACACGGTGCTCACTCGGTCCAGTTCGCCGACGAGCGCCTCAGCGTCGTCTCGGTACTGCGGCGACGCATTGTCGACCACGATGATCTCGATGAGTGGAATATCGTCGCTCAAGGCAACCGAGGTAGACGCGAGAAGCGCAGCAAGCGTCCGGCGAAGGACAGCGGGGTCCGTCGCATAGTTCACAACGACGACGCCGACTCCCTCACCCGACTTGGTCTGCCCAGTCACGACGCCTCCCTCCTAGTCTGCGCGCGGCGGCAGCGTACCAAGCTCGCGGTACGTTCGGAGGCTCGCGGTACGTTCCACGTACGCACGGCGTACCGCGAGCCACCGAACGTACCGCGAACTCCTCCGCCTCCGAGGGCCCTACGCTCCCCACCGTGGAGGTAGGCAGCACGACGGATGCAAAGGCGGGGACGCTGCGAGTCGGCGTCGACGTCACACCGCTCATCGGTCGCCGAACTGGGATCGGACGCTTCACCGAAGGCCTCGTCAGCGGGCTCCGAGCCACAGCGCCCGAGAACGGAATCGAGGTCGTGCCGTTCGCCATGACCGCCCGCGGCCGAAACGAAGTCGCACCCATGCAGCGGGTCCCGATGCCTGCGCGCACGATGCGACGAGTTTGGGAACACTCAGGTCACCCGCGGCTCGAACGGTGGACCGGGCGGCTTGACGTTGCCCACGGCACCAACTACATCGTGCCCCCGTCGCACGGAGCGCGCCTCGTGAGCGTCCACGACCTCACTGCCTTCCGCTTCCCAGACATGTGCACACCCGATGTCCTGCGCACGCCCAAACTGTTGCTGCGTGCCATCGCGAGTGGCGCGCACGTGCACACGGACTCACAGTTCGTGGCCGACGAGGTCATCGATCTCCTCGGGGTCAAGCCCGAACGCGTACACGTCATTGCCCCAGGTGTTCCTTTCGACGCTGAACGACTCAGGCTCGCGGAAGCCGCCGAGCCGGTTCTCGACGGCCGTCCGTTCGTGCTCGCCCTCGGCACCGTCGAGCCCCGAAAAGCACTGCCCTCGCTGGTACGCGCCTTTGCGGAAGTATCGCGACGTGTTCCGGACTTGTGCCTCGTGATCGCAGGCGCGGACGGATGGGGTGTCGACGGCCTCAACGCGACAATCGCGAAGCTCCCGCACGAGATTCGTATGCGTGTCATCCGTATGCGTGACGTCGATGACGACCTCCGCGACCGACTTCTGGTGCAGTGCAGCGTCTTCGTGTACCCGAGCATCTACGAGGGATTCGGGTTCCCTCCTCTCGAAGCAATGCAGGCGGGCCGACCGGTCGTATCCACGACAGCGGGCTCGCTGCCCGAAGTCCTTGGCGACGCTGCGTTGCTGGTTGCACCGAACGACTCCGATGTCCTTGCGGAGGCAATACGAAGCGTGCTTACGAACTCAACCCAAGCCAAGGATCTCGCAGCTCGCGGACGCGCAAGGGTCTCGTCGTACAGCTGGAGTGTGATGGCAGCACAGTTCGCCGACCTCTACCGAGAATTGGCGATGCGCTGATGCGAGTTGCTGTGGTGGCCGAGCAACTGCGCCGCCGGAACCCGGGCGGAATCGGAACCTATGCGCGCGAACTGTCGCGGGCGCTCGTGAAGTCGGAGAACGAAGTCGAACTGGTCGCATCGCGCGGCACCAGCTCAGATGCCACCTTGGACGTTGACACACACGCGTCGCTCACGCGCTTCGGGCATCGACTGACAACGGCGTTGTGGGACCGTGACCTGGTCCGTCTGCAAGCGGGAGTCGCCGCCCGCAACGACGTCCTTCATGCGACCTCGTTCCACTATCCGAGCCCATCGAGAAGGCGAGGCAAAGGGTCACCGGCCCTCACGGTGTTCGTTCACGACCTCGCCTGGCGAGCCAATCCGGACCATCTCAGCCAACGCGGCGCTCGATTCCACGAGGCAGCACTCGCTCGATCCGTACGGCTCGCGGACCGTCTTCTCGTACCCTCGACACGCACGGCCGACGCGCTGATCGCCGACGGTGTCGAGGCGTCGCGTCTCGCGGTCATCCAGGAAGGGTGCGACCATCTCCCGCCGCCTCGACCGGAACGTGGGCATCGGTTCATCAACACGCCGTTCCTCCTCACGGTCTCGACACTTGAGCCGAGGAAGAACCTTCCCCTGCTGCTGCGGGCCTACGCCGCCGCATGCGGCCGCCTGCCGTCGGGCAGCGAACGGCCGCGCCTGGTTGTCGTGGGCGCGATGGGCTGGGATGGACGTTCCGAGGCACTTCCTCGGACCATTCCCGCAGGTGTCGAAATCATTGGCTCCGTCGATGATCAGGAACTCAGCGATCTGCTCGCCGATGCACTCGGATTTGTCTACGTCCCCACGCTCGAAGGCTTCGGACTCCCACCGCTTGAGGCAATGCGAGCAGGCGTCGCCTGCGTGGTGTCGCATATGGTCCCGAGCGTGACGGAGGCGCCCGGCGAATCGGCCGCACTGCTGGTCGATCCAAGTGACGAAGTCGGCGTCGCGAACGCGCTTGGCCGACTCATGTCCGACCATGATGTGCGCGCATACAAATCACGAATGGGTCTGGAGTTCGCAGCATCGAGAACGTGGGCGACCACTGCGTCCGAGCACCTGCGCGTGTGGGCTGAGCTCGTCGACACTCCACGTCCGGCAAGGTGATCCGGTGACACAGTGAACCCGTCGGTCGCAATCGACGTCTCGGCGATCCCTCCCGCGACGGGAGGTGCGGGGACGTATGTCCGCCGTCTCGTCGCTGCGCTCCCGGCGGCGGGTATCGAGCCGGCCGTCATCGCTCGGCGTGTGCCCGGCGAGACGTGGGCGGGAAACGCGAGAGTCGTCGCCGCCGCACCCGGCCCGCGACCACTGCGGCTGCTCTGGGAGCAGATTGCGCTGCCGACCGTGCTGCGACGTGAACTTCCCGGTCTTCGGCTGCTCCACAGCCCTCACTACACCATGCCCGTTCGCCTTCGAGGTCTCGACATTGCAAGGGTTGTGACGGTCCACGACCTCACATTTTTCACCCGTCCTGAGGACCATCAGCGATCAAAACGGTGGCTCTTCCGGGCCGCCATCCGCGAGGCGTCGAGGCACGCCGACGCCATCATCGCGGTCAGCGCCACCACCGCCGAAGCCCTTGCTCGGATCGCAACCCCACGCTGTCGCGTCGAAGTGATCCCCCACGGGGTGGACCATGAACGGTTCCATCCCGGGGCGGATGAACCCGAACGAGCGGCAGATCGTGCCGTCGTCGCATCGCTCGGTGTCGATGGCCGGTTCATCCTCCACGTCGGCACCATCGAACCGAGAAAGAACCTCGCGAACCTTCTGCGCGCCTACGAATTACTGTGCGCGCAGATAAGTGCACGGAACAGCGACCCGCCCATGCTAGCCCTGGTCGGGTCGGCGTGGCGAGGTACGTGGGCACCGCTGGAGGTGCTCTCGGACGCGATCACGAAGGTCCACCCACGCGCTCGTGTCGCCAGACTCGGATGGGTGTCCGACGATCTCGTACCGGCGCTGTATCGCGAGGCTGCGGTCGTGGCGTATCCGTCGTTCGAAGAGGGGTACGGGCTGCCGGTCATCGAAGCGTTGGCGTGTGGCGCACCCGTCGTCACGAGCGTCTCCACGGTGATGCACGAACTCGGCGGGTCGGCTGTGATCACCGCCGACCCCGCCGACCCATCGTCGATCGCCGACGCGCTCTCGCAGGCACTGAGTGGCACCGGCCCCTCGAAAAGCGAACGCGCAAACGTCGCGGGGCGATTCCGATGGGACGCGTGCGCCGAAGCGCACGTCGCCCTGTACCGGAGCCTGATGTGAGCGCGTCACCGATAGTGTTCGAGGCGTGTCCGTCGCTGAACCTGGTGTGCCCCGTCGCGCCGTTGTGACCGGCGCGTCCGGTTTCGTCGGCACCCGAATGGTGGCGTGCCTGGTCGAACGCGGTGAGCACCCGATCACCATTCCCGCGACGGTCGACATCACAGATCGCGAAGCCATCGGTGCTGCAATCACGGAGGCGCATCCCGACGTCATTTTTCACCTCGCCGGACAGGCGAACGTCGGCTCATCCTGGAAGGACGCGAGCGTGACCTACTCGGTGAACTTCGATGGGACCCGAAACGTCCTCGATGCCGCCCGCCTGCTCGTCCCGATGCCTCGCGTCATCGTGGTCTCGTCGGCCGACGTCTACGGACCGCTGGCGTTCAACGGCAGCGATCGTCCGGTCGACGAAACGACGCCCGCACGTCCGGTCTCGCCGTACGGGGCGTCGAAGCTTGCCGCCGAGGTCGTGGCGCGTCAGGCCTTCGACGGCTACGGATTACCCGTGATCATCACGCGGGCATTCAGCCACATCGGTCCCGGCCAATCGGACGGGTTCGTGGTGAGTTCGATCGCACGCCAGATCGCTGAGGCGGAACGCGATGGCGGCGAGCAGATCGAGCTCGGAAACTTGGAACCCGAGCGGGATTTTCTCGACGTGGACGATGTCGTCCGTGCGTACGACCTGGCCTCGCGTCACGGCCTTCCGGGTGTGACGTACAACGTCGCGTCCGGAGTTGCCGTTCCGATTCGGGACGTTCTCGAGCATCTTCTGACGCAAGCGTCGCGTCCGCTCCGAGTCTTTCTGGACCCGGAACGGTTGCGACCGGTCGACGTACCGCGCATGGTCGGTGACGCCTCACGGTTGCGCGCCGACACGGGTTGGGTCCCAACGTCGTGCTGGCAGGACGCGGCCACCGCAGCGCTCACCGACTGGCGCTGCGCGGTCGGCTGAGGCGTCGCGCCCATCCCGTGCCTCCCACGACTACCCTCGACGGAGCCATGGCCGAGCCCGTCGACTCCCCGGCGGTCCCGTTGGACCGCCCGAATGTGCTCCAACCGGACAGTCCGGCTGTCGCCGTGCTCGTCACGCGCGACCCCGGGCCGTCGTTTGAGGACGCGCTCGCGTCGCTTGCCGCGCAAGACCATCCGGCCTTTTCGATCCTGGTCATCGACGATGGCTCGGTTGAACCGATCACCGCTCGCGTCGCCGCGATCGTGCCGTCTGCGTTCGTTCGACGCCAGGATCAGCCGACCGGTTACGGGGCATCAGCGAACCTCGTTCGTACGATGGTCTCAGGCGCTGGCGTGTTCGTGTTCTGTCACGACGATGTGGCCCTCGCCCCCGACGCCATTCGGCTTCTCACAGCGGAGGCCGTGCGCAGCGGGGCAGCGATCGTGGGCCCGAAGCTCGTCGCATGGACGAACCACGATCGGCTTCTCGCCGTCGGACTCGGACTTGACCGGGCGGGAAATGCAGTTTCGTTGATCGACCGCGACGAACGTGATCAGGGCCAACATGACGTGGCCGGTGAAGTCGTTGCGGTGTCCGGTGCGGTACTGCTCATCAGAACCGAGGTGTTCGAGGCACTCGACGGGTTCGATGAGGACGCCACGACGCCAGTCGTCGTCGACGCCGAAGGAGCGCGTGGCAGTCGAGCATCGGGGGCGAAGACTGCGCCGGACTCGATGTCACTCGGTCCGGACCTTGGCGAGGACGTCGACCTGTGCTGGCGTGCGCGGATCAGCGGCCACGTCATCGCAATCGAGCCGTCGGCGCGCGTTGCACACCTTGGTCTCGTCCATGGAGCGCGGGTCACGGGAACAGCGGGAACAGCGAATCAGTCGACCAACGAATCGGACGAACCGACCGCTGCGCCGGACGTATCACAGAACCGTCGCTCGGTTCTCTACCGCGAGCGCAATCGGATTCGGTCCATGCTGGTCACCGCGAGCGGCGCACGTCTGCCTTTCATCGTGCCGGTGATGATCGCTCAGACGCTGTGGCGGATGGTTTCGCCTCGCCATCGCGAAACCGGCGCGTCGCAGGGATTCGCCGCCTGGCGCGGCGCGCTGCGTGACGTAGGTGCCTTGCGGGCGCGTCGCAGTGGAGTCCAGGTGCTGCGCAAGGTTGCGGATCGCGACGACCTTCGGCGTCTCGTGCCGATCGGGGCGCGGGCGCGGGCGGCGTTTCGTGCCGACGTGAGCGCGGACTCGGCTCGCCTGTGGAATTTGGCCGAACAGGCGACGGCATCGACGGAACGCGCGCGACGAGTTCGTCTCGGAGCACTCGGCGGTGGCCTGCTGCTCTGGCTCGTCGGCTCGCGAGGGCTCATCGGTGCCGGGGTGGCGTCTGTGCAGCAGTTCGCTCCACTTTCAGCGTCGGAGGAACTCCTGCGAGCGACCGTGCACACCGGGGCCGCCGGCGACTCCTCGGCCGCGAGTCTTGGCGTCACCATGCTCGGTGTCCTCACCACCCTGCTGTTGGGCGCTCACGGAATGGCCCAGGTCGCTCTCACCGCAGGCATGCTCATTGTAGGTGCACTTACGATTTGGCGACTGACGGGTCACCTCCTCGCATCCGAGAAGGGCGCGCTTCTTCGCGGGGCGGGGCTCGACCGGTCCGCGCGACGTACCCCGCAGGGGCTGGTCGCAGCTGCCTACTGCGCGGGTGGGCTCGGCGTTCAGGCGATAGGAGCGGGGCGTCTCGACGCGATCGTCACCTACGGCCTCCTCCCGCTCGCGCTGCTTCGGTTGTTGCGTGCCGTGGATCGTCGAACCGGGGGCACCAAGGTCCGCGACGCGTCGCCCACGCCGGAACGGATTGGTTCGCCCGTTTCGCGTTTCGCCCATCGCGTGGCCCCGGTCGCCCCCCTCGGTGCCGTGCTTGCGATCCTCTTCTCCTTTTCGCCCGGGGCAATTGTGGCCTTCCTCCTTGCGGCGTTTGGCCTGGCGTTGACCGACTTCCGCTCCAGCGAGGACCAGGATCACGACGCAGTGCGCTCCCGTCGCGTGATCGTCACAACGGCGTTCTGGGGGGTGCTCTTCGCCGCAGGCCTGTTGCTGCCCTGGACCGTCGACCTCGTCCGGCCCGGTCGAACCTGGTCACAGTTCACCGGGGGGGATGTCGCGCGCACGATCTCGCCCCGCCTCTTCGACCTGCTCCGCCTCTCGGCCCGTCTTACCTCGCCCTCGCTGCTCACGTGGGGTCTCGTCGGCGCGGCGGTGGTGGCACTGCTCATTGGCTCGGGTGCGCATCTCCGCATCGTTCTGCGGGGCTGGTGTCTCCTGGTTGCGTCTGCCCTCGTGCTCTGGTGCTCCGGACGTGGTTGGCTCGGCGCGCTCGTGCCACACCCGATGGTGATGCTCGTGCCCGCCGCCATCGGGCTTGCGATCGCCGCTGGTCTCGGCGCGGCTGTGTTCGCCGACGACGTCCGCTCGCAGCGGTTCGGCTGGCGTCAAGTCATTTCGATCGGCGGATTCGTCGTCTTTGTGCTCTCCCTCATTCCTGCCGTTGGCGCGGTGGGCGGTGGACGCTGGGGACTACCGGAGCGTTCGGCCCGTGAGTCGCTCTCGTGGATTGACACCGTCGGCGGGGCTGGACGATTCAGGACGCTGTGGATCGGGAGTCCCCGCGTTCTCCCGCTGGCTGCCTGGAGCATCGATCACGACCTGGCCGTCGGCATCTCGACCGACGGTCTTCCGCAGGCCGGAGATCAGTGGCTGGCACGGCGCACGAGCAGCGTTGTGGCTGCTCTCGAAACCGTCCAACACGTACGCCACGGCGAAACCTCGCGAGCGGGCGGGGCTCTCGCCCAACAAGGCATCCGCTACGTCGTGGTGGTGAATCGCAGCGCTCCAAGTGGCCGCCGGGTCGGGCCCACGGGTGACGTCACCGCGGCCCTGGTCCGACAGTTCGACCTTCGACCGATCGAGGCCGAACTCGGCGTATCGGTGTTTGAGAATGCCTCGTGGACGCCGCTCGCCGAGCCCGATTCGGGAGCACCAGCTGGTACGACGCCGCTTCGGGCAATCCAAGGTGTGCTGTGGATCATCACGCTTGGTCTTCTCGGTGGTCAACGCCGACGGCGCCGAAGCCACGAGTCGCTCCTCTTGGACCAGGAACGCAACCTGGTGGAACCCGAGGAGGAACGTATCGGCGACCTCTTCACCACGTCGTTCGCGGGCGACGATGACGACGTCGCGTTTGCCGAGTTCGTTGCAAAGCAGGCGAGTCGGACCGAACCGACGCGTCATCGCCGCCGACGGGTGACCATCGCGGCACCCGGGCGGCCCATGCAGCCCGGCGCTCGTGGTGTCGCCCGAGACGTTGACGTGACCGAACTCGGCGCGGAGCCAGTTTCGGACCTCCCCGAGGACGGCAGCCTCGCCGACGAACTCTGGTCGCAGTGGAGCGAACGACAGGCCGGGCGGACCGGTGCGTCGAGGCGCGTCGACGCGAATCGCCACAAGGGCAAATCATGAGCGACGAGCGCATTGACACGGGGCCGGTGCCACCCGAGTCAACGGACGGGCCGCCAGGCATCCGTGCGCGACCGAAGCGCCAAAAGCTGCCGCTTCGCACTGCGGGCATCGCAGCAATCGTCGTTGTCCTCGGTCTGACCACGGCGGTCGACCGCTTCGTCAGACGCAGCGTCCGCGTCGCGGCGATTCCACTCGTGTCGGCCGGCCCGATTGCTACCGCCGATGGTGGAGGGTCGTCCACCTGGATCTGCAGCGGCGGGGAGGGCGAGACCGATGCTTCGATCGTGATTGCGAACCCAACCGACGCACCCACGATCGGCCGCGTGCGCTTTCTCGGTCCCGTCGGGCTCATCGCCGAGTCAGCGTTGTCGCTGCCCGTCGGTCGGCGCAGCGAACTCGTGTTTCCCGAGGTCACGACGGCGGCCGTACCCACAACAACGCCCGAGGCCTCCGCATCAGACCCGGCGACCGCCAACGAGGTTCCGATCGGACGTGGGATTGCCGCAGTGCTGGAGTTCGACCGTGGTGGCATCGTGGTCGAGCGTCGTCTCGGGGCCGGCAGGGGAGCGGTCGCTCCGTGCGCGCCGTCGGCGTCGACGCATTGGTACCTCCCCGACGGGGCCACCACCCGCGATGCGAGCACCACCCTCTCGCTCGTGAACCCCTTCACCGACGACGCGATCGTGGACATGTGGTTCGCGACGGAGAGTGGACCGGCCCGCCCGACCCAGCTCCAGGGGTACGTCGTGCCAGCCGGAACCGTCCGCACCATCGACGTTGGCGCCTACGTCCGGCGCCGAAGCAACATCGCAGCGTCGATTGTCAACCGCACGGGTCGCGTGATCGCCGAAGGCGTGTTGCGTTTTGACGGGTCGGGCACGAACGGGATCGGCTCCACGATCGTCCAAGCTGCTCCAGCACGCGGATCGGCCTGGTACTTCCCGTCGGGACGTACGTCGAGCGTCTTGGCGGAGCAGTATCTGATTGACAATCCAGGCGACCACGACGTCACCGTGGAGGTCACGGTGCTGCTCGCCGGCGCAGAGGCGGAACCGTTCGAGATCGATGTCGCAGCGCGCTCCGTAACCGTGTTCGACCCGTCCGAGGAGGCGCGTATTCCGACCGGTGCGGACTACAGCCTGGTTGCCGCGACCCCTGCCAACCGGCCGATCGTTGTGGCGCGGAGGCTGCGCGCAACGTCGAGGTTCCGCAAGGGCATCGCATCGACGCTCGGCGGCCGGATTGTTGCCAACCGCTGGACGATTGCCGACGCGCAAGCCAACGGAGCCGTCGACGACCGACTCGCGATCCTCAATCCGACCGATGAACCGGCGAAGGTGTCCGTGTACCGCCTCGCCGTGGGTGCCGATGATCCGTGGGCGGAGATCGCAGGATTGCAGAACGTTCCGGTCGACGCGGGAGAACGACTCGACGTACGGCTCGGCGACTTCGTGGCGTTGTCCGGCGACGCCGTCGTAGTCGTCGCCGACGGTTCACCCGTGTTCGTGGACAGGTCGCGCACCCGCGTGCAGGCACCGGGCGATCGACCTGTGCGACCCGACTTTTCCACGGTGGCCGGTCGTGGGTACGCCCTCGCGGTCGAACGGCTGCGGGCCCTGGTCGCGACGACGTCGGTGGTCCCGGCCACGACTGCCGTTGTCTCCACGACGAACACCGTTGTCTCCACGACGAACACCGTTGTCTCCACGACATCAACGCCCGGGCCGACGACGAGCGTTGTTGCACGGACATCAGCTGTCCCGGTGACGACGACGTCGAAACCCAACCGAACGGCCACGGCTCGTACGGTAGCGGTGCCCCGAATCGGACGGGCGGCTACGGGAACCTCGACCGCCCTCGCGGTGCCTTCGACCGATTGAGTCGCAGATCTCGAGCGGGTTCAGCCGCCCAGCCGGGGGGTCATAGCACCGCTCAACAGCATTGGGGGTTGCGCGCAGCATTGGGGGTTGCGCGCAGCACGTCCTGAGCCCCCAACCGCTGCGCGCAACCCCCAACCTCCAAGCGGCCGAACCATCACCGTCGCCGCAAGACCCGTTCGTTAGCCTTGCAGCCCATGCTCGGACCCACTTCCCCCAAGCGGCCGACGACTCGACACTGCTCGCGCCCGGCGTGCGGGGGTGAACCGGTCGCCTCGATGTCCTACGACCACGCGGCCGCGATCGTGTATGTCGGGCAACTCGCCGAGGAGCGTCATCCGGCGCTCTATGACCTCTGTCGCACCCACGTCAACGCACTTTCGGCACCGCGGGGCTGGAAAATCCGACGCGAGCCACTGAGCGTCGCGGGGTCCGCCGCCGGTGACTGGCATCAGGCCGAGCCTTCGTCGTCGCGCGACGTCGTCTGACGCCGCCGACCCCCGTAACCGAGACACCCATGACCGACGAGTCGCGAACGGCTGCCCCCGAGCCCCGCGAACAGGGCTGGTCGATGCTCGGTCTGGCGCTCGGTGCGCAAGTCGCGATCATGGTCGTGGGCAACGTCTTTGCGCTCATGTTCCTGTGGAACCCCGAGACGCAGACGCTGAAGCCGGGCGCGTGGCCACAGGTCATCGGCCTGCTTCCGATGTGGGCGGTGATGTTGGCGGCCGTGCGACGGAATTGTTCACGTCGCAGCGTTCGTGCCTTCGGGGCGACGCCACTGGTGCGCGTGGCCGACCTTCCCTGGTTCGTGCTCGGTGTGGCTGGACAGTTCGCTACCGGCCTGCTCTACGCGTCGTTCGACGTTGTTATGCGCCTGCTACACCTCTCGTATCGGGTCTCGAGTGAGGACCTGGAGCGGCCCGCCAAGGAACTGATCGACTCGGCCGGCGGTCGCAACCTCGCCTTTGCCTTCTTGGCACTTGCCGTCGTGATCGGCGCGCCAATTATGGAGGAACTGTTCTACCGGGGAATGGTATGGCGTGGAACGTCGATGGTGATGTCGTCATCGGTCTCACCGTTGCGTCGGGCGGTTGTACCCATCTTGGTGAGCGCCGTCTGGTTCGGTGCGATTCACTTTGAGCCGCTCCAGTTCCCGGCGCTCGCCGTCATTGGCGGTGTGTGCGCCTACGCCGTTCATCGCACCGGTCGCCTCGCACCAGCGATTCTGGTGCACATGGGTTTCAATATCGTGACGGTCATCGCGTTGGGTTCGAAGCTGTAGAAGTGCGCTGGGTGAAGCACGGCTCAAGTTCGAGCGGGTTCGTGCCGATGAATTTGTTGTGCTCGTCGTGGACGAGCGCACTCCGCTCACACCTCGAGGAAGCCACCTCCGCTATGACCTGCCCGCTTTGCCAGATCGCCAACCTCGTCGTCATCGACATGAACGTGAACGAGCGAAAGTTGCGTCTGCACTCCTGCAGCCGCTGTGAAACGAGCTGGTGGAAGGCCGACGGGGAACATGTCGGCCTCTCCCGAGTCATCGACGCTGCCACGGTACGCAAGAGCGCCTGACCCCTTGGACGAAGAGCGAACGACGCCGACAAAACGCCGTTCAGTTCGGCGGGGCACGGTCGCCCACTAGTGTTCGCGGGTTCGTATCGCTCTCGAGGAGTGCTTCCCGTGTCGCTTCCCCACCCCCGCCGCACGATTGCTGCGTCCGTCGCAGCCGTTGCTGCTGCTGCCGCGTCTGTCGTTGCCAATGTTGTCGCTCCCTCGCCAGCAAGCGCTGCGGTGCCTACCGTCAGCATCGCCGTGCCGGCCTACTTTGTCGATGATTCCCTCTGGGACAAGGCGCTCGCTACTCCCGAGGTCGGCTTTGTGATCGGACACCCGCTTCCCCCAGAAGACGGCAAGGCATACAAGACCGATCCCGACCTCCAGGCGCGACTCGCGAAGGCCAAATCGAAGGGCAAGACCACCTTGGTCTACGTCACGGGTGGCTACGACAAGGTCGACTGGAAGGTCGTCGCCGACCGAATTGACACCGTCCTCGGTGCGTACCCGGCTGCGGACGGCGTCTTCATCGACGAGATCAACTACAACCAGTGCGACAAGTACCTCTCGCTCACGAAGGGTGCTGGCAGCGTCAAGGGTGTCCGCGGACGCCACGCCGACAAGCTGATCGTGCTGAACCCCGGTGCACCGATCCTCAACTGTTACGAGGGCCTCGCCGACGGTTACGTGAATCTGGAACGCGCCGAGCAGGACATCCCCGCCTGGACGGCCAATGTCAATCTCGCAGGCAACGTCCCGTTCTATTCGTGGATGTTCACCGCAGCCAACCGTCCGAAGATGTGGGAAATGGTGCACACCGTTGCACCTGCCGGTGGTGCCGCGGCGGTCGACGCGGCGCTTGCCCGCAACGCCAGCGTTTTGTATCTGACCGACGATCTCGGTCCGACGGAGGACCTCGTCAAGACAAATCCAAACGAGGCAGCGAAGCGCAACCCCTACGACTCGCTCGGGAGCGCCACGTTCTTCGCGGCGGTCGTCGACCGTGTTGGTCAGTACGCAAGCAGCCGCACTGCGCTCCCGGTCGTGAAGCCGCTCACGCTGCCTGCCGGAGCAACTCCAACGACTGCGGCCAACACGACCAAGAAGGCCACCACGAAGAAGGCCACGACTCGCAAGACCACGAAGAAGCGCTAAGGGGCCGAGCCGATAGGCCTCTAATCCGCGGGGGTCAAGGTCGATGGCGTAACATTCACGGCCATGTCCGCGGTGCCTGGTTCGTTGCCTCGCGCCACGAGTGGCTGTCCATCGGTGCTGGTCACCACGGAGGGCACGTACCCGTACGTTCTGGGCGGGGTCAGCACCTGGTGTGACTCCCTCGTCAATGGGCTGACCGACGTCGACTGGCACGTCTTTGCGATCACCGCCGGTGGCATCCGCCGCTCAAGCCTGTTCGAGCAGCCGGCGCAGGTCCGCAGCGTCACCCAGCTTGAGCTGTGGTCCGACCGAATTCACCGGGTGGGTGGGAGGGGAATTCACCGGGTGGGTGGGAGGGGAATTCGCGGTGGACACCTCGGACGCGCCCATCGCGCCCTACCGTCGCTGCCGGCGGAGCTCGCTCGCGGCGTCCTCGCCTGGGACTCCGACCTCGATGCGCTGCGGGACGCGCTTGTCTGGTGTCGCCTCAACCCGAGGCTCGTCAGCAGGTCCTTTCGGGCCCGCCATGCGTGGACCGAGTATCTCCAAGAACTCGTCGCCCTGACCGAGGGGCAGGCGGGACCGTCGTTTGACCTCGTCCAGGCGGGGGAGCTGTATCAAACTCTGTCCTGGGTAGCGCGCACCGCATCGGAGCCGCTGCAACCTCGTCGCGCGCCCCGCGTCCGACACGATCTGCTGCTCGTCACGGCCGCTGGATGGGCCGGTATCCCGGCGGTCATCGAACGCCATCTCGACCCGCGTCCACTCGTGCTCGCGGAGCACGGCGTGTACGTGCGTGAGGCATATCTGCAAGCCGCGCGCAACGTCCATCAGTCGGGGGCCTCGCGTTGGGCGGCCACGAGGTTGGCACGGGGTCTTGCTCGGCTCGTCTACGCCAACGCGGATGTGGTTGCTCCCGTTACCCTCGCAAACGCGCACTGGGAACGTGAGCTGGGCGTTGCGGAGTCGTCGATCCGAACGATCTACAACGGCGTGCTGGTTCCGCCGCGGGTACGCCGCTTCCCGGAGCGAACCCGCGTCGTATCCGTCGGCCGGATCGATCCGCTCAAGGACCTCGCCACGATGCTTCGGTGCGCGGCACTCGTGATTGAGTCCCATCCCGACGTGGATTTCGTGCACTACGGCCCGGTTCCCGAGGGGAACGAGCGCTACGACGCCACATGCCGAGCACTGCACCGCGACCTCGGTCTCGGTGACCGGTTCCGCTTCCTCGGCCAGACCGACGATCCATACGTGGCATTTTCCGAGGCGTCGATCGCCCTGTTTTCGAGCATTTCTGAGGGTTTCCCCGTGTCGGTGCTCGAGGCGATGGCGTGTGGGCGTCCGGTAGTTTCGACTGCGGTCGGTGGTATCCCAGAGGCTCTCTCGGGCTGCGGGCTCACCGTTCGGCCCGGCGACTTTGAGGGCCTTGCCGCCGGTGTCGTCCGACTGATCGACGACCCGGAGCTCCTCGCGGCCCTGGGCGAGCGCTCCCGCATCCGGGTTCGCCAGGAGTTCGGCATGTCGAACTGCCTGCGGAACTATCGCGACCTGATCGTCGAGCTGACCGGTCGCCCCGTTGCGGAACCGATCGAACCGGTCTTCCCTGCGATTGCGCCCGACACCGAGCTAACGCCGTCGCCGGGGGATCACGCGCCGGATGCCGTTTTGCCCGAATCGTTGCTGATCGCCGCCGTCAAGGCCGAATCTTTTCGCGATTCGCCGTGAACGCTGCGACCCCCGCCGACGCCCGCGCCCTCATCGAGGGCTATCTCGGACGCCCCGTGCAAGATGCGCTGGAAGCAGCGGTAGTGCTTGAAGCGTGGGGTGGCGTCCCCGCAGACGCCGCGCTTGCGCTGGGCCGCGACGCCGCTGGAGTGCCCGCGACGGTTGCATCGATTGCCGACGAGATACCAGCGTCGCCGATGCTCGACCGACGCGCCGTTCTGTCCGACGTTGCCTTTATCGTGGCTGTCCTGTTCGTGGGGTTTTGGCTCTCCCGACGCACCGACCGGTTCGCCGTGGTTGAGATCGACCGCGCGTGGCGCCTCGCGCTGCCGGTAAGCCTTGCTGCCCAATGGTTCCTTCGGCGCCGGGTTTTCATGGGCGGCGACGGTCTAGGGCGCCTTCGACGTGAGACCTGGCTGCTTGTGCCAGCCGTGCTGCTCTTCGGCGGGCTCGCGATCGTCCCTTCAGGGGGTCCGCTAGCTGGCGGACTCGCAATTTTGTGGATCGCCGGTTTCATCGTGTCGCGGCGTGGCTGGGGCGTTCCACACGGTGTGCTGCTCACGTTGACGCTGCTTGCGGGTGGGCGCCGAGAGGCGGCCCTTCCCGCCTACGTTTTCGTGTGTGTTGGCACGCTGTGTGCGGCCGTGCTCGCGTTGCGCTCGTCGCCGGTCTCGGATCGTCTCCCCGGAGCGCTCGGGCGAGCCCTGCCCTCGGCGTTGATCGGTGGTGGCATGGGGATGTTTCTGGTGTCCGAACCGCGGTTTTCGTGGGCAGCGTCGGGGTTGCTGTCGGCCTTCACCATTGTCCCGTCGTTGCTTGGAAGCCTCGCCGGGGGCATCTGGATGACGCGTCTGTGGCACGCCCTACCGAGATCGCTGCGTGCGACCGGCATCGCCTCCCCGCGCCGGCGCGCCGTCAGCGGTCCCGCGATTCGTCTCTTCCTCCAGGCCATCGCGCTTGTGTTGTTTGTGGCGGTGACCTGTTCTGTGGTGGTGCTCTGGCGCGATGGACAGCCGCTTCGGTCGCAAACGTCGGTGACCACACGGACCTTGCTGCTCGCCCACGCTGCCCTCGCGCTCGCCGGGTTGTGTGTCGCCCTTCTTGAAACGCTCGGACGCTGGGGCCGCGCGTTGTTCGCCACGGTGGTTGGCGTCACGGCAGCGTTCGCCCTGTCGGTATTCACGGATGGTGAGCCGCAGGCGGGTCTGCGAATCCTGGTCGGAGCTCTCGTGGCGTTGTTGCTGGCCCTGCCCGGTGTGTTGGCAATTCTCGCTCGACCGGATCACCGGATCGCCGCAGTCACCTAAGAGGACGAGCCGATAGGCGAGTCCTCAATTGGACACCGCAGAATGAATCGGGCGGCGAAGCCGGTCGCCGGACATCGCCGCTCCGCAGCCGTGACGTATCCGCTGAGCCTCTAAGTCGCACCGAGCGAGATTTGTGCCCCGGTGGCCACTCGATGCGTTTTTGTGTCGAAATGTTGCGGTTTGGTGACGAAAACCCGCCAACTCCTCTTGCCTTCGTAACAATTGGTCCGTAAAGTGACCGCTGACTCGGGAGTCCTCCTCAGTCACCCGTCGACTCTCACCGGGCCCGCGGACTTCTCCGAACCATCCGATCGGTGGTTCGAGACTTCCAAAGTCTCCGGCTCCGGGCTCGCAAGAGCAGGAGCGATGGGGATTCCTACCTACCAAGGAGCAAACAATGAGCAAGCGGATCCTCCGCAAGGCGCTCGTAGTTGCGGTGGCCGGCGTTCTCGCCAGCCCAGCAATTGCGTCCGTCGTCAATGCACAGACCGTCGTCAATCCGCAATCGACCGTGACGGCTTCCGCCACGTTCGTCGGACCGATCCCCTCGGGCGTCACGGGCGTGAACGTCACCGTCACCTGCAAGAACACCCTTCTCGCCGGTACCACGACCCCGACGAGTACTCCGGTCACCTACACGGCCGCGATCCCGACGTCGGGTGGAACCGGCATCATGAACTTCAACCTCACGGCAGCTGCTCCCGGCTCGTCGTGCATCGTCACGGCTGCGACGGCCGGTTCGGCAAACCTCGACAAGGGTGCGATCTCCATCGCCGTTGGTGGCACGACCCGCGCCGCCACCACGACCATCACTGGTGCTGCCCCCGGTTCGAACACAGCAGTGACCGGCGACATCCCCGCCGTCATCAGCACCACGGTTGTTGTTACGGTCGCCTACCCGCAGATCACGGTCAAGAAGGTCGTCGCCGGTGATGAGCCAGTTGCTGGCTTCGCATACCCGATGACGATCGCGTGCTCGAATCCGCAGTCGGCTGCCTTCGTTGGCACTGACGGCAACTTCTACATGGCTGCCGGACCCGGCAACTTCTTGACGGTGAATAGCGTCCGGGTGTTCGATGCCCGTTCGGCACTCAGCCTGCTGACCGGCACCGATCTCCTGGGTACGGCTGGGAACATCACCCTTGCCCTCCCGGCGATCATCGCTGCTGCCAACGCTTACAACCTGATCACGCCGATCGCGAACGTGTCAATCGCTCCGATCGGTACGGTGAATGCCGTCGTGGTGTTCAACGGTTCGTTTACGCTGACGGGTGCTGGCACGACAAGCACGAGAAGCTTCGGCATCAACGAGTTCCCGCTCATGACGACCAGCACGGTCTGCGAGGTCACGGAGACCAACAACCAGGGCGGCGCGACGTCGTACTCGTCGAGCGTCACCAATGCTGATGGCACGGCTGGCACGCCCCTCCCGGGCGTGCAGGTTGTCGGTGGCGTGTTCAAGTCGTCGCTTACGAGGATGAACCAGACCATCACGGTCACCAACAGCTGGTACGGCGATCTGATCGTCTCGAAGGTTGTCACTGGCGACCCGAAGACGAACATCGCTACCTACCAGATCTCGGTCGCTTGCGACAAGGGTGGCCCGAAGGACACGTTCCTGCTCAAGGACCGTCAGTCCAAGCTGTACAACAACATCGCCGTGGGCACGAACTGCCTCATCACCGAGACCCTCTCGGACGGTGCGGTTGCCTCGTACAACGACAACAGCGGTGACAACACGACCGATGGCCGTGTGACGATCAAGGGCCGTGGCACTGGTTGCGCACAGCCTGGCTCGCCGACCAACGCTGCTCCTGGTGGCCCGTCGCCGACCACGTCGTTCAATGACTGCATGGCCAATGTGATCATCACCAATGATTACAACCCGCCGGTCACCACGACGGCCGCTGCCGCCGCCACGACGGCCGCTCC
>JAYSSR010000077.1:0-77781 GCA_043720395.1 Acidimicrobiia bacterium
CACAACGGAACAACGCCCTTGCCGGGGACCCATATCGTTCAGCCCACAAGCCCGCAGAGGCGTCCCCGGACGCCGGTTTGCGACGCGCCAGAAGCGCCGTTCGGTGCGCGTCGGCAAACGTTCGTCACCGTGGGTCGGCCGTCGTTCTGCGCTGCCTGTTCTGCCTGTTCTGTGTGGTAGGCGGAGCCGCGGTGCCGCACCACTCCGCCGGGTATGCGTGCGGGGTCACTGACGTCCGGGCGAGCGAAGTGTGCGCTCTCGATCTGGCGATAGGGGACGCTGCCGCAACTGGTTTGCCAGTCGCCATGACCGGGCCCGTCATCACCGAGGCAAGAGCGGGATCCGGCCCGGCCCGGCGGGACGAAAGCGTGGAAGCCAGGGGCGCTCAGTAAACGACGCGAGGATCGAAGGCAGAGCTGCGAGGCTGTAAGTGTGGGACGCGTATTCATCTCGTATCGGAGATCGGACGGAACGTACGTCATCTCGAGTGTGAAGGACGCTCTGGAGAGCCGCTCGCAGTACGTCTTCATCGACGAATCGGACATTCCGCTTGGCGCACCGTTCCCGCAAGCCATCGACGACGAACTCCAGCGCACCGATGTCGTACTCGCGATGATCGGCCCTCAGTGGTCGGCCCACCGACTCGCCGAACCCGGCGACTATTGCGCACCGAGCTCTCAACAGCGAGACGCCTCGGCAAGCGTGTCGTGCCCGTTCTCTTCGGTGGTGCTGCGATGCCGATGGAAGATGCGCTGCCAACGGAGCTGGGCTGGCTACGGGTCGAGAACGCCGCGACAGTTGGTAAAGGCCTCTCGTGGACTGCAGACGTTGAGACGCTCGCCACGAAACTCTGTGCACTCGGCAAGCTGACTCGGTACCGCTCGCGCGTGTTCGTCGCCGGTAGCGACACCGAGGGGTCGCTCCGGTTGGCTGAGCGGATCGGCATCGAACTAGCGGACACGCCGATCAGTGCCGTGAGCGCAGGCGGTGGTGCCGCCGTCCAGTTGTGTATGGGTCTCTGCAGCACCCTCGACAGCGCGGGTCTGTACGGGCCTGAGCGAGCACTGTTTGTCTATCGGCGCTTACCGGATGAGCCCGGGGCGCGCCCACCTCGCCCGCTGCCTTCTCGGTACGGGACGGTGCAGTACAGCGCCCTCACAGACAAGGATGAGCTCCGTCGAGAGCTGGTATCGCAGTCGGTCGCTGCTCTGATCATTGCCGGCGGACGGAGTTCAGAGCGAGAGGCACGGATGGCCATCGAGGCTGGCCTTCCGGTAGTCGCGGTCGCCGCATCTGGCGGCGCCGCCCGGCGGATCTGGGAGGATCAGGCCAGGCTTGGCGATGCGCTGCCAGGAGTGCCCGGTCCTGACGGCGATCGGCTCTTCCGGGCACTGAACTCGACCGATGACGACGTCGTCGTGGAGGCTGCAGCAACGCTCGTGGAGCTTGCCAGCCGGTAGGTGTATCTGACCATTTCGTTGTCGCAGTTGGCTGCTGAGTTGCTACGGTCCGACAAGATCGTCTGGACTCGCAAACGCCTACTGCTCAGGATTCATGGTTGACAGCGCGAGAACACGACAACCTCGTCTCAGGCGGTAGGCGGCAGGCCGGTCATTGTCCTGGAACGCCAGATCGCGCAATCTGCGAACGTCAATGCGACTACCGTCGCAGCGTGGCCAAAACGGCGGAGCAGCTCGACGGCATGGTTATGCACGTTCGCTACGAACGTGGTCAAGCTCGTTAACTTCGTGCGGCTGAGCAAACACGTGGCCGCACGCGATCGGACTGGACCCGGCACTCGCCCAGTTCACGTCACAAAGCTTGCTCGGCGTACGAAGTTCAACTCAGCGCGCCGAAGTCGGCGAAGAGGCGCCGCCCCATCCCGCTCGACGCCGGAACGCTGACCGAAACCCGCCGCCCACCGCTGCGCTTAGGAGCGCGAGCGCCGGCTCGTAGGCGTCGGCTAGGAAGACCACGACCTCGTGTTCGCACGTGAGGACGGGCGGCCGATTCATCCCGACCTGTTCTGAGGTGACACCGGTCCACCATTGAGGGGGTCACGGTGATGAGACTACTGCCTGCCCGAAACATGCAAGGAGGAGGTCACCTACCCGTGGGGGTGATGATCGTGCGGCGGATGATCGTCTGGGGGATCGTTGTCGACGGGCTTCGGTGACGACGGCGGAGCGGGATCGTTCCCATGCTCGTCGTAGGACGACGTGTCACGGGCGATCTCTTCCGAGCCAACTTCGACGAGCCGATCGTCATCGTCGAGCGTGAACATCGTGAACATCAGCGGATGGTCATGGCCGCCGTGGTCATGGCCGTGATCGGCCTCATCGTCGGCGGGAATCGGTGGTGCTGTCGGTTCAGCGAGCAGCTTTCCATCCAGTTCGTCGAGCGCTCGACGGCGGCGATTTCGTCTGTTCATGTCGGTCTCCAACTCTCGGAGATCATCCTGACCGGGCTTGGATGGGCGATCATCCTTCGGTGTCCCGATCCCGCCGGGGATCTCCGTGCGGAAGATCGAAACAGTCCGGGAGTTCTCACGTTGGAACCGGCCGGCCCGCGGGCTCTTGCCGTCGGCGACCACCCTCACGATGTGGACACCGGGCCTGGATGGGACGAACAAGGCTTCCCACATTCCGACCCCGCCAACCATCGGCACGGCCGTCTCGACTCCGTTCGGGTCGGTGACGATCGCCTCAACCTGGGCATATCCGTCGAAGGGTTGGCCGTTGGCGGTCAGCGTTGCGGCGACGTACACGTCTTCGCCGAGCACCCCGAGCGTAGGCTTCAGCGCAACATCGAGTTCGAGGTCAGAGTAGCTCTGAACGAGTAGCGAGTATGGCACTGCACCATCGCGCAGGGCCATCACTCTTTGGCGTAGCTCCTCGTCATCGCCGACTCCCTTCTTGATGGCGTCGTCCGGCAAGCGCAGGGTGGCCACCCAGGTGCCCGAGCGAAGGACCCCCGGGTCGATCGGCAGCGATAGTCGGTAGAAAACGTCGTCGAGATTGCCGTGGAATTCGACGGTCGAGAGCGCCGTCGCGCTGTCGATCACGGTGCCGTCGGGTGCTTCCAGTGTGAACTCGATCAGCGGTGCCGCGGGTGATAGCACGATTACGTCGCACTCGATGTCGAACTCGCTTAGCTCAAACGGGATCCGGTGCACGCTACCGAGATGAAGTTCGCCTTGCGGATCGACCACGATCGCCGTGCGGGTCATCCCGGCGAGGATCTGGACGAAGTACTTGGCCAACCGGAATCGTCGCTCGGCGGGCGTAACATCGCCGGTAATCAGCATGTAGCGGGAGATCGACGACAACACCGCGTCGCTAACTTCACCAGGACGGCCGAGGCCGATGGCATACAGCGCGTCGTTGTACGGAGAGATCGCTGCGGTTACGGACGGGTCGGAGACGTACGGCGTCTCATTTTCGTTGCCGTCGGTCATGACGCACAGAGCGAAACGTTGGTACGGGGTGATCGGGTTCACCCGTTCCGCGTCGAGCATGCCGACTCCACTGATGATTCCGGCACCGATGCCGGTGAAGCCCTGCGGCACCAGATCTGGCGAGGCGATCGCCACGTTGAGGTTGGCCCGCCCGGTGCCAGCGGCCGGCGTGGATGTGGCCGGTCCGAGGGCGGTTATTCCACTCAACGGATAGATGCTGTCGTCGAAGGTGACGACGCCGACACCGTCGAACTCGCGCATGACATCACGAATCACTGCGAGCGACGACTGCAACATCTGGAATCTGGTGCCGCTCACGCCGGCGCTCGCCGCCATCGAACCCGACCGGTCAAGCACCAGCGACACCGCCGTGCGCGGGCGCGGAACGGGAGTTGCGCTGAGGTTGACCGTGGCCGTGAAGACTGTGCGCATCACTCCCGGATTCGTCCCGTCGAATCCGTCCCGGTCGAGGATCTGTCCGCGGATCGCCGCGACCCCGGCAACGGGAGTGTTCAAAGTACCGTTCGCCGTGAACTGGACGTAGACCCGGGCGGTCACCGTGTCGCTTCCAAGGACATGGTCGACGGTGACTGCGCCCTGGCCGGCTGGCACGGAGAAGTTTGCACCGGTGACGCTGGTGATCTCGAAGGTCACCGGCTGGCACGTTCTCACCGAGGCCCTGATCGGCATGAACGTGGTCAGTAATTCGGGGACCGAACCAAACGCTACCGAGGGTGTGGTCAAGCTCACCTCGGGGACATCGGAGTGGTACCACGGACCAATCAGTTTGTGGTTCTGCACATCCACCGGCCGTGACAGCAAAGGATCCGCGAACCATGCTGCGGTGCTCAGATTGTTCATCGAGTCGTTCAGACTGTGGCCGGCGTTGGCGGTACCGGCGGTGGTTGGCAAATAGCCCGGCGACGAAGAACGGCGCTGCCAGATTGACCACAGCCGGTCCACATTGCAGTGGTGCAACCAAAACACCGGATCATTGACAGCGACTGCCGGAAACGACATGTGCCCACCGTCAGGCAGAATCCGATCCCACACTTGGCCAATCCATGGGTGGACACCGTCGTGCAGCAACCGCTCCAGGAACTTGCGAAACGAAGCGAGTAGCTGGGCCGTGGTTATGTTCCCGGGAGGTGGCGGATCATGCCAAGGGATCGCGTCATACGCCGTCGGCCAGGTTTGCGCCGGTGGCCCGGCACCGACACTGCGCCGGGCGATGTCCAGCGTCGGGAGGTCGGCGGCAGCAGGGACACCCCTCGATCGCTTCAGCGTAAGGTCTGCGTCGATGGTGTTGTTCTGGCGAGGCAGACGAACGTTCATCCGCCACGTCGCTGGGTTGGAAAAAGGTCCGCTGGTCACAAAACCGGTCGCCGAGTTTCCAAATCCACCCATCAAATCGGTGGTGAACGGAAAGCCTGCGACTGAGGCGTCGCGGGCGTTGACCCAATCCCAGTAGGGCACTGTCAACTCGGGGTTGCCGCTGACCCGCTGGAGGTCTAGCTCGAAAAGGCGGAGAAACTCACGGTGCCACGGGCCAAACGCCGGACCGCGATGCGCAGCCCCAGAGGCGGTGAAGTGCAACCAGACATAATCGTCGTAACGGTTGGGTGTGCCACCTCCGTCGGTGACCATCTGCGCCGCCGGCGGGATTCTGCTCGGTGACTTGGTCGGACTCTTCAGGTCCAGCACGGCTTTAACGAATGCAGCCTTGTCAGTTGTGGTCAGATCGGCGACGTTCATGCGACATTTCATCGTCTACCTTCCTTACGCACCCGGGTTGACAGAGTCCGATCGGGTGGTGGGCGTTCGGGCGTGATGCCTGGTGTTGCTCAGGTGCCGGTTGTGATGCCGGTGGCTGAGATGGTGTCATTGTCGCGCGGTGCGTCGAGTTCCGCCAGTGATGTGTCGGTGAGGTAGCGGCGGGCGATGATCCAGTCGTCGGGCTAGTCGGCCAGGACGGCGCCGACCAGTCGTTGGCCACCTGGGTCAAGGATGCATAGCTGATGGTGATATCCACCCCGTCGTTCTCAACCTGTCGGGCCCGTCTGGTCAGATCGCGGGTGGCGGTGCGGGCAACTCCCGGTCTTCCGGGTGTCGAGCGGCGCATACGATTTCGTGTTCGTGTTGTTCGGGTCCGCTAACGAACTGTCGGTGGAAGTGAGCGGCTTCGCACATGGGTTCGAACAGGCGGACGCTCACGCGTTCATCGCACTGGAGGACCGGCAATGAACGCGGCGATGGGGAGTTCCGGCGAGCTCAGCGGCCTCGGCTACCAGAACGTCGTTCAGGCTGCCAGTGTTGCACGCTCATTCGCCCGCTATTGCCCATCCGATAGCGGCGGCGAGCGAGCACCTACCTTTGGAGTCGACCATCAAATCCCGCCAGTTCTCCCTTCCCCGGGCGTGTCCTCGCACCCACGTGTCGTTTGGTCCCATCAACTTCTGGAGATGTGGGGGCGCTTCCGCAGCGTGGAAAAAAATGGCGACGAATTCGTCAGCGTCCGCTTGTGAGCAACTACCGAGTGCGCCGCAGCGGGCCGCGCTCTGCTTTTTCGACTCGTCGGGCGAGATCGATGCGATCGAAAAGCTCTGCGCCGCCATCCATCGGTATGAGTGAGCTCCAGGCTCAGGCATCAGCGTCATCCAATCTCCCGACGCACGTCCGCTGTTGACGCAGAGATCCACATACCAGGCGATGGCGCAACCCACAGCAGCTCTGAATGCCGGCGCCTGCTGTCTCCCGCGGAGGCTGAATGTCGGTGGGTCGAAACCGACGCCCAACCCAATTTGTGCCGCGCCTACCCAGGCCGTCACTTCGCTACTGTCGAAGCACATAACGATTTGAATCGCCTCACTATGGAAGGCCGTTGTCGATCTCGGGCGGTCGGTGAGGTGCGGACCGAGAAGGGATGCCCTGCTTGCGATTCGCTCGAGCCACTGAGGCGACCCCCGGAACTGGAACGGTCGCTGTCATGCGTGCACCACCGAAGCTGACGCTCTGTCACCTCCTTCTCGAGGTACTCAGCCGATCGACGCCTCCGCAGTTTCACAAGCCAGTCATCCGCCCCAATCTGGCTCTCCCGAGGGTCCACCCGGGGAAGGCCCACGCCCCGCTTGCGGCGCTCCGCCTCGTCTACAGCCAACCGCGTGAACTCTTCAACCCGGCGACTTTGCGGTCGTGTCCAATTGGTCAAGATGTAGTCATAGTCAGCGCCAACCATGCTGGCCAACCGCGTAGCGACTGCTCCTCGTTCCGACGGGTCCGCTCCAAGCGGTTCGAGGATTGAGAAGGGGTCGAGGTGTTCGCGAGCCACGCCTCAGCCTTACACGCACACGGTCAGCACCGATCAGAGCAGAGTTTGAAGCTCACCGGTCGGTCCGATGGACCCGCGCGATCGCATGCGTCCATTGGAGGACGCCGGTCCGGGGCGGATGTGCACAAAGGTCATCGGCCGCGGCGTTGGAGTGCAGAACGTTCAGCGGAGGCAACACCGAACATGCGGTAGCGGACGACGAAGCGCTCGCGGAACCGGCGATCTGCATCCGAGCCGAGCCGCTCTCGGATGGCCCGCCGCCGGCGGCCGAATCGCATAACTCCTCGCGAAACGCCATTTCGCGACCCACGTCCCGCGAAAAGCATTAGAAGAACCATTAGAAGTCGGGCCCGTGAACGACGAAGCCCTGGCCTGCCATAGTGGCTGACCAGGGCTTTCTTAGTGGCGGGGGCAGGATTTGAACCTGCGACCTTCGGGTTATGAGTGCACAGACCCCCGTCCGTTACGGGATGCGGCCGTAGGCGTTCCTCCTGCTCAGAGCGGGTCCCGCACGCTGTGATTGCCGATTCCGTGAGTTCCCGTAGGTACCAGTGGGTGGGAGGCGCGCTAGCAAGTTGCTGACGCGCCGCTCAAGCGGTTCGTCGTCCAGTTCCGGGACTGTCGGCCGTCCCTTTCTCGCGATCCGGCGAGAGAATATGCCCTCACCAGAGAATGCGAGTGGGAAGGCAGTGATGGCTCAGTTCGGGCTGGAGGATTGGCAGGACCTCAAAGAGGACGATTGGCCAGTGCTGTTGGCCGGCAACGGAGCGAGCCGGGCGGTCTCGGATGCCTTCGCGTACGACTCACTGCTGGCTGCCGCGAACCTGGACCCCGACGATGTCGAACTCTTCGACCACCTCGGCACGTCGAACTTCGAGGAGGTGCTGAGGTCGTTGGACTTCGCCAGGATTGTCCACGAGCAGCTCGGCGGCGACCCGGCCGACGTCCAGGACCGGCGGGAAGTCGTCCGTCACGCGCTCGTCGAGACCGTGAACGATCACCACGTCGACTGGCTCGATGTCGCAGGTCCGCGGCTCACGGCGATCAAGCAGGCCTTACGTGAGTTTCACTCGGTCTTCACGACGAGCTACGACCTGGTCTTCTACTGGGCAATGAACCACAACGGAGCCCACGGCTTCGCTGACTTCTTCTGGCATCTGCCTGACAACTACTTCGACCCGGACGACTCAGACCTCATCCCCAACCGCACCCACGTGTACTGGCTGCACGGCGGCCTGCACCTGTACCGGACGGCCGACGACGGGACCGCGAAACGGGTGCACCTCGTCGGAGCGGCGCTGCTCGACCAGTTCGCCGCTGCAGGCCTTCTTCCTCTCTACGTGGCAGAAGGTGAACCGGAGCAGAAGCGACGCTCTGTTCGACGCTCCGACTACCTGACTTTCTGTCTTGAGCGGTTCGAGCAGGACGACCGGCCGCTCATTGTGTTCGGCCAGTCGCTAGGACCCTCCGATCAACACCTCGTGGACGCGATCAAGCAGGTCCCCGATCGGGATCTTGCTTACGCGATCTACCCGACCACCCAGCTCGCCGTGAACGGCGTGCGCGCACACATCGAAGAGCTCCTCGACCGCGACGACATCGCGTTCTTCGACAGCACGACACATCCGCTCGGCGACCCCGCCCTTTACGTCCCCTGACCCGCCGAGCTCCTGTGCCGGCCCCAAGGTCGCTGCACTCCGCAAACAGGCTGAGACGTGCGCCTGCCGATGTCGTACGTTCGACCGTGATGATTAGGGCACACGCGCAGTGACGTCGCTGGGAGACGTGCTCGCCGCTGCCCGCGCCCTGCACGACGAGCTCGACCAGGTGGTCGAGGAAGTCGAAGACGTCTGGGCCCAGAGCCAGGTCGACTGGATATGGTTCCGACTGAGTGCCATCGGAGTGGTCCTGCGCGATCGGGGCGGTGGACCTGTTGCCGCCGTGCTCGCGCGCGGCCTGCTCGAGGAGGCGGCGCACTGGGACTGGGCGCTGGCGACCGGAGTCGGCGGAGACCTGGTGCCGCGCCAGGCCGCGCTCGAGTTGGAACGACTGCGTCGTCAGGCGGAGAAAGCGGGCGACAGGGTGTGGACCGGCTGGCTCCTGCCGCCGGGCGTCAGCCTGGGTGCGCCAGGGACGGAGGGCATCCCACGAAACGCCGCCGACGCCGTCAACCGGCTGGGAGCGGGCCTCGACGAGGCGTGCCTCGATCCGCTCCGGTTCAAGGGTCTGTTCGCCGCCTACCGCTTGCTCGAGGTGTTGACCCACGGCGGGCTCGCGGCCGCGCACGTTCTGAGGCCAGGCGGCGGAGAGGAACTCAGCGAACCTCTGGCGGCGGCAATTGTCCACGTTGCGTGTGCTGGCGCTGCCGCTGCTGTCATCGCGCAACTCGACCTCGCCGGATCAGGTCGCGATCGGCTGGTCGCTCGGTCGGCCGACGTCGCGGCCAAGGCGTCGGCCGTCCACGGGCTCGCGCTAGGAGACCAGGGGCGCCTGCGCGCGCCCGCGAAGGCGGGGCCCATGACTCCGCTCGAGGTGACGTCCGAGATCGAACGCCTTCCGCGTGCAAAGGCGTCGACCACCGAGGTCGCAGCTGCGTTCGTCGCACGTGCCGACGAGCTCGCCGAGGTAGCGACTGGTCGCATTCGCTCAGATGACGGTGGTACCTGGCTGGCATGGCCGGCGTTCCAGCTGGCATGGTCGCAACTCAACGTGCTTCGAGGTGTGGTTGAGGGGACGCTCGCCAAGGCACTTCTGCCGTTTGCCGCACGTCCGCTGTTCGAGGAGGGCGCGCGGTGGGGATGGCTCGGGCTCTCTGCGGGAGCCGGCGCGAAGCCTGGCGACGGACTGCACGCAATCGTCGACGACAGCCGTCGGCGCATCGAGAAAGTGCGCAATTCGCTCGCGACCGATGACGTCCCGTCAAACCGGGTCGACCACCTGCTCGGCGATGCGACCGATTTGTTGCATGCGGCGCCCACGGCTGCCTCGCTGCCGTCGCTACAGGAGATGTTGGCGGCGGCCCATCCGAGCAGCACCGGGGTCGACACGGCCAACCCGCTCTACAGCCTGTTGTCTCAGTTCGTGCACCCGAGCCCGCTCGCCGTACTGCACCTCCAGCGCGACGTCTTTCCGTCGTTGTCGGCCCCGATGTACGCCGTCGCTGTGGAGGCGTGTTGTCGCGGCTTTGCCCGCACTGCGATGAGCACGCTCGCCATCTGTTGCGAGCCGGATGACGCCTTGTCCGCTGCCCTCGAACGCCTGCTGGAGGCTCTCAGCGATGTGGTGTTCGACGCGATGCGATGGCACTTCCTCGGATGACCGGCCGCGAACGCAAGTCGATCGCGTCCGATGAGGCGCGGGATCACGGCGAATGGACCCAGATGACATTGCCGTCGCGAAGCCAGAAGTGGCATCGACGGCCAGGCGAGTCATAGTCGACAGAGGGCAACAAGGTAGGCCGGCCGTTGACGGAAGAGAGGTCCCAGGCCGCCGTCGAGCCGTTCGAGCGGATGCGGACTTGGAGCCGATGCCCGGTTCCGCAGGGGCACTCGAACACGGCCCATGCGGCCGGCTCGCCGGCCACTGCCAGAACGCGTCGTGGAAGCTGCATCGGGAGCGCCGAGGCGGATTGGTAGGCACGAACCCTGCGGATCGCTGGTTGTGTCCAGTGGCGTCGACGCCACCAGTCGATGAGCTGGTTGGTGGGGCTGATCATGAGGTCCAGATCGTTCCGAGGAATGGGGCGGTGTCGGCGGCGCCGATGTTGGCCGTGTCGGTGCACCAGTGGTTGGGTTGGCCGCCGCGGGTGTTACGGCGAATGTCGCGACGGTGGAATCGCATGATCAGCTCCGTTGACGGTGGTTCGTGGTCGAGGTTGAAGGCGCAGGCGAGGAACTCGGACACGGATTGTGCGGCGACGGCGGTTGTGAAGGCGATCACCGCCGGGTCACGCTCAGCAAGACCGACCGCGTAGCCCTCGGCGACTCTGGCGTCTCGTTCGCCTGGTTCGAGCGCCTCTGCTTGGAGGGCTTGGGGGTTGATTCGGCCGCGGCATTGCAGGCAACCGGTGTCGGTACCGACGATGGTGACTCGACCCTCGATGCCGGTGAGAGTGCCGGCTGTGGAGGTGAGTTTGACGCCCATGTCGATCACCGGGATCAGGTACCAGACGGCCAGCCGGGCCAGGGTCATGCGTCCGCGGTTGTCGTCCGTGCATCCGAAGATGACGTCGCAGCCGGTGAGTAGTCGAGCGGTCTGTTCGTCGTTGATCGTTCCCTGGATCGCCATGAGGTTCGTTCCGAAGCCGATCCGCTCGGCTGAACGGGCGACGATGTCGACTTTGGGTACGCCGATATCGGCCATTGTCGACCCGTAGACGCGGGTGACGTTGGACCCGTCGTCGTTGATGACATCGGGGTCGATCACGAGCAACTCGCCGACGCCGAGGCGGATGAGCTGTTCGGCAACAGCCGAGCCGGTGCCGCCGGCACCGACGATGCCGATCCTGAGGCGTGATAGGAGCTGTTGCCCGTCAGCTCCGAAGGCGCGGATCTGGCGGTCGAACGACGCTCTGGCGGCCGGGTGGGTGTCGTCAGCCGACAGAAGAAGACGCCAGCGGTGGTCGACAACCCGCGCGGCGTGCACCGCGACCCGTGTGTCACCTTCTCCGGGGAGGTGTCCTGCGATGGCGGTGTCGGATAGCTGAAGGCCTGCTGGGCCGAGCGGGACGATGACTTCGCCCGGTCGCGCGGTCGTGCCGATCCGATTGGCGAGAAGCAGCACGCCGTAGGGGTTGGTCACGGGTCGGGCTACCACCCCGGCACCGGCGGCGTGTTGAGCGGTGTCGAACAACGCTGCGGTGAACACGATCGTGTTGCGTTGGGTCACTGCGCTGCCTTGGTGATGCAGGCTCGGACGTAGGCCATGTAGCTGCGCAGGTCGTCGGTGCCGGGACGCCATTGGCTGCCGATGTGTCGCGACCAGCGCTGCCAGTTGCGTCCCAGGTGTTGCTCGCTGGTCTCGGTGGCGGGGATCGCGGCGCCGTCGGCGCGAGTGACCGGCTCGGCGAACCAGAACATGTCGGGGCCGGTGTCTGGGAAGCCGTTGGGGAGGCGGATCAGTAGCTCGTTGGCCGCCGGTGTGAGGCCGGCGGCCAACGGATACCCGGTGATGGTGACGCACACCATGCCGCCCTCGACCGTGGCGTTCCAGACGAAGTGGTCGTCGAGGTAGGCGTGGTCGTTTGGGCGGAGAATGGTGGAGGTTGCGGAGGGCATGGGGTTCAGCCCGGGTTGATCTCGCAGCTGGCGCTGTAGAAGCCCATGCCGTCGGCGAGCTTGATCCGCTCGTTGTCGCCGACGAGGTTGTCTTCGCCGCCGGGGACCTCCTGCCAGAGGTCGAATGCGGGACCGATGTCGGGTTCGGCGAGGCGTCGGAGCTGAGCTCCGGTCATGACCCGGGCTGGCGCCCGGTACTTCTTGCTGTCAATGACGATGACGAGCTTTTGGCCGGGGAGGAGCCGATCACCGTCCTGGACGTTGTGGGGACCGATGTCCTCGAGTGTCTTCACCATGACTTGTGCTTCCTGTCTGGGCCGACCGTCGGCCCTCAACAACAAGACACGTCGGAACGCTCATCGGCATCCAGAACTCGCTTCGCTGCTGCACAGACTCCTGGGTGCTGCGAGCGGTAATGACTAGACGGTGGTGTGGTCGCCGCGGAGGAACTCCACGTGCACCAGGTCGGGTGCTTCTGCTTGGAACTGGCGCGCCAGTTGCTCTTCGTAGGTGGTGACGATGATCTGGTGAAGGTCGTCGCGCGAGCTGAGGTGCGCCAGCGTTCCAGCGACGTAGGCGCGGGCGTGAGGGTCGAGGTGTTCGAGAGGTTCGTCGACCCAACAGAACGGAACGGCGGTTGTTGACTTGAGAGTCGCCAGCCGCATCAGGAGCTTGGCGACGACCTTCTCACCGGAGCTGAACGAGGTGAACGGGAGGTCGTCGCCGTCGTCGTCGAAGGTTCGGGCGATGTGGCCTTTGGCGGTGAGGCGCAGCCCGGGTCGATCGTGGAACAGCGCGTCCCAGCGACGGTTGACTTCGTCGCTGATCGGTCCGAGCTGTTGGTCGAGGACTTCGGTGATCGTGTCCTCGAATGCGCGTTTGGCGGATTCAAGCAGGGCGAGTCGTGTGTAGGGGTTCTGCCGGCTGGCTCGCTGCTGGGCACGGATCGTGTCGCGTTGTGCCGCCGCGGTGGCTGCCTGTGTCTCTGCGAGACGAGCGGCGGCAGATGCGTCGGCGGCAGCTTGTCGGCTGCCTTCGGCAAGCGCGTTGAGGGCGCCGAGGTCGACATCACCGATGAGGGGTGCAGGCGGCATCGGGCCGAGGCGTTCAGCTCGCTCTCGGAGAGTTCGGACTTGATCCACGAACACGGATTCGCTGTCGATGTCGACGCTGGCGATCTGCCGATCGAGTTCCTCGCGGGCGTCCTCGTGGGCATGGCGGGCGTGGTCTCGGCTGGTGTCGTCGAGGGGGCGGAGGCAGACCGGGCAGTTTCCCTCGGCGGCGTCCAATCGAGCGAGTGATTCGGTCACATCGGCAATCCGCCCGGCAAGAAGTGCTCGACGTTCGGTGCCTTCGATGAACTGGCGGCGAGCACCCGTTTCCACGGACTGCAGGAAGTCGGTGAGGCTGATCGCCTCCGGCACCGGGCCCACCAGTTGCTCGCAGTCCGTTTCGATCCCGTGACGCGCTGACTGCCAACGCTCTAGCGCGGCCGCTGCCGCGACCGCCTGCTGTCCGGCTTGGAGCGCGGCAGCTGCCGTTGATGCGTCGCCTCGTTGCGTCTCGGCCAGCGCCTTGGCTGCTTCGACGGCGGCGACGCCTGCGACGGCTGCGTCTTCTGCGAGTTGAAGTTGATCAGCGTCGGCGCGTTCCTCTTCGCTGGCCGTCTTGGCGAGGGCCTCGGCGGCTTTGATCGCCGGTCGGAGTTCCTCAATCGCGGCTTGGACTCGGTCGAGCGCGTAGATCCTGATCAGATGCGCCTCGAGGTCGGGGTCCTGGGGATTGGTCAGGAGTCGGTCACTGAGGAACGCCGCTCGTGACACGAACAGGCTGTCCGCCTGCCATGCGTCCCCCAGTTGAGCCAGCGCCGTCGCCACATCACAGGCCGTCTCGTTAACCCAGGCTTGGCCGTCGAGGGCAGGCGTGGTGCTGCCGGAGCGCGCCAGTTTCAGCGTGCGCACGACCCGGACCGGCACGTCACCGGCGAGGATGTCGATCTCGACGGTTGTCTGCGTGGCGCGGCGTCGCATCAGGGCTCGGTCACGTTCCGCGCTCGGGTTCAGGGCCCATTGGACGGCATCGACGAATGAGGTCTTGCCGACACCGTTCTCGGCCACGAGGAACGTGGTGCCGGCTTCGAGATGGATCTCGAACTCCCGGTATGTCTTCCAGTTGAGGAGTCGAACGCGGGTTATCACGGTTCGTCCTCGGGGACGAGTTCGGCGATGTGTTGGGGATCAAAGGTGCCGTCGAGGACGGTCTCGAGGACGGCGGCGAGTTCGGCGCTGAGGGACGCGGCCTTGGCGTAGCCCTCCGGTTTGCCGTCGGTCCGGGCCCGCGCCCCCGTCTTGGCGGTGGCGTCGGTCGATGCCGCGGTTTGTGCGGCGAGGATCCGTCGGACGTCCACCTTGGCGACCGTGACCTGGGTGGTGTTCACCGGGTTGCTCCAACGTTGGCGTTGGTCGAAGAACTTGTGGATCGTGTCGGCTGGAGACAGTCCCGAGATGATCGGTTCGGACGCTCGTTGTCCGTCGCTGACGCGGCGTGCCCCGTAGAGGGTGGCTGGGTCGTACAGATCGGCGATGTCGCTTCCTCGTGCCCATACGAGCAGCGCTGAGCCGCCGAGTCTGGTGAGCAGAATCTGCGCCGACAGGCGGTCCGGGGCATCGATCAGCCCGGCGGGTGTTTGGATCACCACGACCGCGAGATGCAGGTGCGAGACCCGTGCGATACCTCGCCAACCCTCGGGGAACGAGCGCAGGTGTGGGGCGAGGGCGAGGGCCTCGATCAGATACGGCCGTTGACCGAACGGGTCGAGATCGTCGCGCAGCGCTACATACCACTCCTCTGAAGCGGCCTCGACGTCATCGCGATCGCCCGATGCACCGTCTTCGTCGTCGTTGTCGGGTTCGTGTAGGTCGAGGCGGACGAGCTGGTCGGTGAGGTACTGCCTGACTTCATGGCGGGGATCGGCCGATCCGCGTAAGGCCGTGCCGTGGGTGACGCCGGGATCTCCGTCGACCAGGCCGAGCAGGTCGACATCGGGTCGAGTCGGCACGATCCGCTCGGCCAGTGCGCTGGAAGGGAGGCTGATAGTGAGGTGCTCGTAAATTCCGATTGGGGTACCGATCGGCGACGCGGTCTCGTCGAGGATCAGGGTTCCGCTGTCGGCGACTTCAATATCGAGTGTCGCTGGAACGACCACGACGCCCCAATCATGGTCCCGGACCTTACGGACGAGAACAATCGCGGCTGGGTCGCTGGCTGTGAGCCACAGCTCGCCAGGACGCGCTGTAGAACCCGCGGCTGGGTGCGTCTCTACACGACCGAACGAGGGGATCCGAAGCGTTCGAACGTCGATCGATTGCAGCGGTGGGAGAGCGGTCAGCCGTTGACGCTTGACGCGGCACAACAGACAGTTCTCGAGGTGCGCCTGGATAAGTGAGGCATCCGCCGCGCCGAGGACACCGTCGACGTAGTCGACAAGTTCGGTGTCGAGGGGATGGGGTGACGCGGGAAAGGACATCATTGGCTCGAATACGTCGGATCGGTGTTGGTCATCCACGATTCTGTCCACGATCGGGCGAGTTCAGCGACTGTGGCGCCGACTGCGTCTCGGTCGGGGTCACTGCCCAGGGCCTGCTGGACGATCGAGCTGGCCCTGGTCCGGATGAGCGCCGCCGACGATCCGCTGACGCCAATCACCGCCGCCAGGGCGGCGCCTGCCACGGTGTGTCCGATCGCTACTCGCTCGACGTCGTTCAACAACTCGAGGATCTCCTGGGCTCGCAGCTCGCGGATGCTCTCGTCACCGGTGATATCATGTAGCCCGCTCATTGACGTCGGAGGGTCGAACGCGGTGGCGTCGAGCGAGAGCGGGGCACGGTCGAGGCCGAGCCGCTTCGCGGTGGCTTGGGCCATCACCGAGCTGGTCAGCGGCCCGCCGGCGTTCTCCAACAGTGCGGTGGATACCCGAACGGTGGATGGCCCGTCGATCTCCGGGCTTTGTCGATCTCCGGTCATCCAAGCTGAGGGCACGACCACCTCGATTTCAGCGATCGCGGCGACAAGCGCGTCGAGATCGACGGCCGCCGCCGCATGATTCGTGCCGGTCAGCGCCCAATACGGTTCGCGCCGTTCGAAGCCCGGGTCACGTTTCAACACCTCGTTGATTCGCAGCACGAGGCGGCCCACGGGCGTCGTCCGCCCGATGTCGGCGAGGAAGTGTCGCACGGTGGTGTGCAGCTCAGCTCGCAGGACGTCATCGGTCCGGCAGCGCATCGCCAGGTCCTTCAGTCGTCGTGGGGTCTGAGAATGAGCGAAGAACTCGTGCACCGTGGACTCGATCGCCTCAGCGTCCCAGCGGTCGCACCCTTCGGGTGGCGGGAACCCCCTCCCGCGGGCGACTGCGCCGATCGTGCGTTGCAGGAGCGCAACGAAGTCTCGGTCGGGCCGTTCGGCATGGAGCTCGTCGAGCGCGCTCACAGGTGGTCCCGCATTACGTAGGCGAGGGTGACGTCATCGAGGATCAGGTTGACCGGGTGGACGTTCGCCGGTGTCCACAAGTACCGGTTCACGGGCCGCAACTGCGAGAACCAGCCCCGCTTGCCCAGGCCGTAGTCCGGCTGCGGTGGGTGCTCTTGTCCTCGCTTGTCGGTGGTGGAACGGACCACGGTGATGATGCCCGGCTCGACCGTCTCGTCGTGGATGGCGATCACTACAACCGGGCGGCGAGGCTTGAAGTCGCCATCGGCGAAGATCACCGTCGACACCCAGTACAGGCCGCCCAGATCGGGTGGATGATGCTCCTCGGCGGCGAGAAGACCGGCGGGAATGTCGATCACGCTCAGCCCACCGCCGCTCTTGCTACAACCGATCGCCCCAGAGAAACGCCAAGAACCCTGACGTCACAGCCGGTGACACCGGCGAAAAGTCGAAGCGCGCGCATTGCCGCTACGTGTACGTCGGAACGAACCCCCACATCCACAACCGTTTCAGATCGTGGTCTCACCGCCACGTGTGTCATCCCATTGCGGCCCCGACTCGCTTTCACATGAAATGCGCATAGCGGGCCGTTGCGCCGGCTCCGGTCGGCATGTGTTTCAGGATGCTCGCTACCCGCCTCGAGGCCTTGAGGGTGATCGGAAGCCGGCCATCAAGTTGGCTCTGGTTCCAGTTCATCTTCGAGAGCGCGAGCACCTCGGTGGCGAGCGTCTCGATGTCGGACTCCGCGAGCGCCGGTCGCAGGCCGATCGGTGACGGTACGTACATGCCGGGGTAGACGCGGTAGTACTCGACGCTGCCTCGCGTGTACAGCAGGTGGCGGTCCCGGGCGATCGTGGCCAGCGTCCCTCGCAGAACAGGGTGATCGCCGTCGCGGAAGAGGCGGACCCCCTCCCCGCCATCGGAGATCCAGATGAGCTCGAGATGGTTGATGAATCGCTGGTCGGCTGCCTCCTCGAATCCGCTCGTCTCCGTGTCGTCGAACGCAGAGGTCTTGTGCACGACGACCCGTGCAGGGAAGTTGTGATGTTCTCGACGGTACGCGTCGAGCGCGTCACCGAGTAGTTGCGCCGCACCGTCTCGATCGAGATGGGGTTGCCGGTCGTCCTTTTGGCGAGCTGCCGGCCCACCGCGAACGACCACACCCTCGCCTCGTTCGTCGAAGACCTGGGCGACCGAGGTGTGCACGCGGGCACGGTCGTTCGTGTGGAAGAACGAGACTCCAACGAAGAGCGAGTCGAGCTGAGCCGCTCGCCGTTGTAGCCGCCAGGGCACTCCGCCGGCCTTGTAGTACAGGGCGGTGTGAATGTTCCAGGCACGCGTCGCTTCGTCCTGCAGCGATGGTCGCCGCCGCGACCTCTTCTTGGCCGTGTCGCGCTGCGGGTCCCAGGTGGTCGAGCGCACGATCTGGATGGGCGGACGGTGCGCGGTCGATCGGGCCTTGAGGAGGTCGTGGAAGTCGACATGTCTAGCGTCGAGCGTCGTGCTCTCTTCGAGTTCGTCGGTGTTCGAGCGCGACCGTGCCGGGATGTCGTCCTCGAGGTCGTCAGGGCGCGCCACGATCACGACGTCAACCACTCCGCGTTCGGAGAGGTCGGCGATCTCCTGGTGGTAGAGGTCCACGCACTCGGCTGTCGCAAGTCCGATCGGTTTTGCGACAGCTTGCTTCAGCGATCGAGCGGCGATCGGACGTGTCCACGAATCGTCGACGACGAGTTCTGCTCGAAAGGCCGAGTTGGGACTGCAGCCGGGGAAGTCTCGGAACAGCGAGGGGTGTCGGTTGCCCTCCTTTGCGTCGATGGGTTCTCGGCAGCGCTCCAGCCACTGGCGCACCCCGGTCACACCGTCAGCGGGGCCGACAATGCCGACGCGAATGGTCCTCGGTGCTCCAGGCGCTGCGTCGTCGACCGGGCCGTAGTCGCTGATCCCGGTGCGGGGATCGACGTGCCGACCGCCGTTGCCGAACTCGAGCTCGGGCTCTTCGAGGATTCGTGCCCGCATCAGAGCAGCTCCAGTTGCCCTGAGTCGATGGTCCCGGTCGTAGTGCCGAGCGGTCGCCACGTCGCTTCGTCGATGCCGCGATCCACATCGAGGTTGTACAGGTCACCGAACACCAGCGGTCGCTGCTCTTCGCCGAGTGAGCTCGGGCGGCCGAAGTAGCCGGCCCAGAACCGCACGAGTCCGGAAACGGCCGGGTTGCGTTCGAGTTGCTTCATTCCGGAGAGCCGATCGGCCGCCCACGGCAGCTCCCGGAAACCGTCGAAGGTGTAGTGGTACGTCGGGGTGAGTTGGGCCGCCCATCCTTCGTCGGTCTTGACGAACGAGACGCCGACCGCGAAGTGCCGGTACTCGGCGATCTCGCCCGGCTTGCGCTTGTTCTCGTAACCCTTGAACACCGTGCGACCCTTGCCCTTCGAGTTGGTAGCCACCCGCCGCTCGCTGAGGTCCCGGGTGGGTCGGAAGCAGAAGTACCGCTGTTT
The DNA here is from genome assembly GCA_043720395.1 of Acidimicrobiia bacterium. Classification (GTDB taxonomy): domain Bacteria; phylum Actinomycetota; class Acidimicrobiia; order Acidimicrobiales; family JANYDT01; genus JANOYY01. The sequence goes on from JAYSSR010000077.1 coordinate 19,045, forward strand.
GCCGTGCACTGCGAGGTTGTGGTGCTCCTGTTCACGCAGGGTCTGGCGAAGCAGGTCAACGAACCGGTTCGTGGTCTCGGTGTCCTTCGACTCCGACCACTCCTCGACGTCCATCGTCTCTGTGCCGCCCTCCACGAAGGAGCCCAGCGCGCTCGTCTTCGGGTCGGTGAAGCTGAAGATGGTGCGGTCGCGGAGAAGCCAGTCGGATCGGTGGTAGCCACACTTGCGCAACTCGGGGCCAAGTTGACGCGCGTCGGTCAGCCAGGTGGGCGCGACATAGATGCTCGTTGGCGTCTCGACGAGCGCGAGCAGGTTGGTAACGAGTCGTTCGGACCGATGGATCGAAACGGGCGACGGCCGCATCTCCCAGCGGCGGTCGAGCGTCAGCAGAGCCGGGACCGCGTTGTGGCCCAACCGATCGGTGGCCTTGTCGAACTCGATCCTCCAGGACTTCCCGCCGGGCCCGGGCGGAGTCGCTCGCGTGGCCGGCGCCCACCAGATCTCGTCCGCGAGCGGATGCGAGCAGACCACGATGACGGGGTTCGTGCCGCTGGTCCAGTACGCGATGTCGTCGTTGGAGATGAGGAAGTGAAAGCCGGCGTCTGACTCCCCGGGGAATGGCAAGTTGCTCGCCTTGCTCTGCACGAGTACGAGGCGGTTCAGTGGTTGACGGGTTGCTGGGTCGATCAGCTCGATCTCGCCGTCGATGCCGTGATCGACACGCCGGTCATGCCAGGTCTGGCCGAGAGCCGTGACGATGCGCGCGGCGAACGTGTGGCCCTCGTCTCCGATCTGCTGGTTAGACGAGTACTGCTTGGCCATCGCCACCTCTCCAGGTGTCGTCGATTCCGCACCTCATGGTGAGGCCGAGTATGCGGGAAGGGTGTGACATCGTTGCCCTCCGCCTCGGACCGTCAGTGTCGGGTGTCGCTGGGCGGGTTCGGGTCTCGGCCGGGAGCGACGGTGTCGGAGTCGCGGATGCGGCTGTCCTTGCCGTGGATACGGACTTCGCCACCGCCCTGGTTGGAGACGATCTCCTTCGCACGCCGCTCGGCCTGCGCCTGGGTCGGCGCATGGGCCGACGATCGCTTCGCGCCGGGGGCCTTGACGTCCCAGCCGCCGTTCGGGTTCGGGACGACGTGACGGTTGTTCGATGTGGCCATCGGGCACCTCCAGGGAGACGATCATGCTTACACGCTTGTGATTCGACTATACCTCTTGTTTCGAACACGCGCGCTGTTGCGAACATTTCGAATAGCGCGTATGCTTCGAACAGAGACCAACCCTGCTACTGCTGCTAGGAGACCCCGACCGTGGCGCCAGCGCTCCTCGACCACCAGCTCACCGTCCCTGACGAGGCCACCGCCAACCAGGCCGCCAAGGCGGTCGACATCCTTGAACGGTTCCTTCGCCAACACCCCAACCTTCCCGGCGTCGCCGTCTCGCTGACGGCCGACGACTCCGACACCTCCTTGCAAATCCCCGGCCACGCCCTGCGTCTGCTGGTCGACATCCTCGCCCAGATCGCCAACGGCAACGCCGTGACGGTCGCTCCCGTCCACGCCGAGCTCACCACCCAACAGGCCGCTGACATCCTCAACGTGTCCCGCCCCTACCTGGTCAAGCTCCTCGAGGAACGCAAGCTCCCCTACCGACGGGTCGGCAACCGCCGTCGCGTACTCCTTACCGATCTCCTGGCCTACAAGCGCATCGACGACGCCGAACGACGAGCCATCGCCGACGAGCTCACCTCCGAAGCCCAGCGTCTCGGCCTGGACTACTAGAGAGCTGGGAAGGCGGGCGTGGCGTTCGACGCAACCTACGACGCGTGCGTCTTGCACCCAGCCGGGCTGCGAGACCTCCTCGTCCGGCTCGCCACCACCGGGATGTTCCGCGCCCACTGGAGCACCGACATCCTCGACGAGATGGTCCGCTCCATCCTGCGACGCCGACCCGACCTCACCGAAGCCCAACTCGCCCGCACCCGCCAACTGATGTGCAACGCCGTCCCCGACTGCCTCACCACCGGCTACGAGGAACTCATCGACGGGCTGCACCTACCTGACCCCGACGACCGCCACGTCCTTGCCGCTGCCATCCGATCCGGCTCACAGGTCATTGTCACCGAGAACCTCAGCGACTTCCCGGCCAACGTGCTCCAGACCTACAACATCGAGGCACAGACGCCCGACGTCTTCCTTCTGCATCTCGTCGACCTCTCCCCGAGAACCGTCTTCGGCGTCCTGGAAGCGCAGGCTGCGGCCCTTCGCAACCCAGCCATGAACATCGACGAGCTGCTCGACCGCCTCGCCCAGTCCGGGCTTCCCCGCTCGATCGCCGCACTTCGATCTCGATGAGGGGACTGCCAGCCTCCCCGAGCCATCGGCGGACTGAAATGCCGGCGCGAACTCTGCGCCGATGCCGTCCAGGTCCGTGTGGCCCCTCCGGTCCGTCAGGTTCCTCGTGTCGCTGGACATGGTGTTCGCCAGCCGTCATCGCTGGCATGAGCAGCGCTTCACGTGAAATCGGCTCCGCCTACAAGGTTGCGGCTATCGACAAACGATCTCGCCCAACGTGGCGCGTGACAGTGTGGGCTCGTGATGCGAACAGCCACGAAATGTGAGATCAGGACCGACGCAGCGGTCGCCCCGCGGGCTGACACTTCATCCGGCCGCCGTCGCCACCCGGTGAGGCAGCGGCTGCGATCCCTCACCCCACTCCGGTCCGACCAATGACGACCGGGCCACGGGACTACACCTCCGGTACGCGTGCGGCGCTCGCCGCACTGTCGAATGGAACCTGCTATTACCCGGGTTGTACGACTCCGATTCTCACGTTCATCGACGGCGAACCGTTCATCAACTACGAGATCGCGCACATTCGCGATGCCAAGGTCGGCAACAGGTACGACCCCGACATGGTCGATGATGAGCGACGGGCTTTCGCGAATCTGGTGCTCTTGTGCAAACCGCATCACACCCTGGTCGACAAGACCCATCCGGGCCGATACGCGGTGCAAGACCTGCAGCTGTGGAAAGCGGAGCGAGAGGCCCAAGGCATCGCCGGACTTGCCGGACTTCGCGGCCTCACGGAGGAGCGCCTCGAGGAGTGGATCGTTGCAGCTGTGACTTCCGCAACCGACGCACCGTCGGCGGCCGCGGTCGTAGGAGTGGCCAAGGCCGCGGCTGCGCTCGTTTCAAACGTCATCACTTCCCGTGCCTACGTCGCGCACGCCGCAACGCTCTGGGGCCGCACCTGGGACTCCACCCGCTCGTCGCTCCTTGCGTGGGATCCCGAGACAGGCGAGCGCCTCTACGCCGAACCGCCAGCGAACGAGACTGACCGGCACCGCCGGGCAGTTGCGGCCGCACTTGCGACGGCAATTGAGCAGGCGCGAGGGGATGTCGCATCTGTGCGCACGGAAGTGGCCGGCGTGCGAGCTACTTCAGTGGTGCTGCGACCGTGGTGCGATGCCGTGATTCGCGCCACTGACACGCTCATGGAGGCAGCGGGCCGCTGGCCCACCCCACCCCCGTTCGAGGACGACAGCCTGCTGCCCGACGCCGTAGATGCGCTCAACACTGCTGTCGACAGTCTCTCGGCGAAGTGGCGGAACGAAGACGTGCCTGAGCCCGTCGCGCCCGAGCCGCCACCAGAGCCCAAGGAATCCGAACCCGAAAGACTGTTCCGCGAACACACTGAACTACTCGACGAATCCAGACGATACGCACGCGCTAGAGGACTTCCCTACGATCGAAAGCTGGCGCTACGCCTGTTCGACGCGTTGCCGTTCGCGTCGAAAATTCCACCAATCCCGTCTCTGTGGCCCTACTGCATCGACACGACCGCCAGCTTGCTAGCAGATGTCGCCCGGAACGCGACCGACCATGAGTTCGAGGAGCTCATAGAACTTTGCGAGTGCGGGCCCTTCCTGGCCGGCGTCCTCACGGCGAGGGCGATGAGACACACCGCCAACGAAGCGGAACTTCCAGAAAGAAGTCGGCGGGCGACAGCCACGGTCGAGCTCTTGTTTCGGCGAGCAGACTGGTCCCGCACCGAGCTCTGGGATGACGTCGGCATCTGGGCTCGCGTCGTACTGAGCATCGAGGCCTCGGTCGAGACGGCTGAGACGGTCGCAGCGCTGCTTGAGGCTGGGCTCGGCCAGAGTCCTCTGATCCTCCCAAGCCTCATCGAGGGCTGCGCCGAGTGGATCGAGCAGCGTGATTCACGCGACTTCAGTCGGTTCCTCGGTCAACGGCGACGCTACTCGATGCTCCCCGATTGGTTTCCGACCTCGTCGGTGGTCGAAGGGATCCGGGAGGCGTACCCACGAGTGCGCGCCGCCGAAGAACCTCGTGGCGACGCCGACGACGTTGAGAGTCTCGCCTCCCAAATTCTCTACCTCGCCGCCGAGCGCCGATGAGCACGAGACCTCGATCAACTGGCCGGCTCGCCAATTCGCCACCGAGCAGATCTCGAGGCCGGGGTCGAAGTCACTCGCTGCCGTCTCCCGGGGGACCGGCCGGTCGGATCGCCTTCAGCGAGTACTTCACCTTCACCTCGTCGGTCAGGTCCGACACCGACGTTGCGGCCACGATCTTGCTGGTCACCGCCGGCGACAACCCCGAGCGAATGGGATCCGAAGCAGCGTTCGCTGCGCTCTGCGGTGTCAGCCCGGTCGAAGCATCCTCGGGACGGATCACTCGTCACCGACTCAACCAAGGCGGCGATCGTCAAGCCAACAACGCCCTCTGGCGGATCGCTCTGGTTCGCATGACCTGCGATCCCAGCACCCGCGCCTACGTCGAGCGCCGCACCGCCGAAGGCAAATCGAAAAGGGAAATCATCCGCTGCCTCAAACGGCACATCGCCCGCGAGATCTACCGGCTCATCACCACACCCAACGCAGTGATCGACGGCACCGAAGTCCGCACTGCACGCAACACCGCAGGAATCAGTCTTGAAAGCGCCGCCCAAGCACTCGACAGCTGGCCCATTCGCCTCTCACGACTCGAGCGTGGTCTCATCTACGACGACAACCTCGCCCACCGCTACCAAGACTGGCTACAAACCGCTTGACTTCCTAACTCCGATAGGAGCATCAGCCCTGGGCTTACAGGCCATCGCAGCGAGATACGGCGGCGGCAGCTCTCCAATCCTTCGTTGAACAGCGCACCGGCCGTCCGCCCTCAGAGAGGTTCATGCACCAGGACCGCAGCAGCGCCTGGCGAGGTCCGCAGGTCGATCGGGAGCTCCGGGTCCGGGTCACGGTGACCCCGGTCCGGCGGATCGGGAAGCCCGGCGAGGAAGGCATGGACCAAGAACTCGAAGCGCTCGTCGGACGGAGACCGGAGCTCCACGAACTGAGCAGAAGCTGACGCACCGGCGCCGACGGAGCCACGAACACCCGAGAGTGCCTCCTCGCGTGCAAGCCAGCCGAGGAGAACCGTGTTCCACGTGTCGTAGATCCTCTGGGCCATCACCGACTCGAAACCGACGCGTTCGAGGATTCGAATGACCGCGTCGTTGACCTCGACGTACCGGTCGGTCACCCGGAACCGGCCCAGGCCAGCGGCGGCGAAACCTGGCATCTCCTCGGCGAGGCGGCGAAGGCCGTTGGCGTAGGAACGTAGGGAGTCCCGCCAGTCGGCGGGGTCGGCGGGCGGTTTGATCTCGAGCCGTCGGATGAGGCGGTCGGACACCAGGTCGATCAACTCATCGCGATCCTGCACCCACCCGTAGAGCGACTGGTGGGTGACGCCGAGGCGTTCGGCCACGGCGGCCATGGTGAGGTTCTCGATTCCGAGTTCGCAGGCAGCATCGACGATGTCGTCGCGGCTGATACGCGGCGGGCGACCCCGTCGCCGCTGCCCATCTGCGGCGTAGGTCATCGGGACCACCATAGGCGAAGCGGTCGAGGAGCAAGAAGTACCTGTTCAGAGATTTTCTTGCGGCCGCAGTTTTAAGCAGTACAATCTGATCTCAGCTGTCGCTCCCGCGACGGTCGGGATGGGGGACGAGCGACGATGCTCAGCCAACTCGGTCGGAGTGCAGTCCTTGGACTGCGGGGACAATTCACCAGTCCGCCGCGGTTCGATGACCGGGACAGCCGACCGAGGTGTCGCGCTTTGGACCCGAGCGGGGTGGGTTGCTTGGTGTGCACACGACACGCCTTCGCCCAGCGCGCCAACCATGCGCGCCGATCTGTCCAGTTCCGATGGGGCCAGAGATGGGACCTGGCCAAGCGCTGACCATCCCGGCCCGCCGGCGGTACGACCGCCGCGCCTCGTGGGCCTCGGCCGCCGCGCCCTTGGTCGCTGCGATTCTCATCCTGAACACAGGACCCCACGGACCCGTCCTGAGTTCCCTCGTCGCTGGCGTCGGGCTTGCCGCCCTCGCAACCACGGACGCGACCTCCCACCGGCTCCCCGCAACGCAAGTGCGGGTGCTCGCTGGTCTGACTGCGGCAAGCCTGATCGGCGCGGCATGGTGGCTCGACGAGTGGAGCCCACTACTCCGGGCCGTCGCAGGCGCGGCTGTCGTCGCAGTCGTACTCGGCGCGCTGTGGCTGGTACTGCCGGGGGCGATCGCGTTCGGTGACGTGAAGGTCACCGTCGTTGCTTTCGCTGCCGCTGCCGCTGTCTCGTGGAGGGCCGGCGCAGTCATGATCGTCTTGGCGTGCGTGATCGGCGGCTGCGTCGCCGTGATCGCGAGGGGGACTCGTCGGCACCTCACGTCAGCGCAGCCGACCATTCCGTTCGTGCCGGGCCTCGCGCTCGGCTTCGTCGTGGGGGTGATGGTTCCGTGGTGAGAGATCGACTGATTGCAATCGTGCTGACGGCCGGCGTGTTGGTAAGCGGATGCTCGGGTGAGGGCGCGGCCGGGCCGACGACCGATTCGCAAGCGCCGAACACGACCGCCACATCCAGCTCCCCGCCATCCTCGACGGTTGCTCCGAGTTCGACGCCGGCACCAACGACGAACGCTTCGTCAACCAGCGCGGCACCCTCGACGTCGCCACCAAGCACGGTCGTCACGAGCGAGAGCCTCCAGCCAACCATCGAGCAGCTCGTCGACTCGTACGACGCGGTGGTCGCCGAGATCCTCACCAACCCCAGCGTCGCTTCCAACGCCGACGACGCGCTGGTCGGCCGCTACCTGGCTCTCTTCCCAGTGGACAGCGCATTTGCGAGTGGGGCACTCGGGTTCTGGGCCAGCGAGGCCGCCGCTGGCCGCTTCTACCGCGCCGGGCCACGTGGCGCGATGTACGACTCAACTGTGCAATCGGTCGAGCTTCGCAGCGAGACCGAAGCGGTGGCGATGGTGTGCACCGTCACCTCGATCCAGATCGTCGACAGCACCGGGGCGGCGCTCGAGTCGCAGGGTGGCGTCAACGGTGGCGAGGTCGTCGTTGTGCGAGTAGGAGACGACTGGCTGCTTCGTGATCTGACCGAGGCACCGCCCGACAACTGCCCGCGGCCCGGGGACTCGTGATGCGAACGCGCACGTGCGTCGCTGCCATCGGCGCCACAGTCGGTCTGTTGGTGACACCGCCCACGGCGGCGGTGGCTCAGGACGTGACACAGTGCGTCGAGTGGTCGCCCCGTGGCTACTGCCTCGAGTGGGACGTGCCGACGCCCGGCACCCCGGGCACACCTGGCGGCTCGGGTGGTGGTCCGCCCCCCGAGTGCTACTGGGTCAACCTGTCTGACGACCTCGGCGAGGATCCCACGATCTTCCCCGACTTCGGACTGGAGCGTCCGCCTGAGGGCGTTGACGTCGTGTGGCAATCCTGGGAGTGCGCTGATGGCCGAACCACCTTCAACTTTCGGTGGGTGATCGCAGCCACGCCTGGAACGCTGGCCACCATCGCACGAGGCCGACTGGTCGGTGAACTGCCGCAACCCGTTGTCGAGTCATCACCACCAGCGGGCACTGCGTCGATCATCGGCGTTCCCGTGTTCGTCGCCGTCGTGAACTGGACCGGCGTATTGACCGAGACCGAGTGCGCGGGCGGTCTGTGCGTGACCGTCACCGCTACGCCTCAGCTGACGTTCCGGCCGGGCGAGCCGGGCGCACAGACGGTGCAGTGTGCCGGCTCGGGAACTCGCTTCACAGCGAGCGCTGGAACGCCCGAGACCCAAGCGGACGCGCCAGGCGCGTGCGCCTGGACCTACACGACCCGTACTGGAGCAAGCGGTCGTCCATCGGCTTGGCCCGGGCAGGCGTCGGTGTCGTGGTCGATCTCGTGGACAGCGACGACCGGAGCGTCCGGAGCGCTTGCAGCGGTGACTCGCTCGACCGATGTGCCGCGGCCAGTAGCGGAGGTTCAGACCGTGATCGAAGGAGGGGAGACACCATGAGTACGACGATGACTCGCCGCAACGGAGCGGGATCCACGGAGTCGGCAAACCGAGCTGCACGGCAGGCGACGGTTGCTGGCCAGAAGAAGGACCCGGTACGGCGGCGATGGGGCCGCATCGGTGGAGGTGTGTTCGCTGCGGTGGTCGGCGGATGGCTGTTTGCCTCGCTCTACCTCTCGGCCGACGACCGAGTCGAGGTGCTGGCCGTTGCATCCGACATTGGGAGGTTCGACGTGATCGAGCGGAGCGACCTCAGGGTCGTCACCATCGGCGAGGACACCGACGTTGCCTCGATCCCTGCATCGCGCCTCGACGACTTGGTGGGGCGGGTCGCCTCGACCGACATCGTGGCCGGCGGCCTGCTCGTCGACGGGCAGTTGTTGCCCGCCGGTGATCGACTCGTGACGGCCGCCGAGGCGATCGTGGGCGTGTTGGTCGGGCCAGGTGATTCGCCGACTACGGGCATGACCCGTGGAGCCGCGGTGTCGGTCGTCATCCGACCGGCTGCGGGAACCAACGGCACCGTCGCTGAGGTACCCGGGTGGATCGCCGGGATCGGCGGCGAGGTGTCGTCGAGCGGGGACCGACCCGTCGAGGTCGTCGTCGCTCGGTCCGAGGCTGCTCGAGTTTCCGCCGCCGCCGCAGACCGTCGGGTCACGATCGTGGTGCTGGGGGACTGACGATGCGACTGGGACTGGTGAGTGCCAAAGGGTCGCCGGGGGTGACGACGCTGGCCATCGGGGCCGCTGCGGTCATGGATGCGATCGCCGTGGAGCTCGACCCGGCTGGCGGTGACGTCGAGTGCTGGGTGGGCCCGGTCGGTGAGCCCGGACTCATCAGGGTGGCCGGGGCGCTGCGTCACATAGCGAATCCGAACGGGGTGCTCGCCGACCACGCAGCTGAGATTCACCCCGGGTTACGTGTCGTGCTGGCACCGACCGGTGGCGAACAAGCGGCGTCGACGTTGATGGCCATCGGCAATCGGCTGGCCCCGGCCATGCGGTGCGAGGACGGCTCGGTCGTGCTCGACGGCGGACGCTGGAACCGTACGCAGCCAACCGCAGGCCGACTGGCGGGATGCGACGTCGTCGCCGTGGCGCTGGCTCCAACGCTGGGCGGTGTCGCCCACAGTCGAGGAACGATCAATGCGCTCCGAGACTCGCTCGGGATACCCGTCGTCGGCGTGCTGATCGGTGACCGCGGCTACAGCCCCGACGAAGTAGCCGGCGAGCTCGATGTCCCCGTGGCTGGGTCGATCGCATGGGACCGGCGCGGCGCTCAGACGTTGACCACTGGGGGTCCCTCCCGGTGGTGGCGTCGGTCGGCGCACGGCCGGTCGATCCGCTCGTTCGTCGACGCGCTCTCGACGTGGATGCCGGAGGAGGTAGCTGCTCATGCCTGACCTCGGCGTGGAACGCATCGAGGTGACGCTGCGACGGCTCGTCGCGGACGAGATCGGCGACTACCTGCGCCGCTGTTCCGACGAGGGTCGGCGGCCACCGGACGACGCCGACCAGCGTCAGATGGCGAGAGCGATCGTGCGGCGCGAACTCGATGTGCGTGCGCGCACTGCGCTGCGCCTCGGCGAGCCACAGATCTCCGAAGTCGAAGAGGACGAGGTCACCGAGTCAGTCCTTGCCGCAGCGTTCTCCACGGCGCCGGCAATCGACCGGCTACTCGAGCGCCGCGATGTCACCGATCTGCACGTGAACGGCTGCGACGACGTGCGGCTCGTCACCATCGATGGCGTCGTCGAGCGCGCCGATCCCATCGCAGCCTCTGACGCGGAACTGATCGCGATGATCCAAGCGATGGCTCGACGGGGCGGCCACATGGAGCGCGAGTTCACCCCCGCCCACCCACGCCTCGATCTGCAACTTCCCGACGGCTCACGGCTTGCTGCAGCCGCGTGGGTGACACCTCGGCCGTACATGACGATCCGCCGGCACCTGCTGGTGGACGCCGACCAGGACAACCTCGTCCGTCGAGGCATGTACGACCGTGGCATCGCTTCATTGCTCAAGGCCTTCGTCGCTGCCCGGTGGAACCTGCTCATCTGCGGCGGACAGGGCGTCGGTAAGACCACGCTGCTGCGGGCGCTGCTGCACGACTGCGAGCGGTCGGAACGCGTCGTGGTGCTGGAGCAGGAACCCGAACTGCACTTGGACCGGATGCCCGAACGGCACGACCAAGTCCTCGTGTTCCTCGAACGACCGCCGAACAGCGAGGGCGTCGGGGGCGTCACCCTCGGCGACCTGTCCCGGACGATCAAGCGGTTCACGCCCGATCGCATTGTGGTTGGCGAGGTGAGGGGCCCCGAAGTCATCGACATGTTGGAAGCGATGAGCCAGGGCATCGCCGGCTCGATGTGCACCATCCACGCCGACTCGTCATGGTCAGTGTTCCCTCGCATGTCGGTGTACGCCCGAGCGGGCGGACGCGACTGGGCCACCGGCGACGTCATGCAGCTCGCCTCGTTGGCGCTCGACGCAGTCGTCTTCCTCTCGAAGACGCGCGACGGGCGACGGGTCGTCTCCGAGATCCGACACGTCGACCACTACGACGCCGACACTGGGCAGGTCGTGACCGACGTCTGGTTCGGCGCCAGCCCTGACGGTGTGGCCACGCCGAACCCAACGTCGCCGATCCCAGTCAGATTGCTCGACGAACTCGTCGCCCATGGCTACGACCCGTCGCTCCACGAGCGGGGTGCCTGGTGACCGCGCTCGCGGCGCTCTGCGGCGCCCTCGTCACCGGGGGGCTCTGGCTGGCGTTCGCCTCATGGCGCCCGATACCCGCGCCGGCCGCCGAGCGGCAACCGACCGTTCGGGCGCGGGCCGTGCTCGAACGCGACCGTGTGATTGCGGCCGCTGGTGCTGGTCTGCTCGTGCTGATCCTGACGCGCTGGCCGGTCGCGGCGATCGGCGCGGCCGTTGCCGGATGGGCGATCGCCGCCATGCCCCGTCGCGCCGACCGTGAACGCCACGAGGCACGCACCGAGGCCACCGCGCTGTGGACCGAGATGCTGCGCGACTCGATGGGCACCGCTCGAGGTGTCGAAGGAGTCCTCGTTGCGACCGCCGCAGCCGCGCCCGTTGCAATACGCCCCGAGATCCAGCGAATGGCGCAGCGGCTGACCAGCGAACCGCTCGGAGACGTGCTCGACGATCTCGCCGCTGATCTCGACCATCCACTCGGCGATCTCGTCGTCACGGCGCTGCGACTGACGTCCACCACGGGCGGGCGACGCGTGCGTGAGGTCCTCGCTGACCTCGCTGCGGCCGCATATGCGGAGGCTGAGTCGCATCGGCGCATCGCCGTTGCACGGGAACGTCCTCGTGCTGCGCTCAAGTACACGGCGCTGATCATCGGTGGCTTCGTCGGCCTGCTGGCGATCTTCTCGCGGCGCTACCTCGAGCCCTACGACAACGCTGTCGGGCAAGTGGTGCTTGCGGCTGTCGGCTTCTACTGGGCCGCGGGTCTCTGGTGGATGCACCGGATGGGGCGCTCCAACCCGGTTCCGCGCTACCTCACCAACGCTGGTGGCGGTGCGGCATGAGTTCGCTCACTGCCGTTGTGCTCGCCGGCGCCGCGACCGGTAGCGGCGTCTGGTTGATGTGGAGTGGCTGGATCCCCTCTCGGCGACCGCTTGCACAGACGCTCATGCGGCTCGGCCAGCCGGTGATCGAGATCGCTCCCGAACGCGACAACCTCGATGTTCGGGTGGGGATGTGGGCTCGGCGAATCGGCCCGGTCGAACGCATCATCGCCTCGATGCGAACCGACCTTCGGGTGCTCCGTCGAGCGCCCGACGAACAAGCCGCTCTGATCGTGGTCTACACGCTGTGCGGGTTCGTGTGGGCGCCCGTCGTCGCAGCAGGCGGATACCTGGTGGGAGTCCACCTTCCGATCGGCATTCCGTTCTGGCTCGCGGTTGCAGGCGCAGCAATTGGGGCGGTCAGTTCCATCCGCACCGTCCGGACACAGGCAGCCGAGCGGCGACGCATGTTCTCTCACGCTCTCGGTTCGTTCTGCGACGTGGCGGGCATGTGCCTGGCGAGTGGCCGAGGCATCGATGCCTCGATCCAGACCGCTGCCGCGGCGGGCGATGGCTGGCCGTTCGCCGAGCTGCAAGCAACACTCCGGACGGGATATGTGCGCGGCGAGACGCCGTGGGAAGCGCTCTCCCGCCTTGCCGATGAGTGCGACCTGACCGACCTGACCGAGCTGGCGGCCGCGCTATCGCTGGCAGGTGACGAGGGTGCTGCCGTACGCGACACGGTGTCCTCGAAGGCCAAGTCGATCCGCGAACGCCTGACAGCCAACGCCGAGCGGGATGCCTCATCGATCACCGAGCGCATGGGCATCCCGGCCACCCTGCTGCTGCTCGGTTTCATGATCTTCCTCGGCTTCCCTGCGATCTACGTCCTCTTCCAATGACAGAAAGGCCGGCCCACAACCCCGGTACGGAGAAAGGCAACAGCAATGACAGCGATCATCGTCTGGTTCCAGACACAACTCATCGAAGTACGAGCACGCGCCGCCGAAGAGGCGGACCGCGGCGAGATCGTCGAGAAGGTGATCATCGTCGCGGCCGCCGCGGCCATCGCCATCGCAGCGATGGCAGCAATCGCAGCGGCCGTCGACATCAAGATCGCCGGTCTCGAGCTCTGACAGGAATCGCGGTGCGACGGCATCGCAACGGCTGCAGGCTCGATCCGCCGCGCGACGAACGAGCGCGCCCCGACGGCGAGGCCGGATATGGGTCGGCGCGTGATCGCGGTTCGTCGACCGTCGAGTTCGTCATCGCGTCCGCGGCCATGGTGCTGCTGTTGCTCATGGTTGTGCAGGTTGGCGTCTGGTACCACACCCGCGCCGTCGCCCAGACCGCCGCGCGCCATGGACTTGATCACGTCCGCACGATCAACGGATCGCCGGGCGAGGGCATCGATGTCGCGTCCGAGTTCCTCGACCAGTCCGGTGGCGGGCTCGAGAACCGCAACGTCGATGCAACCCGCACCCCAGCAGTGTCGTCGGTGACCGTCTCGGGTCGGGTCGTATCGATCCTTCCCGGCGTGTCGTTCACCGTGTCCGTCACCGTTGACGCACCGACAGAACGGATCGAGCCATGAGCACCCGGCGGTCCGATCGCGGGTCGGTGTCGGTCGAGCTCGTCATCCTCGCTCCACTCTTCGGGCTGCTCCTCCTCGGCGTGATCGCCGTTGGGCGGGTCAGCAACGCTCGCGCCGACGTGGACGCGGCGGCGCGCATGGCTGCACGTGACCTGTCGATCGCCAGGGATCCGCAGAGCCGGCTCGCCGAGGTCGAGCGCACCGTCGCCGCGACGCTCGACGTCGGTTCGCCATCGTGCCGCTCCATGTCGATGGACGCATCAATCGCCGACGACATGATCGAAGTGACCGTCACCTGCTCCGCCGACCTACAGGAAGCATCGGTGCTCCCGCTCCCCGGCAGCCTCTCGATCTCCGGATCGGCGAGCGAGGTTCGCGACGCTTTCCGGGAGCGCACGCCATGAACGCCCTCAGGCGAAGCCGCCGTGTCGACCTCCGCGACGACCGGGGATCGGTCACCGTCTGGGCCATCAGCGCAACCGTTGCCTGCGTGCTCATCATCGGCCTCGTGATCGACGGCGGCACCATGCTCCGTGCCCGAAGTGACGCCTTCGCTCTGGCCAGTTCTGCCGCCCGCGCTGGAGCGCAGGAACTCGACTCCGCGGCGGCGGTGCAGGGGCTCACAGTTCTCGACCCCGTCGCAGCCGAACGGGCCGCACTCGACTACCTCGCTGCACACGGCGCAAGCGGGACAGTGGCCATCACCGACGGGACCATCACGGTCACGGTCACCAGCGCGACCAGCCTCCAACTTCTCCGCCTCGCCGGCGCGGAGACCGCCAGCTTCACGGCGACCTCGACCGTGAACATCGTGAAGGTCGAGTTGCCATGAATCGCCTGCGAGCGCTCACTCGCGGAGTGGCGAGCCTCGCTGCACTCGCAGCCTTGCTCGTCGGACTGCCCGTTCTCCTCTCGTCGTGGGGCCGCCTCCCCGGTTCACCGAGCGGCGACTGGTGGGATCGACTCAGCGACACTGCCGTTTCGGACACGACGGTGTTCGTCGTGCTCACGTTGGCGGCGTGGGTCGCATGGGCGACCTTCGCTGCTGCGGTCGTCATCGAGTTCGTCGCCGGAATCCGCGGCATCCAAGCGCCACGAATCGCGTTCGCCGGGCCGTTCCAACGATCCGCTCGGCCCCTCGTCGCCGGGGTCCTGCTGATGCTGAGCCTGCTCCAGAGTGCGGGACCCTCCTACGCCTCTGTCCCCCGAGCCACCGCGGCAACTGTCACCCCGACCGCGTTCGCGCACGAGTCGCCCCGACCCGGTCATGTCATCGAGATGACCATCGCCCCGGCAAGGACGACGGGCGGCGCGACCTCATCAGAAGAGTCCGCCCCGCCAAGCAGCCCACAGGACGCCGCACCGGTGATCGAGGTCGAACGCGGGGACAGCCCATGGAGCCTCGCCGAGGCGCACCTGGGCGATGGGTTGCGGTGGCGCGAGCTGTACGAGATCAACCGCGGGCTTCCCCAGCCGGACGGCCGATCCTGGACCAATCCAGAACTGATCGTCCCCGGCTGGCAGCTGCGCCTACCCAGCGAGCCGCAAGTTCCAGCGCCCCAGCCGCCGGTCGAGACGACAGACGCTGCGGAGGTCGTACACGTCGTGCAACGAGGCGACACGCTCTCCTCGATCGCCGACCACTACCTCGGCGACCCAACTCGCTACCCCGAGCTGTTCGAGGCCAACGGCGATCGCGTGCAACCCGACGGCAGGCGGCTCACGGACCCCGACCTCATCGTCGTGGGCTGGAACCTCGCAATCCCCACGGCGCAGGAATCCGCAACGGAGGAGCCCGGGACCGATTCCGCCGCGCCTGCTGGCCCGGAGCAGACGACGGAGTTCATCGAGACCGAGACCGCGCCGAGCGAGACCCCGCCGACGACCACATCACCGCCGACCACCGCTGCGCCGCCAACCCCGACAACCACTACGGAGCTGCCAGCCCCGGCGACCACAGCGCCTGCGCCGGTCGTGTCGGTGCCGGCTTCGCCCAGCGACACGGAGACACCGACAAGCAGCAACGGAGGAGGCGCGACGCCTGTTCTCGTTGGGCTCGCGGGAGCCACAGCGCTGAGCACCGGCCTCGCTCTTCGGTTGCGGTGGCTCAGGCGACGCCGAGCGACCCGTGGGTCAGCGGTCGCCGCCGTTGTCCCGAGCGACGCCGAGATCGCCGTTGTCGCAGCGGCCGACGTCCCCTTGGTCCGATGGGCCGGCCAACAGATCGCCGCGCTGATACGAGACCTCGATCCGCGAAAGGTCACCGGCGCTCCGCTGGCCGTCGAACTCTCCGAGCATGCCGGCATCGAGATCCTCTGGGACTCGCCACAGCAAGCATCAACGGTTGGCGAATGGCGCGCCGCCGACGGCGGATGGGCATGGCGCTTGGACTACGACCCCGAGAGCCCCGTGCCACCCGATGAGCTCCCAGCCGGCATCCCCGCACTCGTCACCATCGGCCAGCGGGAAGGACGCCAGCTTCTGATCGACCTCGAAGCGTTTGGCACCATCGCCGTCGCCGGTCCTTCCGAGAGCACCGCCGCCTTCCTCCGCTCCGTCGCGCTCGAACTTGCGTGTGGCAACGATCTCGCCGACGCCTACGTCTCCATCGTCGGCGTCGACGTCGACCCTCTCGTCGCTCCGCGCCACCGCCTGACAGCTCGGGCGCTCACGGATGCGATCGACTTAGCAGAGAACGCAATCGACTCCGTCAACTCAGCGATCCGCCACGACTCGAAAGCTGACACCTTCCGGGCACGCGTCGGAGGCTCGGCGCCGATCGAGGCCACCGTCGTCGTCACCAGCGAACACCACGATTCCGCAGCTGGCACGTTCGCACCGCGCCGAGGCGTAGCCCTCGTGATTGCATCGAGTGGCGCCGCGTTGGCAGACAGCGGAGCACGAATCGAGATCTCAGCTGACGGGGCGTCGGCTCGGCTCGAGCCCCTCGGCATCGACTTCATACCGGTCCGACTCGAAGCAGCTACGGCCGAAGCACTCGCGGTCGCAACCGCAGTCGTGGTCCATCTTCCGGAAACCGGTCCCGACGTGGTTGACCCCTCATCGCTCGAACCGCCCGAGCCCGATGAGGGCCCGATCAACGGAACGCCATCTCTCGTCGGGCTCGACCTCGACAACGTCTTTCGGGTCAATGGACATGAATCCGACGTGAGCACCACCCATGTCCTATCGGTCGACTTCGCTGCGGATCAGACGACCGACGTCGCGCCACCGGAGATACCAGTGGAGCCAGTCACCGGCTCGGACGGCCAGTTGTTCGCGACGGAGTCGTCAGGGCCAGAGCTGATCGTGCGCGTGCTCGGCGTCCCGTCGATCCCGGACCGGCCCGACATTGGTCGACGCGAGCTCATCCTCGCCGTGCTCCTTGCCTGCCGAGGTGGGACGCTCGCCGCATCGGCGGCGCAGGACGCGCTGTGGGGCGGGAAGCCAGTCGAGCCCAAGACGGTCTGGAACTTTGTCGCTGCAGTCCGGCGGGCCCTCGGGGACCTCGACGACGGCAGCCCTGTCATGCCAGCGGCCGATCGTTCACACGGCACGCTCCGACTCCACTCGCGTGTCAGTACAGACCTCGACCTGCTTCGCAGAGCGGTCACGGCGGCAGACGAGACGTCGTCGACCGAAGCGATGGCATCGCTCCGCGATGCGCTCGCTCTGGTCGAGGGTCCTCCGTTCGACGCCGTCGGCTACGACTGGGCACATCGGGACCAGGACGTCGCCGAGGCGGCCCGCGTCATCGAGCAGGCAGTCGACCGTCTCGTCGCGCTAGCGCTCGAAGCCGGCCAGCACGATCTCGCCCGCCACGCGATCAGTCGTGGGTTGCGCGGGCTTCCCGGCGACGAGCACATCTACCGGCTCCGAATGCGACTCGAGGCGCACGCCGGCAACACCCGAGGCCTCGTCGGCGCGTACGAGGAACTGTGCGTGTACCTCGCCGACCTCGAGGCCGAACCGTCGCCTGCGACGACGGCGCTCTACAACGAACTCCGATCGCAGCGAACCTCCAGCAGCGTCAGCTGAGCGGCGGTACAGCCGAGGCGACGATCGTCCAGTCACCTGGATTCGCGAACGCCGCAGCAGCCTCGAACAGCGCGATCTGCTCCTCCGCGAACGCTCCGCCGACAGTGACAGTGACGTACTCTGCGTTCCCGCGGACACGAACCCACTCGCAACCGGCGGAGAGCCGACGCAGCTCCTCATAGAACTCAGACAGGTGTCGCGATGTTGCGAGGTCTTTGGGATCTCTATGGAGGATCGTTAGGTGCCGCCGTCCGTGCGCAAGTTCGGTTGCCTCGCAGACGAGGTGCCTAGGGTCGGCCAGTTCCAACGGTCGGTGCACGGTCCAGAACGGGTTGGCCCCAGCGTCGTTGTCGAGTCGAGTCATTGGTCCGTTCCCACCATTTCTCGGTGCTGAAGAGTCCTGAGGTGTAGGACCGTACCCCGCCAGCCTTCCCGGGTTCGTCGAGCGCCTACTTCCCTGGGGAGCCCTCCGCCCCGCCATTCAGAGGATGCCTTCATTTCATCATGCCCTCGGCTCCCCGGGGCCACCTGGTGACGCGGCGATGCTCCCTCCGAGGTGCATGTCGATCCGGACCCCGGGCCAGCTCTACGCTGAGCCGGTCGTGAACAAGCCTCGCCAAACTCGCTCCCTTGCACAGCGGCTCGCCGCCGAGCGAGGTAACTACTTCGTCGGCCGGACGACTGAGCGCGACGCGTTCCGATCTCTTCTCGGCGCTGGTGATCCGAGTCGGAGTGGGGCAATCCACTCCTTCTTCGGCCCAGGAGGCATGGGAAAGAGCACCTTGCTCGCCAAGGTTCGGCAGGATGCCCGCGAGGCGGGCTGTGTCACGACCTGGGCCGAGGTGGGATCCGCCACCACACCCTTGGAGGTGCTTGAGCAGTGGATGACGAACATCGAGCCGGAGCTCGAGTTCAGTGACTTCCGCAAGGCAAGAGCTCAGTACCTTGAACTCGAGAATCGCGCCAGCGGTCTCCGAGCCGCGCTAGCCAAGGGGGCTGAGAGCAGCCTCTCTGCAACCGGGCCTCTGGGAAGCTTCGTGACAGGGGCACTCGGGGAGGATCGCGTTCGCCAAAAGCTCAACTCGCTTCTCGGTGTCGACGAAGCAGATGCGATTCTCAGCGCGAATAGGTGGCTTGCTAAGGGATTTCTCGATGACATCAACCGGGTGGACCAACGTCCAGTGTTGGTCCTAGATCGCTACGAGGCAGCGACGCCGTCTCTCGATCGATGGGTTCGCGAGGCACTGTTGTCCTCACCGAGTTTCGACGACCGAACCCTGCTCCTGGTGGGCGGCCGTCGGCCCCTCGAGAGCATGGACGCTGCGTGGTCCGAGTGGACGCCGGTGTCGACGAGCACCGAGCTGCGACCGTTTACGGATGTCGAGGTCGCTGAATACTTCGCGCTCCGGGGTACGACACACAGCGCTGCCCAGCTTGCAGAGGTGCACCGCATCACTCGCGGGGTTCCATGGGCGGTCGCACTTGCCTTCGACAGTCTCTCCACGTCGGACGGATCGTTCTCGGACAGTGAAGGGGCGACTCTGCAGGAGCGCCTCATCCCAAGGTTTCTCAGCCACCTTGACCTGGAGGGACCGACGCTGAGAGAGACCCTCGAGGTGGCGGCACTCCTTCAAGTGTTCACGGAGGATCTGGTTGCCCGAGTCCTCGAACGCTCGGTATCGAAGGACCTCCAAAGGCTGGCCGAGTACACGTTCATTCGGATCGGAAGTCGCGGCTACTCCTTAGATGAACCGATAGCTGAGTTCATCGCCGATCGGCTTCGCACGACTGCTCCGGGCAGATACCGATCGGCTTACATGTCGGCTGCCAGTCACTTCGCAGCGGAGATGGAGCGCGTGACGCCACTTTCGAGCCCGTGGCGAGCATTGCTCCGGAGCAAGATCAGTGCACTTGGCAAGGTCGACACATCCCTCGTGGTCCAAGAGTTGGAGCAATTCTCGGCGTCGATGACCGGAATCGTCGTGGCAGACGATCTTGATGAGGTGGTCGACAGCGCGCTCGCGACGGCTTGGTCCGAGAGTCCGAGCGCTGAGCTTCTCTGCCTTGCCGGCTTAAGCCATCTTGCGATGGGACGATTGGACGAGGGCTACGAACAGCTCACCGCGGTGCTCATTCGCGGTGACAAGGCACTTGATCCCAAGGCGCACCTGCGAGCCCTTTCAGGCCTCGTAGACGCGTGCCATCGACGTGGCAACGTCAGCGACGCCCTGGGGTGGTGCTTGAAGGGGATTGAACTCGCTGAGAGGGAGGCTTCCCCTGATGCAACGTCGGTGTTTCTCGCTCGTCTTGCCGAGACACTCGGCGTGCTTGGGCGTGAGGCGGAGAGTCAGGACGCCGTGAATCGCTGCACTGACTCACTCTCCCGAGTGTCCGACCCGCGGCTTCGGGCCGAGATCCGGATCGTTCTCAGTTACGTCTACGCGTTTCAGGCCAAGTGCGCCGAAGCCCGCGAGAGCGCCGACCACGCGGTTAGTGAATGGCCGGCCGAGGAACGAAGCTACGTGGCCGCGCTGGCAGACAACCTTGCTGCGTGGACCTACAGTATCGATGGTCAGTATGAGGCCGGGCTGCGCCGAGCACGGCAGTCCCTGCGCTACTTCCGCGATCGAGGTGACCAGTATCATCGCGGACTGTCCATCGTTGGTGTTGCAGATGTACTTAGGACAACAAGGGATTTCAAAGGTTCCCTTGCCTGGAACCGCCGGGCTGATCGAGTGTTTACCGCTATTCAGGGTGCCGCCTACAAGCTCACCATAGCGGCGCAGACTTCGAGATCGCTTCTCGAATCGGGACGTCCCGAAGCCGTACTCGACACCTTGTCTTTTCTGCATGATCCAGGGTCTTACCACCAGGATGACCGATACAACCTCGGCCTCTGCCTTGCCACCCTGGGCACGGCTCAACTGCAACTCGGGGAGGATGTGAGCGGGCGCGAGACCCTGATGCAGGGTGTCGAGATCCTGTCCGGCGCGCAAAGCAGCTACGGACGAGTGCTGGCGGCACAGCTCCGTTGTCGGTGGATGGTTGACGGCGCGCCCACCGAAGTCTTCGACAGCGCCCATGCTGCGGGCTGGTACGATTTAGCAGCTCAGGCTGCCTTCGATACCGCCGCAAATCTTGCGGCCTCAGGTGCCCCGGCTGAGATCCGCATCCAGTGGCTCCAGAGCGCGCTGATGGCCGCTCAGCGATACAACGTCTTCAAGCTCAACTCCACCTTCGATGATGCGCTGGATCTAGATTGCGGCGTGATGTCCGAGGTGGTACGCAACTGGTCAACTAGTGAGTTCGCACGAGGCGAAACTGCCGCACTACGCGAGAGCGCCCAGTTGGCCGAGCCGCTCGCAAGGGTGCGAGGCCTTACATCGATCATGACAAGGATTCCGAGTGAATAGGAGGGCAAACGCAATGACAAGTCCACTCAATTTTCGTTTCACCGCCGAAGGCGTTGAACACTGGGGATGGGATGGCATCGACGGGGTAAATCTCTCCACTGCTGCCGACCATGCCTGGGCAAGCGCTTCTATCTTGACAGTATGTGGCACGCATGGTCCTGCGTCGAGCAACGTGAATGACCGCGTCTACTTCATTCTGTCAGGAAGCGGCTGGTTCGAGGTTGGAGGCACGCGCTTCGATGTCAGGAAAGGCGAGTTGGTCATGGTACCGAGGAGTACTCCGTACGATTTCGGTTCCACTTCAATGGAGTTGCTCCTCATCGACACTCCGGCATACAGCGAGGAGGAGGGCTGATCAGCAACCAGAGTTCGCTCACGTCCGCCCGCGCCGATAGACCGGTCGCCCTTGTTACTGGGGCTAATGGCGGCATCGGCAGCGAGGTCGTCCGACATCTCGCCAAGGATCACGACGTACTCGCCGTTGTCGGCAGCAGAAGCACACAAGAGACGACCGACGCAAGCTGGGTCGTGCGCGCAGACCTGGCCACGCCCGAAGGCGTGGCTCTTGTTCTTGACTCCATTCCCCCACCTGGGTCAGTAAAGGTGGCAGTACTATGCGCTGGCGCTATTGCCACGGAGGGAGGAATCGAGTCCGAGGACGTCGATCAGTGGCCATCCATGATGTACTTAAACGCACTAGGTGCGGTTTCGCTCGCGAAGGCGCTAGTTCCGATCATGTCATCGTCGGACTCGACCTCGCCTTCGATCGTCGCCGTCGGTTCGATTTACGGAGCGTTCGCATCGCCTTTCGTCGTTGGATACGCCATGTCCAAGGCCGCCCTACGCCAAGGTGTTCTTTCGCTAGCAGGCCCGGCGGCTCAAATTGGTGTACGAATCAACGTTCTCAGTCCTGGCAACATCGACACATCCATGACGAGAGCAGCGGGGAGTGAGTACTTGACCGAGGTCGTGGCACGCACACCCGCGAGTCGCCTTGGGCTCGTCTCGGAGGTGGTCGATTGCGTGCGGTTTCTCCTCGGAAACGAGTTCGTGGTCGGCACGGAGCTCGTCGTTGACGGAGGGATCTCACTTGTCGGCGGCTGATGGAGAGCGTTACCGGGGGAGGCTGGACCTGCTCTCAAGATGGTCGAACATGCGAGTTGAGACGGCATCTGTGCTGAGCGAGCAATGGAAGGGCTCGCTCGTGGGTTCTCCGATACCGTCGATTGTCGACTTCGGTTGTGGGGACGGCGAACTCACCGAGGAGCTGATCCGGCGGCTTCCGTGGGCTGGCGAAGCGTTGCTGTCTCTCGTGGAGCTAGACACTGAACTCCGACTTTCAGCACAGACCCGGCTAAAGCCGCTGGTCGCCTCGGTTGAACACGACTCCACCCTGGACGGGCCGAATCTGCCATCGCCGTACAGTCATGTGCTTGCGTCACACGTCCTCTACTACGCAAGCGATCCGGACGGTTGGTTCGACGAGCTTCTGAGCTTTCTCCGACCCAACGCTTTGGTGAGCATCGTTATACGATCAGCTGAGTGCGACACATGGCGGATGCGTGAAATCGTCCGAAGATCCCTGAAGCTCAAGTCTCGGATCTCCGTAGCGTCGGTTAGCGAGAGCCTTCAGGTTCGCGGCTTCAGCATGGAGAGTTCAAAGTCTGCGTCTGCACGTTTCACCATGCCCATCAGCAGCACAGCAATCGACAGATTCGGCAAGTTCAATGACTCAGACGAGGATGAGTCGCTGGACACTTTCGTTCGGTGGATGGTGCGCCTGCCGGTGACGGGATCGATCGCCGACGACTTGGCGTCCCAGCTGCGGACTTTCCTACGGAATCGGCACGACGGTGAGGCCCTGAACCTTGACCTCGCGGACGACATCATCACGGGGCTGCGGGATTCGCCGTCGGTCCGATAGCACTTGATAGTGCGGCCTGGACAAATTCCCTTTCGACTCGTACCCGTGAGTAGGTCAGGGTACGCGGTCCATCTGAGTCGCCGAGGATCTGCGACCTTTCTCGAAGGCGCGGACCAACTCGGGCGAGCGTCACGCAAGCGTCGGAAAGCGGTACGGTCGTTTGGTGAAATGATCCGATATCGACGCGGTAGAAGTCTCCAGTCACGTGACTGCTGGATTGCTCGACGACCAAGTCCAAGTACTGTTCAGTATTGGCCATTACGGACTGCTCGTCGGTGACCGATGCTTCGTAGAGAGGGCCTGAGATACATACGAGTGCTGCGCTCTTGGCGCGAACGACTCGATACTCGGTGTCGGTCAACGAGCCGGCAACGATGTAGCTCTCGAGATCCCAAGCATGTCGATGTATCATCCACGCGGGCTCTTGAGTCGACCGATAACCCCTGGGCCAGCAGTGAAGGAAGTAGCGGAGTCCGGAACTGTCAGAACCGAGATGCATGCGAAAGAAGCCAAGCGGGTGCCAGAAGACCTCGGACTCGCCGAGGTCGGTTCCGCCAAGTAGGTGGCGGAGGCTCGCAGAGACGCCCTCAGACCAGCGGTCGTTGTATGCGTTCTTCAGATCGTCGCTGACAAGTGTTGCTGAATCGCCCGACACGCGGCTACCAGGTCCCGGCATAGAAGTCGAGGGATTCGATGTGGCTCCAGTCTTCAGCGATCTCAAGAGTCTCTAGTCGGCCAGACTCGAGGTAATCGGGAGAGAGAAAGGCCTCCACGGCTCCAAACTTGCGAGCCCCGCCCACCCTGGTGAAGGCCGACGGCTCGTAGATTGCGAGCCCTACTGAGGTCACGCCCCCGCGCGGTGCCCGTTCGATCACTTCGTGCACGGTGCCGCCTTCAGCTACAACGAACCTCGGGTGTGTCGGCGCGAACGGTGCCCTGGACACTACCGCCAGCGATCGGCCTGAGGTATGCCTGCTGAACCGCTCTTTCACGATCAAGCGGGAGGTTGCATGAAGCGCCACGTTCCCGTGGGAGTATACGAACGGTGTGTCTGCGTGGGCGATCGCATGGCTGAGTGCCTCGTACGTCCCGTCTACTGCGGAGTCATCAAGAAAGGCCAGTTCGCAGTCCACGCCGGCTTCAGCAGCAATCAATCGCACCTGGTCGCCAAGGTGCCCCACGAGAAGCGTCACCTTTGAGCACCCAAGATCATCAGCCAGTGTCTCCAACACATGGTGGATAGCTGGTCTTCCGCCCACGGGCAGAATGCACTTGTTGATGAATTGCCCCACCGAACCAAGACGAGTGCCTCGTCCGCCGCACACAACGAACCCTTCCACGTCCGGAAACCTACTCTCAATTCGCACTCTGTTCGGAACTCGTTAGCTCAAGCCGACAGTGCGCTACCTAGCTAGTGCCAGCAACCCATCACCGGAAGCTCTGTTGTCCGCACTCCGGCGAGCCGGTACTGCAGAGAGCGGAGGAGCACCTGCGGGCAGCGAAGGACGCCGTCGGCGGTACGGATCTGTAGGTGGAGGTGGGGGCCGCTGGACCGGCCGGTGTTACCGGAGGTGAGGATCTGCGTCCCAGCGGCGACGGTAGTGCCGGCAGCGACGTGGGCGGCGTTGCCGTGGCAGTAGGCCCAGCGGGTCCCCTCGTCGTCTTCGATCGTGACGCCGATCCCGCACGTCTCGCAGCCGGCCGGGTTCTGGCCACAGCCGTGGTCCCACCAGTTGTACGGCCAGTACTGGACCGTCACGACACGCCCGCGTCGGATGGCGTAGATCGGGGTTCCGGTCGGGAGCATCCAGTCCCACGCGGGATAGGTGTGATGAGGTTCGTCAACGGGTGCTGTGGAGAACAGGTCTGCCGGTCCGGGGATCGCGTAGCCGTCGGCGAACGGGATGATCGCTTCCCCTGGAGCGCATGACCCTCCTGCGGTGGTGCCGTCGCCACCGGTGAGTTGCCGGTCGTACTCGGCGAGCCATCGCTGTTGGTACTGGCGAGGCGTGAGGACGTTGCCTGCCGAGGGCACGGGGACCTGGTCCCACGTTGGTGAAGTCGGGCTCGGGAGGTGGCCGAGGTACCAGACGACGGGTACGGCGCTGACGTCGCCGTCGTTGGCGTCGAGGATGCGGCGGACATTCTCGGCGGCCTTCGCGTCCTGCACCGCTGGTGGTGCCTGCCATGCCTGTGCGTAGCCGCCGTAGTTGGCCCAGGTGGAGTCGATGAACTGGTAGGCGCCTGAAGCGCTCGACCCGGCGGCGCGTGCGGTGTAGTCGCCACCGGACTCGAGGGTTCGGATCGTTGCGAGGATCGGTGCGACGTCACCACCGGCGGCGCAGCCGATGCCGGGGTTGTCGCCCGTAGCGAACACGACGGGGAACGCGACAAGTGCGAGCACGAGTCCGACGATCGGGAGTGCGAGGAGTTTCATCTCCTCTGTCGCACCCACGGGGCGACCGGTTCGTGACAGTCCGCGTTCCGGGGGTCTCGATGTCGTCCGGGTGTCGCGATCTGCCGCCGACGTGGGTGGGTTCAGCGGTGATCGACACGCCGAGCAGCGGTGTGTCGCAGACACCAAGGAGGTGTGCCATGCCGGTGAGGCATCGAGCGCGTCTGTCGGTCGGGCTGATGCTCGTCGTCAGCGGAGTACTGATGGGCGCGTCGCCCGCGTGGGCACAGGTGCCCGATCCGGCCCCGGATAGTTCGCTTCCGGGCGGGGCCCTGATCACTCAGGTGCTCGGGTGGTTGAAGTACGCGAGCATCGCCGCTGCGGTCGCCGGGCTGCTGATCGGCGGGATCGCGACGGGCGTGGGCCACTTCGGCTCGTCGTACAGCGCGAGCTCGGCCGGTCGGAAGTGGGTGCTCGGTGGTATCGGCGCGGCGATGCTCGCTGGGCTCGCTCATACGATCGCCACGACCGTCTACAACGCGAGCTGACATGCGGCGCGGGATGGTTGTGAGCGCTGTGGTGCTCGTCGCCGCGGCGGCGGTTGGTCTCCGCACGTGCACTGCTGCGGGCCCTGAGGCGGCGCCGCCGAGTTCAACCCCGGCCGTCGCGCCGGATGAGGTGCGGCCGGATGCCGGTCCGAGCACCGAACGGCTCGGCGTGCCGATCGGGTGGAGTCGCGACGCCACAGGTGCTCGCTCTGCTGCCGCGTCGGCTGTGTCGTTGACCGGGGAGCTCGCCCGAGCGGGCTTCATCACACGGTCCGACATGATCCGGGTCTTGGCTTCGCGCCGCTACGGGCCGACGCTTGCGGACTTGTCGGCGGCCCAGCTCGACGCCTTCATCGACGACCTGGCAGGCGAAGGTCTCACATCAGCGCAGCTGCTGCTCCAGGAGCTCCCGCTCACCGCCTTCGTCGAGTCGGCATCGGCCGACGCTGCGACGGTGCAGGTGTGGGCGCTGCTCGTCGCCGGAGGAGACCGCCTCGGATCGCCAAGGCAGCTGTGGCGGACGGTGACCGTCGAGTTGGTATGGGAGGACGGCGACTGGAAAGTCGATCGATGGACGGTCCGCCCGGGCCCAACACCGGCGCTCGCCACCAACGCCCCGGTCGCGTCTCTCGCCGAATTGCGCGAAGTCACGGCGTGGCCACCCGTGGGAGGTGCATGACATGTTCGATTGGGTCATCGGCGGTCTCGGCGACCTGTTCGGGTTGGGCCTCAACGCCATCGGAGAGGCGGTCGGCTGGGCATGGGACAAGGTCGTGACCGGCATCTACACCTGGCTCGCCAACGGCTTGGCGCTGCTGGTCGAGTGGGTGTGGTCGGTGCTCGACTCGGGGACGACACCGCGGGTCACGGCCGGCTGGTTTGCCAACGACCTCGCCGTGCAGTTGGGCGTGCTCGCCCTCGCCGTCACGGTGGCGATGATGCTCGCCTCCGGCATCCAAGCAGCACTCGCTGGCCGTCCCGAGCAGATCCTCGACGCCATCCGCCAGGGCATCTGGTCGATCGTGGCGTCAGCCCTGACGGTGACAGTGATCGACCTCCTGTTGGGTCTCGTGGACGAAGCCTCCGCCATGGTCTGGCAGTCGGGCCGAGCCGACCTCGTCAGCATGATCGAAGGGATCGTCGTGGTTGCGACCACGACCGGACCGCTCGCCACGACGTTCGTCGGGCCGCTGTGTCTGCTCGTCGGATTCGTCGGGCTCATCGGCCTGGTCGTGTCGCTGATGATGCGGTCGTCGCTGATCTACCTCGCCGCCGCGTTGGCACCGCTGGTGTGGTCGGCGAACGTGCTGCCCCTGTTCCGGGGCACCGCCCGCAAGCTGATCCACCTCACCGTTGCGCTGATCGTGTCAAAGCTGGCGATCGTCGTCAGCCTCGTCGTCGCGGTGAACCTGATCGCACACCCATCCGGCGACCCCGATAGCACATCGGTCATCAACGACGGCGCAGCCGCAGTCGGAACGCTCATGTCCGGGTTCGTGTGCTTCCTGATCGGCGCCGTGTCGCCGCTCGTGCTCTACAAGCTGATGCCGACCGTCGAGGGAGCGATCATCGGCGCAGGGGTGGCAGGCGGCTGGACCCGCGGCGCGACGACGGCTGCCCATACGGCGCTGATGGTCAAGAGCCTCGGAGCCTCCGCCGCAGGGTCCGCAGCGACCAAGGGCGTGGCCGGTCAGGCCGGTGCTCGGGGGGCAGCCGGTTCGTCGACACAGCGGGGAGCGATCCCCGGTCTCACGGGAGCCGCGTCCGGCAGCAATCCATCGCCGACCGGGTCCGCTTCGTCTGGCTCACAGGCCTCGACCTCGGCGGGATCGAGTTCGAGGCCGAGTACCTCGTCGAGCGCTGAAGGCGGTGGTGCTGCGCGCTCGACTCGGGCGTCGACGCCAACGCTGCCACCGACACGCGAGCGGCGGCAGCCGCCGCGTTCGGCAGGCGTGGCGGCGGACGATTCCGCGTCCGGAAACGACAACGATGAGTGAGGCACGGGCGTACCGGTTCGCCGACTCGAATCGGCCAGGGCTGCTTCTGGGACTCAGCGCACGGCAAGCGGTCCCGATGATCGTCGGTGCCGTCGTCCTCGCCGTCACGCTCCAGACGCCGTTGCACCCTCTGGCCGGTCTCATCGGTCCGGCAGTCGGTTCGGTCCTGGCCTTCGGGCGGTG
Organism: Acidimicrobiia bacterium; assembly: GCA_043720395.1. Lineage (GTDB taxonomy): Bacteria > Actinomycetota > Acidimicrobiia > Acidimicrobiales > JANYDT01 > JANOYY01. The sequence goes on from JAYSSR010000077.1 coordinate 47,038, forward strand.
GCGGGGCGCCCCCGTCGCGGAGACGCTCGTACCTGGTGCCCGGCTCTACGGGCGGCGGGCGCTTCGTCGCGGGCGTTGGGTTCGACCATCACTCGTCGGCGACAACACCAACCATGCGCTACCCGATGCGCTTCACGGGCTCGAGCTCCTCGAACCATCCGACCGTCCGCTCGGGGTCATCCGAGACAAGGCCGCTGGCACGGTGACCGCTGTGCTTCGGGTGCGCGGCTACGGGTTCCCGTTGGCGGGCGCGGTCGAGCAGGACACGATGCTCGGCGCCTGGGGTGCTGCGCTCTCACCGCTCGCTCGTGAGCAGTCCCCGGTGCGACACGTGGTGTGGCACGAGTGGAGTCACCCTGTCACCAGCGACACCCACCGTGCGTTCCTCGACGCCGTCGGGATCGACCAGCGACGCCACGATCCCGCAGTGGCCGACTACCTGGCGCTCGTCGACGAACAGGCACCGGCGACGATCGCACATGAGGTCCTCGTCGCCGTGACGATCGACTTGCGGCGCGTCCGCTCGCGACGGTCGGTGAGGTCCCCGCTCGGCGCCGCCGTCGACGCGCTGTTCGACGAGTCGCGTCAGCTGGCGTCACGGCTCGAAGCAGCAGGCCTCGACGTCGACCCTCCGATGTCGGCATTGGAACTCGCAAGTGCGACCCGGGTCCGCAGCGCACCCGACCGCGCCGCTCAGGTGCTGGCGCTCACGCGCTCTCTTGCGGCAGCGGCACGGCGAGGAGCGTTCGAGTGGGGACCGATGGTCGTCGAACCCGACTGGCGCCACGTGCACGTCGACGACGCGTTCCACCGCTCCTACCGAGTCGCCGGTTGGCCACAGCTGCCGGTGCCGGCCGACTGGTTGTCGCGATTGCTCGCCGACACTCACTGCGTCCGCACCGTCAGCGTCGTGATGGAACCCGTACCAATGGGACGCGCGGCGCGGGCCGCCGACCGCGAGGTCATGGCCCGCGAAGCCGACAGCGACCTCAAGGAACGCAAAGGCTTCCGAGTCAACGCACGCGAACGCAAGCGGCTCGCCGACGCCGAACGCCGCGAGCACGAACTGTCCGAAGGGCACGCAGAGTTCCGCTTCGTCGGACTCGTGAACGTCACCGCCCCGACACTCGACGACCTCGACGACGACTGCACCGTCCTCGAGCAGGCAGCAGCCCAATGCCTGCTCGATCTCCGACCGCTCGACGCCCGCCACGACCAGGGCTGGGTGGCATCGCTCCCGCTCGGCCGAGCCCTTGCTCCCGGATTCGCACCATGAGCACGACCAGCGACCACCTGCCCGACGATGGCCGGCCCGGTTGGCGCCGAGCACCCGGGCTACGAATCGAACGCCACCGGGCGACGATGGCACACCTGTCATCGGTGTACCCGTGCCACACCGACACTGGGTTCGGCGAGCGGGGGCCATACATCGGGGTCAACGTCACCGGCGGCGGGAGCGGGTTCTTCTACGACCCCTTCGAGCTGTACCCGACGCATCTGACCAACCCCAACGTTGCGATCGTCGGCGACCTCGGCTTCGGCAAGTCAGCACTGGTGAAAGCGATGCTCGGTCGCGAACTCGCCGTATACGGATCGAAGCGCCAAGTCACGATCCTCGACCCCAAAGGCGAGTACCGCCCCTTCGCGGCCGCCCACGGGTTGCCCGTCATCAGGCTGCGGCCAGGCGGCACCGATCGCCTCAACCCGCTCGACGCACGCGGCGACCCCACAGAGACCGTGCGACGGCAGTCGTTGGCGACCGCTCTCGTCGCCGGTGTGCTCGGTCGGGCCCTCGACCCAATCGAAGACGCCGTGCTCGGGTGGACGATCACGACCCTCGCGCGCCAAGAGCGGCCGTTCACGTTCGTCGACGTCGCCGCGACCCTCGCAAGCCCCGCGGAGGAACTGGTGGCGCTCTCCCGACGGACACCGCTCGAACTCACACACGCAGCGACGCCGGTGATCTTCGCCGTCGACAAACTGCTCTCACGAACGCTCGCCGGCATGTTCGACGGCCCGACCACCGTGAACATCGACTGGGACAACGGTCCCGGGTTCGTCATCGATCTCTCCGCCGTGTGGGGCGACGACGAAGCGCTACCGCTCGTGATGCTCGCAGCCACGTCATGGCTCTCGGCGACTCTGCAGCGCGACTCACCGCGACGAGTCCTCCAGGTCATCGACGAAGCGTGGGCTGCCGTCCGTCACGGCGCCCGACACTTCCAAGCCGCGATCAAGCTGTCGCGCACCTTTGGCGTGTCCACCTGGTTGATCTGCCACCGGCCGGCCGATCTCACTGCACAGTCCGACGACGGCACCGCGACCGCCAAGATCTCCGCCGGACTTCTCTCCGACGTCCAGACCCGGATCATTTTCCACCAACCGCCCGACCAGGTGAACACCGCCGCCGAACTGTTCGGGCTCTCCGAACGCGAGCGCGACTGGGTGGCCACCATGGTGCGCGGTCGAGCGCTGTGGCGTCTCCAACGCCGCGGCGCGGTTGTTCACACGGTCCTCACCGACGCCGAACGGCAGGTGTGCGACACCGATCGGTCGATGTCGGCGTAGGGCGGCGGGTTCAGTGGGACTGACGATGTTTCAGCTGCGACCCCAAGGGTCGATGGCCGGTGGTGGGTGGTTCGCGTCCTTGGGTTCGGGAACCGGCGGTGCTGGTGCTATGTCGTCATGCGCTGGCGGGCGCTCGGGTGCTGGTGGTGGTGGCGAGGATGATCAGCGCGAGGAGCATCCAGGCGGCGAGGTAGGCGAAGGCCCAGGTGGGGCTGAGCGCGGTCCAAAGGATGCCAGCGATCAGGCTCGCGGCGAGGTTCCCGAGGCTTTGGATGGCGGCGAGGAGCCCGAACGCGGAACCGCGGATGTCTTCAGGTGCGTGGGTGGCGACGGCGGCATGTTCAGCGGTTTCGACGCAGCCGATACCGATCCCGGCAAGCACGAACGCGGGGAGCAGCATCGCCCAGTTGGTGGTGTCTTGTGTGAACCACAGGTAGGCGACGGCGAACGCGGCGGTGCCGGCGAGCAGGACTCGGGTGGCGCCTCGGCGGTCGGTGTGTTGGCCGGCGGGGAAGCTGGTCAGGGTCGCTGCGACGTTGTAGGCGACGTAGAGGCCGAGGGCGATGGTGGTGGCGCGGTCTTGGCCGTGATCGGGCTCGAGAAGTTCGCTGGCGCGCAGGATGAGCAAGGTCGCGGCGACGTTGCCGATCTCGAACGCGGTGATCCCCGCGAACAGTGGTCGCAGTGGACCGACCAGGACGGGTCGAATCACGATCCGCAACGGCCGCTTCGCAGCGGGTTTGGGGCGGGCGGTGTGCCGGATCGCGTAGATGATCGCGAGCGCGGCGAGGAGCCCGGGGATGACGGAGAGACCGATCGCCCAGCGGGTTCCGACGGTCGCGACGAGTGCGATCGCGAGGAGTGGTCCGCCGATCGCACCGAGGTTGTCCATGGAGCGTTCGAAGCCATAGGCGCGTCCGTAGGCCTTGGCGGGAACGACGTCGGCCAGGAGGGCGTTGCGGGCAGGGACGCGCAGCCCGCGAGCGGTCCAGGCGCCGGCGCGCAGGACGGCAACTTGCCAGACGCCGGTGGTGGCGCCGATGCCGGCGGAGAGCACGGCGGTGGTGGTGTAGCCACCGACGGCGATGTTGCGTCGTCGGGCGGGTTCGTCGGCCAGCGCGCCGCCACCGAAGCGCGCAATCCCGGCCAGCGCGTCGGAGACACCTTCGATCGCGCCGAGCGCGGAGGCGGGTGCACCGAGGGTCGAGGTCAAGAGCGACGGCAACAGTGCGGTCGGGATCTCATGCCCCACATCGGCGAGGAAGCTCGCAATGCCGATCCCAGCGACGCCGGGTGTCATCCACTCCCGCGTCCCGGCGTTCGAGGTGTCGTCACCGAGCTCGGCGTGTTCGGGGGCGGTCACCCGTGCAGTGTGCCAGCCGACAGTGGCCACGGTTGGGAGCGCCGGTCACCACCGCGGTGGGCGCAGCCGCACGAAGACCGGCCAGGTAGAGCCAGCGCTCAGGGACCACGCGAGCTGAACGAACCCAAGCGAGCGTGGGTGTAAGCGATGGGCACCGGCGAGCGCACTCGGCAGCCCCGGTGGGAGATCGCTGATGTGCTCGCACGCACCGACCTCTCCCAGCTCCTCGACGAGCTCGCAACGCCCGCCACCCGCAACATTCGCGGTCGCCGCTGGCACTGTCCGATGCCCGATCACGACGACCAACACGCTTCGGTCACCCTGCACACCGACCATCGCGGCCACGAGCGATGGCGTTGCTGGTCCGGGGACCACACCCATCGCGGTGACGCCATCGACCTGATCGTCGCGACCCAGCGCGTGAACCGTGCCGACGCCATCGCGTGGCTCGCCAACCGCGCCGGGATGATCCCCGATCAACCACTCCCGCCCGCACGACGCAAGCCGCAACGAGCCCGGCCGAGCGTGGTCCCGCTTGACCCGTCCGTGGTCCGCTACGTGCACGCCTGCGAGAAGATCCTGTGGGGCCGCACCGGCGCGCCCGTGCGCGACTGGCTCCACGCCCGCGGGTTCGACGATGACCTTCTCCGAGCCAACCACGTCGGCGCCGACCCCGGCCGATCGATGATGTCGCGCCAGCGCGGCCTCCCCCACGGCCACTCGCTCGCGGCCACCTTCCCTGCGCTCGACCCCGACGGCCACGTCCAATACGTCCAAGCCCGCTACCTCGAGCCCATCGGCTCCGACAAGTACGACAACCCCGCCGGCAGCCTCGGATCGAACCCACGACTGGCCTGGACCCGCACACCCGATGGCCGCACAACCCCAGGGGTGCTGCTCGTCACCGAAGGCATCCCCGACGCACTCACCGCCGCTGGCGCCGGCTACGCCGCCGTCGGCATCCTCGGATCACAGGCGCCCGACGATCGAGTGGCTGACGTCCTCGTCCGTCATGCCGCATGCACCGGGCGACAACTCATCGCCGTTGTCGATGCCGATCCAGCCGGCCGTGCTTGGGGTGAACACCTCATGGACCTTGTTGCGACGAGGGGTAGCCGGCTCAAGAGTCTCGAACCACCCGACGGACTCGATCTGAACTCGTGGGCAGCAAGCGCTACCTCGTGGATAGATCACGTTCGGCGCGAGCTCGACCCTTCCTGCTCACCCATCGGGCTCGAGCCTTCTTCGGGCTGATCCCAGTTGCCCACAGCCGCGACGCGACAGGGCTGGAGCAGTCGGGTTGAGACCTTCCGTCACCATGACGGGAGGTCTGCGGCCGGAAGGAATACTCCGAGGGCTGACCCCATCCGTCGATCTGAACTATCGGAACGCGAGCGTCGTTGCGATACGTCGACGTTCGCTACATCGCCTTGCTCGACTCCCTTCATCGCAGCGTTCACACCGTCACCTGGCCCCGAAACACGGCGCCCGTACTCGCAACGTCGTATGCCCTCAAGGAAGGCGGCCAACGTTTGGCTCGCCGGAATCGGCAACTCGTCAGTCTCGAGCCCGCGACGATGACCAAGGTATGTGCGTAAGTCAGTCGACCGCGCCACGTATGCCCACTGCTCGAATGGTCCGTTTGTCGATGCAATCCGACATACCGCCTGATCGGGAACGACCAAGGACCCAGTCGGTTCGCCGTGCCAGGGAGGGGCCGGCAGAACATAGAAGACCGGGACGTTGAGCGCTGGCTCAACATGATCGCAGTACCAGTCGAGCTGCGACCTCGGGACGTCGATCCAGTGCGTCTCGATCGGCGCCTTCCGCTTGCGCTTGACCGGTGTCGTTGCCTTGTCTTCGAGGATGAGCACCTTGCCGTCTCCCAAGGATGCGCCGTAGTCCCAGTTGGCGTCCGCTGGCACCTGCGTGGGCGCCCAAAGATGGGCACCTGGAAAGGTCCGGCAGATCGCTGCTGCGACCCACGCGTCGACTGTTCGTTCAGGGAGACTTCTCGGGGCCACGACACGACCATACGTGGCTGTGGCGATTCCCTACTGACCCCCGCCATCGCCAGCGGTGCAGCGCGGTGCCAGCAAGGCGTTGATCGCTGTCAGGATCGAATCTGCTCGCGCACACCTGCGACCCGGTCACGCTCCAGTCGCGAGGTTCGAGATCACCTTGGCGACGATCTCCGTGCCGGTCTCGGCTACGACTGCTCGCAGCCCGTGAGCCGCGGCTCGGAACCGACCAACCTTCTCGACGTCGCCACCGCCCACCTCTGCCTCGGTCGCAAGGTCGTCCAGAGCTCGGGCCACCTCCTGAATGAGGAACAGCGCTCGCTCGTCGTCGGACGGCCAGAGGCTCAGCTGAGCAAGGCCCTTTGGTGTGAGGTAGACGTCGGTGACCACGTACCACACCCCCGAGCCGTTCTTTCCCCCCTTGATGGTGATGAGGCCGTTCTCAATCATCAAGTCAATTAGTCGAGTGCTTTCGTCCTCGTCCGTAATCCCGAGTTCACGGATGTGGCGCTGCAACGGGTAAGCCTTGAGCGGCGTCTCCGACATTCGTAACAAGATCGGGAGCACATACCTTTCGAAGACGTCCATGCCACTGAGCATCGCACGAATGCGCTGGTGTCGGACGCGGCCCGCCATCGCCGCCGTAGACGGGTCCGCGGACTTGTGGGTCAGTTGCTCAGCCTGGCTGTCACACCCCCGCGCGAGACTTGACGAATGGCGCAAAGAAGAATCCGAGTCGGAACCGTTCGGGTGCAGCGGACCGTGACGGTGCGGCAGACCCGACGCGTGACGGTGACAGCAATCCCTCAGCCATCCGCGACTACGCGGCCAGCCATCCTGGCCTCGGGGTTAGCAGCCCCGCGAGCGCTCCCGACATCCCGTCGACGCGTGACAGCGAGCGCGTACACGCCGCGCGAGCGCGAACTGCTCGACCGTGTGGCGGAAGCGGTCGACCATGACGTCGAGCGCCCGCGCGATGCCTTCCTCTGCCACGCGTGGAGCGATCGGGACGGCGCCGCTGAGGAGCTATTCGTCGCTCTGACTGAACTCGATGTCGACGTGTGGTTCAGCGAGCGAGACGTCAAGCTCGGCGTCAGTCTGGCCCGGCAACTGGACGCAGGGCTGCGTGCAAGCCGAGTCGGGCTAGTGCTGGTCACCACAGCAATGCTGGACTCGTTGCGATCGGGCGGATTCGCCGATCAGGAACTCGGAGCGCTGCTCGCTACCGACCGCGTAATCCCAGTCGTACATGGCGTGCCCTACGAGACGCTGCGAGGGGAGAGTCCGCTCCTTGCGAGTCGTGCGGGGCTCTCGACCGAAACGGGCTCGCTCCGAGATGTGGCTGTGAAGATCGCAGAGTCTGTCCTGTCCCCGATCGGGTAGCTGCATATCGGCCCTACGACGCCCACCCGGGTCCAGGTTTCGAACTGGCAAGGTCGCGAATCCTGCCGATGAAGGTGCGTCATGCTGCGTGCAGGTACTGATCGACGAGTGGCTGGATCCGCGATGCGGCTCTCGATGCCAGCTTTCGCTGAACTGCCGTCGAGGTGGGGGCCGATGGGTCGATAGCTCGACGGAGGCGATGGTCTCGGAACGCTGCCCAGACCGGTGCGGACAGGTCTCCGTTGTCGACGGCCCTCAGCACGACCTCGGTGAACCGGGCGAGCGCGAACCGGTCGGTGACCCCATCTGCGATGTCCGGCGTGCATGTCCCGATGCTCGCGTCCATCCGCATTGGGTCGACAGGGGCGATCTCGACGACGTTGACGACGCCACGTCGTTCAACCCGGCGAGCGGCCTTGTAGACGCGGGTGTGGGCTCGGTTGACGAGTCGGTGCGCGAGGCGCGGTCCGTCGAGGGGAGAGTCGAGGATGACCATGGCGAGTTCGGTGAGCGCGTCTGTCCGGTACTCGGCGGTGACCGCCCGGCCGAGGCGGGCTCCGAGGAGCGGTGCGAGCGCGTGGAGCACGACCACGGCGGCTCGCTGATCGGTTCTGGCGATCGTGGCGAGGCGTCGGGTGAGGTCGTCGGAGCGTTCCTGGTTCTGTCGATGATCACGGATGGCTTCGACTGCGTCGTCCAGGGTGGCAGCGTCGATGCGCCACTGGTCGGGGAGGCCGTCGCGGGTGATGCGCAGGTAATCGGCCTCGATGTGCCTGAAGAGGTTCATGGGAGTCTCCTTGCGTTGGTTGCGGTGCATGGAGAATCCGAAACGGAGGTCCCGGAGAAGGTCCCGGTGTCGCTCCCGGTCAAGGTCCCGATCTGCCCTCTTGACTCCCGATGCCGGCTGGGCGGGCGGGCGTGAGTCAGCCCATGAACCGGACCGGTGCCGGTGGTGGCGGCGATGTGGTCCTCGTCGTGCTCGGCGGGGTCGTGCTGGGCTCAGCGGCGATCGTGTGGGGCGGCGCGTGGTTCGCTGCGCTCCTCGTGGGCGGCACGGTCTCGGGAGGCGTGGGCGACACCATCGGTGCGATGGGACCGTTGGCGTCGTCACCGGGCGATCCGGCGGCGGCTTGGGGTGATGCGGCGGACGGCCTACCGGGCCCGGTCCTCTATTGGGCGTGCACGGCCGTGGTGTTCGCGGCCGTTGTCGGCCTGGCGGCCGGCGTCTATTGGCTGTGGCGGCGGTGGTCGGCACCGTCGAGAGTTCGCCTTGGTGTTCCCGCCGAGGCGCGCCTCGCTCGGCGGCGGGATGTGGCGCCGCTCGTGGTGTCGTCGTCGGTGCCGCCAACGGGGCGTCTTTTGCTTGGTCGGTTGTCGCGGCGGGGTCCGCTGTTGGCGACCGAGGACCGCGAGCGGCATCCGCTGCACGGTCGCCGTGGGGCTGCGATTCAGGGTGATCGTGGGTCGGTGGCGTTGATCGGTCCGACGCGTGCGGGCAAGACGGTGTTGGCGTCGGCTGGGATCATCGGATGGGACGGGCCGGTCGTTGCGCTGTCGGTGAAGCGGGACCTGTACGACTCGACCGCTGCGGCCCGCTCATCCCGAGGCGAGTTGGCCGTGTTCGATCCGGGTGGCGTCACCGGGCTGCCGACGGCCCGCTGGACCCCGCTGCGCGAAGTGACCACGACATCGGGTGCGCTGCGCGCCGGCCGAGCGCTCGCCTCAGCGATCCCCCGGCAGGGAGTCACGGGCGGGGATTTCTGGGCCACCCACGGCGAGACGCTCACCTCCGCCTACATGTGCCTCGCCGGCCTGTCCCAGCTCCTTCCCGGCGATCAGGGCAGTGACCGTGAGCCGTTGACGATCAGCCGGCTCGCCTCGTGGGCGTACATGCACGTCGGCATCACCGACCCGACCGTGAACGACCTCGTTCGGACCGGCCTGGCTGCCGACCAGCCGCTCGAGATCCGCCTTCTCGCGAAGGACGCCGTCACGAAGTTGATGGCGTTCGAGCAGGAGGACCCGCGAATCCGGGCGAGCATTTATGCAACGGCGCGGCTGGCGTTCGATGCGTGGACTGAGCCGTCGGTCGCCCACTCAGCGTCGCTCGATCCGCGTGATGCCTACTGGTCAGACGAACTCTGGGACCGCACCCCGCGGTACGTCGACCTGGACTGGCTGATGGAAGGCGACGACGGTCGGGCGAACACGCTGTACCTCACCGCACCAGCGACCGAGTTCGCCCGCCTCGCCCCGGTACTCGGCGGGCTGCTCGGTGATCTGCGCGAGCAGATCCACGCCTGGGACATCGCCGGCCGCCGTCTGACCAAGCCACTGCTGATAGTCATCGACGAGGCCGGACAGCTTGAGCTTCGCTGGCTGCCCGAGGAGGTGTCGACGATCGCCGGCCTGGGTGGAATGTTCGTCACCGGTTGGCAGTCACGCGCCCAGATCAACCATCGGTACGGATCGCTCGCCGATGCGGTCCTCGGCGGTCATCGCTCGAAGGTGATCTTCAACGGGACCGACGACCTCGCCACACTCGAGTACGTCTCGAAGGTCGCCGGAACCGAACACGTCGCCCAGCGCGGCTGGTCCGCCGACACCGGCGGCGGCCGACGGACCGTGTCCGAACATCTTCAACGTGAGGACCTGCTGCCGGCACACGTGATCCGCCAGATGCGTCGCCAAGAGGCCGTTCTGTTGCACGGCACCCTTCCGCCGATCCACCTGCGGGCGGTTCGCTGGTGGGAGGACAAGGCGCTGGCCGCCCTCGTGCCCAAGGGTGCCGACGGCAAACCTGTGGGCCCGCCCTCCACCGGGACCTGCCCGACTCGAGAGGAACCGCGAGGGCCCGTCGCCCCCGTGCTCGACCCGGCCGTGTGGGAGGAATCGGTCAGTCACCTCCCAGGGCCCCGGGCCGCCGCACCTGCGCACCAAGTTCCACACTCGCGACTGGCGACCCGACCATCAGCGCCGGGGCAAGGGCGGCTCCCGCTCGACCTACCAAGGGAGCCTGATCACGGCGGTCACGATCGGAATCGGGTCGCTGCGTTCTGTGACCGTTGCGCCGCCCGGCTGCCGGTCGGCGCCGGCCGGGTCGAGCGAGTCGGCGAGCGGGAGATCGTGCGATGCGATCCCGCCTGTCCTCCGGATTCTGCGCGCTGAGGCGCGATTCTCCAGGTTGAGCATGAATCGGGAGCTTCGTCGGGAGTAGGTCCGGGAGCAACGCCGGGAGTTGCGCTCCGCAGGATCAGCGCATGGCGAACAACGGCCAGCGCATCGAGTTCCCGACCCTCCAGGCGATGAACGCTCACCTCGACCGGTGGGCGGCAACGTCGCTCGCGTCGCCCGAGCAGTGGGAGGACGCGCTCGTCGGCACGCGTTCGTGGCTCGACTACTCGGCACGCAATCAGGTGTTGCTCGCCTCCTACGGCGTCGACGGTCCGGTCGCCGGACCAGAAACCTGGCGGCTCGTGCCCTCGACGACCGAAGGCCGAGGCTGCGCCATCCGCGCCGGGGAGCATGGCCACCCCGTACGGGTCCCGATCACCAGCGGCGGCACCGAGCCCGACCCCTACCTCGGCGGCCACCGCCCCACCCGGGCAGCCGTCGAACGATGGGAGTGGCGGCCAGTGTTCGAAACCGCCCAACTCGCCCGCCGTCCAGCGCCCGGCGCGCTCAGCGCGATCGAGCTTCCCGAGCACCTCCGGGGGCCAGGCGGGCAGAGCGATCTCGCTGCAGCGGTCCGCAAGGTCGCCGGTGCAACCATCCGCGGACCGCTCCCTCGCACGAACGACTCGACCCGACTCCTGAACGATGCCGCCATGCGACTCCGGCGATCGCACAAGCGGCCCGCCCTCGACGAGACCCTCGCCGGCCAAGTCGCGTGGCTCGTGCTCGATCGGGTCGGCCACGCACCAACCGAAAGTGCGCCGAGGTTCGACCCGGCGGCACTGGACTCACGAGAGCGATGGGAGCGACTCCAGGATGTGCTCGAACCGGCACGCAAGCTCACCGCAGGGCTCGGGGTGACCGTCGGCGTCGACCTCACCGCATCGCCACTGCCGCGCATGGAAATCGTCGACGACCGAGTCGTTCCAGCCGGGCGCCGCCACCGCATCCCGGCCGCGTCGCTCGAACAACTCCCCATCGGCAGATGGGTCACCGTCGGCCCCTACACCGCCGCCGAATGGTCAGCCCGCGGCGAACACGCATCGGGCAGCGGCGCATTCCTTCGCCTCAACAAGACCGCGTACCTCGCCGCTGTCGAGACCGGCGATGGCGCGACCTGGCGCCTCGAGGACATCGCCGCCAGGACCGGCAACGGTCTCCTCGTCACCGGAAGCGCCCGCACCCTCTCCGACGCCCGCGCCGAAGCCGTGGCTGCCGTCCGCGACCGATACCCCGCGCTGACCGCACCGACCGTCGACACCGGCCCCTCTCCCGGAGGTGCCGTCGAAGGATGGGAACAGATGCCACGAGCCGGACGCCCTGTCGCAGCCGAGCTGTGGCACCTCACGAACGACATCACCCTGTACGTGCTGCCCGCACCCGGCGGCCGCTGGCAACCCGCGCTTCAGACACCGTCCACGGACGGCATCGAGCTCTTGCCGCTCCAACCCACCCAGCAAGACGCACGCGACCAAGCCGAGCTCGGCGGACGCCGCGTCGCCCGCATGGCGATGATCGCCGACCCGGCCACCTCCGACCGCAGCCTCGCGGCCTTCGCCGATGACGGCCTCTACAACCGAGCCGACCTCGCTCATCTCATCAGCGGCCGCCTCGCCGACACCGACACCGCGCGCGTCATCGATGCCGACCCTGCCGAACTCGTCGAGCTCCTCGGCGCCGCGGGGTTCAGCCCCGCCACGACCGTTGCCGTCCTCGCCGCGGACGGAGTCGACGCCGCAACCGCGGCAACGCTTCTCCCAACCGCCGGCGTCCCCATCCCTGACGGGATCCGCGTGCTGCACGAACGCTGGGACCTCCCGAACACGCTCGCGGCAGAACTCCTGGACGCCACCGCCACGGAGATGCGCACCGCGGGCTGCACGGCAACCGAGATCATGGCCGTCCGCCCACGAGATGTCCTCCGCACCCTCCCCGACGATCCTCATCTGTGGGAACTCGCCGCTGGATCGATGGCCACGGCAGGTCATCCCACCACCTCCATCGTCGACCACCTCGTTGCCCACGCGCCCACGCCGGACGCGTTCACGACCGGGATCCTCACGATCGTCGAGCCCGACGAAGCGCTCGCCATCGCCGCCAGCCGCCGAGCGCACCCCGACCAGCTCGCAGCCGTCTCCGAAGCGGCCGGCCTCTCACCCGCCGACACTGCCGCCGCACTTGCAACAAGGGTCAATGACCACACCGTCCTCGACGTCCTCAACATCCGATGCGACGGTGACACCGAGACCGTCGCAGCGACGGCCAGCGGCGCAAGGATCGATGCCTCGACCGTGGAGTCGTGGCTCCATCCCCCAGCGCCGGGCAACGTCACGCCCATCAGGTCCGCCGTTGACATCGACACCGCAGCGCTGCTCGACCGGCTCCCTCCGGCCGGCCCCACGTCCGTCGACGACCCGATCCGCAGCCTCGACGCGCTCATGCTCAACATCGACTCAGCGGGACTGGAGCCGGCGCAATGAACGACCTCTTCGCCTCCGACTCGGACACGAACGAACCGGAGCCCCTCGACGAGGGCGGCACCTGGCTCCTTGACCTCGTCTCCGCAGTCGACCACCTCCGACGCGGCTACCGCCCAGGCTTCACCGTCTGGGATGCACTCGCCGAGGCAATCGAATGGGCAGCGCCAACGACCGCTCAGGACGGTTCGCGACCCGGAGACTTCGGTGGCGTGTTGATCGCGCGACCCGCCGACCACGAGGCGCTGCAGCGTGCGGTCCGCGTCTGGGTGGTGGAGATGGCTGACCGCTACAACAGGGGCCATCACTGGCCGCACCCTGCACCACGGCTGGCCTTCCCGCCACCTCTACTCGACGCAGATTGACCTCGCGGCCCAGTCCCATGGAGGCCACTGCTCCATCGCCGATAAGCCGAGCCGTCGAACGAGTCGCGTCGGAGGCCACAGCAAGGGCGTCACCTACATATCGCCGGTACTGCAGCGCTACGTGTGCTGTCAGAACCGAGCAAAGTGTGTGACCGGGAGCTGCGTTCGAGGCCGTTCTGCGGCATAGGTCCGGCTGCGCGTCGCGAGACAGCCCGTTCGTCCCTTTGGCGCTGAGTGCACGGGGTTGAGGGCACACCTCGGGTGTGCCGGTGACCGAAGATGGGCGATCACTCGGTGGCACGCGCCGGAGTTGACTTGAATCGCCGGGCAGGGCGCGGCCAATCGCGTCGGACACCCCAGTCGCGGGCTCCGCCGGCGCTGCAAGATGTGCCTTCTCGGTGACGCCAGCAACTTGACATTCGATCGTTCGGAGCGCAGCCTTCTCAAGATGGGTTGTGCAATCACCGGGAAGCGTTATCGGTGGCCTGCCGGTGTTGTGCCGTTCGATGTGAGCGACGACCTACAGACACCAGGCGGGCCGGCGGTACCGGGCAAGATCCAAGCGGCCATCGACATGTGGGAATCCGCTACCAAAGTCCGTTTTGTCCAGCGGAATGGTGAGGCGGACTACGCGCGGTTTGAGCAAGCGGATGGTTGCAGTAGCGCCGTCGGGCGTCGTTCCGGGAGGCAGCGAATCGCGTGCATACCTAGCCAGCCAGTCGCAACTCTGGCGCACGAGATCGGGCACGCACTAGGGCTCTTCCACGAGCACCAGCGGGAAGATCGAGATGCGAACGTGACCGTCAACCTCTCGAACGTGCAACCACGAAAGGCGCACAACTTCGTTAGGCACGTTGGAGATGCCGACGACGTCGGGATTTACGACTTCGACTCACTCATGCATTATCCCCGAGGCCTCTGGGCGGTGCGGTGGGATGAAGAAGGCGCAATCGCTCAGTCATCCTCGCAGGCTGTGCCAGCCGTGGTGGCGGGCGCAAAATCGTACAACTTGCTGCATCTGGGCGCCAGCTCTCTGGCTATATGGCAGATGACATCTACGGACGGTCGATCTTGGACGGATGAGCACGAGCTTTGGGATAAGTCGAGCAGCGCACGTCCTGCCGCCGTCGAGTTCGGAGGCGTCCTCCATATGGTGCACAAGGGCGCTCGCTCAAGTGACGTGTGGAGAGCGCGCTCCAAGGACGATGAGATGCGGTCCTGGACCAAAGACGTTCGCATCCCCCGCCACACCAGCCGTGCGGCGCCGGCACTGGCTGTGTTCGGCGGTCAGATGCACATGGTCCACCTCGGCAGTTCTTCCGACACCATCTATTGGTCTCGATCAACAAACGGTTCTGACTGGTCGGACGACAAACCAATCCCTGACCATGAGAGCTCGACAACCCCAGCTTTATGCGAGTTCAATCAACAGCTGCATATGGTGCACCTTGGCGCGACTTCAAACGCGCTGTACCACTCGTGGAAGCCACACGGTCGCAGCTGGACCACGCCTCGTGCGATCGCCGGCGAGACGAGCCGCGACACGCCTGGCCTGGCGGCACACGATGGCATCCTCCACATGGTTCATGTCGGTCGTCGTTCCGCCAACCTTTGGCATTCGCAGTTTGACGGTAGTGATTGGGAAGCGAGCGTAACTGATTACCGGGGTACTTCTCGTGCGGGCCCAGTGTTGTTCCGAGCCGGTGCTGATCTGCGTATGATTCATCTGGGCGAAGACTCGAAGTTGCTGTGGCGCGCACGTTACGCACCGGGCAAGATCGTTATAAAGTCGAAGAAACCAATCGGATCCGCAGCCAGGCCCAGCGCCGGAGACATCGCCGCAGTGAACCAGATGTATCCCTGACTTTGAAGCGGCTGCCGCAGATGATCGCTGCGCCTGCCGTCGGTCATCACCGTCTCCCTGGTTATAAGGCTCTACGCGTCTAAATCCCTGTGGAAGAGCGGATGTCAAGCACTTCTTGCAGAGGGAACGTCAGTTCGAGAGTTGACAGGGGTTCGCGACGACGTGGACGAGGGCGTTCGGCGAAGGTCGCCCCGCGTACCGGCGCCTCGAGCGCTTGGCTTGGCCTGCTGTGAGCATTTGTTAGGGGGCCTTCCCGCTTTCTTGTTGCGCCGGCGAGCACGAACCTCGGGGGAACGGTCCAGTGCTCAGCGATGAGTGCTGCTGCTTTGACGGACAAAAATCCAAAGGGCGCTTGGCGACAGCACCGAGGTTGTGTCCCGTGTCAAGGTTCCGAGACAGGCCAAAGCTGGGTCTGAGAGGCTGTCCGGATAGTTTGTGCTGGTAGGTGGTCGGATTGCCGTGGTTGGGGTCGGCGGGTGTCATAGTCTCGATCGATGGACCTTCCTCCACCGTCAACATCGTCGACGTGGCGGACCGTCGGCGGTGATTTGTCCGATGACGAGTGGGAACTGATCGCTGATCTACTCGATCCACCGACCGTGTCGAAGATGGGGCGCCCTCGCAAGCACACCCGCCGCGCGATCGCGGATGCGATCTTCTACGTCGCCGCGACGGGCTGTCAGTGGCGGCACGTACCCGACAAGTACCCGCCATGGTCGACGGTGCACAGCTACCACCTGGACTGGTCACGCAACGGCACCTGGGAGAGGGTGTGTGACCGGCTTCGCAACATGGTCCGCCTCGCCGAGGGCCGCGACCCCGAGCCCTCGGCGGGGATCATCGACGCCCGTACCGTGCGCGGCGCGTCGACGGTGACCACGACGCATCCCCGTCACAGCGAGCTCGCCAGGGGATACGACGGCAACAAGAAGATCTCCGGACGCAAGCTGTTCGGCCTCGTCGACTCCATCGGCCTACTCGTCGGCGTCCGCGTTCTGGCCGCTGGCGTGTCCGACAACGCCGGCGGGATCGCGGTGTTCGACCTCGCCCGACCCAAGACCGAGCGGCTCGGACGCGTCTGGGTCGACGCCGGCTTCAAGAACGCGTTCGCCGCGTACGTGCGCTCCCGGCGAGTCGCTGTCGAGGTCGTCAACAAGATCCATCCAGCCGGCTTCCACGTGCTGCCACGCCGCTGGGTCGTGGAGCGAACCTGGTCATGGCTGATGAACAACCGCCGCCTCCAAGTCGACTATGAACGCGACCCCACCATCACCGAAGGCTTCATATGGGCCGCCCACAGCCGACAACTCCTCCACCGCCTCACCCAACCATGACCCGCGACACGCGCTGGACCAACATTCGCGACAGCCTCTGACTGAAGGCGAACCCGATGGCACGACCTCCGACGAGCTGTGGAGGACAAGGTGATCGTGCTCGCCGTGTTTCGCGGTGGGGTGACCGTCGCCGAGGCCGCCCGCCGAGAGGGTGTCTCGCAGACATCGATCACCAACTGGCGAGACCAGTTCCTGGACGGCGGCCAGCAGGGCGTTGCCGCTGGCGGTCCGGTCGGCGACGAACTGATCTTGGTGTCGCACGATCCGTTCGGAACCGAGTCTCCGTACCGATCGGCGAGCCCGATCTTTCTGCACCGAACGTCGTGCCAGCCGTACGTGATGGAACCCGTGCTTCCCGAACAGCTCACCCGACGCCAACTCTCGGTGCGCTCTTTCGACCATGAGGAGATGATGATCGACGCTGCGGTGATCGATGGCACCGACCTCGAGTTCACGATCCAGCGGTTCTTTGCAGACACCGCCTCGGACCAGATCCACGTGCACAACGCGACGCGGGGTGTTGGGCGGTCGCCGTGAATCGCGCACCCCAAGCTTGAGGCACCAAGTCCGCACACTTCGCTCGAGATAATCCCGACCTGCCAGTCCGATTGCGCGCTGCACTGCGAAGGCCCTTATGCGTGCCCGAGCTGCCCCCGGCTACGTCAGTCCGAGTGCTGGCTCGTCGAAGACCGATGGTTGAGCGTCCGCTGGTGATGCATCGAGCGCAACGGATACCTGCGCGGCCTCCACTACGTGCGGCCAGTGCTGCAGGATCCAGTGTTGACGCTCGTGATGGGCTGAGGCCAGGTCCGCCAGGAGACCCTCGAGCTCGTCGAACGGCAGCGGGGCCATGGACTGCATCTTTTGGATGAGACCTCGAACGTCTCCTGGTGCGGTCGCGAGGATTGCGTCGAGTTCGACTTGGCGCTGCTGCAACTCGTCGGGCGTTCGCGCTCGCAACGCTGGCTTGAGCGTCGGGTCGGCGATGTCGTCGAGCCAGACTCGTGCGCTGTCGACGGTGGCTGAGACGGCCGCCCACACGGCTTCGTCGCCCAGGTTCTGGGGGTCGATGATGCCCGCACGGAGTCGATGCGCAGCCACTTCTTGCACCGTGTCCTCCCAGACCTGCGTCGCCGCCGGGTTGTCGACCGGCCGTGTTCCGAGCAGTGCAACGAGCCAGGCAGGCTCCGCAGCGCGGAGGGCCGCAGCAGCGCGATCGACTGCTAGCGATGCTGCTGCTGTGTACACGTGGGCATCGTTGGGCTGCACCCCCGCTGCGGAGAGGTGTGCGTGCCATCGGTCGAGGCCGTCGCGGATGTCCGCTGCGGTTCGCTCGACGGTGGTCGCCGCAACGTGGCTGAGTTGGCGCGGCCGCGGGTGTGGCGGGTCGACGATGGTGATGTCGTCCCAGTTGAACGTCCGAATCGCCGTCGTGCCTTTCGCCGAAACGAACTCGACCTGAGCGGTGCCAGCGCTGTCGTCGAGCGAAGTGATGGTGCCGATGTTGCGCCGGTCCCAAGCCTTGACCCGGTGGCCGACGGCGACGTGGCGAGCGGTGTGATCCAGGCGAGCGAGCCTCTGGTGGGCGTGAGCGGGATCGCCCCCGATGAGGTGGGTGGCTCGTGCTTCGACCGCGCGTGCATAGGCGGACCAGCGCTCGAGTGCTGGCAGGTCGAGCGTGGTGGCCCTGTGGTGGATGTCGGGCGCGTGCGGGTCGCGGGTGGTGGCGAGTGCTTTGCGGCGGGAGGCGCTGAGCCGGTCATGGAGTAGGTCGTCGATCGTGTCGGGTTCTTCGACGAGCAGTCGCAGGGGGCTGTCGTGTCGGCCGACGTCGAGGTCGAGGCTGTCGAGTTCGGGCTGGGTGAGGACCAGCCAGTTCGACTGTCGTCCGCGTGACATCACGAGGTAGCCGGCTTCGCGGTACAGACCGTCGAGACCGACCGCGATCGCGAGGTCCCAGGTGCCGCCCTGGGCTCGGTGGGCGGTGGTGGCGTAGGCGTGGTCGATGCCGCCCGCTGCGAGGTAGTCGTTGTCGATCCGCACGAGCGTGTCGTCGTGGTCGAGACGAACAACGAGTCCAGTGTCGTCGATCGCCGTAAGGGTTCCGGTCTGTCCGTTGAGCACTGCGATGTCGTCGCCGTCGATGGTCTGCGCTCGGTAGTCGTTGATGCGCATGACGAGTCGCTCCCCTACGGCGAGCCCGTCAGCACCGGCGGTGAGGAGGCCGGCGCTGAGCAGCCGTTGGCGCACGGCATGGTTGAGGGCGGCCACGACGTCGTTGGTTCCGGCGAGGAGCACCGGCACCGCTCCGGCTTCGTGGGCGTCGAGCCACCGGTCGACTGCGGTGGCGATCATTTCGGCGCGGTCGTCGGCGACGACGATGCGATCGTTGTTGCGGTACGCGCTGACGGCGGCGGCGACGTGCCCATCGCGGAGTTCGGCGAGAGCATCGCGTTCCCATTCATTGAGTTGGCGACGGTTGGCGGTGAGTTCGGCGATCGTGACGTGGGTGTCGGTTGCGAGTGCTGCGAAGCCTCCCCCTGCGGTGATTTCGGGGAGTTGATGGTGGTCGCCGACGAGCACCACACGTCCGCCTGCGGCGATCACTGGGCGGGTGACCCGCTCGAGCTCGCGGATGCCGGCCATGGCCGCTTCGTCGACGACGAGCACGGTGCGTTCGCTTGGCAGGTCGAGTCCGCTGTCCCATGCGCCGAGTTGACGGTGAATGGTGGCCGATGGAATGTGGGCGTCGGTTGCGAGTTCGTGGGCGGCTCGGGCGGACGGGGCGACGCCGACCACGTGTTGGCCAGCGCCCTCGAACACTCGGCGAACGGCGTCGAGCGTGAAGGTCTTACCGGTGCCCGCAGGGCCGACGAGCACGGTGACTGCGTCGGGCGAGTTCGTGATGGTTCGGACGGCGAGGTCTTGGTCAGCGCCCAGCATCGGGCCGTCGCCCATGACGTGGTCGACCATCGCTTCGTCCACCGGGGTGCGGCTGTTGCGGGTGTCGTGGACGGCGGCGAGGAACCGTTGCTCGATGTCGAGCATGCCGGTGGTCGTCCATCGGGGCGTGTGGTCGTCGGCGATCGGGACGATCTGCGGCGAGGCGAGCACGCGGGCGACGATCCGGTCGACGGTCGCGACCGGCGCCCCTTCACCGATCCGGGCAGCGACCGCTTCGACCAACTGCGGGCGGGTGAAGGTGGTGTCGTGGTCGGTGAGGGTCCTGCCGAGGTCCTCGATCCAGTCCTCGGCGGTGACGGTGTGGTCGATGGCGGCGCCGCTCATCGGGTCGCTGACGACGAGGCGCCAGATCTCGTCGTAGGCGACGGTCCGCCCGGCGGTGGCCGACAACAGCGCTTCGGCCTGCGCCGGTCCCCAACCGGCCTCGGCTGCGGCAGTTTTCCATGCGGCGTCGAACCGTTCGCCCTCCACCTCGGGCTTCCCGCGTCGTGTCGCCAGCACCGCCGCTTGGCGGCCCGCGGGGTTGTTCGGGGTGCCGGTGGCCTCGAGCCATGCGTCGATCTCGGCGGCCCGCTTAGAGAACATGTCGCAAAGAGGTTGCGGGACGCCGGCTACCTCGGGGACGTGGCGGCCGGGGCGCCATTGCAGGCCGAGGCGATCGGTCAATTCGTCGCGCAGCGCTGTCTGGAACAGTTCGCCTGCGGCGCGGACTGATCGGTAGAGCTCGGGATGCACGAAGGCGCCCCAGCGGCCGTCGGGTCCTTCCACGAGGTTCGCGACCAGCGTGTGCCAGTGGAGGAGAGGGTCGCCGGCTCGGCTGGTGCGATGCCGGAACACGGCGGCCACGACGCCCCGTCCGGGAAGGACGCGGACTTTGGCGGCCTCGGCGGCAACTGGATCGCGGGCGGCGAGGTCGTTCAGGTAGGCGGCGTCACCGGACCCGCGGCGCACCTGAATCGCCTCACGCTCCAACCAGGCAACCGCCTGACGGACGGCGGCCTCACCTGCTTCGATGATCTGCCCTTGGGCCCGAGGATCGTCCGAAACTGCGTAGAGCACCGATACCGACTTCGGGGCCTTGAAGGTCAGGTCGAACCCGGGCACCCGACGCGGATGCGTGCGCAGCGTCTCGCCGTTCGGGGTCAGACCACCAGTGCCCGGCGCGATGCCAGCGAGTACCGCTCGAAGGTCGTCCGCCGACACCGGACCGTCGATGCCGAGGCGTTCCGCGCCGACGCCGATCCAGAGACCGTCAGCTTCACCGAGGCCGGTGTAGTAGTCGTCCAGACTCTGGGCGACACCGGCGAGGGTGTAGGCCTCCTGCCCGACTCGCAGCTTGGCGATGCTCAACATGGACGGCAGCGTGCGCTCACACACTCCCGGGCACGCTCCCGAGGTCACTCCCGAACTCCCGAAACCGTGCACACCGTCTCCGGTGATCATCTGTGAGTCCGACCTGGGTTCACTCCCGATCGCCTGGGCGGGTTTGCAGTGGCGGTGGCGAGTACGGATCGCTCGTCTACGGGCGTCGGTGGTGGCGGTGTCGTCCTTCGCGGCCGGTCCGGTCGCATGACGTCGTCGCTCTCGGCGGTTCGGTTGGCAGCGGGGGGAGGAATCGTTCGAGCGCGAGGAGGCGTTGCGCGTCGTGCCACGCGTCGGTCGGGGTCGGGTACGGCCCTTGGATCGTGGCCCAGCGGTCGGGCTCGTAGGAGTCCATGATTCCGAACCACCGCACCGGTCGTGCTGCCGTGTCGGCGCCGAACTCGATCACGTCGCCAGCGGCGAGCTCCATCGGGAGACGCCAGCCACGCCGCGATGGCTCGGGCTCCCAGAGCGCTCGAGCCCACCCACCGGCCCGGTCGTCGGGCCAGATCGTTGCGACCCACAGGTGAGCATCCGCAGCGGCGGGTACCGGCAGGTCGATCACGACGGCGGCCGGCGCTCGTAGCCGGTGTCGGCCTCGCCGATTCCAGTCGTAGTCGGTGTGTCGACTCCTCGGGTCGCTGGTGCTGTCCATCACAGACCTCCATCCACTCGGACAATCGTCGACAGTACGAACGACCTTCTCTTGGGATCGCTGTTGCATCCGACCCCGCTCGCCGTCGTCAGTCAGTCCGTCGGCGGACTGGCGTCTCTCACGCGTCCCCGGCCCGCCTAACGATCGCTCGAGCGGCCGAGTCAACGAGTGCAAGAGCACGAATGAAGAGCGGGTCGATCAAAGACTCCTCGACCGTGTGTTTGTCGACCTCGTGGTGTCGGATCTGGAAGTCGTTGCCGATCTTGGTGAGCGCCACGGACTCGGCCTCGATGGCGTCACGGGACGCACCTTCGTCAGCCATGAGGTCGATGAGGGCGCGGACCGATTGCTTCTTGCTGCTGGGGTCGACGACTGTCTTGATCCGCTCAAAGGCATCCCACAACGCCTCGAGTGCCTCGCGACGGACGGCAGCGTCGGGTGCTCGGTACTTTCGCAGCGCCGTGGCGATCTTTTCGTCGACCTGGACGTCGCCAACGCTTGGGACGGGAGAGCGCGTGGCGACCGTCGCCGCGGCGGTGTCGACTCGGACCACGGTTCCGTCAGGCTCCTGCCGGAGCGCCACGCCATTTCGCTCGAGGATTCGATTGATCTCGCTGCTCCAGCGAGCGCGTCCGGCACGACGGTCGAACGTGTAGTGGTCGTGACCGAAGTAGCCATGATGTCCGGCAACGCTCGGCTCTTGGGCATGCACCCATCCGAACACGACGAGATCCATCGCTGTGATGGTGTCGGGCGGTTCGTCTTCGCGGGGCCAGCCGCCGAGCCGCGGGATGTGTGAGACCAGCAGCGCTCGGAGGCCCGCCATGCTCGTGCCAGAGATGCCCTTCCCGTCCTCGCACTGCTCGGGAAACTCCGCACCGAAGAATTGCTGGTCCGCGAACCTGTGGAAGGTTGCCGAAATGCCGATCCATGCCGTCGAGGGGAGATCGTCCAATAACAGTGGGGGTGGGCCGAGCTCGCGGTCAGAGAAATAGTCGGGCAGCTGGGCGTCCACGTCCTGAAGGGTAGGCCGATCGGCAGAGGGCGATCGTGGGAGGTCCCACATCTGCACTTCGAGTCGCCTGCCTACGAGTGAGGAGCACGAGTCGGTTAACGCCGAGAGCCGACGGCACCCGCCCGAAGGGCGGTCACGGCACACGCGGTGGGCGGCCGTTCGTCGGGCGCCGGCCGGCGGCGAGGTCAGAGCGACTGGTGGCAGCTTGCGCAAGTGTCGTCGGGGGTGAGCCAGTCGAGGAACACGGGCTTGGGGAACTCGCTGGTGTCGTAGGTGGTGTCGTCGTCTCGGACGATGGCGAGGGCGCCGGCGCATTGCTCGAGGACATCGTCGGTGGGCATGTCGCGGGCGGCGGGGGCGGCGATGCCGTCGGCGATCATGGCTTCGATGAGACAGGCCGGGCAGTAGATGTCGGCTTGGTAGGTGTAGGCGGCGATCTCGTCGCTGCGGCGGTAGGGCGGGCGGTTCATGCGGCGACCTCTTCGGCGGTTTCGGTGGCGGTGTGTCCGGTGTGGGTGTTGAGCCAGTCGACGGCGGCTTGGGCTCGGCTGGCGACGGTGACGAGGGCGCGGGCGTCGCTGCGCAGGATGCGGAGCCATCCGGCGAGGTAGGCGGCGTGGTCGGCTCGGGTGATGGTGGTGAGTCCGGTCTGTGCGCACCACATGGCGGCGCCGAGCTCGGCGACGAGTTCTTCGGCGGCGTAGGCGTCGTCGCCGAATCGGCCGGTGAGGTCCCGATTGAGGCGGTCGGCGTGGCCGGTCCAGTGGATGGTCTCGTGGGCGCGGGTGGCGTAGTAGTGGGCGGCGGTGTCGAACTGGGCGAGGGTCGGGAGGTGGATGGAGTCGGTGGCGGGCCGGTAGTAGGCGCGGTTGCCGCCTTCGATGACGGTCGCGGCGACGGCGGTGAGGTACTGCTCGGCGGCGTCGATGCGGGCGGGGGTGTCGCGTTCGGTTCGTTGCTGGTTGCGGCGGGCGATGATGTCGTCGGCTCCATCGCATTGCTCGGCAGCGAACACCGCGTAGGCGCGGGCGATGAGGCGAGGCCGTCCCGCGGTCGTGCCGTCGGTGTCGTCGGTCTTGCTGTCTGCGTCGGTGGGTTTGGAGGGCTTCCAGAGCACGACTTGGGTGGCGCGTTCGCCGCGCCGGACTTGGGCACCGTGGCGTTGCCAGGCGCGGTAGGTGCCGAAGGTGCCTGAGGTCCAGTCGTGGGCGGCGGCGACCATGGCGAGCCACACGGCGTTCATGCCCCGGTAGGGGCGGTGGTCGATGCTGGTGGGTGTGCCTGCGTCGGCGAGGTGGTGCCATGGCATGCTCCAGGTTCCGGCGGCGCCGGTTTCGATGTCGTCGATGAGTTGGGCGGTGATGGTGGCGAACAGGTCGTTGGCGTGCATCGGGTGTGTCCTTCCGGTGTCGGGTGGGCGGCTTCGCCCTCCGGGCGTCTGGCCCGCCGCCGGAAGCGGCCGTGTCAACCCGAAGGGCTTGGCCCCGAGGAACGAGGGGCTTGACACGGCTGCGGGCGGCGGGCAGCACGGCACCGCCGGCCCACGAGGCCGGCGACACGGCACACCGGCTGGAGCCGGGCGACCGGTGACCCGTCGGTGACGGCACACGCGGCGCCGGTCCCGCACCTCCACAGGTGCGGGACCGGGTCGGGTGTCAGTGGCGGACGGGGTAGAGACTGCGGCCGCGGTGTTCCACGACGCCGAGGCGCACGGCGCGTTGCAGCGCGGTGTAGGCGGTGGCGTTGGGGAGCCAGACGTGTTCGAGGAGTTGGTCGAGCGCGGCCTGGTCGGGGTCGGCGTCTGAGAAAAGGTCGTAGAGCTCGTCGTCGCTGATCTTTGGTGCCGGGCCGGGTGCTGGCGCGGTGTCGGGTGGTGGTGCGGGTCGTTCGTCGGCGGCGAGTCCGCCCCACACGCCGAACGGCTCTGCGGTGTCGACGGCGTGGGCCCGGCAGGCGTTGCGCACCGGGCAGGTGTCGCACACGGTCTTTGCGGCGGCGACCGATGCGGGGTGTGGGTCGTAGAACAGGGCGGGTTCGGTGCCGCGACATGCGGCGTGTATCCGCCACCTCGGCCCTGGGGGTGCGGTGGTGGTGGTCATCGCTGGGCGAGGTGGTCGGGGTAGGCGGCGGCGAGGTAGGGCGGGAGCTGTGCGATCTGGCGTTGGGTGAGCGGTGCGAGCCAGAGCCGGACGGCGATGCGGTCACCGGTGCGGCGGGTGATCCCGAACCGGTCGAGCCGGTCGAGGCTTCGCCAGACGCGTGCGGCGGAGTTGCCGATGCCGAAGGTGAGCGCGAGGTCCTCGATCGTCCACAGGCTGGGTCCGTCGGTGGCGTGGCGGGCGAAGCGGTGCGCCATGGCCATGCCGATGGTTCCGATCGAGGGTATGTACCAGACGAGCGCGTCGTCGGTGTCGGTGCGCACGGCACCGGGGGCTGCTTCGACGATCGGGTCGTGCCAGGCCTCGACGGTGAGCGTGACGTGTTCGGCGGTGCTTGTGATCGTGGGGGTCGGGTCGATGGTGGGTGCGGTGGTGGACATGAGGGCCTCCGTGTTGGTGCGAGTGGCACGGCGCCCGGGGCCGGTTGGGCTTCCCCGACCGTCCCGACCCCGGAGGCGTCGTGCCGTGCCCGGCGTGGTGGCCCAACACGGCACCCGACCCGAAGGGCCGGCAACGGCACCCACCCGAGCGGTGGTCACGGCACCCAGCCGGCGGGTTCGCCCAGCACATCGACGTCCCGGAGTTGCTCCCGAGAACACTCCCGAGCGGCAAGAACCTGGTCCGGTCTGCCCGCCGACCAGGTGGCGGGCAGACCGGTCGCAGACGTGTCAGTCCCGGTCGGGCCGGTCCGTAAGCGTGGCAGCGGTCCACTCGTCGGGTGTCCAGCCGGTGGCGATCAACGCGTCGAGATAGTCACAGCACTGGCTGCTCGACGCCGACCAGTACATGCGGTTCTCGGCCAGGCCGAGAGCGACCGCCCCGGCAACCCGTGTCAACGCAGCGACCGTGTCAGCACCGTCCAACAGATCGATTGCGGTGGCGTCGCGGGGCTGGTCGTGGCCGAGGATCGTCGCTGCGAACACGACCGCGTCGCGTCCGGCTTCGAGCACCACCGACCGCAACGCCAGCCGTGTCAGATCCGCCTGAGCAAACCCGCCGCGGGCCTTGGCGAACGTCTCGGTCGCGTGCGACAGCCGGGCCAGTCGGGCCTTGCGCTTGGCGTGGGAGTCGTCCTGAGTTGGCGGTCGGCTCGGGGTGCGGTCCGACGCGAGGTCGCTCTCGCTCTTCGCCGTGGCGATGCGCTGGGGGTCGTGGCGGCGAGGCTCGACGCACACGTCGAACACCTCGACCCCCTCGCCCCACGACGTGGCCTTCACCACCATCGCGTGGCACGGCTCGACGGTGTGGGCGCGGCAGCCGTCAGGATCGAACAGTTCGCCGATGCGTCGGGCCTTGTCGGGTGCCGGGTGCTCGTCGCTGTAGACGACCGGATGCGTGGCGACGGAACGGTCGAGGGCGTCGCGGTAGTTGTCACGGCGGCGTTGCGTCTCACGGTAGGAGGCGACGACACGGGCAGGGTCCTGCCAGGTGCGTCCGGCGAGTTGCTCGCACACGGCGTCGAGATGATCGGGGCCGAGATCAGCGAGCGACGCTGCGGCCTCCCCGGCAGCGATCGACAACTCACCCGAGTCCAACTTGTCACGCCACTGGGCGGGCAAGATCGTGACCGCCATCCGAGCACGCACCCACGACTGCGACCGGCCGATCCGGCGGCACAACTTCGACGGGGTCAAGCCACCCTCGAGCGACATCAACCGTTCGATCGCCGCGACCTCCTCCGACAACGTGAGGTCGCTGCGGTTCGAGTTCTCCGACAACCCGGCCTCGATCACCCCCACCCGCGTCATCGGCCGCACCACTGCCGGCACCTCGGTCACCCCGGCCTGCAGACCAGCCGCATGGCGGCGACGACCGGCAACGATCAGGTACACGCCGTGGTCGTCGGCGGGCAGCACGACGAGCGGTTCGATGATCCCGTGCGCCCTGATCGACCGGGTCAGCTCGGTCAGATCACCGAGCGTGTGCCGCGGGTTGTCCGGATGCGGGGCCATGTCGGCCAGGTTCAGCCAACACAACTGCGGTTCGAGCTCGACCGGGTCGCCGTCGGCGACGGTGTTGGTGGGGTCGGTGATGGTCATGGGGTTCCTCCTTGTTGGGATGCCGCGATCGTCTGGATCCACGGACGCGACGGTGTGTCGGTAGCGACCCGGTTCGGGTCGATGTGGGCACAGGTGTCATCCGAAGCACGGACCCACACCTCGCCCTGTTCGATCAGCACCCGACGAGCAGCCGTCATCGCGACGCCGAGCGATCCGGTGTGCAGGTGCTCCACCCCGTAGCGGTCCACGACCACATAGGTCGGGACCCCCTCGGTGGGGGTGTGGAACAGCACCGGCTGTCCGCCAGGAGCGACGCACGACTCGACCATTTCTACGTGTGCCACGACTGACCTCCCTTCGGTGTGCTGAGAAGTCCCGAACCGGGGGTGGCCGGGGCGTCGCCCTCCGGGCGAAGGGTCGCCGGCGGGCGCCGTGTCAACCCGAAGGGCTCGGCCCCGAGGAACGAGGGGCTTGACACGGCGAACGCCAGCGACCCCCACGGCACCCCGCCAACCGGCGGGCCACGGAACCCGCCCGCAGGGCGGCAACGGCACCAGCTATCAGCGAGGTGTCACGCCGACCGGGGTTCGAGGGTGGGATCACTCACATGGAGCCGCACGACGACACCCGGAGCACGCCGTGATCCCCGACCCCGCCACACGCGCTTGCATCACCGCCGACGAAGCCTTCGCCGAGCTCGGCATCGACCGCACCACCGGGTACCGCGCCATCAAAGAAGGCACCTTCCCCGTGCCCGTCATTCGCGTCGGCCGGCTCATCCGGGTCCCCACCGCCGCGCTCCGCCGACTCCTCGACGCCGACGACAACGTCGAGAACCCGACGGTCACCGACCAGTACGATGACGACCTCACCACCGAGATGCCGGCATCACCGGCACTCCGGCTGGTGCCTCGGCCCGAGCTGGCCCACCAACGCACACAGGCCGCACGGCGGCCCGAACGTAACGGGGGCCACCCATGAGTCAACGAGGCGGCATCTATCGCCGTGGCAACACGTGGACGGTGTTCTGGCGGACCGATACCGCCGAGGGACGCAAGCAACACACCAAGGGCGGGTTCCGCACCAAGAAGGAAGCTCAGCAGTTCCTCACTGACACGCTGGCGGCGATTCAGGGGGGCGTGTTCCGCGAACCGTCGAAAGTCACCCTCGGCGAGTTTCTCACCGAACGCTGGCTGCCAGCGCGCGAGATGGGACTCCGACCGAGCACCTTCGCGAGCTACCGGGGACTCGTCGAGCGGCACGTGCTTCCCGAGATCGGCCACGTGCAAATCCAACAGCTGTCGCCGGATCAGCTGGATCTGTTCTACTCGCGGCTCATGGCGCGTGATCTCGCGCCGAAGACCGTGCGGAACGTGCACGTGCTCATCCACCGCGCGCTCCGCGACGCCGTGCGCAAGAACCTCGTGCCTCGCAACGTCGCCGATGCAGCCGATCCGCCGAAGCTCAACCGTGCCGACCGGCAAGAGATGAAGACCTGGACGCCAGTGCAACTGCGCCAGTTCTTCGACGGCATCGCCCATCATCGACTGGCCGCGGCCTACGTGCTCGCAGCCACCACCGGGATGCGGCGTGGCGAAGTGCTCGGAGTTCGTTGGCGTGACATCGACTTCAATTCCCGACGGCTACACGTGCAGCAGACAGTCCTGTCCGTCGAGTACAAGCTCACCTTCGGTCGCCCCAAGACCAAGCGCGGCGAGCGGAAGATCGCCCTTGACCCCGAGACCATCCGCGTTCTCCGCGAGCACGGTCGCCGTCAGCAACAGGAGAAGGCGCTCCTCGGCGACGGCTACCACGAACACGACCTCGTGTTCGCCCGCGAGGACGGCACCCCGGTGCACCCCGACTACTTCTCGCAGACCTTTGACCGGACCGTGAAACGACTCGGCTTGCCGAAGATCAGGCTCCACGATCTACGACACACGCACGCCACTCTCGGCCTGGCGGCCGGCGTCGACGCCAAGGTGATGTCGGATCGCCTCGGCCATGCGACTTCGGCCTTCACCCAAGACATCTACATGCACGCGATCCCTGCGAAGGAGGAAGCGGCGGCCGAGCAGATCGCCGACCTCGTTTTCGGCAGCGGCAGGCCGGCGCCGGAGCCTCATCGCGACTTCGAAGACACCGGCGACAGCCGTCCCTGACAGACCGGCGTCCGCACGTACGTCAGGTCCCGGGTGGGCTCGGAAGAGTGAAGGTGGACAAAGTTGAGGATCACGAGGGCAACACGATCAGTTCGATCTCGATGACGACAGCCTCGTCCGCCCCCGGCTCCAGGTTGCCGTGAGCGCTGGCGGAACCGATCAAAACGCCGTCATCGACAATCTGGTCAGGGAGCACAAACTCCCCGTGCCTCGTGTACATCCTTGCACTGCCGCTCACGTAGACGAGGCGGAAGGGGCTTCCGCTGGTGAAGTCCGTCGTGTTCTCGACGAGGTCGGGCCGAGCGTCCGATGAAGAGATGTAGCCCCGCACCCGGAGTGAGTTCGCGGTCCCAGCGGGAACCAGAATTCGTGCCGTTGTCTCGTGAGCGGTCAACCGGGGCTCGACGTTCTCATTGGCAGAGTTGACTGCGAACAGTCGCACAACCACCCGGTCACCGAAGGGTGATACCGCCGTGAGATCGTGAAAGGAGCCTGAGTCTGTCGCTCCTACCGGGCGCGCATCAAGAAACGACCTCTCGTCCCCATACGAGGGCGTGTTGATGTAAGAGTTCAAGACGGGGAACTCAGAAGGACCCGTGCGATCGGTGTTCCAATCCCAGTACTGGCGGTCGCCTGGGTAGAAGCGGCCGGAGGCTCCTTGTTCCGCTTCTTGGCACATCTCCTCATCCAGAATCACGAGGGGAGTGAATGAGGACGCAAGAATCCCCGTCTTTCCCTCAAGGAGCACCGTCAGGAACTGCACATCACCGCACAGCGTCTCGGCACCGCTGACAAGCCCGGACACGCTCACCACTTTGCTCGTGCGTCCAATGTGCGCCACCACCCCTACGCCATCCCCCGCTGGCGCCAGCCCATTGGAGAGCACTGGTGACACAGCCCGCGGGTAGACAATCCGAACCCTGCCCTCGGTCTCGCCCGACGATCCAAAGTCGGCGCGGATCGTCCACTCCACAGTTTCGCCCGTCGTGGCGGTGACGCTCTGGGAGGCCAGCCCGGTTCGGTTCGACGTGCGCATTTCGCTATCGACTGAGAACGTTCGAGCGTCCACCTCGACTGACGGCGCAAGGGATGGGTCTGACGTCGCCAACCGAATCACCGTGATCGACCCAGCCGCGATTGCAGCGAGCGCCACGACAAGGACCCCCAGGGCGCGAACCTTTGCTCGACCGCTCCCGTTACGAACGCGTTGCCCGAGGGGGATTAGAGCGATCAACACCAGCAGCGCTGCGAGGGCGAGCGCTACTTGGGTCGCACTCGACCAAACCGAGAGCAGCGACAGCGCTCCGAGCACGCACTGAATGAGAACGAACGCGTCCTGTCGACGTGGGGTGGCGGCCGTCCATGCCTCGGTCGGGAGCTCGAGTCTGTGAGGAACTGTCGCGGGCTGGCCTGACCGCGAATCCCCCTCCGCCGCTTCCCCGAGCACAACTGGCCCGTCTTCCTCGATCTCGAGGATTTCGGCGTCGTTTGACGCATCGTCCGACACCCTCTCAGCCACGAAGACGATCGTACTTGCGCCGCCGGATGACAACCCTCGAGGCTCGGCGTCACGAGCGCACGAGCCGAATGCCACCCACGACCCGTGCGCCATCGGTACCCGTATGCACCAGTAGGCGGACGTCGTGCTTACAAACTGCTGACATCAACCCGGTCCGGCAACGTCAGAGGCCCTTTCCGATTTCCCGGAAAGGGCCTCTGACCTGGTTCTTTACTTGGTGGCGGGGGCAGGATTTGAACCTGCGACCTTCGGGTTATGAGCCCGACGAGCTACCGGACTGCTCCACCCCGCGGTGAAGGTGTGTCACTCTACGGCGATTTCGATCGGACGACAACCGATCGATTACTCGGGTGTGTGGC